>PCBK01000092.1 GCA_002731275.1 Deltaproteobacteria bacterium | reverse complement strand
GTCACTGAAGGAACACACTATGGCCCCGGACTTCACGCACACGTCGTTGTTCAAAAATGTGCTGACTCTATTCCACTCTATCGACAAGAGAAAATCCTCAAAAGAGCGGGCGTCCCGCTCAATCGAAGTACACTAAAAGACCTGTTTCATCAATGTGCAGAGCTTTTGAAGCCTATCTACGATAGAATGAAAAACCATGTCGCATGCTCAGAGTACGTGAATGCCGATGAGACAGCGATCAATAGCCGAAGGCATCAACTGGAGGGGAAGGCAAGGACGTAGTCCGCGCTGGGGGACCGCCTTCGGTCCCCGTTAGTCATACCAAGAGTCGCGTGGTTGTTAGGGAGAATGATCGTCTTATCGTTTACACTTCTGACTGACAGATCTCTTTGAGGAGGGTGTCTTTGTCAGTGTTGATTCTTTTGAGCTCGCTATGAGACAGCGCGCCAAGATAGTAAAACCGAATCAATCGCGAGAGATGTTTGGATGTACACAACGCCGTATATCCCTTGGTCCCAATGTAGCGATTGCCTCCAAAAGAGAGGTGGCGAAGATTTCCGAGATGTTCGTTGTTGGCAAACGCAATCGCTGTCTTATCCCCGATGCGATTGTCATTGAGTGTGATCTCTTCTAACCTTGTGAGCGTCGAAGTTTCTCCGAACGCGACGCCTCCGTTGTCTCCGATCTGGTTCATCTTGAGGTGAAGCTTTTGTAGACGTGGTAAGTTCGTGGATTCTGCGAGCGCCTTTGCGCCTTCATCCTGAATCCCTGTCTTTTCGAGGTCGAGTGTTCTCAGAGCTGTCGTGTGAGGAGACTGTGCGAGTGCCTTTGCGCCCTCATCACCTATGTCGTTATATGAGATGTCGAGTAGATGTAGGTGAGCGAGTAGGGGTGATTGAGAGAGCGCGATGACACCCTCTGATGTGATGTCGTTGTTGTACATGTAAAGCTTATTCAGACTTTTGAATGGGGCATTTGCCAGGAGCTTGAGCCCTTCGTCCTCTATTTTACAGTTGTGGAGCACGAGTGTCTGGAGCTGGGAGAGTTGTGGTGATCTGGCGAGCGCTTCGATCGCTTCTGGACCAAGCTCATTGTCTCTAAGACACAGATAACGCAGCTCTGAAAGGAAGTGGGCTCTCGCGAGGGCCTTGGCTGATCGTGCTGTGAGTGAGTTTTTGGAGAAGGATAACCAACGAAGTCGTCTGGTGTTGGAGGACATCGCAAACTGCTCCACACCGCTGTCTGTGATGTTGTTTTCTTCGAGGTAAAGATGTTCAATCTTTTCGAAGTGTGAGGAGTGTGCGAGGGCAGTCAGACCATCAGCACCGATGCTGTTGCCTCTGAGGTAGAGTTCGGTCAAATTCGCAGCGAGAGGGGCATCTGCGAGGGCTGTCAGTCCAGCTCTACCGATACTGTTCCCTGCGAGCGCGAGATGGCGAAGTTTTGTAAGAGAGGTCACTTGCGCAAGCCTCATCCCGTCGCGTTCATCGAGCTCGCAGCGATTGAGATTCAAAGCGCGGAGTGATGACAGTTTTTCCAGAGACTCCGTCCAATGGACGTTCAGGGTACAGTCGCTGAGATTGAGTGTCTCAAGCTGGGAGAGTTGAGGTGAGGACAAGAGGGCATGCAAGCCTTCTTGTGAGAAGTGATGAGCGGAGATGTAGAGCGAACGAAGGTCATTGAGTAGTGGCGTGTTGGCGAGGATGTTGGGGGCTTCTTGGCTGAGGTTGTTGTCGATGAAGTAGAGCTTTTGAACTCCACTCAATGCTTCTGCGTGGGCCATGGCTTGAAGATCTTCGTCATGCAAATACATACTTTGAAAGTACAATTCACGTAACTTTGAGAGCTTTGGTGATGAAAAGAGCGCGGCAAGGCCATCAACATGAGTCTCAAAGGCGTAAAGGTTGAGGCTCCTCAGATTGGAGAGAAAAGGAGCGTTCGATAGCACGGCAAACTGTTCACTACAGAGGTCCTGGTTGGACCACAAGAACAGCTCCTCAATGTTGGACAGTGATGGCAACGAAAAGAGTGTTTCAAGACCCTCAACGCCAATGTGTTTGTTGGGACGTATGGAAAGCTTGCGTAGGCCCGTAAGATTAGGGGTGCTCAACACCCTATGCACACCCTCAAGGCTCATGTGCTTGCTGTTCATGTCAAGTGAGGAGAGTTGTGGTAGGTAGGGAGAACCTGCGAGCAGCATAAGGTCTTCGTCTTCGAGATAACCGTAATCAGGTGCGTATCCAAAAGATGCGAATGGGGCGAGTCTACACCAATACTCGAACTCTCCTAGATCCCCCAACTCTTTGAGTGGGGCATTCCACTGCAAAGAAGGTTCTTGAAGGTACGGGAGCCACTCTGTTGTGTATGTTTGTTCATTGAGGCTGTATGCATTCTCAAGCCGCTCACAAACGTGTGTTTCCCACGTGTCATCACGCTCTGTCTTTGTAAGCAGTGACTGTAACTCTTCGAACCATTGTGTCATCTTTGCCACGTGACATTCTCCTTCTCTCGATTTGGATGTGTGTTGGGGCAAGAACCTACCATCTCGCTTTACACAAGAGAAGGAGTCATCATCTGCTTTTGAGCCTTTGTTCTTTTTTGCAACACAAAGCTCCATTTGTGTTGAGTCAATGGAAGATTGTCAAGGTGTTGTCGTACTTTGGACGTTCCTTGTTGGCGTACTTACGAGAGCGGTGATGAGTGAGCAATTTTGCTCACTCACCACACTGTGTGATATGTATATAGGGAGGAAATGTGTGTGATTGATAAGGCATTTTCGCATCCCACACGACCAACAGCAGACAAGGAGTGTCGCTGTATAACAATCTTTGGAGATGGCTTCGTCTGGTTCGGAACCTCGGAGCTTCTTTTTTACAGAAGGAAGACACCATGCAATACAAACTTTTTCGTTGGGTGACGTGTTCGTTTGCCCTTGTTGTGCTGCTCGCGTTAGGATGTTCGGGGGAGGTGACAGTCACAACGCCCGGATGTGATGAGTGTACAGACCGATGTCTTATTTCTAGTGACGGAAAGACCGGTCGCTGTGTGACTTGTCTAAAAGATGAACACTGTCAGTCCGATGGTAGCCCGACCAAGAAGTGCAATCAAGACAACAAGTGTGTTTGCGGCTCGGATAAGGACTGTCCGGAAAGTTCGTACTGTGCAGGCTCGGGAGCTTGTGTGGACTGTTTGAAAAATGAGCACTGTAAAGAACCAGAGAAACCTGTTTGCTCAGACAGTTACTGTGTGCAGTGTGCGCCCGGAGACTCGCGGGGTTGTCTGCCCAAAGACAGCAACGCTTGTATCAAGGGGACGCAAGAGTGCTCGCTTGGTGTATGGGGTGAGTGTAAGGGATGGAAAGCCTGCGGTGACGGCGAGAAGTGTGAAGAAGAAAAATGTGTCCCTGACTGTCCTGCCGAACAGTGCACAGAGGGCGCTTTTGAGTGTCAGACGAAAGCCACTGAGATCCCCGGTCAATATAAACTCTGTGTCAAAAATGCCAAAGGTTGTTTCGAGTGGGCGTCGGAAGTCAAAGACTGTCCCCGTCAACACTATTGTGATCAAGGCAAATGTGTCGAAGCCAAGTGTCCAGTCGGTCAAGAAGACTGTAATGGAACCTGTATCAACTTGAAGGCTGACAAAGATAACTGTGGGGCGTGTGGAAAAGCCTGTCAAAAAGGCGAAGTATGTGCCAATGGAACATGTCTGATCTCCTGTCCAACAGGGCAGACTGATTGTAATGGTGGATGTTTTGACCTTCAAAGTGAGCGAGTCCACTGTGGTAAGTGTGGCACCGCTTGTGCGGACGGTGAGATCTGCCAGAGTGGTCAATGTGTGCTCAACTGCCAAAAGGGTCAATCTGTTTGTGACGCGACTTGTGTTGATACACAGACCAATCGCTTCCACTGTGGTGTCTGCAAAAATACCTGTGGGGCTGGCGAAGTCTGTACTGCCGGTATGTGTGAGTTGAGCTGTCCAAAAGGCCAAACCAATTGCAGTGGCAGTTGTGTGAATACACAGGCAGACACCGCGCACTGTGGACAATGTGGAACGACCTGCCCACAAGGACAATTTTGTGTACAAGGTAGCTGTCAGGTGACGTGCTCTTCAGGACTGAAGGTGTGTAGTAACCTTTGTGTCGATACAAACACCAATCTCGACCACTGTGGGGCGTGTGGGACAAAATGTACAGGTGGTAAACTTTGTACGAGCGGAAGCTGTGCCTGTCCTGGCACAATGAGTGATTGCAGCGGGACATGTATTGATACACAGACAGATCGTGCCAACTGTGGCGGTTGTGGGACAAAGTGTTCGACTGGCCAACTCTGTGTGGCTGGCAAGTGCGAATTCTCTTGCCCCACAGGGCAAACTGTTTGTGGTCAGCAATGTGTCGACACCAAAAGCGACAACAATAACTGTGGTGCGTGTGGCACGACATGCGCAGGTGGGCAGCTCTGCACAGGCGGAAGCTGTGCATGTCCAGGCTCATTGAGCACATGTAACAATGTCTGTGTAGACACACAGACAGATCGCACCAACTGTGGTGCTTGTGGGACGACATGTTCAACTGGACAGGTCTGTGTCTCTGGTAAGTGTGAATACTCTTGTCCCACCGGACAGACTGCATGTAATCAACAATGTACTGATACCAACAGCGACAGCAACAACTGTGGCGCATGTGGCACGAAGTGTACTGGTGGACAGGTCTGTACAAGCGGTAGCTGTGCGTGTCCTGGCTCTCTCAAGGTGTGTAACAATACTTGTGTGGATACGCAGACAGATCGCGCCAACTGTGGCACCTGTGGGACGACGTGCTCTTCTGGGCAGACTTGTGTGGCTGGTAAGTGCGAATACTCCTGTCCCAACGGGCAAACAGCGTGTGGTGGCTTGTGTGTCGATGTACAAACAGATCGTGTGAATTGTGGCGCATGTGGCACCCAATGTAAGTCCGGGGAAGTGTGTAACGCCGGAAGCTGTACAATCTCTTGTCCAACATCACAGACAAATTGTTCGGGTGTATGTGTCCAACTCTCCTCTGATACCAACCACTGTGGTGCATGTGGCACGAAGTGTACTGGTGGTAAGTCCTGCAACAACAGCAAGTGTGAATGTCCTTCTGGAATGACTGATTGTAACGGCAATTGTGTCGATATACAGACCAATACACAGTATTGTGGTGGATGTACGACTGCTTGTCAGGCCGGTGAGAGTTGTGTCTCTGGTGCTTGTAAGGTTGTGTGTCCTGCAGGCCAACTCGTCTGTGGTGGTCTGTGTACAGCCGTGCAAGCTGACAGTAACAACTGTGGTGCGTGTGGAACGAAGTGTGTCGGAGGACAATTCTGTAGTGGCGGAAGTTGTGTATGTTCTGGCGGGCTGACTCTTTGTGGTGGCGCGTGTGTCGATACAAACACAAATCGCCAATATTGCGGGAGTTGTGCGACGGCATGTAAGAGTGGTGAGGTTTGTGATGCAGGGAGCTGTAAGCTTTCGTGTTCGACAGGACAAACGAATTGCAGTGGCTCTTGTTCAAATACAAATATTGATCCTCAAAACTGCGGTGGGTGTGGGACAAAGTGTGCAGGTCATCAAACCTGTATCAACGGCGCTTGCTTCAATGTTTGCCCCACCGGACAACAGATCTGTGGGACAGCGTGTGTCGATACATCCGACAATAGCAATCACTGCGGTGCTTGTGGTGTGAAGTGTGCGACGGGACAGATTTGTAACAGTGGCTCATGTGTCAAAGCAGACGCGAAGAGTTGTAAAGAGTGGCTTCAATTAGGATTCACAACGAGTGGTATGTACAGCATTGATCCCGACGGAGCTGGCGGGAATCCTCCCTTCCAGGTGTTCTGTGAGATGCAGGCCAACGGTGGAGGTTGGACAGCGTGTGTCGATGTAAACAACACAGCAGCCGAAGACCTCAACTGTAACGTTGCTACCTGGTTTGATAGGTGTGTGACGTATACGATGGCGAGTTGGTCGGGAGCAGAGGTAATGACCGCGCTGTACAACACCAGCGGCACACTTGTGTACAGCGGATTTGGTACGAGAAATGTGAGCTGGACGACGAGTCAGTTGACCTCGGTTAATGCAAACACCTTACAGTACCAGCGTGTTGCGCAGCACTCACGTCCCATCACATTGAACAATGGACACATTCTCTCTATCTCCGGATACGATGCGTCCAACCAGGGATGGGGAGGTTCATGGGGGAATGGTTACGGTGTGGTCGTGTCAAGGACGAGTTGTTATGCATGTAACGTCGTGATGTCTGCGATGAGTTTCAAAAACAGCTCGATCGACAGTCGCAAATGTAACAATCGATCTTTCCTAGGCTTCACAGCATCACACGAGGTGATGTACAGCGCCTCAGGGAGCATCACGACGAGCAGCAACGCGACACTGAATTCAACAGACGCATTTATAGGTCGCTTCCGCTTCTTTGTTCGTTAGGATGCTTTCGTAACTTTCTCTCCAGCTTACCCCCCAACATCCTCTCTCTACAATGACTCCATCAACACAAAGTGAACGACTCGCCTCTTCAAAGAGTGAACGACTCGCCTCTTCAAAGAGTGAATGATTCGCCGCTTAAAAAGCGAGACTGTGTAGGCTGTTCTCGTTCAAGGTGTGAGTGTCCAGACGTAGCCAAAGGTCTTGTTTTTTGGATTTTTGTTTGTTGTGATATGACCAAATTGTGGTGTGGTGCTGAGAAAGGAGCCTGTAACGTACAATCTTTCTTGTGCGTCGAGATGGGCTGAGCGGACCTCTTCTGCTCTCTTTCCACCACCCTGTACAAGGCTTACAATACCACCTGTTGTATCGAACTTGGCGACGAAAATGTCACTCGCTCCTCTCGATGTGAGTGAGAGTGTCCCAAACTGCAAGACATCCCAAAATACACCCACCAACAATAGAGACTGATCCTTCATGAAGATAAGTTGTTTAGACGACTCGCTTCCACGACCACCTAGCTGTCTGGACCATGTCGCGACGCCGTTTGTGTCGAGCTTGATCAAGAAGATGTCCAGATCGACTGAGGTCAGCTTGGGGAGTGTGTCAATGGCCAGTGTGCCACGAAAGGAGCCACTTACGTATAATTGCCCCTTTTGATCGAGCACAAGGGCGCTGGTCCCATCTCGTTCCTTGGTGCCAAACGTTTTGTACCACAAGAGTTTTCCGGCAGGCGATAGCTTGACAATCCCAATGTCTGTCTCCCCCACTGATTGAACTGTTTTTGATCCAAATGTCCCTGACCCATCGAATCTTCCTCCTACGAAGATCGAACCATCAGAATGGATCACAAGCGCCGTAGCGTTGTTGTCGTATGGACCCTTCGCGAAGACCCTCGCCCACATACATTGTCCATTTGCGTCGATTCGCAAGGTGACCCAGTGAGAGGTGTTGTTTGTCCCTACGGGATCGATGCTCTGGCGAAGTTCTTTGCCGTTGCATTGGATAGAAGATGGGTCTTCCGCCGAAAAGAGCGCGACAATTCCGCCTTTGGGATGGTGTTTGACGTAAGCATTACTCACCCTATTGCCCGCATAAATGGGAACCAACCACTGCAGCTCGCCCTGCAGATTGAGGCGCGACGCAAAGAGTGCATTCATCCCTGTTTTGGGGATGGTGAGCTTCATAGGGGCCTTTTGTCCACCGTGGAAGAACTCCGCAGGTGTGGAGATACGCGCCCCTCCAAAGGATTGCATCGCACCATACTCACCGAAGACGTAAAGGTGATTGGCTTGATCCCATACGATCTCCGCTGGCTTATCAAATCCCTCTCCACCGCCCCTACGAAGCCAGACGTCTTTGCCTTGCTTGTCTTGCTTGAGTACGAAGATATCGTTCCAACCAAATCCTCTATATGATGTGTTGTTGAGGTAGATACTCTCAAAGAATTGACCTGTAATATACCGGTTTCCTTGTGTATCTGTTGTGATACTCTGGATAATCACGTCGTTGTTGCCCAAGAATATTGAGACGTCATCACACTCTACATCCCCTGGACAACGAAGACATTTGCCTGTTCGGCATAATCGTCCCGTCCCACATTCGATGTCCTGGCGACAACGAAGACACTTACCCCCAAAGCACGACGCCGGCGCTTCACAGCTCTGACCACACGCGCCACAATGTGCGTTGTCTTCTTGCAAGTTGTGGCAAGAGCGTGTGTTGCCCACCTTGCACATCGTCTCAAAGGCCTGACATGCTACGCAGACGCCTTGTTGGCAGCTCTCCGTGTCTTTGCAGGTGTGGCCACATTGGCCACAATGTGTCGCTGATGTCTCCATCTTCACACATGTGCCACAACATGTTTCACCTACAGCACATGTCGTCCCACAAGCCCCGCAATGTTTGGGATCTGTCTTGAGCTCTTTACAGACACCTTCACAGCAACCCTGTCCTGCCTTGCAGGTGCGACCACATTGGCCACAATGTGCCGAAGAAGACGAAAGATCGGCACAAGTCCCATCGCAGTCTTCCATGTTGTCAGGGCAATCACTTTTGAGTGATTCGGTCTTGTACTCGATGGGGCAGGGTGCACGTTCATTGTCGAGGAGTCCAATACCCTTCACGCTAAATTGAAGTGGTTGTTGCCAGGCAGACGCTGCGTAAAAGACGATCTTGATCTCTTTGGGTGATGTTTGTTTATCGAAGGTGAGGGATGCAAGTGTCCACGTGGGAGTGTGCAGATGGATCGTTGGCTGTGTGTCCCACTGGAGTTGTGGAGTGTCTTTCGTGAAGGTCAGTGTACATTCGATGCGCTTGGGGGAGGACAGAGAGCGCTTCGCTTGAAGTACAAATCGTGTCTTGAGGTTGAGCTTGCTGCAAGCTTCTGAGGCCTTACACTCTTCGTCGATGATACCATCACAGTCATTGTCTTTGTTGTCACACAGCTCGATCGTTGGGAGCTGTTCAGAGGCACACTCCCCCCAAGTCTGTTGGTCTGTACACTGTTGCACGCCAGCTTTGCACTCACCTCTTCCTTGTGTCCCATTGGGACCTGTGTAGCATACGCGGAGGGCGCCTTTGTGGCACGAAGTGTCGTTGTCGGGGGCGCAGGTATAGCCGCTGATGTCGCAGAAGAAACCACTCTGACAGTCTCGATCGTTTGTGCAGGGTGCTGGGGCACAGCTCCACAGGAGTAAGTGGGTGGCGAGTATACACAATGCCAATAACCAAAAGCGTATCGTGATATGTCTGTTATGGTTGGTTGCCTGTGTTTTCATCGCCTCATGCCTGGAAGAAGGTGGTCAAAAAATCCTATGGTACAACAATTTCACGAGGTGTTGTGATATCTTTCTTGGACCGTTCGCTTAAGCCATCCATTCAAAGGAGAGGAAACGCTGATGACATACAAAGCCCTCAATATGGACGAAAAATTTGGGAAATTTGCGGAACATTGGTCTCCACGTGTGATCGCTGAGATGAATGATGTACAATTCAAGCTCGCGAAGATCAAGGGTGAGTTTGTTTGGCACACACATGAGGAGACGGACGAAGTCTTCATCGTCTTTGGTGGCCAGATGAGGATCGAGTTTCGCGATGGTGTCGTCCACCTGAAAGCCGGCGAGATGTTTGTCGTGCCAAAAGGTGTAGAACACAAACCCGTCGCTGAAGAAGAATGTCAGATTATGTTGATCGAGCCACGTGGGGTCGTTAACACTGGAGAAGCTGGGGGCACACTGACAGCAGACAATAACGTGTGGATTTGAGCACAGACCAGAACAAAGCGCTCTGTACATCAAGTCTTCAGATGCCTTCCCTGTTGACTCTACCTTGTCACAAAATACACGTAGGAGCCGATACGATGGATAAAATATGTGGACCTTTAAAGTGGATCTCTGCCTTGGTGTTGTGTGCCTTTTGTTTTAGCGTTCACACAACCCAACTTCACGCTGCCTCGAAAAAAGAGACCTTTGAGACGATCTTCACGGAGCTCTTACAAAACCGCTATGGTGTCTATCGGTTCAAAGAACTGACAAACACGATCAAGGCGACACGTTCCTATCGCCGAAAACTCTATCGCAAACTACGATCATCTGGCCGTCATGAGCTTGTCACCACTTGTAAGGTGATTCGTACACTCGGTCCGATCGCCAAAAAGACGATACCAAGGCTGAGACGATTGCTTACACACAAGGACTTCTCTGTCTCTGCGTGTATGGCGAAGGCGCTTGGTACGATGGGGAAGCACGGAAAGGTCGCGCTGCGTGACCTGATCAAGATGTTGTCCGACAAGAACTATTTTCGACGTGTTGCGGCGCTCGACGCGCTCGCGGAGCTTGGTCCCCACGCAACGCGAGCGCGACCGGCGCTGTTCGAGATCTTCAAGAAGAGCAAAAAAAGCAGCAACACACGCCTCGAATCACTCCACGCACTGACCTGTACACAGATGCCAGCCAAAAGGCTCTTTCCACTGATTGAGACGATGCTCAAAGAGAGAGGTGAGAGCTGTCATGTCCAGCGCGTCTTGTTAGATGGTTTGTCCGTCTACCGCAAACCCAAGAAAAGATGGATTCATAGGCTGACCAAGGATATCCCCAACAAGTGCAAAAAGAACGTGAAGCCCGCGCTCGCTTTTTTGAAGAGCGTACGTCCTGTCCCTATCGAGCTGTTCATGCTCAAGTACAGCCAGGATCGTAGCACGAGCGGTTTTGTCGATGTTGCCCTTCCTGGCGCGACGACGTGGTGGTTTACAGAGGAGAACAAGCGTCTGCTCAAGGCGTCTGGGTTACAAAAGCGCCTCGCGAAGATCTTCCACAAGCAGCTCTTGTCCACTTCCCTTGGTGAGGTCTTTACGGCACTCGCGGGGCTCGGTGATTTAGGACGATATGCACGTCCATCACTCAAGAGGATTTACTCGCTCTACAAAACACACCGACGTCTGGAAGGTCGTATCACGCTGACCTTGTGGCAGCTTGCACCCTATACAAAGCCTTTGGTTCCATTGATGGAGCGAGATATGAAGCGCTCCATGCGCAAACGCGGTTTTGTCTCGCCGACGTCGATGTTGCTGTTATTTGGGCTTGGAGGTCGTGGTCAGTCGCTGCGAAAATACACAATCGAGATGATCAAAAAAGGAGGCAAGCTGGCGATGTTCGGTTGGGCAGGGCTCGCCGGGATCGGGGCAAAGGTCAAAGATATTTCACGGATCCGCAAGGGACTCAAAAGTCGTTGGTTTCGCAAGTGGGTATTTTTGGCAGCGTGTTCACTTGGCCCAAAAGCCAAGCCGTTGATACCACAGCTGACAAAGATCTTTTTGGCGCAGAGCAAAGAGAGGAGTGGGATGTCTTTTTACATCCACGCTGTGAGCCGATTGGGGCGGTTGGCGAAGCCGCTGCTCCCAGCTCTGTTGGCCTATCTGAGGGATGATAAGAGTCCTTACCAGTCCAACGCGCTTTGGGCATTTGGACGGATGAACAGACGGATGAGTCGAGGCGCTCGTAAGGTGATTCGACGTATCGCGCGAAGCCACACATCGAAGGCGATGCGTGGCGCGGCGAAGCTTGTATTGAAGACGCGAAGAAGACGCAAAGAGAAGAGGGCTAGCTGGATTTTTTGACGAACTTCGTGAGGATGACGATCTTCTGTTTGTTGACACGACCTTCGATGTGCTCGGGGTTGTTGTGGACGAGTGAGATATTTCTCACGGCGGTCCCACGTTTGGCTGTAAAGCCCGCGCCTTTGACGTTGAGATCTTTGATCAACACGACAGTGTCCCCAGCTTCGAGGACGACGCCGTTGCTGTCGAGGTGTTTCACGGTGTCCTCTTCGCTCTCGCCCTCGCCTGTGGCTTGTGCCCATTGGAGGGTGTCTTCGTCGAGGTAGAGCATGTCGAGCAGGTCTTGTGTCCAACCTTCTGCGCGTAGGCGTGTGAGCATTCTCCAGGCGAGGACTTGCACTGCAGGGACCTGACTCCACATACTATCATTAAGACAACGCCAATGATGTACGTCGACTTTGTCAGGGTCTTCGAGCTGTGTGCGACAGGTCTCACATGCGTAGACACAGGCATCAACGCGTCCGTCTGCGTCAGGAGGGACTTCATAGACGCCCAGATTTTCAGTTGCGCCGCATAATTCACATGTTGACTGGCTGCGTTCTTGTAGTTCTTTTTCGAGGCTCATGGGAAACACCTTTCGTATGGTAGAAGAAGATGCGGCGCAACATACCACATTTTTGAGCGAAGTGCGCAACTCGATCTTGAAGACGTCGAGGATAGAGTTTGCTTTGAAGAACTTTCACCACAAACGCCATGATTTGGCGAGTTGTTGGGTTCTTTTGGAACGTGATCTACTTTTTGTGACACAGAGTGTCGAGATATTGCTTTGCATCTGCTATATTTTGTGGAAGAATCACTGGATGTGTGGAGACTCCACATAGACACAGCAAGAAGCTCATGTATTTTGCAGGCATCAAGGAGGAAAATGGAATGGTGAGAACGATCGTCAGGTTGGTCGCTGTAACCTGCTTTTTAAGCTCAACGTGGTGGGCTTGTGGGACAGAGACACCCAAAAGTGAATCAACAGCAGAGAAGACTGTGGACGCGGGCAATACAGACAAGACCGTCGTCGACAAGAAAGATACAACAGAGGTGGCACCAGAGCCACAACCGGAGCCTGCGAAACCAGAGCCTCGACCAGAACCACGACCAGAGCCTACAAAGCCTGAACCTGTCGCTGATGGAGGTCATGAGTCTATCTTTGAAGCGAAGCCAGAGGGAGATGGACCCGATCTCGTCTTTACAGGATTGACTTACTGGAAGGACACGAAGGCGATCTTCGAACAAAAATGTAACCGTTGCCACTTGGCGAAAGGTGGGATTGGCCCCTTCCCACTCACAAGTTACAAATTTGTGAACACCTACAAACAGAGCATCAAGACCTCCGTTGCGAATGGGACAATGCCTCCTTGGCAAGCGGATAAATCATGTGGAACATACACCAACGATATCTCTTTGACACCCGTTGAGAAGGCCAAGATCTTGCAGTGGGTTGATCAAGGCGCGAAAGAGGGCGATCCCAACGATTATGTCGCGCCACCTGCGCCTGGAAAGCTCGGCCTGGATCGCGTCGACCTGACCTTGAAGATGAAGAAGTCCTACACGATTAAGAAAAAACCCGATGATTATCGATGCTTTGTCTTGGATTGGCCCCACACAACCAATAAATTCGTCACGGGCTTCCAGGTCAATCCAGGGAACGCCAAGATCGTACACCACGTCATCGCGTATATCGCAAAGAAGAGCGAAGTCGCACAGTACACCAAGAAAGACCCCAACGGCGACGGTTACACTTGTTACGGAACGGCTGGTGGACCAGCTGGACTTCGTTGGCTTGGAGTGTGGGCGCCTGGTGTACCGGGAGCGGGCTACTATAAAGATACAGGGATCAAGGTCGAACCTGGCTCAAAGATCATCGTTCAGCTCCACTACAACGTCTTGCCGACAGCCAATGAGAGCGATCTGACCAGTGTGGACTTCCGCTTGGAGGATAGTGTGAAGAAAGAGGCGATCCTCTTCCCATACACCAATCCACAGTGGTTGAGAGGGCAAAATATGAAGATCGCGGCGAATGACAGCAACGCGACACACTCATTTAATTTGCCGCTCTCCTTTTTGGGTCTCGTCGCTCCCAAAGTAAAAGGTCTCACAATCTACAGCGCGATGTTGCACATGCACCAGCTTGGGGCCTCTGGGCGGTTGAGTTTGGGAGGGAATCAATGTTTGTTGAACATCCCGAAGTGGGACTTCAACTGGCAGTTGATCTTCCATCTCTCACAGCCCGTGAAGCTAGGGATGTCTGACTCCGTTGGGATCACGTGTTCCTGGAACAACTCAGCAGCCAATCAGCCCATTGTCGATGGTAAAAAGAGGACGCCTGCTGATGTGTACTGGGGAGATGGGACGTTCGACGAGATGTGTTTGGGGATTGTGTACATGACGTGTTCGGATGCTGCCGGGCAAAACATCGACTGTCCTGACTTGAGCAGCCTTACCGACTAAGAGGGTTCGTTTAAGATAGCATACCTTTGACTTGTTTGGTTTTCTGTCGGACAACGGGGTTGAGGGGGTCCATCGCTGCGGCGATTTTGAGTTTGGCGAAGGCGGCTTTGGGGTTGTTATTGGACAGATCTTGCTCGACAGCTTCGAGGAGCTGTTGGACGCGCTCATTTCGTGGCTCAACCATCTTTTTATAATTCTGATTGAAGGCTTTCTGTCGTTTGACGTGAGGCATGGCCTCCCTGATTGCGTCGGGGTTTGCGTAGTTATTGATGGAGATGTCATAGCTGACACGTCGCTTGGCGTCTGTCAGTGTGCGGTAGGCGTTTGTGAGCTTTTGGAAGGCTCGCTGGAGATCTTGCATCAGCTCTTCGGGGATTTTGCGGAAGTACTGATCGGGGTGAAACTCTTTTGAGCGTCGTCTATACGCGCTGCGGACTTCTTCATTTTTTGCGTCTTTGGGAATACCAAGAAGCACGTAGTAATCGGCATCAGAGAGACGGATAATGTCTCTTACACGCTCGATGAGGTCCTGTCGTGCGGAGCGATTGACTTGGTAGCTGGCTTTTTGAGGAGGGGTTTCATTTTCGGGCGGTTTGCTGTGCGCCTGGAGGACTGCCTTTACAGCGTCGTCAACGCCAAAGAGACTCTCGATCTGTGTTTGTCGTTGTTTGGTGATGTCCATCAGTTTGATGCGAATACCTGAAGTCGTTTGCGTCTCGATCGCTTCTTCGGGGGTGACGATCTTATCGATGGTCCCCCAACTCCAGACTTCTGTGGGCTCTGGGGATTGTGGGGAGATGATGAAGATCAGCTGCACACGTGTGTCGAGCGGTTTGCTGCGGGTGGTCTTGAGAAAGTAGCTACCGTCGCGTAATTGCTTATGATAATCTTCTCGAAAGCGTTCGAGATCGTTGAATTTGATGCGAATGGTCAGCTCGCAATTGGGGCCCGGTCGATTGGTGATCGTCTGGTTTGTCATCGTGAAACCTCTTGTGTGCAAAGGCATCGGTATATACGCGATATGTAAGCCGTGTCGTGCCCTACTGATGAGACACAGAGGGGCAGAGTGTGGGCATTGTAGCACAAAGTGGGATGGGCAACTCAAGAGGTTTTTGTGAGCGCATGGGGAAGGAGGTTGAGGTCGCGGGAATCTTTGCGAAAGAGTGCTCTCTTATCGGTGATGTGTAGGGAGTTTTTCCTTGAGGCAGCTTGTCGGCGAAAGGTCGTCTCTCTTGATCTCCTGTGTGGTCTCCACTACATTAGCGTGCGATGGAGCAACGGCCTCAAGAGGTTGTGGTAACGTGTTTTTGTGTGTTTCAGCTCCCTTCTCGACCCGGGTCTCACCGACTGAGGCGCCGATACCATGGATATTGGGTAACAAAATATGTTTCAATCTTACCTCCGTTCGATTCAAGAAATCCCTGTCACACTTGGGCTTATTGTCATTCACAGCGTCTTGTATTTGTTATTGATGAACGCCGATCCGAGCTTCGCTTCGTTGTGGATGGTGTCCGATGGCAGCGAGACGCTCAAGCAATTTGGTGCGCAGTACAACCCGGCAGTTTGGGAAGGGGAGTACTACAGGCTGTTCTTTTGTGCGTTTTTGCATGGAAACCTCGTGCACCTGATCCTCAACAACCTGGGGCTTTACGTGTTGGGTCGGTTGGTCGAGCGTCTGCTTGGGAGCAAATACTTTTTCATGTTGTATTTGATCTCGTTATACGGGGGCAGCGTTGCGAGTCTGTTGTGGACCTCGCCACTTGCCGTGTCTGTTGGTGCGTCAGGGGCGATCTATGGGATCGCAGGTGCCTTGATGATCTTTTTGATCTTCGATCTCGAAGGCGACTTTGTGATGACGAGCGCAGGGGGGAGACTGTTTTTCTTTGTGTTGATCGCCTTCAACTTTGCGCTCGGTGAGTGGTTTGAGGTGATCAATGACACAGCACATATCGGTGGATTTGTGGCGGGAGCGGCCTTCACGGTCTTTTTCTGGAGTCGGATCCCTGGGCGTTCATTTCCAAATTGGCTTGGTCAGGCTGTTTTGCTCGCGTTGATCTTTGTGCTTGGTGGGATCACCTACCGTGGATTGCACCCTGAGAAGGGGGGAATGTGGCAGCTTTACAAAGGCGCAAAAGCCTTCGAAGCCGGTGACGCAAAGGGTGCGAAAGAGCATTTGTTGTTGGCGTCTAAGCAGAAGAAGGGCGACAAGCACACGCTCGATCTCTTGGGGCGGGTGTATGTCCAAACCGAGGCTTGGCGTGAGGCGGCCGGGGTGTTCGCGAAGCTGACCAAGCTGTCACCTTCGCGTTGGTCTTATTGGCTACAGCGTCTGACTGCGCTCGCTGAGGCCGGAGATAAAGTTGGGACAAAGGAGCTGATGAAGACGATCCGCAAACGCTTCAAGAGCGAGTTCCGCAACGACACGTTTCGTGCGCTGTTTTTGGCTGCGGCGCAAGAGGTTCGACCAGCGATCCAGATCTACCAACAGCTACTCGAAGAGCACCCCAAAGATGCCAATCTCAACAATAATCTGTCGTGGTTGTTGTTGACTGCGCACGATAAGAAGTATCGGAATGTACCGATGGCGCTGAGATATGCGAAGATGGCAGTGCGTCAATCTCATGGTAAGATCGCGGCCTATCTCGACACATTGGCGCGGGCCTATTTTGAGCTGGGAGATATCAAACGGGCGATCGAGACCGAGGAGAAGGCCCTCAGCGCGTATGACGCTCGCTCACAGATCTTACATCTCAAGAGACAGCTCGGGAAGTTCAAGAAGGCATTGACCAAGAAGGCAAAAAAAGCAGGGGCGGTGACGAAGCCTGCGACGCGACCTGTGAAGGCACGTCCCACGACGAAAAAGGCGACACAGTAACAAAACAAAGGGGGCAACAATCAACACAAAGAGGGCACAAAATAAAAAAACGATATACTTGTAAAAAAACGTTCGACGATTCTTCCGCACATGGGGCACAAAAAACAAAAGAATACATGTAGGGTGCACACATACTGCCAAAGACGTCTCCTTGGGAGGATGTGAGCCAATTGGGTGCTTATGCTCTCGAATTCAAGGGTAAAAAGGTCCCTTTTGTTCTTCGCATATGATAAAGATGCACCATTTGATATGAGCGTTGACTGGGAAAAAACAATACAATCAGCGCTTTGGATTCATTTCAAAAAGAGACACATACATAGAAAAGATACTTACGACATATACGAGGCCATGAAGGGACGTGGCCTCGGGATGTGAGGGAGCAATTTATGCACGAGACGTTTGCAGGTTGAGGAATTCTGTGACGGCGTTGAGCCAGCTACGTACAAAGACTTGTGTAGGCTCGGGGGCGTGGGAGTCTTCCCACAAAGAACGTTGACGTTCGAGGAAGACCTCTGGGTCGATCTCGATCCATTCATCGAGCTCTTCTTCGAAGCCTCGTGCGAGGGGGACGAGGGCGAGATATCCTTTGGATTCGTCGCCGATCTGTGGGCGAGCGTCTTGGAAATGCATGGTTTCACCGTTGAGTGTTTTACAAACCCTTGCCAATCCGACTTCATTATCACTTCCGGGACGGCGATAGACCAGTTGAGACCAACGTACGCGCATCGTCATTCCTCCTATCGAACAAATCACAACATACAATCAAAAAAACATCTGAGAAAAAGCGAAACATAAAAAAATACATTCTATAGAAACGATACATTTGGACAGGTATATCAGACACGCTTTGACATGGGGAAGATCGATCATATAGATGTCATCAACCCGTTGTGTCACTATGAAGTGCCGTTTCTTTTGTCCTCTTTTTGAGTATCCGATCTCGACGCGTGAAGTCAAAAAATCCCAGATAAATTTCCCGCCTTTTTTGTAGGGTGTTGAATTGTATGAATAAATGTTGTGTGTCACGTTATGACATGTATGGGTTGTAAGTTGTAGGGTGTGAAAAGAAAGTCGTTTGCACATTCCCAGTGATGGGAAAGAGAGAAATTTTTTCGATTGCTATGTGGAGGACAAAGACATGCATCGAGACAACAAAATGGTTCCAGTGAATTCCCAATCCAATGGAATGGTCGATCCTGATGCCCTTCAACGAAATGCCCAATTGCAAGGGATGGGTTTTGAGATCTTTGGCGAGCAAGAATTTGTTCGCTATCCAGTGATTGGTATTAACCAACCCACAAGTGAATTTTCGCCGATCGGAAAATTTCACAACCGCGTAACGGGCGAAGCATACGACACCATCGAGGTGGTCTTCTTGGCTCTTCGTCGCTCCATGTCTTTCCGTCCCAACGGTTACGGCAGCCAGGTCCCGGAGTGTTACAGCTCCAACTCACTGCGACCTGATGCGACTGTTGAGCAGCCCATCCACCACACATGTCACCGTATGGGTCCACGTGGTCTCGTCGCTGAGTGTCCCAACGCACGTTGGACACGCAACAGCGAAGGGAAAGCTCGTCGCGCCTGTGACCTTCGCTACACCGCAGCGATCGATTTTCGTGGTGAGAGCTACTTGATGTACTTCCACGGTAGCGCGATCGCACCACTTGAGAAATTTCTCAGCCAACTCCGTCAATTCCGTCAACCTCTCTTTGGCGTGCGCGTCTCTCTTGGATTGACATATCACACCAAAAAAGACGGTTACATGGGGAACTTCTACAAAGTCAACTTCCCCGACTTCAGTGAGCAAAGAGACTCCGAGCGTATCGAAGTGATCGACGCATTGAAGCAACAAGAGAGCGCACTCTTCTTCAAAGAATACTTTGAAACAGCTCCCTCCGATCTCTACCATGAAGGTGATGAGTCCTCCGATAAAAAAGAGGTCTCCGAGAGCGAAGGTGTGCGTTTTGCGCACGAAGACGCTGAGATCAGCGAAGAGCCTCCTCGTGGCCGTCACGCGGCACCACAGCAAGATCGATACCGTGATGACTACCCACCACAAGATCGTGGTGGCCGTCAGGAACGCGGTCGTGAGCGCCAGGGAAGAGATCAAGGCTGGAGCGGTCCCCAGAGTAACGACTTCTAAAGCGCTTCACTCTCTTGAGGGCCCATCCCTCAAGGGAGTGTGTTCTTTTTTGCGAGTTCATTGAATTGACAACGAGATCCTTCTGGTTTGGACAGAGGATCTCACTGACATCATTAGGAGGGCTTGATATGGCGGCTGTGCCACTTCCTGCGTCCAGGCGGGTTCAGGTCCCTGTTCGACAAATGAAAGATGAGGCGAAAAAACGGCTCAACAGGACGAACAAACCAACATCTGCTGGATCTGTTACCCCATTGTCCACGCAATCCCAAAAAAAGGGACGGCGTGATGACGAGTCCGAAGAACTCTCGATCGAGATCGGAATCCTCACTAAGGTTGTCTTTCGTAAGCCCGAAAGTCTCTGGTGTATTGTACGTGTTCGCATTGATGGCGAAGTGCAATGGGCCAAAGGCGAGTTGGCGTCCGTACAGATCGGAGCTTGTTACCAATTTGAAGGGGTCTGGGTCGATGACCCCAAATGGGGAAAAGGACTAAAAGTCCGCTCATACCAAGAGATCGTTCCTACTGATAGTAAACAACTGCTCGCGTACCTGGAGGGATTGCAGCTCCCCCGTTTGACACCAGCTTTGTGCAAACAGATCGTCAAACGTTGGGGGGTGCAATCTCTCCGTATTCTTGAAGAAGATCCACTCCAACTCACCGAATTTGGTCTGACCAAAGATCAATGTCTCGCGCTCCAACAACAATGGAGCATCCGACTCCCCTCTCGCAGCCTCCTCGCGACACCCGAAAATTGGGGACTCAACGAGGAACAGGCGCGTACACTCTTCGAACAATATGGTGGCTCAACGCTGCAATTGCTTCGACGTGATCCCTACCACGTCCTCTCGACGCTTGGGTTTACACTCGCGGAGCAGGTCGCTGAGGTCGTTGGGATCGAGCGGCACGACCCCCGAAGAATCCGGGCGGCCATTCGCTCCATCCTCGAAGACGCCATGCGAAACGAAGGGCACACCGCACTTCCCAGAGATGAATTGCTGGCGCGCACGCGCTCATCGCGTCTTCAACTGGATTTTTCCAAAGCGCAAGAGATGCTCAGCAAGATGGAGGAGAGTGGTGAACTGCTTGCCAATCCGTCCTCTACACACCTCGGACTTCCCCACTTGACGAGGGCTGAGGATGAGATCGCCTTTCGCTTGCTCCACCTCGCGGCTGAACCTGCGCTACGTACACCTGTCGACCCACCTGAAGGTCTCAACACAGAACAAGCCCTCGCGGTCGTCGCTGCCCAACAGCATCGTTGTGTCGTGTTGACGGGATATCCCGGTACAGGAAAGACCTTCACACTCAACGCGATCTTGTCTTGTGGTTGGGAGCAGCCGATCCTCTCCGCGCCGACCGGAAAAGCTGCCAAGCGATTGTCCGAGCTGACCAAGTCCGAAGCCTTCACCCTTCACCGCTTGCTCGAATACAATCCGGCGTTGCGTCAATTTGGGCGGAATGAAGATAATCCTTTGGAGGCCGATCTGCTCGTCGTTGACGAAGCGGCGATGTTGGATATCCCGCTCGCGTTGGGGTTGATGAGGGCGATTGATACGTCACGCACGACGTTATTGCTCTGTGGAGATGCCAATCAGCTCCCATCTGTTGGGGCTGGACACTTTCTCCAAGATCTTATCTCCTCCAATACACTCCCAACAGTCCGACTCCAACAAATTGTCCGACAAGACGAGACCAGCCAGATTATCCCCAACGCGAAGAGAGTTCTGCTCGGTGAACCCATTCTCGTCGACAACAAACGCTACAAAGACTTCAAGTTTTTGTCGATCGATGCGTCTACACAGGTCTTGGAGAAGCGAAATCTGCTGCTCGCGTTGAAAGACGTCTTCAGCAAATTGCGCAACCACAACGTCCCGACACAACACATCCAGTTACTTACTCCGATGAAGAAGGGAGATATTCCTGGCGCACACGCGCTCAACCAGGAACTCCAAAAGATCTTCAATCCACCTCGACGTCACAAGTCTGAGCTACAACATCACCAAACATTCCGTGTGGGAGATCGTGTGATTCAGCTTCGAAATGACTATGAGAAGGGTGTCTTCAACGGTGACACAGGTGTCGTAGTCGACGTCGATTACGACGCCTTGTTGGTCGAGTTTGATGGTCGTTTGGTGGAGTTCGAAGGGGGAGATATCTCCCAGCTAGAGCTTGCCTACGCGATCTCGATCCACAAGAGCCAGGGGAGCGAGTGGCCGATCGTGATCTTGCCGATGGGACTTGTGCACAAACACATGTTTAGTCGTAAGCTCCTCTACACCGCGATGACACGCGCCAAGAAGCTTTTCATGATCGTAGGGAGCGCGAAAGCAGTGGCGTACGCGGTCTCACAAGATGACGCTTCTGAACGCATCACAACACTCAACCACTGGTTGCAAGCGCACCAACAAACCCTCAAAGAAGCTGTTCCTGTCGAAGAAGAAGCGGAGCAGATCCCATACGAAGCACCACCCCAAGACAACTCCTTTGGTGAAGATGATCTCGCGTTTTAATGAGAACGTCGGGACACTTCTCTCAGGGGATGGAGAGCCAATGGTAGGGGGAGCCGATGAAGCCGGGGATTTGCTTCATGCACATGTCTTCAGGTCGGATCTTGGGGGTAAATGTCAACTGTCCGTTGGCATAACTCGTCGTGTATGGGTCCCATTGTGATGTGCAGCCCGAAGAGGCCTTGTCATCCTTCATCTCGTATTGATTCCCTTGCAATTTATAGGCGCCTTGTGCGGCAACTGTCCCAGAGATCGACATCTCATATCGTCCTGTCGAGAAGAACTCCAGCTGGTACTTGCTACTGTCTGAACGTCTCCATTTGCCGACGAGGTTGAGCGATGTGGAGCAGCCTTCGTCGATTTGGCCGTCACAATCTTCGTCTTTGCTCGTACCGCATATCTCTGTCGCAGGTGTAAGCTCTCCCTGGCATGCTCCCCAAGAACAAAACCCATTAGATTGCTTGGTACAAGTGCTCGTTCCGCTCTTACACACGCCTACCCCTTGGGTGTTTGTCGGGCCTGAGTAACAGGTCCGCACTTTTCCAAGTATGCAGTTACATTTTTCGTCGGTCTGGCCGTCACAGTCATTGTCCTTTTGGTCACACAGATCGCAGCTCTCATCGTTGACTTCTGGCAACGTCTCGCCCTGACATGTACTCCATCCACTGTCACCACAGGTTTGTGTTCCCGATTTACACACGCCTGTATCTTTGGTTCCAGCGGGGCCTGTATAGCAAGGGCGTGTGTCGCCTTTTTGGCAAGGGCCTGTCTGCACGCAGGTGCCGTTTTCACAGGAGGTTCCACTTTGGCAGGCTGTCAACGCGCTCCATCCCGAACCATCGTTTTTGCATTGTTCGGGGGTTTGGCCTGCACAGCGTTTGGTGCTTGGTGTGCAAAGTTGGGGGACACACTTTCCTTCGGGGGAGCAGTACTCCGAGGCTGTACATTCACTTGATGTGTTGCAGAGTTGGTTTTGTGCGTCTTGTGGGGATTCTTTGGAGGGGGTTTCTTGGACTGTTTCAGGCGTGTCTTGTTCCGAAGGAGTGGGTTCGGGGTTGTTTCTCTCGAAGGGAGAGGGATCGGATACGATCATTTCGACTTGGGCGTCTTTGTCTTGTCTACACGAGCCATCTGGGAGCGTGCCGTTGGAGCAAGTTGGGGTGGTGGGGCTACAGTGGAGTGTCATTCCCACGAGCACTACGAAGAAAAGAGAAATCAGAATGCGTAGATAGATGAGTCGCTGTACATACATGCTGGTAACCTTATGGTGGATGATGAGGTCAGGCGGACAAAGCTTGTGGCGTTGCCTTTGTGTTGTGCCAACAGGTAATTATAGCTTCAAGAGGTGGCGGACTCAAGCGGATCGTAGTGGAGAAGGGCGGAGAGGTGGGTTGTTGGATAATAAGGAGGAGGACGAAAAGAGGGGGCCTAGCGGTTGCGGAAGTGTGCGGGGTCGATCTCGTGGCGTTTCATGAGATCGTAGACAGCTTTTCTGGAGAGGCCAGCGAGCTCGGAGATTTTATTGATATTCCCGGAGGTGACTTTGAGCAAGCGAGTGATATAGGTGCGTTCAAAGTGCGCCTTGGCTTTGTCATACGCGAGCGGCTGGTCATCCTGGCTAAATTGTCCTGGGAGGTTGAGATCGGAGACCTCGATCCACTTTTGGTCCGTTGCGAGGAGTGATTCGTAGACGCGGTTTTTGAGCTCTCGAATGTTGCCGGGCCAATTGTAGGCGAGGAGCGCTTGCTGTGCTTGCGGTGTGAAGTCGAGCACGGGGCTGTCTTCTTCTTCGGCGAGTTGTTTGAGCAGGTGTCTCGCGAGCGGGACAATGTCCTCGGGACGTTCACGTAGAGGGGGGATATTTACGGAGATGACGGCGAGGCGGTAATAGAGGTCGCCACGGAAGGTGCCTTGTTGGATCATATCGTTCAGATCGGCGTTGGTGGCTGAGATCAGACGAAAGTCGACGGAGTGGACTTCTTTGGAGCCGAGGGCCTGGACCTGTCTCTCTTCAAGGAGGCGCAACAGCTTGACCTGAGAGGCCGTCGAGAGATCGCCGACTTCGTCGAGGAAGAGCGTCCCACCATCTGCCATTTTGGCGTAACCGTCGTGGTCTCTGTGAGCGCCTGTGAAGGCACCTCTTGTGTAACCGAAGAACTCGGCTTCGAAGAGCGTGTCGGGGATGGCGGAGACGTTCACACCGACAAAACGACCATCTTGTTGGCGTGGTGAGATGTCGTGAAGCATCTTGGAGAGGACCTCTTTTCCGGTCCCGCTCTCACCTGTTAAGAGGATACTCGCGCGGCTCTTTGCGATCCGAGAGAGTTTTTTGAGGATGTCCTGCATGGCAGGGCTCTGGGCGATGATCTGGCGACCCAGTCGGTTGAAGATGACTTCCTCTTCGAGTGTCCGGTGCTCGATGTAGGCCGAAACTTTGCGGAGCAAGACGTCTTCTTTGACAGGTTTGATGATGTAGTCTGCGACACCTGATTTGAGGGCTTGCACTGCGATGTCAAAGTCGCCGTAAGCCGTCATGAGCAGGTAGGGGCAACTCAACCCCATGGATTTACAGCTGTTGTAGAGCTGGAACCCATCTGTATCTGGGAGGATATAATCGCTCAGGACGAGGCCAAATTGATCGGCGTTTTGCTCAACGGCTTTGAGAAAGGACTTCCCATCGAGGAAAGAGGAGATGTTGTAGCCTTCTGCTTCCAGTATGGCCGTGAAGAACAAATTGAGATCTTCATCGTCGTCGATGAGCGCAATTCGTA
Source organism: Deltaproteobacteria bacterium (assembly GCA_002731275.1). Classification (GTDB taxonomy): domain Bacteria; phylum Myxococcota_C; class UBA6777; order UBA6777; family UBA6777; genus UBA6777. Next base: position 71,248 of record PCBK01000092.1, on the reverse strand, counting down.
CTTGTGGGGGAAGGGTTTTGTCGTCTTTCTTACTGACCATTCAGCTTTTTCCTCATATCTTTCTGCTGCAATTCGCGTGCTTCTTCTGTGTGTTTGTATAGCTACCTACACCTAAATGTAAAGTGAAGTTTATATTGTTTTGGATCACACTGCAAGCTCGTCTTTGTCCCAAACTTCTCTTCTCGTAGGAGAAAAGAGCGGATCGCTCCAAGTTGGTACTTTCCTTGCCTATGGCGTGTGTCAATCTGTGTCAAAAAATGGCGAAATGTACAATTTTGTGAGACATCCAAGGCTACACATAGCCCGAATGACTCGTTTTTTATTGTATATGCAATGTTGGAATTTTTTTGTGACATTTGGAGTGATTGATGATTCGAAAACTCACACGTTGGTGTTTGCTCACGTTGTTGCTGTGGGGGGGAAGCCAGTCTTCTGCCTTTGCGCAACAATCGAACAACTTTATCCCTGACAAGCTCAAAATCAAGACCGCCAAGAAGTCCGGTTGGTTTCCCGATCTCGATCTGGGGTTCAACTTCTCCTTTGCACAAAGTGACGGTGTTGTTGGTGTTCCTGACGGTACGACGCTCAGCTTTGGTGTGCAGCTCAGTGGTGGACTGCTCTATTCGAGTGGTCCTCATGAGTGGCGCACCACCCTTAAGATTACACACACACAGACCAAGACGCCGACACTCAAGCCTTTCTTGAAGTCAGCGGACCAGGCTCTGCTTGAGACGGTCTACACATTCCGCTTTCAAAATCCGAAGTGGTTGGGGCTGTTTGTCTCGGCTGCGTTGGATACGGCGTTGCTCGATGGTTTCCTCGTCAAAGAGGCGAACGCGAGAGCCGAGATCACCGAACTCGATGGAACCAAAACCTCCGATGACATCATCGCACAGACGCCTTTTGGTCTGACGAAGGGGTTTGCGCCGCTGATGCTCAAACAGTCTTTGGGTGTGGTGCTCAATCCCTTCACCTTGAAGCCCTTCCGTATGGAGGTCAAAGCCGGTGGTGGTGCGATTGAGGCGTTTGTCCAAAACAGTATCCGCCTCGAAGACAACGCAGATACAGCAGATGTTGTTGAGATGAAACGACTTCAAGATTACATCCAGGCGGGGCTTGAGTTGAAGCTGGAGATCGCAGGGGTGTTGTTCGACAAAGTGCTCAACTACGCTTTGAAAGCCGGGGCGATGTTGCCGCTCTATTCGAGCGTGACCAACAACCTCACGACGCTTGAGCTGCTCAACTTCGACGTTCAATTCACTGTTGGACTCAAGCTGAACAAGTGGCTCTCCATCAACTACAAGCTTGGACTTGTTCAGGCGCCGTTGATTCAGCCACTTCTCCAGGTCACCAATAACCTGATCTTGAGTTTGTCCACAAGCATTCTCTAGACGACACACAAGGAAAGGAGAGAATTACTATGAAAACAAATCGCATTCTGTTCCTTGGTGTCCTCGCGATGAGCATGATGACTCACATGTGGATGCCAACTCAATCGTCCAATGCTTTTGCTGAAGATGCGCCTGCTGTGCGTGCGAAGGCTCCAGAGACCAAAAAAGAAGCCACCCCCAATCCCGACCAGCGGGTCTTGATGGCGATCAACAAAAAAGCCAAGAAGAAGCCCAAAAATGGCTGGTTCCCCAAACTCACACTTGGTCTCAACACCTCTCTCGTGAGCAGTGATAATGTCCCTGGTATCGATAACGGGATCACCCTGACATTTGGTATCCTCGTCGAAGGTGGTCTGCTTTTGCGCCAAAACGCCCACGAGTGGAACTCCACACTTAAACTCGTTCACACACAGACCAAAACGCCGACCATCGAGCCGTTCATCAAAACAGCAGACGCGCTCGACTTGAAAACCTCTTACACCTATCGCTTCAAAGATAAGTGGCAAACAGGTCTCCACGTTGACGCTGAGTTTAGTACAGCTTTGTTTGACGGTAACCTCGTCGTCAACCAAGACACCAACATTCGCATCCTCGACTTCAAAGGCAACGAAGTGGGCACCAACACAGCGCAAAAGAACACACCATTCTTGCTGACACGTGCATTTAGCCCTATGCTCCTCAAAGGAAAGGCGGGGGTGAACTTTTCACCACAAGACGAGAAATTCCTCAAACTGGAGATGGCTGTTGACGCTGTCGGTCAAAGTGTGATCGCTGCCGGGAACACCGTTGCTGACGACGCTGCGACTCCTACACTCGAACTGAAACAACTTCGCACGTATGCACAAGCTGGTCTCGAACTCGACATCAAGATGACAGGTTCCGTAAACAAGTTTATCAACTACGCCTTTGTCGCGGAGCTGATGTATCCGATCATCACCAACGTCGAGACGGACCTCAAAGGTTTTGACCTGCTCAACGCCGACCTCTCCCTGAAGGTCAGCTTCAAGCTCGCCAAGTGGGCCTCCCTCGACTACGTCTTCCAGGCCAAGCTGATCCCGCTCCTCGTCGAGCAGTGGCAGGTCACAAACAACCTCGTCCTCAGCGTAAAAGCCGACCTCTTCTAGCACACCGCCTCTCCTCCTTCACAAACCTCTCGACCTCCCTCTGTCTTCAGATTTCACCAAAAAGAATCGTTGTATAGATCGCTTGTCTTGCCGTATCGTATAACAGGTAGGTGCTTTTTCCCCTCCACCAGCCTTTGTACAAAAGGAGCGAGCGATGTCCTTCTCTCAACAATCCAATCAAGCCGACGCAGCCAATCTATTCGTCACTGGGCTACGTGAGCCTCATGGTGCTGACATCCTCAAGACAGGGGCCGCGACAGAGCTGTCAGAGACATGGAGTCGAGGTGATGTGCTCCTCGATCGTTATCGCCTTGATGAACGCATTGGTCACGGAGGCATGGGAGAGATCTGGAAGGTCTGGGATCTCTCCACCCACACAGCCCTCGCCCTCAAACAACTCCATCCATCCTTGGGAGAACAACACCACAAACGCTTCCTGCGAGAGTGGGAGATCTTATGCAGTCTCTCTCACCCACACATCGTCCGCATTGAGCAGTGGTACCCAACACAGCCCTGTTTTACGATGGAGTTACTCGAAGGTGAAGACTTGCGTGCGAGACTTCGTCGCGATGGACCACTCAGCCTTGATGACGGCCTTGAGCTGCTCCTTCAACTCTGTGATGCCCTCCAACTTGCCCACCAAAAAGGCCTGATCCACCGCGATCTTAAACCCGAAAATATCTTCCTGCTCGACAACACGCGCTCCCTCCACATGAAGCTGCTCGACTTTGGGATCGCCATTCACGACGGAGACACACGCCTCACTTCACAAGGAGGTGTTGTTGGGACCGCTTATTACGTGGCACCTGAGCTTCTTCATGGTGATGAATTCACCGCCGCTGCCGACATATACAGTCTCGCGATCCTGTCTTTCGAGTTGTTCATCGGTGAATGTCCAACTGTTGGGGCGGGTCGTCTATATGATGAAGTCCTTCGTCGACGTCCACAGCTCGCCAACGGTCAACAAGAGAAGGAGCTTTTGAAGGCGATCGATTCGTTGTATACCCATTCCATTCAAAGAGAGCCTACACAACGCCCCTCACTCGATACATGGCGCAAGACATTGCGCAAGTGGGGGCAACTCTCCACCAATCGCTCCATTCATGAACCCACCGTCGAACCCACACGCCCAGACAAACAGTCCGTAGAGTCTGTGGAGAAGCAAGTCACGACGCCATCAACGGCTATCACAAAGCAGACCACCACAGAGACGACTCCGTCTGATGATATGGCGGCCGGATGGGTTGTATGGTTGTTGCTGGTGTTGCTGCCTTTGTTGTTGTTGGGAGCGGTGTTGTACACATCCTCTCAAGTGTAATGGGAGAGATGTATGATGAGTTCTGAACGCTGGGGGGCACTGCGTCGGATCTTTAGTGAGAGACGTCCCGGACCGAAGGTCTGGGATGATGTGTGCAAGTTGTTTCTCGATTGGCCCGAAGATACCGAGCGAGAGATGGCAATTCAATATGCCGCCTCTCACTTCGCGGATTGGAAAGACACTGCCCGGATGCTCCCCTGTCCATCCATCCCACATGTGTTGGCGCTCGAAGTCATGTGTGCGCCTCACTATCGAGGTGTCGCGTCGCTGGTGAGAGGGATTTCTTTTTCTGTGTTGTGGAATGCATCGGAGAACACCGCCGAGACATTTGTCGGGAAGGGGCAAGAAGCTCTCAACATAAGGGGACTCGAGCGTTTGCTGGCGTCCGAACACATCTCTTTTCTCAAGAGGCTCCAATTTCGAAAGAGTTGGGCTGGTTACGGTACTGGGGTGAACGCCTCTGGGGCGATGCTCATCGCCGAATCACCTCACGTCTCTCAACTCAATTACTTGGAGATCTCTGATGGTTCGATTGGAGCAGAGGGGGCGAACTGGCTCGCGCAGTCGTCTTCACTGTGTTCACTCCAAAAACTCTTGTTGCCTTCCTGTTACATCCTTGATGAAGGGCTCATTGCGCTCGCCAAAGCAGCGCACCTCTCTGGACTCAAGCTGCTAGAGTGTGGGGGCAACAATCTTCACGATGAAGGCCTCATTGTGCTCGCTCAATCTCCTCATATGATGCAACTCAAGACGCTCTCCTTGTACGGGAACAAGATCACAACGGTCGGACTCACCGCGTTACTCTCAACAAATGCGCTCCCTTCGTTGCGTCGGCTCAATCTCGAACACAACCAACTCGAAGATAAAGCCATCGATGTGCTCCTGTCTTCCTCGTTGACGAGGCAATTGACTCACCTACAACTCGGTGGCAATCGATTCACGGAGAAAGGGCTTCGAAGACTCGCAGAGGCCGAAGAACTGCACCACATCAAAAAACTCGTCCTTGGGAACCACTTCTCGCTCCATCGAAAATGAACAAGTCCGCTTGTTGTCTCGTCTTTTGCATGGAATCCATGAACATATAAGGGAGCGTGTGATGAAAGGCGCCAAGGGTGCAGATGTCTTTGAGACGATGCTTGCAGCCTTTGAGGATGACTCAGAGGTTTTAGGACAACAAACACAACAACAACCAGACGACAAAGCGGCTGACGCATGGAAGACAGGTGGTGGGATCCTCTTGTCGGCCTTGCAAAAAGGTGAACAACCACCTGTCTGTCTCGCTGGGCGATACCATCTGATCGAGCAGATCGGGCGTGGTGGGATGGGGGAGGTCTGGAAGGCTTGGGATGAGCGTGAAGAACGACTGATCGCCCTCAAACAACTTCATATGAGGAGCAGCCAGGATGTGCGCTCTCAACAGCGCTTCGCTCGTGAGAGTCGTCTGCTACAATCACTCAAACACAAACATATCGTCGAACTCTTCGATGTCGCAGCGAATGACCGTTTTTACACGATGGAGCTGCTTGAGGGATGGACGCTACGTGAATACCTGCGTCTGCGCAAGCGACTCACGTTGTTCGAGACGATTTATATCCTACAGCAGGTGACTGAGGGACTGTTTGCAGCCCACCACAAAGGCCTGATCCACCGCGATCTTAAACCCGAAAATATCTTCTTGTGTGCGGACACATCGGAACATGTAACCTTTATGCCCGTTGGTATGCACGACGCACCCACCGCTCATTCATTCGCGTCTTGTCAGGTCAAGTTGCTCGACTTTGGGATCGCGACGATGATGGACGGTACACGCCTGACTTCTCGGGAAGGTCTTGTTGGGACGGCCTATTACATCTCGCCTGAGCAGATGAGGGGCAAGAAGGTCACAAAAGCAGCCGATCTCTACTCATTAGGGATCATCCTCTACGAGATGCTGACAGGTGAGGTCCCCGTTATCGGCGCACCTTCTATCGAAGCCTCCTTCTCCAAGAGAGAGGAGAGCAAGCTGCTGATGCCCTGGGAGTGTCCTTCTGAGACAAAGGACACATATCACCAACACATCGAACATATCCAGGCGTTGTTCTCCAAACTGATCCGTCGTGAACCCAATGAACGCATTGCGCTGTCTCACGTCTCCTATGCCCTGAAGACCTGTGAAGCGGACCTCTTAAAAGAACGTCAGGCCGGCGCAAAGGCTCGTGTCAAAAGACTGAAGGAGCTACGCCTAAAGGCATCTCACGCGCGCTTTTGGACGCAGCTTCAGAAGGCCGAAGAGGCGTATCCAGAGAAACGCAATTTTCAGGTGCTCCGCGAGGAGATGAAGGCGATCTTCGCACAGGTCGATGAGTACGCTCGTGTGCTCGCCGAGAAGCTCGCGACAGAGTCGATCGAGGATTGTCGGGTGTTCTGGAATGAGGTCTGTCAACGTGAAGATCTCGCTGGATTTTGTGAGGGACACTCACAAGCACAATCGCTCGCGAGGCAAGAACGTGCGTTGATGAAGCGCATCCGTGCTGTTGAGCATAAGCTTCGAGAAGATGGTCCGCTCGCGTGTCTCACATGGATACGTGAGGATGAGTTCCAGTCGCGACAGTGGATGGCGCTTTGCGGTCGTGTCCAGACACTCGCCGATGTTTACGAGGCCCGTACAGAAGCGCTGCTACGCACCGATCCGATCTTGGACGCGGAGAGTGTCTGTGATGATTGGGAACATATCATCGCAGATGATCCTGATATCCGCGACTTCTGTCTGCGTCATCCACATTATCTCAAGGCCCGCAAACAACTCAGCAGCAAAAACGAACGATACCGACGTGCGCTTCAGCTTGCTGAGGAGGGTGAGCTTGAAGAAGCGTTGGGCCAATTACAAACATTGCAACTCTCTCTGACCTCTCATGAGCAAGCTGGGGAGTATGGTGCTTTGTTGCGTCGTGTGGAGGATGCGTGGGAGACATTCCAGAAGGATCTCGTGGACACGCGCCGTCTACTCGATGATTTTGCGACCTACACTGCGACCACACATTGGGAACGTTGCTTACAAAGAGCTACCTTCCCCAAGGCATATGAAAAACTATGGGACGCGATCCGTCACGATGAACTTGATGATGAGCCCCATACACAGATGCCCCCAACTTCTTCACAAACGTCGGGGCGCTGGAGAGTGTTTGGTGCTAGCGTGTTCATCGTCGCCAGTGCGCTCTTTGGGTGGTTTGGAGCGATGTATATGCGCAACACAGATGTGTTTTTACATGAGCGCGCACAGCGTGTCGCGAGTAAGGCGAAGGGGTCGAGCTTTGATCGTTTGCTTGTGATGCTTCATCGACAACATCCCCAGAAGGTCCGACGTATGATCGAAAAACTCGTGACGTCAGATGAGTCGACAACACCGTTAAGGGTGAAGACGCCTGGAGGTAAGAAGGGGCGTCGATTGTCTTCTCACCTGTTGGCGTTGCGTCTCTTTGTGGGGCTCAAGCACAAAAAAGTCCTCTTTCCTGAAATGATACGCCTTGTCGATGCTCCTGATCCGCTTGTACGGTCGCGGGCGTTGCGTGTGTTGTCCTCTTTTTACGAGGGGATGTCATCGGCACAGATGGGCTTCTTTATTCGCTGGCAGCGCCACCTTGCAGATCCGGACGCTAGCGTCAGACGTGAGGCTATCCAGGCTTTCCATACATTTCCAAACAAGACGGTGTTGCCAGATTATTTGATCGGGACGTTGACCAAGGGGTTGCTCGCAAAAGACAAAGATCAGGCGAGGTGGACACGAAGAGCGCTCAAGATGCTCGGTGCCAAAGCGTATCCGGGTATGTTGGCGGCGTTGCAAAGGGGTCCGTGGTCTTTTGTCCGGGTGGAAAAGCCTAAGACTCCCAAGCTCCCCACGATCAAAGTTCCTATCGTCTCGTCCAAAATGAAGTGCGTCGTGGGTGTAGGCGGGAGGAGGTCGTGTTATCCTTCTATGAGGTTGTCTTACCAGACATCGCCGGCTTATGGGCTCGGTCTTTTGAGTCGCCCTGATTGGTTTAAACGCCTCGGGAAGACGAAGTACACGATGCTCACGTTGGGAGATGAGGTCTTCAAGATTGTGAAGACACAACGACAAGGGCGCTGGTGGACGAAGAAGGTCGAGCACTCTCATTGGCGCGTTCGTCGTATGGCGATTCGTCTCTTGGGTGTGCGAGGGCGTCATCTTCCGGGGGCGGTCTCTACGCTGTTGTCGGCATTACGTGACGCACATCGACGCAATCGTCTCGCGGCGATCAAGGCGCTCGGTCAGCTCGGTATGGAACCTAAACGTGTGTTGCCTGTGCTTGCGACGGTGTTTCTCCCAAAGCCCGCCCCGATGTCGAGACCTACAAGTTCAAAGGCCTCTGTTTTGCGTGAGGTTCGCTCTTCTGCGATGTTACGTGAGGCGTCACTTCGTGCGATCAAGGCGTTTGGTCCTGAGAGTCTGAGGATTGGGCAGCTTGTGCTCTCTCTTCTGGAGAGAGGTTTCTGGTACGAGAAGTCCCTCGCGAGGGAGATCATTGTCTCCTGGCAAGGGGAGGGCAAGGTGTATCTACGTCGGGCTGCGAGGGCGTCCTCTTGGAAGCTGAGACGGCAGGCTGCACGTCTGTTAGGTGACATGGCTGCGTCGAACAAAGGTGTCTGTCGTGGTGCTTTGGGGGGTGCGTTGGTGTGGTCGAATCAAACGTCTTTATGGCGTGATTGTCGGCAGGTGTTGTTCTTTCAGGTGTCGCTGTTGATGGAGTTATTAGAGGACAAGCACGTACGCGTTCGAGAGTCGGCTGTTCGCGGACTTGTGGCCTGGAGGGAGGCGTCATTGTTGCGCCTCGATGCTTCGCTGAGGTATGTGTTGCAGGATGAGAGGACGTTGATCGCGGCGCTTGATGTGTTGCGTCGGATGGGCACGTCTTCACGGTCAGTACGAGGTGCGATCGCGCCGTTGTTGAAGCATTGTACGTTGCTTGTGCGGATCGCTGCATTACAGGCGCTTGGTGCGAGCGCAAAGACGGAGGAGTTAAAGTCACTCTTCGAGCATATACGGGAGGATGAATGGCGTGTGCGTTTGGCGTTTGTCTCTATTTTGAGACGTTTCTCTTTGCGGAATGAGGTCGTGAGGGGCTTGCGACGTCAACTCTTGCGGGATGAAGAGCCTGAGATCCAACAGGCTACCAAACGCCTCCTTTACAAATAATCTCTAGTGCTGCTCCGGCGGACGTTGCACCAGTGGGCGGCCGCTGGACCCCGGTTGAACCCCCTCAGGGTTGGGGCTTTACCACCTACAATGCTCTTCTTGGAGAGGCTTTTCTTCGTGGCTGATTTGCTTCGTGCGCTTTGCAACATATGCCTCAACAAACTCTCCACCCTGAGCCTTCGGCTCTTCCCTCCTCTCAAACCTTTCGAGAGGAGGGACCATTTGCCCGGTATATACGGGGGGATTCTAGATTTCTGTTCCGGCAGACGTTGCACTTGCGTCCAAAGCAAAGCTGTCCTATGAGGACGTTTGCTTCGTGCGCTTTGCAACATATGCCTCAACAAACTCTCCACCCTGAGCCTTCGGCTCTTCCCTCCTCTCAAGCCTTTCGAGAGGAGGGGCTATTCTCCCGATATTCACGGGGGATTCTAGATTTCTGATCCGGCGGACGTTGCACTTGTGTCTCCGCAAACTCCCCTGACTCCACTATTTCATCCCTTTCTTCCAGGCGGATATAGCAAGCCATATCCTTGGATTCCCTTTTGCTCGCGAGCTTTTAGTGGGTTTTTTGCGTCTTCACTTGCAACATACGCCTCAACAAACTCACCACCCTGAGCCTTCGGCTCTTCCCTCCTCTCAATCCTTTCGAGAGGAGGGACCATTCAAACCATATATACGGAGATTGAGGTCGGACACAAGGCCCGACCCTACTGAGATCAAACCGATATACGCGTGTTTTTCGTTTATATCGCGATATATCCTTTGATATGCATCGCTCCCCTTGTCGACCGAAGCAAAGCGCAGGTCTTACAGGGGGAGCTGGCGGGCGAAGCCCGTCTGAGGGGGTCTTGCATCGCTCCCCTTGCCTACGCAGTTGAGCAGCAGGGAGCTAGCGGGCGAAGCCCGTCTGAGGGGGTCCTGTTCCCTCTTTTTGCATCGCTCTTGCAGCCTTTCCCAGCGCTCGAAGAGCGCAACACAGACGATGCGTGAGCATCGTGGGGTCTGGGGTGAAAACCCCAGGTTGTTCTATCAACCAAAGCCCGTCTGAGGGGGTTCTGTTCCTTCCTGCATCGCTCCTTTTGCACATGAATATACGGGTGATGTCTCTTTTCAGAAAATTTCGCTTTTGCTTTGGGACATCTTGTTGTATGATCCCAACACAATGACAAAACACGGAGTTGACTCTGATGGAACGGCTTCCAACATATCAAACCCCACATCTGCTCGCGATGTTCGTACTGATCTTGCTCTTTGGACAGAGCCTTGGTGTCTCTTGTGTCGGCATGATCATCGCGCCTGAAAAACCCTTCACCGAACAAACCATTGAGCGTCCTGCCCCCGATCAACACACACTCCCCGAACCACACATCACCGAACAGCACCCCACTGACATCCAAACAAACGACAAGCCACCTGCTGATAAACCTATCCTTCCTGAGCCTGAGCCACAACCGGAAACACAATTGGACACACAACCACCACAAGATATAGCGCCTGACAAACCGGCCTGTGTACCAACGACATGTGCTGCGTGGGGGGCCAACTGTGGAACAATTCAGGACGGCTGTGGTAAGACGCTCTCATGTGGAAAGTGTACGGTGCCCCAGACATGCGGTGGCGGTGGTCAGCCCAAAGTCTGCGGTGCACCTGCCTGTACACCCAAAACCTGTCAGCAGCTCGGCGCAAATTGCGGTTCATTGGATGATGGTTGTGGAAAACAGATCTCATGTGGAAAGTGCACAGCGCCCCAAACGTGCGGTGGTAGTGGAACACCTAACACATGTGGTAATCCAAGCTGTCCGGCGTTCACACAACGGATCGAAAAGAAGACACTCGCGACAACAGCCTCGATTGCGTCCTCACGGGCGATTATGCTCGACACACTCCCTGACAAGACCGTGAGGATCGCTTGGGCCGATACCGCCAAGAAGATCCACATCACGTCTATCAGGGCCAACGGGCAATCGATGGGAGCGGATGTTCTCGTTGATGGTGAGTTTGTCAATGGGTTCGTCGCCCATACAGATGGATATGCTTTGTTGGTTCGTCGCGCCGAGACGATGGTGTTTGTGCGTACTGACAAGACCGGGAAGACCACAAAAGAGGTCGTCCTCGTTGGTAACAACAACCACACGAAGGTGAACGACAAGTGGGTGGATTCATGGGGGCATCGTGGGCGGTTGTTGTGGTCGGACAAAGACAAGAAGTACGCCGCATATTTTGGTCACAATATGCTCTGGAGCAATGGCAAACATCAAGGTGACATCTTGATGTATCTCGACGCGACCGGCAAAAAGGTCAGCGGCGGGTGGGGCTGGGGATGTAGTCACAGTATCGATGTGAGGATCGCCCACAACGGCGCGCGGTTTGGTCCGGTCTGTGCCTCCGACTGTTACCCAAAGAAGAGCATCTCCTTTAACCATCGCACACTGCTTCGAGAGGAGAGCGGCAATTGTTCGGGGAATGTCTCCGCAACGCTAGGTGGTCTTGTTCCCTTATCTGGAAATGGCTTTGCGTTGTCCTTTGCGTCGACGTATCGCAATAAGAAGCAAGAGAAACAAAACGAGATTGGACTCCTTCACATCACCAGCGCCGGAAAACTAGGGCACGTCAAATGGCTGACGAATGCACCCACAGTGGCCAAACATTCTCCCCAAATGGCGGCCTATGGAAGCAACTTTTTAGTGGGCTGGCTGGAAGGAAGCGCGACGAAACTCGCGGTGGTTGATTTACAAGGCGCGAGTGTGATCAAGGCGATGACCGCGAGCGTGCCTTTGGCCGCGAGCTGTCCGGCGAGTCGCTTTAGTTGTGCGGATCGTGGCGATTTTGAGAACACACCTGATGGTGATGTGATCTGGGCGACACGTACGGCGACAAAAGAGTTGACGTATGTGCGTGTCCGGTATTGTCAGTGAAACCTTCGGCTTGATGCCGTGTTAAAGAACTGTGAAATGTTTCACACTCACGCTGTGGGGTGTTTCACTGTGCTGAAGAGGAAAAAGATGTAGTGTCATAAGCAGACAGGGACGAGACACCAAGGATGATGTCTCCGGGAAACATGGATGTTTTCCAGAAGTGAAGTGCCATATCCTGGATAGGATGGCCTTCAGATGACAGGCATGTCATTTCCCAGTCAACGAGCAAGGTGTCGATCTATGGGAGTGGATTGGCCCTTGCAAGTGTGGACCTCCTTCCTCTTCTTTTTGATTCAAAGGAGTCGGCATCGCTCGCCGACTCCTTTTTTTTGTGCCTGCGACACGAAAAAGGCGAGGCCCCAACACCTCTACCTCGTGGTCAATGTATCAACGCCTTCGTTAATTTGGATGTGTTGATTGGCCTGGACGTTCTCGAAGACTTGGCGCCCACGGCTACTATTTGCCCATCTCACCATGATCTTCTCGATCGTGCAATGTTTCCCAAGTCCAAAATGGGCGACGAGACCGTGTTGTTGTCCTGAGACGCCATAGCCGCCAGAGATCTCCTTCATCTGTGTAACGCCTCCTGCAGTCACCCATATCGTCGAACCAATCCCCATCTTGTTGGTCCCACCTTTGCCTTTCCCTCGTAGTGATATTTTGAGCCAGTTTGTATCCTGTCCCACGAGATTTTCGTAGACACGGACTTCGTTGACCTTCCAGGGACAACCCTCTGCGGCTTTGCAGCGTGCGCGACTCGAACCAATGACAAGGTCGAGGTCTCCGTCATTGTCGATGTCAATCGCCGTGACACCAACTGCGCGGGCGTGGTCTACGCCGGCTTTTTTGGCGATGTCCGTGAATGTCGGCGTCCCATCGGCTTTGGGTGTCTGTTGGTGAAAGAGGTGACCATATGTAAAGGGATAATCGGAATTACAAAGATAGATATCTTCGCGGCCGTCGTTGTCGAAGTCCAAAAATGCCGCCATCAAATCACCCTGGTTCCACGAGCCTGTCTTGGGACGGGACATCCCAACCGTTTGAGGAGCCATGCGTTTGAATTTGATCGTGCTTCCGCTCGTGATATTGAGCAGCAATTGAGTGGGGTCAGAAGAGGTCCCGATGTGCCAGTGCCGAATCTCCGTATTGTACAGGTCGTTTTTACCGTCACGATTGATGTCTCCACAGACCGTCGTAAAGGTGTTCCCATTGAGCCTGAATGGATGACTATCAAGAGTATTGTTCCAGGGGGGAGGGTTGGAACATTGAATGCGGGGTTTGGGGACACCTGCGGGACATTGAATGGGATAAGCTGCGCAAAAACAGCGATAAAATTCGTTATCTTTGGGGTCACGTTGTTCGTCACCTGCGAAGCCACTTGGGCGGCCTAACTCCGTAAATGAACCACGTCCATTGTTGAGGTAGAGCATGTTATATTGTCGACCATACGCAGAGACGAGAAGGTCTGTATAACCGTCGTCGTTCACATCACAGGAGGTGACACCATAGGTCGGTTTGTGGTTGGTTCCATTTTTATAACCTTGCTGAAAGGGGAGCGTTGTTAGACCTGTTTTGGCTGTGACATCCTCGAAGGTTCCATCTCCACGTCCTTTATAAAGTCGATCTTGAAGAGCTTCATAGGAGCGGCCGTAATTTTTATACCAGAAGCCGACAAATATATCGATGATGCCATCTCTATCATAATCTAAGAACGTCGCTGAGGTTGTCGACCAGAGTTGACTCGCAGAGGGGGTGATGTCTGTTGCGCCTGTCGCAAAGGAGAACGTTCCTTTTTCATCTTGTAAGAGGACGCGAGAGCGGTCTGTGTGGTCTTCGTTGGGTTTGTTGGCGTCGCTCTTTGCGGCGCTAAAGATATCGAGGTGTCCATCGTTGTTGACATCTGCATAGAGCGCGAAGTGGCTGGCGCGACCGAGGACTTTGGGATCGCGTGTTTGTGCATAGCCGCTCTCTTTGGTTTGATCGACGAAGATACGTTTGTCTTTGATACTTGGGTGTGGTCGATTGTAGAGGACCCAGCGGTAACGGACAGGAGGGGAGGCGGTCCAATCATCGCGCTTGGCTTCATTTCCGTGAATGATCAGGTCGGGGTAGCCATCTTGGTCGAGGTCAGCGGAGGTGATCTTGGTGCCATAGGCTTTGATGCCGTCTTCGCCGAGTCCGACCTCTTTGGTGATATCCTTGAAGTATGGCCCCGCACCGAGCGCTTTGGGAGTGAGGCAGCGCGTGGTCTTTTCTGGTGTGGGTTCAGGTTGTGGTTCTGGTGGGCGCTCGACCTTTATGTCTTTTGTTGCGGCGTCTGTATGTTTTTCGGTGACGTGCTCCGTGTGCTGTTCTTGTGAAGATTCCGTCTGTGGACCTGTTTGTGTGCAGGCGACAAAGGACATCGCCGCGAGAAAGGATGTAAAGATGATGATTTGAATGAACCGGGTCATAGGTAATTCTCCCTACTCTTGAGGCTTTTTTCCATCCAAGGGCTTTGGGATGAGCCTGATGGTTTTGTGTGAGTGTTGGATATCTTTTGCGATCTGTCAAGCGAGTGAAAAATGAAGAAAGCCTGTGCATTTTTTGGAGGCTTTTCGACTTTATGATTGGTCGGATGACCATACACTTTGACTGGCTTTGAACATTTGGAGAATGACTTATGAAGCGATTTTTCTTGCTGACTCTTTTGTTGATTCCGTTGTTTTGTGCGCCCAAAGTAGCGGACGCGGGTTCATTTTTTGGGTATCAATCGTTTGGTTTTACGACCAACGTGTGGTTGGAACACGATAACCCTGAGGTCGCAGATGGGGCGTTTACATCGCTCTCGATACCTGTCGCGCGGTGGGAGATTGGGACAGATACATTTCGTGTCTCTGTCGATATTATGGCGACCTGGGGACTCTCCGTTCTCTATATTGAGGGAGAAGTGGGGCTGGGTGTGGTGTGGATGCCGACAGGGAAATATTTTGGTTTGATTGGAGGCGGGAGTATTGGTGGTCTCTCCTTGAACAGCTTTTCCTTTCGGGCGTATGCGGGGGCCTTTTTTGATATCCCGCTCGCGTTTGAGGAGTTCAGCCGTGTGATGTTCGATAAGAAGGAGCGCAAGTTACCGGCGATAGGGATTCGGATTCACGGTGGATATGCAGCGAGGACGGCTGTGGCGGCGCTGGATTATATCCGCAATCCGGCGTATTTGATGAGCGGTCATGGTTTCTTTGCGGGGGCGTCTTTCTTCTTCTATCTTCGTTAGGCCGTCGGATAGAAAAAAGAATACGGAAAATGAGACGAAGACAGAAGGTTGTTGCTGAAGCCACAGGCGTTGTGATTCGTCGTCGGCGTAGCGATGCTATGCCTTCTCCTCATGCCTTGCCTGAGGCTCCATCCACTGCCCTCTTGTCTTCGCTTTTTTCCATCCGACGGCCTTAGTTTGGTTGAGAAGGACAAATAGAATATCTTTTCGGCGCGATTTGTTTGGGGTTGTGGTATGATGGGCCTTCGAGCTAGACAGAGATAACGTCGAAAAGGAAGAAATACATGCAAAATGAATTGTTTGCAGAACTTCGTGGTATCATACAAGGGGCCGAGAAAGCCTACGAAGAGGGGACCTCTTACCGTTGGAGGACATCACTTTGTCAGCTCTTGAAGAGAGCCTATGAAGAAGAGAAGCATACATACGAAGAGATCTGGCTTCCTTATCTCACGGAGCATGGTGCGTTGTGGAAGGCTCCGATCAAGATGGTCGAGTCCATCGAAGATTTTGAGCTATGGACGACGATCGCACCATTTGCATCTTTTCATTTGCGTTTGCCCATCGAGGGGATCGATGTCAAAGGTGCCAAGGCATTGGCGAGAACACCGCAGCTCGCGCAGGTCCGTGTCCTCTCAATTATGAACAACAGGATTGGGGACAAAGGCATCGAGGCGCTCGTCAACTCGCCGTATATCTCCAACGTCGAGGCGCTCGAATTCACCGAAGTTGGGATGAGTCACAAAGGGGCGAAGGCGCTCGCTGCGTCCTCTCAACTCTCCAATCTCCAATCACTCACCTTGAATGATGCAGGCTTTGACAGTATCGGGGCGATGGCGATCGCGATGTCCTCATCACTCTCGCAGCTCTGTACACTTGATGCTTCGTTTAGTTATGTGGGGGATGAGGGCGTCGAGGCCATCGCACAATCGCCTCTGATGAAGCGGCTCACATCTCTGACACTCGCGAGTTGTATGCTCGGTGATGGGGCGTTTGTTGCGATCGCTGAGAGCGCGCCTCTCCAACTCGATTTGCTCAACGTCCCTTTTAACGCCGTCGGTGATGCTGGCGTCATCGCGCTCTCGAAAAGCGAGAATCGATTGAGCTCGTTGCTGCTCTCCGGTAATCAGGTCGGCAACGAGGGGGCGAAGGCGCTCGCGTCTACCAAACATATGACAGCGCTTCGGTCTTTGGATCTCTACGGAAACCGGGTCGGAGATGAAGGCGCGAGGGCGCTCATCTCATCTCCTCACCTGTCCAAACTTTCAAGCCTCAGCCTTGGAGGGAACCCCATCCAAAGTTCGTTTCTGAAGACAATACCTCCGTCTGCGCAGCCCCGAAAGCAAACGATCGATCTATCCAATAACGATATCGATGATCAGGGCGCGATACGCTTCGCTACGTCATCAATTGTGGAGAGAGTGGAGGCGATTGATCTTTCGGACAACCAGATTGGTGCGGAGGCTGCGGGGGGAGGCAATCGCTATCCAACACAGCAGCTACAGACATTTGAGATGTCATTGCGTTCAGCTGATAAGTCCGAAGAAAAAGAGACTGAGGTCATCAGCCTTTCATTAAATGATGCGACCTCGGACTTTGTCGAGCAGCTCGTAGATGCCGCGTACTTTTCACATGTCACGAGCCTCGATCTGTCGAGAAATCGTGTGGGTCTCAAAGGGCTCCTTGCGTTGATGAGCAGCGCGCTTCCGTGTCTACGTACTATCGATCTGTCTGATAACAATATCGCAGATGACATGCTCGCTCAGTTTGTCGAGACACCTGCGGCCAGCCAGATCGAGACGTTGAAACTGCGGGATAACAAGATCTCCGCCAAAGGGGTTGTGTATTTGACACAAGCTCTTCCTGCTTTGCGTGTGCTTAGTCTTTCGGGTAATCGGCTCGGTGACGAAGGCGCGAAGGTCCTCGGACAGGCAAGCTCTTTTGAGCGTTTGGAGCTGCTTGATATTTCGAGCTGTGGGATGGGTGATGAGGGGGCGAAGATGCTGATGGAGACATCGGCTTTTCCTGCCTTACAGACCCTTCGGTGTGATGGAAACAATATGAGCCCTGAAGTGATCGAGCAATTGATGCAGACATTGCGGGCCAAAGGAGCCAAGACATCGGCGACAGGGAATAAGAGCGGTGCGGTCTCACTCGCCAACTTTACAGAGCGGATACAAGGGGGGAGTGACTCGATGGACTTCTCTGGCGCAGAGCGTATCTTCGTGGTGTTGGTGTCACATGAAGAGGGAGGGCGCACTGTTCGCGCTGAGCTCTCGGCGCCTGAGACGGTCGCGCAGATCGTCACTATGCTCGGGCAATTACCGAAGGAGGGGGAGATCATGAAGTCCTTCATCCCTCGCGAGGTGTTGACTGTCGCAGCCGTCAAGGGCGAGCACTTGTTTGCGTGGACAAATTGGTACGACGGGCGCTTAAAGACGGAAAATACAGCTTTTTACGCAGGTAGTCATGAACTCGAACGTGCGCTCTACAAGTTGTTTTTGGAGGCTTTCCCCACATAAGGCTACTGCAAGAAAAAAGAAGATGGGTTTTCGGAGGAGAGGGGGTTATTGGCAGAGTGAGTTGGTCGTAGTGGTCGTGGAAGTGCCACACTTGCCGTTGTTACAGGTCATGTTATCAGCACATTCACCGAATGAGCAATCCTCGCCATCTTTTTTGCGTGTCTTGCACTTTTTGTCTTGCAAGTCACAGTAAGTCGCGTTGTCACAGGGGGTTTCAGCGCCGCACGCTTCGCCTGTGGTGGCGAGCTTGGTGCACTTTTTGTTGACGCAGCTGAGGCCAGGCATACACTCAAAGCCTTCGGGACAATCTTCGCCTGCGGCCTTTTTGCCGATGATTACATCATCACAACCTGAGACAATGTTGGTGGGTGCGGAGGTGTTTTCACAGGACTGGTTGGCGAAACTTTCAACGCACTTGGCCGCGTTCTCCGTTTTGAAGTCGACATCTTCGCTGTTTGCGATCTTGTCGTACGTTTCTTTGAAGTTGATCTTGAAGAGCCCACCAAAATCGATGGTCTCACCGTACTTCTTGAGGCATTCGTCCATGCTCTCACCGAAGAGTTGCTTGGTCGCGTCTGCGAGGGTTTTTTCCTTACAGCACTTTTCGTGCACAAAAGAACAATACGTGTTCCACATCTGTTCGCCGAAATTTTCCCGCGTGATGGGGTTACACGCCATCCAGAGTGTCGCGCCCACAAAAAACAAAGAGAAGAACATCACTTTACGTGCTTTTTTCATCAGACTCAAACCTTTCGTTTTGATGAAGCGTGGAGACCCCATTCTCCGGAGGGGAGAGGTCGTTGACCAGGTCTTCCAGTTTGTGCGTTGTTTGCACTTTGAGATAATGGATTCCCCCACCGAATACAGTCCATCATGACATATGACGATATGAACATCGCTTTGTATCGGGGGAACATTGTTTTTTGGGCGGGCTTGGTTGATGAGATAGAGGATCAATTGTGGAATGTCAAGTTTCTTTTTGGGATTGTTGTGAAATATTTCACATGTGTCTTGTGAGGTCTTTCACTGTGTGAGGGGAGGAAGATGTGTAGGCTGAATAACAGACAGGGACGAGGCATCATGGAAGATGTCTCCAGGCAACACGGATGTTGCTTGCAAGTGAAGCGCTTCGTTCTGGACAGAATAGCCTTCAGGTGACAGGCATGTCATCTCTCAGTCAACAAGCAAGGATTCGATCTATGGGAGTGGATTGACCTTGCAAGTGTGGACCTCCTTCCTCTTCTTTTTGATTCAAAGGAGTCGGCATCGCTCGCCGACTCCTTTTTTTTGTGCCTATGACATGAGGAATGTGAGGGGGTCGATCAGGGGGTTTCGTTGATGCTTTCGAGGATTTGGTTGGCCACTTGTTCACATTTTTTGGGGATCCCTTTGCGTTCACATTCACAATTACCGGGACCGCCACATGAACCTTTGAGTTCTTTGTTTGAGAAGATCACACCGACAGCCATGATCGTCATGATGATCGCGATCAATCCGAGGGAGAGTAAAAAGACGGGGAGCATATTTATCTCCTTCACCTGGAACTTTCATCGCACCGAGGTTTTGAGTTCAAGACGTTGGGAATCACGATGTCCTGTGTATACGAGCGGACATCGTGTGTAACGTGGGCATGATAGTGGAAAAACGCAACGCGTCAAGGTTTACGTGTGGCAGGCTTTTTGTGTTGTGGTGAGGTGAGCGCTTGGAAGGTTTTCGAGGCACGCATGACAAAGCCTTTGCCCTTGGGGACGAGGAAGGCGACCGCGAGTTTGTGTGTCTCGGCGAGCGCCAGACCTTCTTTGGCGCCGAGGACAAAGAGGGCTGTCGCGAGGGCATCAGCCGTCGTGCAGTCCTTGTGGAAGACACTGACAGAGGCTAGGTCATGTGTGATCGGGTTGGCGGTCCGAGCGTCGATGATGTGGGATATGCGCTTTCCTTGGACGGTGATGTAATTGCGATAATTCCCAGACGTCGCCATCGACATGTTGTGGAGGGGGACGACTGTATGGATTTGCTGTTGTCCTTGTCCAGGTTTTTCAATCCCAATGCGCCACGCGATGCCGCGTGGGTTCTTTCCGCGAGCACGAACTTCACCACCAATCTCGACCATATAATCCCGAAACCCAGCTCGTTCGAGCTCACGTCCTACGACATCGACACCGTATCCCTTCGCGATCGCCGAGAGGTCGACGTACAAATCCGCGCGGGTCTTGCGGAGGGTGTGTGTGTTGTTGTCGTAGGTGAGTTTCGCCGCACCGACGCGCTGTTTGGCTTTGTCGAGGACATCTTGGGCGGGTGGTTTGATTCGCTTTTTGGGACCGAAGCCCCAGGCGTTGATCACTGGACCGATGGTCACATCAAACGCACCGCCTGTCATCTTCGTGATCTCGTGGGCTTTTGAGACAACCTGCACGAGCGCCGCGGAGACTTTGAAGGGCGTCGTCTGTTTGAAGGCGTTGAATCGGGAGAGTTCAGACTTTTTATTGTACGTCGACATCTGCTCATCGACTCGCTGAAGTGCGGCCTTGAGGCGCATATGAAGACCCTTTGGGAGCTTTGTCTTGTGGATGACTTTGATGTTATAGGTCGTCCCAAAGATGCGCCCTTGGACATGCCAGACACTGTGTGTTGTGGCTTGTTTGCGGGGCATTCTGTAGAAGAGGACACCAAAGAGGACGAGTACAAAGATCCCTGGAAGGATAAATCTTCGGGTTCCGCCTGGGATGGTTTCAGAGAGTGGAGGAGAAGAGGAGGAGGGGGAGGGTTGGTCAGTCATCGGGCTTGCTTATCCTCCGAAGTCATCGAGTGCGATGTTTTCGGGTTCGACGCCGAGGTCGAGCAGCATGTTGATGACCGCAGTGTTCATCATGGGGGGACCACAGAGGTAGTATTCACAGTCCTCTGGGGAGGGGTGATCTTTGAGGTAGTGTTCGTAGAGGACGTTGTGGATAAATCCGACGTAGCCTTCTTTACAGCCGAGTGGTTTTCGACTTTCGGCTTCGGGGTTGCCCCAATCGTCTTCTTCGGCGACATCAGAGAGGGCGAGGTGCCATACAAAGTTGTCGTTGTTCGCTTGGATCTCATCGAAGTCTTCGACGTAGAAGGCTTCGCGGTAGCTACGAGCGCCGTACCAGTATGAGACCTTGCGTTTGGTGCCGATACGTTTGAATTGGTCGAAGATGTGGGAGCGCATGGGCGCCATTCCCGCACCACCACCGATGAAGACCATCTCGTTGTCAGTCTCTTTTGCGAAGAATTCACCGAAGGGACCGGAGATGGTGACTTTGTCACCGGGTTTACAACCGAAGATATAGGAGGACATGATCCCTGGGGGAACGTCCATCCATTTGTTGTTTGCGCGGTCCCAAGGTGGGCTTGCGATCCGCACGTTGAGCATGATGATGCCCTTCTCTTCGGGGTAGTTTGCCATGGAGTATGCGCGCGTTGCGGTCTCTTTGACGTCGGAGACAAAGCCCCACATGCCAAATTTGTCCCAATCACCGCGGTACTCTTCTTCGATCTCAAAGTCTTCGTACTTGACGACGTGTGGGGGACATTCAATTTGGATGTACCCACCTGCGCGGAAGGGAACTTCTTCACCTTCGGGCAGCTCGATGACGAATTCTTTGATGAACGTCGCGACGTTTTCGTTGGAGCGGACAGTACATTCCCACTTGCGCACACCGAAGATCTCGGGCTCGAGCTCGATGTGCATGTCATTTTTGACTTTGACTTGACAAGAGAGACGACAACCTTCGCGCTCTTCGCCACGTGTAACGTGTGTGCGCTCGGTGGGGAGGATGGCACCACCACCGGACTCTACATTGACTTTACAGACACCACATGTCCCACCACCACCGCAAGCGGAGGGGATGAAGATTTTTTGTGCGGCGAGTGCGTTGAGCAGGGTGCTCCCTGCGGGTGTAACGATAGGATTTTCTTCGTCACCGTTGACGATGATCTTGACGTCAGCTGTGTTGACGAGTTGCCCACGAGCGACCATCAAGATGACGACGAGGGCCACGATGACAAAGACGAAGACAGCGACTCCGAGGACTGCTGTTGTCATGAATCAAACCTCCTGGAAAAAAAGCCTGCGGCCTTTGGGCCGTCAGGATTTTTTAGAGTTGGATACCTGCGAAGGCCATAAAACCAATTGCCATCAGTCCGGTCACCATGAAGGTGATACCGAGACCGCGCAAGCCCTTTGGAACATCGCTGTAACGCATTTTTTCGCGGATAGCAGCAAGCGCGACGATCGCGAGCATGAAGCCGATCCCTGAGCCGAGTCCAAAGACTGTACTCTCAGGGAGGTTGTAGTCGCGTTCCATCATGAACAAGGAAGAACCGAGGATGGCGCAGTTGACAGCGATCAGGGGCAAGAAGATCCCGAGCGTCGCGTAGAGTGCAGGCGCAAACTTGTCAATGGCCATCTCTACGACCTGTACGGTTGCTGCGATGGTTCCAATGAATGTAAGAAAGGACAAGAAGGAGAGGTCGACAGTGGCGAACTTGGGGCTCAGCCAAGCGAGAGCACCTTCCTTCAAGAGGTATGTGTATACGAGGTTGTTAAGTGGCGTACAGATCGCGAGGACGAAGACGACTGCGGCGCCGAGACCGATGGCGGTGTCGACCTTTTTGGAGACGGCGAGGAAGGAGCACATTCCCAAAAAGAAGGCGAGCGCCATGTTTTCTACGAAGATGGCTTTGATAGCCAGGCTCAGGTAGGCTTCTAGATTCGAAGCCAAGCCAGCTTTGGCAGCCAGTAGCAAAGTGAGTTCCATATCAATCTTCCTCTACTTGTTCGGGCTTCCAGGTGCGGAGCAACCAGATAAACACGCCAATCAAAAAGAACGCAGCGGGGGAGAGGACCATCAGGCCGTTGGGCATGTACCAGCCACCGTTGCTCGCGAGGGGCAGGATGGTGATACCGAAGAGTTTCCCTGCTCCGAACAGCTCGCGGAAGACACCGACAAAGAGCAGCACGAGGCCGTAGCCAAGACCGTTGCCGATACCGTCGATGAAGCTGAGGCGGGGACCATTTTGCATCGCGAAGGCTTCAGCGCGGCCCATGACGATACAGTTGGTGATGATCAATCCAACAAAGACGGAGAGCTGTTTGCTGATTTCAAACATGTACGCTTTGAGGATCTGGTCGGTGACGATAACGAGCGATGCGATGATCGTCAGCTGCACGATAATACGGATACTAGGTGGAATGTAGTTACGCAGGATACTGATCGACAGGTTGGACAACGCGAGGACCGCGGTCACCGCGATCGCCATAACGGTCGCAGTTTCGAGCTTTGTCGTGACCGCGAGCGCCGAACAAATCCCGAGGACTTGGAGGGCGATGGGGTTGTTGTCAAAGAGTGGATCAATCAGCGCTTCGTTTGCTTTACTCATCACTTCCCTCCTTTGCTGGCTTGTTTGAGACCAAGCTTGTGACGGATGAATGGTCCAAAACCGTTTTCACCGAGCCAGAATCTGACGAGGTGAGTGACACCATTACTTGTGATGGTCGCACCGGAGAGTCCATCCACTTTGTGTGGGTCTTTGGAGGGAGGTCCAGCCAAGCCCTTGACGACTTTGATCTTGGGTTTGCCCCAGGATTTGGGGCTGCTGCCTTTGGGGCCGTAAACTGTACGTCCGGGCCATTTGGCTTTCCAGCTGGGGTTTTCGACTTCACCACCGAGACCAGGGGTTTCAGCGTGATCGTAGAAGATAAGACCTCTGATCACGTTGAAGTTTGGAGCGAGGGCGATGAATCCGTAGAGTGTGGACCACAGCCCTTTTCCTTCGATGGGGAAGATGTATTTGTCGAGCGCAAAGCCTTTGCCATCTTCTTTGATATCCGTCTTGGAGACGAGATAGACGAGGGCGTGTTTGGGCAGACGCTTGACACCCGCTCTGTTTTTCGGAGCAGAGGTGCTACGTGCGGGATCTTTTTTGGCTTTTTGTTGGTCGAATGTTTTCGCCTTTTTGGTCATGGCCTTGTCCAAAGTGCCGCCTTTCAGGTCGACGATGATCGACTTGATGCGCTTTTTGAACAACTCTTGCACCTTTTTGGGTGTGACTGCCTCTGTTTCTTTGATGAGACCAGCGACAGTCAGGACCTTCTTTTGGCGATCGAGGATCTTGTTTTGTTCTTGCTTTTCCTTCAGGCCAACTGCGGCTGTCGATACAATGACCGAGCAAACCAAACAGATAGCCGTGCAAAAGCCTAGAATGTAGGGTACGCTATTACGCTGCATCGCGTGCTAATCTCCGTTTGATGTTCGCTTGAACGTAGAAGTGGTCGATGAAGGGGGCAAACATGTTCATAAACAAGATGGCGAGCATCATCCCTTCTGGGTAAGCAGGGTTTACGACGCGCACCAAGATGACCATGATCCCGATACAGAAGCCATAGATAAACTTGCCAGCCTCTGTAAATGCCGAAGACACAGGGTCAGTCGCCATGAAGACGAGGCCAAACGCCCAACCTCCTGTGACGATGTGCCAGTGGAAGGGCACGGAGAACATGTGGTTGGTTTCGGATTGGACATTGCCGAGGAGCAGACAGGTGAGGAAGGTCCCGAGGACCACGCCGAGCATCGTCCGCCAGGAGGCGACCTGTGTGGCGATCAAGATGACTGCACCGATCAGGCAGGCGAGCGCGGAGGTCTCACCCATAGACCCTGGGACAAAGCCCAAGAAGGCGTTCCACCACTCCGCACCGAAGATGTTGTGTCCTGCGAGGGCCATCTTGCTAGTCGCTGCTTTTCCGAGCCATGTCGCGCCACTGACTGCGTCTGGGAGCGTGCTGGAAGCTTTTGCGCCGAGCATGTTGGCCGCGATCCAGGGGCTGTCACCCGAGATCTGCGCGGGATAGGCAAAGAACAAAAACGCACGCCCTGTCAACGCTGGGTTGAGGACGTTCATCCCTGTACCGCCAAAGATTTCCTTTCCGATCAGGACGCCAAATGCTGCGCCCATCGCGACCTGCCACAGTGGGATCGTCGGAGGCAAGGTCAAAGGAAGCAAAAAGCCTGTGACGAGGAAGCCTTCGTTGACTTCGTGTCCACGAACGATCGCGTTCGTGACTTCGATGATACCACCGACCGCAAAGGTTGTGATCAGGACAGGCAAAAAGAATAACCCGCCATACACGAAGTTGGCGAGGATATTTGTGGGATCGTGTGTGAGGCCCAACCACTTGGCGTACACTGTGGTTTGCCAGATCGCGAGGGGCTTGGCGCCGAGGTTTGCGATCGCGTGGTTTGCTTGATAGCCGGTGTTGTAAAACGCCATCAAGATACATGGAATCAAGGCGACGACGACGGTGATCATCATGCGCTTGAGGTCGATAGAGTCTCGGACGTGCGTATTGCCTTTGTTGACATCAGACGGAGTAAAGAGAATCGTGTCATGCATCTCGTAGAGCGCATAAAACTTTTCGAGCTTCCCGCCTTTTTCAAAGTGCTTTTCTTGCTTGTCCAAAAAATCTCTGAGGAATTTCATCAAACAAGTCTCCAATCTTGCAAAAACAAATCAGCCATCACTCGATGCTCGCTGACCTGCGGTGGCGTCTATCCCCGATGTACGCTTCTCTTTTGAGAAGTAAGTCAAGAACAGAACGTATCATTCAGTTTTCCGCTCACCTCTAAGATGAGGGAGCCAGTCGGAGAGATCCTGTCTCAATCGTGGAAACCCGGTTGTGCCATCCTGTGCGCTCCAATCGAGCGCGTAGGCACAATGCAAACGGGTTATCCCTCTTGCCAGATCTCTGTGAGCACCTTGCGAAGGGCTTTTCCGTAGTCTTCTTTACCGGGGCTGACGAACGCACACAAGGCAAGATCTTCCTCGTGAAGTTCTAGGCATCCGAGCTGCTCGGCACGCTCAAGGTCTGTGACGAGCAGTGAACGCAGCAAGAAGGTCGGCATGATGTCCAAAGGCATCACACGCTCAAACATACCAATAGGTACCATCGCGCGGTGTGAACCGTTGGTTGTTGTTGTAAATGCGTAGTCTTTTTTGGGCAACCAAGAGGAGAGGAAGGCTTTGATCGTCGAAAACTTCCCAACACCCGGTTTCATCCAGCCCATAAACTCTCTTGTACGGCCTTCTTCGAGGAGGGAGAATTGTTGATCGTAGCGACCGAGGAATCCAAGGACGTCGTCCGTCGCATTGCTTCCGTGAAGGACGGAGCCAGAGACGATACGAACTTCTTTCTCTTCGTCGATTTTGTCTTTGAGCAGCTCTTGTGAAGACGCACCTACGCGCGTTTTCAGGAGCGTGGGCTCTTTACACGCTGGACCACCCACGGCGACGACGCGATCGACGTGGAGTTGACCTGTTGTGAACAGGTGTCCAATGGAGATAACATCCTGGTATCCGATATGCCAGACAGTCCGCTTGCGGCTCGCTGGCGCGAGTACGTGGATGTGGGTTCCGACGAGGCCTGCGGGGTGTGGCCCGATGAAGACCTCTTTTTGGACTCTGTCGATGTCTTTGATCTCTGTTTCCCACTTCTCTCCGACACACAAGAAGATTTTGCCTTCTGTGAGCGTGGAGAGGACCTTCATTCCGTTTTCAAAGGCTTTCTCTTGGCCTTTGATCACGGTTTCGACGGAAGGTGCGAGGGGGTTGGTGTCAATCGCGGTGACAAAGATGGAGTGGCACTGAGAATCAGTCGCGGGAACACGGCTGAAGGGGCGTGTGCGAAGAGCTGTCCATAGACCGGACTCGGAGAGCAGCGCGCGCGCTTTTTCGCCGTCGAGCTTCTTCAACATATCCTTCTTATAGTGTTCGAAGGTTTGGCAATCTGCGTCTTTGAGTTTGCCTTTCTTTTCGTTCTCGTTAAGCTCGATGACGAGAGACAAAAAGCGTCGCTTTTCACCTCTGTTGATCGCGACAATTTTACCTGCTCCCGGTGCCGTAAAGTGGACACCTTCGCTTTTTCTGTCTTCAAACAACAGCTGTCCGCGTTTGACCTCATCGCCTTCGTTGGCGTGCATACGGGGTTTCATCGTTGGGTAATCGCTACCCAAGAGGGCGACGTGGGAGACGGAGGAAGATTTTGATATTTCCTGGGCTGGTTTCCCTTTGATGGGAAGATCCAATCCTTTTGTGATTCGGTGGAATGCCATGTATCCCTCACTGGAGATGTGTTGATTCGCGAAAAGGAAAAATATTCACACAACATTTGGCGGTTTTTTTGACAGGAAAACTATTGTTAAAATAGGCGTTTGTGTGCACTTTTGCCTGTCATGGCCGCCTTTTTTCGTCTGGAAGATTACTCGGACTTGCATCGCAAGTCAAGATGAAGTCTCAAAATGATATCATGTAATGAATGGAGTCTGGAGGGGGAGAACTTAATCGTCCTTGGAGGTGTCGTCTCGGTTCGTTCGGTGTCGTGCTCTTTTCGATGCTTGTTGAAGTGCGCTTGTGATCTGTGGCGTGGCCTCCTCTTGGGGGGTTGATTCTTTTGTCACAGACGTTGAGGCATCACCTCTTTGTGTGATCGGGTGTTTGGCCGTCGTGGGGACGGTCATCACTGACCCATCTTGTGTCTTTTGCCTGCTCGGCCATCGACTTGAGAGCAGGCTAGAGCGGCGTTCGAGGATCTCAAATAACAACAACATCATCGCAGCAGACAGTAGCCATGGGGTCAGTGGCCATTTTCGTGGGTTTTTGGGAATGTCTTTCCACATGTTGGAGACCTCCAACCGTTCTTTGCCTCCCGTGACGTTGGCGAGGCGTTGTTGGACGTCTCTTTTGCGTGTGATCGACTGTGGGTTGTATTCAGGTGAGTACATCAGCCTGACTGGAGCGAGCGTATAGGGGCGACGGCGTTCGAGTTTGACCGTCGCCATGGAGACTTGATCGCCACTGACTGCGAGCGATGCGCTGAGTTGATCGGGTGTCTCCCAACGCAATTGCATCGTATGGACTTGAGGAGAGCTGCCAAGGCGACCTTGCAAAAACCGAACGCGAGGACGCTTTTGAAAGGGGTTTCCTTTGCGCTCTGGATCGAGGAAAAGTGTGACTTTGTGGACGCCATTCTTCAGGCTTTGTTGGAGCATCATGTTGTTTGGCAGATTGTCTCGACCACCTGCGACCCAACGAGTAAGACTTGTCACAAAGGAGCCGAGCTTGTCCCACTTCGCGAATGGTCCTGTGTACTTTCCATCGATCTCGCCTGTGTAAGCGACAGCGCGTCCTAAGCCGACCTGCCATGAGGAGACAAAAGGAGCGTTGTACTCATCGACCGTTTGGCTCACGAGGCTGGCTTTGGGGCGTTGGTAGCAAAGGTTGTAACCTCCGATAGGGGGCGGTTGTGCGAAGGTGAGCTGTGTGATCTGATGAAGTCCTGCGCCCCACTGTACTTTGGTGATCTCGTCGAGAAACGCGCTACGTGCGACGATAAAGGTGTCTTGGGCAAACAGCCGTGGAAGATCGTCAGCTCTGTTGGTGATGAGCAGTCGTCCTTTCCCGCGTTTGGCGACATCTGTGAGGAAGGGGACATCTTTGTCCATTTTGTCCCCGAGGCCAATCACCGTGACGGTAATGCCAAGCGTTTCGCACTCCTTGAGCAGCGTTTTGTACTTGCCTGGCTGCTCTGCGTCCGCAGTGTCCGCAAATAAAATGATGTGCTTGGTTTTGGCGCGTGCGCCTCGCAGCATGTCAACGCTGCGCTTGAGCGCTTCGTATACATAAATACCACCACCACTCGAACCGATAGACAGGAGCCTTGAGCGTATGGCGGCCTTGTCTTTGACGGGCATCAGTGAGACGATTGTGTGTGGTGCACTGTCTACGGCGATAGCACCAAACTCGTCGATTGCGCTGAGCATTTGAACGGATTGTGCAGCGGCGATATTTGCGAGCTGCATCTTGGTCTCGCCTGTAGACGTTACTGCACCCATACTGCACGAACGGTCGAGGGCCACGACGATCGCGAGGGAGAGCTTTCTGTGTTCTTTTCGCAGCTCCATGGAGACTGGCAGGACAGGTTCCAGTGGAGAGCGGTAATAACCACCCGGACCGTATGACGAGCGACCTCCTGTCATCATCAGCCCTGCGCCTGTGTTTTTGACCCACGCGGCGAGATGTTCCATCCCCGCACGACCAATCTTGTTGGCAGGCACGTTCTCCAGGATCACGGAGGAGAATGAAGAGAGCCCTGAGAGGGACCAGTTGACCTCATTTGGTGCGAGCGAGGTCACCTTCATGTTGGCTTTTTGCAGGAGGAGAGGCAGCCCGGACATCTTGTGAGGGCCGACGTGTAGGATGGGTTTGTTCCCTTGTACGCTGACGATAAATTCGGCGCTGTTGTTTTCCGGGACAGGATCTTTGCCAGAGGGTTTGATACGCAGGGTGTAATTGTGCATCCCTGTTATCGATGATTTATCGCGAAAGAGCAAGCGGTTGGAGCCACTTTTTAGCAGTCGTGTCCCCTGGGCGATGACTGTATTTCCTCTTGAAAGGGTGTACGTCACTTTTTGTTTGATCGGTGCGTAGAGCCATGAGGTGAAGATGAAAGACTCACCTGGTTGCACCTGTTTGGGGGCGTCAACACGCATGATGGCTGTATCGCCTGCGTTGGAGCGTTTCATCGTCTGATAATCAATTGGGAGCGCACGTGAGGAGGCCTTCGCAGCGAGACTGAAGGGATGTTTGCCCGTCCATTTGCCGTCCGTGAGCAAGAGCAGTCGACCTGGATGTTCGAGTGGGATGAGTGAGAGTCCCATGTCGATCGCACCGGCGAGATCTGAACCATCTTTTGGAACGCGGCTGACAAAACCCGAAAATTGACCTGTTCGTGGTGTTTGTTCGAGAGCTGGATGGCGCCCAAAGGACACCACCGCGAGGCGATCGTTGGGGCCCATGCTCTTTTGTAGTGCTTCGATGATTTCTTTTTGGTGGGCCTTGCTGTCTGAAGGCATCGAATCACTTCTATCTGCGACGACGACGATGGTTCCAGCACGGCTGTTAAGTGTCAGCGCGAATCCACTGAGCGCGAGGACGATGAGCAGAAGGCTCATGACCCGCAAGCTGAGGAGTGTCTTGTTAGGGAGTGGCCACGCCCAACATGTCGCGAGCATCGGGATGAGAAGGAGCAGCCAGATGGGATGCGTGAGACTCATGAGTGTGCGCCCTCCGTCTTCGGTTGTCTGCGGCTAAAGAAGGTGTGTAACGCGATGCCAACCAGGGCGAGCAGCAAAAACAACCAGGTGACGTCGTGGTGTTCGCGCTTTGCTTCTGCATCTCGGGCCCAATCTCCCCAACGTTTTGTGATCTGCTCTGTGAGCTTCGATTCTGTATAGGAGAGCGGGTTGACGACAAATGTGTCGATCACATTGGCGAGCTGGACACGATAGACACCTGGTTCGTCGGCCTGGATGTACATCTTGTTTTCGGCGGCCATGTGCGTGGAGCGCTTCCCAGAGGGGGATGTCAGGCTCACCTGTCGTATGGTCTCGGGGACTTGGATCGTGACTTTACTGTGAAGGTGGACATGTTTGTTTCGGACCCCCGGTCGTTTATGAATACGTTCTTTGATGATGTTCCACAACAGGATGGGCCAGTTCGGGGTCTTTTGTAGCGTCGAGCGCTGCGCGTCTATTGTCAGCTCCAAGAGTCGACCAGCTTCGCCATCAGGTTGGGTTGTGAGCAGAGGTTGCTCACCGACCATGAGGATGGGGAGTCCTTGCAGCTTGGGTTCTGCTGGGGCAGACCAGAGGACGCCTTTGAGCGCAAGTCCTTGGGTGAGTGGGTGCGAGCGATTGGTCACATAGGGACCGATATATGGCTTTGAAGGAGCGCGATGGTAGAGCTGTAGTCGCCACAGGTCAGGTCGCTTTTGTTCTGCTGTTGAGCCTTGCTGGTCTGTGATCAGGAGCTCTTCGCCTTTGGAGACAAATTGGACTTGCTGTGTAGAGCGAAGCCCTCTCTTGAACAAGCCTTGAAGTGTCGGCTGTGTGATAGAGAGCTTCACGCGCAGAGGAGGGGTTTTGTCTGGGAGGAGGATGACGCGGTTGTCGAAGGTCAGCGCATCGTCTTGTAATTGCGCGGTGAGTTCTTTGATTCCACTGGGGAGCGTGATGCTCAAGCGCTGACTTTTTCCGGCTTGCAGACGCAAGGTAAAGCGTTTAAGTGTTCGCTTTGAGCCCTTGTCTGAGAGTGTCAATGTCGTGCTTTGTTTGGTCTTGGAGAGGTTGCTGACAGTGAGCAGGACGCGATCTTGATCGACGTGTGTTGAGCGTGTGGCTTCTGTGATGGCGAGATTGGCCTGTGGTGTGCCAAAGGCCATCCATTGTACACGCCTCATACGTGTTTTGTGCTGAGGGGCTTTGTCCGTCAGGACGAGGACGCGAGCATGTTGTCCGCCGAGCTGTCGAGCGAGTATCGTCGCTTGCGAGAGAGCGCTCTGTGATGCCTGACAATCCCATCGTTTCAACGCTTGGATGAGGTCACGTCGTGTACGCAGGAAACCTCCGAGCAATGTCGGTGTGGGGCCCGCTTTGATCAGGCGAATATAAGGGTATTGTTCGCCTCGTGTGAGGGAGAAGAGTTTCTTTTTGGCACGAGCTTGTGGAGATGTTGGCGCGTTGGCTCTCATCGAATAGGAATCATCCAGTACGACAAACAGGGGCGCACGTTGTTGCCAAAGTGGCCAGCGTGGTCCGGCCGCGGCGATCACGAGACAGAGCAATATGAGCAGCTCCAAAAAGAAGAGCAAGGGCGTATGGATGCGTTGTAGACGCACGCCGCCGTCTTTTGATTTGGCTGCAAAACCCCATAATGCGAGCGAGGAGACGACCTTTCTCTTTCGGTACCGTTGTTGAAGCCAGTAGATGGTCACCAACGCGGGCAGTGAGAGCAGGCCGAGCAGGGCGATTGGGTTCGCGAGTAGTTGGATCATTGGTATGCCAAGGTCTCCGTGGCTACGAGTTCATCTAGCTGCCAGTGTTCGACAAAGGGTTCGGCGACGATCGTCTGCATGATCGCGCCGACCTGACGACTTGCGCGGTGCCAGTTGTCGAGGTGCCTGTGAAATCCTTCGAGATATTGTCGACGGATTGTTGCGTCGATATAAATTTCGCGCTCTTCGCCGGTCTCGCTGTCGACAAGGCGTAGCTGTCCAGAAGTGGGTGGATCGACATCTTGTTTCGCGAGGACTTGTAAGATGAGGACTCTCGTCGCTTTGTGGGATAGGTAGCCGAGCATGGTCATCGGATCGCCCATCCAGAGCAAATCGCTGACAAAGACGCGAACTCCGTGAGGACGAAGAGTTGGCGGACGTTTCGCGAACGCTTCGTGGGGCGATATCGTTTGATCGAAGGAGAAGCCATCCCATGAGGAGGGGCGCGCCGAGCCGTTGAGGATGGGGTGGCATCCTTCTCCTGTCCACCAGCTTTTGCACGAGTAGCCGGCGTTGCTCGCAGCCGTCGCGAGGACGGCTGCGAGGCCGGCGGTGGCTTCTGCTTTGGCTGTCCCCTCTAGTGCCATTGAGAGGGATGTATCGACGATAAGATCGAGGTGTGGGTGGACTTCTTTTTGGTAAAGTTTGACGCTGAGTTTGTCACTTCTCGCGTAGACCCCCCAATCGATCCGCCTTAAGTCATCGCCAGGTTGGTACTCTCTGTGTTCGCGGAACTCCAGGGAAGAGCCGGCGTGTTGACTGATATGTGAGCCTGAGAGCCCACGTGGTGGTGTCTGTGGTGTGACGAGTTTGTACCGCGAGCCGATCTGTTCACCCTTTTGCAGGGCCGCGAGGATATCATTCTCCATCGACCTGCTCACTTTCCTTCTCCGAAGGTTTCTCCGACTCTTCTCCACTCTCTACTTGTGCGTCCTCTGCCGTCTCAGGCGCCTGTGCTTGTTCTTGTGAGACGACTTTTTTGGGGGGTGTCGACACTTTCTCTGAGCGTTTGAAGGAGCGAAATTGCTTGAGCCAGCCGGGGAGACTCCAGAAGATCGCTAGTGTACCCCAGATTCCTCCTGCAATCGCGCCTGCGGCGACGTATTTCTTTTCAAAGAAGATAAAGGGGGTCATCAAAAAGAGATAGCCGTCGGCTTGTTTGATGAAGCCAAGGAGAAGTCCGACGATCGGGGGAATCACAAGCGCGATGACCGCGACGAGCAATGCCAACAACCACGTTAGATGTTCTCTGAGTTTGGGAAAGAGCATCTTTTTGAGCACCTGCCCTGTGAGTCCATAGGCAAACGCGAAGCCGGCAAGACCGATACAAACTAAGATGAGCGTTTCTGCGTCAGAGTGGTTTTTGGCATAAGGCATCATTTTGAGAGTGAGCCCCATCATTCCTGCTGTGAGTAGGTAAAGGCAGAGGGTCCAGGACAAGCCACCAGCGCTGCCACTGTAAAAGAGGAACGCAAAGGTTCGTTTGAGTGGACTTTGGGGGATGGTACGAAGGACTCGATGTGTGTGCTTCTTACGCTCACTTACACTGACGAAGGCGCTGATAAAGAGGAGCATCGACATACTCACTCCCCACGCCGCGACAGGGAGCATGTCATTCAAGAGGAATGAGCTCGTGATCGTGAAAGCAGCTGTGAGCACGTATGAGATGGTCGAGAAGACGCGGATCGGATAAGCTCTGTTGGCGGTTGAGGGAGTGAGCGCTGTGATGGAGAGCGCAAAGAGTAACCCTACGATCATCAAAGTGATAAGCATGGTCGAGATGGCTGGGAGCCAAAATTGCCAACTCCTCCAATAGGAACCTATACCAAAGTACATCATCGAGAAACTCGTCGTGAGCGTCGAGATGAAGATCATCCCCGAAGAGCCAAGGATGAAAATGTTTGCACCGAGCCGCGCGGCGCGATTGAGGGGGAGGGAGCCCAAAAAGATCGCCCACTGCACGGCTAGTAAAATCGAGAGGAATGAGAACGACGCCATCGAGAAGATCGTGGGTAGGTCAATCCCACGCAAAAGAAAGGAGATGGTCATAAATGGAAAGGCTGCGCTGTACACAAGTAAAACCAGTAGCAGCGAAGAGGTGAGCTTTCCTGTGATCACGGCTCTCGGTGAGAGCGTCGTGATGAAGAGCAAGTCAGCGCGATGATCCGTACGCTCTGAGCCCATACGAAAACCTGTGTAGGCAGGGATAAACAGCAAACACGTCCCGAGCAAGATGAACAGGAGCGCGGAGAAGTAATCTCGGCCTTCTGTGAAGTTTGTGTTGTGCGAAAAGGAAAACGAGACAAGCGTTACGCCGAGTGTGACGATCTGGATGAGAAGGAACAAAATCAACACGCCCGAAAGAAAGCGACCTCTCACTGCCTGACGCAATTCTTTGATCACGATGGGGTTGATGTGATCATCCACCCAGCCCTGAAATGCTTGCAGTACGCTCACTGGACCTCTCCTTTTGTCATATTCATGAAGATCTCTTCGAGATTGCTGCGCTGTTGTTGGAACTCGACGATCGGGATATCGTTGGCGAGCATGCTGCGCAAGAGCTGGTGACAGACTTCATCTCCGCCATCCACGCGAACTGCGACGTGTTTTCCTTGTATCTTCACATCTTCGACATGAGGTTGTTGGAGCAGCATCGTGTGGAGTCCTTCAGGTGAGTGCATCGAGCGAATGAGCAGCGTTGTATGTTGTTGTTTGTTCTCCGAGAGAGTCTCAAGTGAGTCCGCCGAGAGCAGCCGACCTTGTTCGATGATGACAGCTGTATCGCAAATCTCGGCGAGCTCTGTGAGGATGTGGGAGCTGAGAAAGATCGCTTTTCCCTGGTCTGCGAGGATCTTGAGCAGCTCTCGGAGCTCGATACGTGCGCGTGGATCAAGTCCTGCTGCAGGTTCGTCCATGATCAAGATGCTAGGGTCGTGCAGGAGCGCGCGGGCGAGGCTCACACGTTGCTTCATCCCTTTGGAGAGGGTTTTTAAGAGTTTATCTCTGATCCCTTTGAGATTGGTGAATTCTTCGACCTGTTCAACGACAAGAGCACGTTGTTTCCCTTGGATGCCGTAAGCCCTTGCGAAGAAGTCGAGGTATTCATGGACATCGATATCGTTATGGGTGGGCAGTGAGTCGGGCATGTAGCCGATAAGTTTACGGACCTTTTCGGGTTCTTCGACGACGGAGACACCATCGTAAAAGATATCGCCAGAGGTTGGCTCGTTGAGCGTCGACATCATTTTGATAGTGGTGGTCTTTCCTGCCCCGTTTGGACCGACAAACCCGACGATTTGTCCCGATGAGAAGGAGAACGAGATATCATCGACGGCTTTGGTCTTCCCAAAGTACTTTTTCAAATTGACAATTTCAACGTCCATGTTTTGTGCTCCTCATGATACCGTAGACGATTGTGTGACCTTCGAACTTCCTGACGTGCTTGAGGTTATGCTTTGCGAATGGGGAGCCTGAGAGGACAGCGATGTAGGAGTTTTTTTGCAGGTATGAGCCTGGGTCTTTGAGGATGGGGTTGACGTCTGTGCTTGCGTCGTATTTTTCGAAGAGATGGATGTTTCTCTTTGTGTATAGTCCTCGTAAGGTGCGTGGTTTTGGAAGAATGTTGTACGGTTTTTTCGAGAGGGTGGATTTGCCGCCTGGGGCGATTTCTCCGGCGACATAGATATAACCGTCTTGATCGGCAACCCATAGTTTTTCGATGTTGGCGCCGAGGCCGTTGAGTGCGGTGACTGTGTTTCCTTTGTTGGAGACGACAAGTCGTTCTCTTCGCAGCGCACTGCTACGAAAACTCAGGTGAATGGGGACACGTGAGATGATCCAGTTTTGGGAGAGGTGCTGTTGTTGATCCCAGCTCATGCCGAGTTCACGACCTCCACGACCCCACCGAAACCTTAGCTGTGGGATAAGCTCCATGTCACTCGGGAAACGCAATCCTCCAGCTGGTGTGATGGGGGCGTAAAACCCGTGTATACCAACCGTTGAAGCGTGTTTGTTTGGCTGATCCAGGAAAACAAACGCGTTTGTTTTTATTGATGTATCCAATCCTTCTGAGAGGAGGGAGTAGGAGAGGACCAGCAAACACATCGCCAGGGAGAACAGGGGGACGGTCCACAACAACCACAGGCGTTTCTTCTTTTTGGCGAGGTAGTAGATGTTGACGGGACCGAGGAGGATGCTGAAGAGCAACATCAAGAAAAAGAGACTTCGAACGGGGACGCTGACATTTTTGGTGACAGGGAGGAATTTATTTGCCTGGCCGATAGTCTCGATTTTTCTTTGGAATTTAGGTGTTTGTGTCCATTTGGTGAATAAGTACACACCCTCTTTGATGGTGATAAGTGGTAGAGATGTATCCCACGAAGCCTTGGGGATGATGTCGAGGAGGACACATTCACCAAAGCCGGGGCTGACGGTGAGGAGTCGTTTGGATACTTTGGGGTGGTACTTGGGAGCATGTGCCCAGCGAGTAGGCACTTTTGTTGGGCCGAGCAAGTAGAGAAGTCCACCAAGTTCGACATATTGCTGGAGCGCTCGTTGGACCCCTTTGGGGGCTTTCTCGAATTGCGCTCGTTTCATCATCACAGCGCCATATGAACTGTAGGCGAGCCAATCTGTGGGCCAGTCTTTGATGGTCTGTGGACTCTGTGTCGTGCGGATACTGTAACCAAGGATAGGAGGGCGAGGGGTTCTTTTTCCGCGAGGGACTTTGTTCTTGTATTCGATATGTTGAATGTTTCTGTAGTGCTCTTGGGCGCGTTTGATGAACGTCTTGATCTCATCGCGTATGTGCTCGGGAAAGGTCATATCGACGAGCGCGATCCCATGGCTCCAACCTCTCCATGAGCTTCCTGCGCGACGGATCCTGGTGAGCGCCATCGACTTAGATTGCGCTCCATCGTCAAGGGTGACTGTGTACGATTCGAGGGAGTGTGCGAGCGCAGGGGCGAGGATGGTGAGCTTGGCCTTTCCACCTTTTCCCAACACGACGCTCTTCTTGATATTTGTCAGTGTATTCGAGCGTCCACTTCGTCCTGACAGGGCGAAGGTCACTTTGTGGTTGCGTTGGTAATCTGTGTTGGTGACGGAGAAGGTATAGGGTACATATCCAAATCCCCCTGATGTTGGAGATAAGGGGACATCTTGCTTGAAGAGAACTTTCCCAATGCTGTATTGTGCGGCGGCTTCGTGTATTGGCAGTACAAGTATAAAGAGAACAAGTGGGAGCCACTTGAAGTGGTTTCTTTTGGCCCGAAGGGTCGTCATGTCGTTGGCGTACACGTCAGGCCTCCTCTTTGCGCATTGAGAAATCTTTGGGCATGGAGATGCCAGACTCTTCGAGCTCTGCGATAAGTTTATCGAGGAGTGTGTACGTGTCGAGCTGTTCAAAACGCGCTTTGTAGTTGAGCAAGATCCTGTGGTTGAGTACGTGTGGGGCGACGGCTTTGACATCCTCGAAGCCTGCAGTGGGGCGTCCTTGGATCAGGGCGTGTGCTCGCGAGGCTTCTGCCATGGCGATGGCCGCGCGTGGTGAGGCGCCGTAGGTGACGTAGTCGTTGACCTGCTCATTGGCCTCGGGGTTGCCTGGATGTGTTGCAGCGACGAGACGGGAGATATAGCGCGCGACTGGTTTGGGGAGGAAGATCTTTTTGACGAGCGCAAAGAGCTCTTGAAGCTTGTCCGCTTCGAGGGTCCAGTCCGGTGTTGGTGGGGTGCCGTGGCGTCTTGTGGTGATGATCTCTTCGAGGACATCAACATCGACGTGTCGGACGGCGAGCTTAAACAGGAAGCGGTCGAGTTGTGCTTCTGGGAGAGGGTAGGTACCTTCGAGCTCGATGGGGTTTTGTGATGCGAGGACGAAAAACGGTTTAGGGAGCGCGCGTGTCGTGCCCATGAGTGTGACGTTGCGCTCTTGCATGGCTTCGAGCATGGCGGATTGTGTTTTGGGGGAGGCGCGGTTGATCTCGTCTGCGAGCAGGAGGTTGGTAAAGACAGGACCTTCTTGGAAGGTCATCTCGCGACGGCCATCTTCGGTGGGTTGGAGGATGTGCGTCCCCAAGATGTCGCTGGGCATCAAGTCAGGTGTAAATTGGAGCCGCTTGAATTCCAGATTCATGATCTGACCGAGGGCTTTGACCAGGGCTGTTTTTCCGAGACCTGGAAGGCCTTCCAACAGGATGTGTCCCTGGCTGAGGATGCCCACGAGGACCATTCGGTGAAGCTCGCTACGTCCGAGTAAGATTCGGTCGAGTTGTGCCTGTGTTTTCTGAAGGATCTCTGTCGCTGGTTTGAGTTCTTCTGGTTGGAGAATGTCTTGTTTTTCAGCTGTATCGCCCATCGATGGCTCCGTATTTCTATGTGGTTTTTGTCTTGTCTTTATGGTGTCTTTGGTTTGTCAAAAAAGCGTTGGATGGTGCCTCTGTATCGCGGCAAGATTTTGTGGGTATGTGCCTGGTTTTGATCGACATGGGCATGTTTGAGTTGTCCTGTAGATGGGACATACGAGGAGTTTGTTTTTTGGTGTTTGCCTGTAGAGAGCTTGATCAGATTGCTCTGTGTGAGCGCGTTGAGTTGGGCTTTGGGGAGGACCTTTTCTTTGAATTTGACGCCTTTTTTGGCCGTAAAGTGTCGCCATGACAGAGCTGCATGACCGGGACCTCGTGAGATAAAAGGACCTTTTCCGAGTCGTGCGTGGGTCTTGAGTGTGCTTTTGGAGAGCATCCCTGCCATGAAGAGTTTTGCGAGCTTTCCACCACCTGCTTTTTTACACATCTTCGCTGATTTGGTGGTCTTTTTCATCTTCATCTTCATCAACATTTTGAGCTGTTTTGCGCTGAGTTTGATGGTGCGTGAGGGCATTTTTTTGAGGGACTTTAGTAGTGATTTTGGCCAGTGCTTGGCCATTGATGGGTTGGCTTTTAAAGCCTTTTGGATCATCTTCGCGAGCTTTCGCATTTGTTTTTGCAATGCTTTGCGTTGCGCTGCGGACATCTGGTGTTGGCTTTTTTGAGCAGACTGTTTACTCGTCGGTTGGGAGGTTGAGCTGTTTTGTTTTTTCGACGCAGATTGTTGTTGCGCCATCTTTTCGAGTGAGCGCTTGAGCTGCTCGGCCATTTTTTGGACTTGGTTCCATTTTTCAGCCTCTGAGAGGGTTTTTTGTGCTGCTTTTTCGGCCTGTTGTTTGTGCTTTTGCGCCATCTTGTCGAGCGCTTGCCAGGTCTTTGTAGGTTCGCGTCCAGAGGCTTCTTTTTGGATCTGTGAGAGTTGTTTTTTGGCGCGCTGTGCTTCTTGTTGATTGATGATCTGCTCCTGTGCGAGCACTTTGATTTGTTTACCGAGTTGTTCGACTTGATCGTTGATCATCAGTGTGTGTTTGGTGGTGTTGCTTTTGACGGGGGTGGGGATCAGCGCGCCTGCTGTAAGAAAGGCCAAGGCAAGCGCAAACATCCCCCAGGCAGGTCCACTTCTCCATGCGATATGGGGTCGTTTGATGTTTTTGGTGTGGCGTGTCCACGCGCCGATGTTGGCCTCGTGTTGAACCATCAACAACCCGCCCATCTCGTTGTAACGATCCAGGATGGCCCGTACTTGTTGCTGTGGTGGTTGTTCGTGGGTCGCCTTGCGGAAGGCATAAAGCAGCGCAGCGATGTAGCCCAAAGCTCCCCAGAGCAGCTGAGTGGCGGGGATATCCCAGGTCAGTCGGAGCATGACAACACTGCTACCCCAGAGAAACGTCCAAAGTGTTGAGGCGGCGAGCGCGTACTTTGCAAGCAGCAACCCAAAAAACTGTCCACGAAACTGGTTGATTTCGCGATCTGATGGGCCTTGACTGATTCCCTTTGCGAGCGTTGATGGATCCTTCATATCGTTAGGCTCCTGTGGGGAGAAAATGGTTTGGTCTACTGTTGGTTGTCCATTGTGCAGAGGATATCGACAAAAGCAAGGAAGTGAGATGAAGATTTCGTGAAAAACAGGTGAACGAGTACAATTTTGTGCTGTTTCCGTATTCTTTTTTTACCCGATGGCCAGTCTTTGCAGATGAATTTGTCGACTGTCTTGCTCTCCGACTTTCTCAATGTCTACGCAACAAAGCGCTGACTCGATCTATTTCCCGGTACGATAAAACGTGTATTCTCCGCTTGACACGGTTCTATTGGGGATATACGATGTGATATCTTTACTTGGGTTACAATTTCTTACACCCAAAGGGAACAGAAGTATCGTTTTTTTTCGTTGTATTTCTTGTGCCTTTGGGTTGTGAGGTCATCTGCGTACGATGGACATTGTATCACCGCTTGGCGTTGGTTGAGGAGATGTGGCGATGTATGGTTTGGTGAATCAAGGGGTCAAAGATCTCGTTCTCAACAAGTTTGGGGAGGAGACTTGGCAATCGATTTGTGATGAGGCTGGATTAAAGTCCGATCGTTTCTTGAGGATGAAGTCATATCCTGATGATGTGACATATTCGCTGGTTGGAGCAGCCTCGAAGGTCTTGGAGCTCTCACCTGAGGACATCCTGATCGCCTTTGGTCGCCATTGGGTCCTGTTTACAGCGCAAGGGGGATACGGTGATCTCTTCGATATGGCAGGGGATAACCTGTTTGATTTTCTACATCAACTCGACGAATTGCACACTCGTGTCAAGCTCAACTTTCCAGAACTACGTACCCCTTCTTTTCGCTGCACGGACGTGAAAGCATCTTCACTGCGTCTTGAGTACCACAGCCATCGGGATGGACTTTCTGCGTTGGTTGTGGGATTGCTGCATGGTTTGAGTGATCGATTTCAGACGCCACTCGACGTCACACACGAGGTGAAGAGGGAGGATACAGGGACGCACGATATCTTCTTCGTCTCCTTGACAGAACCTCCAGGTGGAGCGAAATGAGCGACGAACAAGCCGTCACATTCTCGCTTGATTTGTTGCATCAAGTGTTTCCCTTCCATGTGATGTTTGATGGGCTGTTTTTGGTCACGCAGGTTGGTGCATCGTTGCGCAAACTGCTTCCTTCTTTGGAAGTTGGGGGTTGTTTGCTCGATGAATTCACGATCGACCGTCCCCCTCGTCTGCAGAGCTTTGGGGAGCTATGTGACCATCTTGATTCTACATTCTTACTACAAAATCGTCGCTCATCCTTGAGCCTTCGTGGTCAGATGCTTCGGGTCGGGGATGAGGCTGTTTTGTATTTGTGTGAGCCGTGGAGTCACGATCTCAACGCCCTCAAGAGCCACGGGGTGAATTTATATCATTTTCCGAAGCACAGCGCGACGCCCGATTTGTTGATGATGCTACAATCCCAAAAGATGGCCTTCGAAGATAACCAAGCGTTGCTAGAAGAATTGGAATCACGCACCCAATCACTACAAAAAGTGAATAGACAACTCTCCATCCAGTCGTCTATCGCGCCTGTTTTGACCTCAGCGCACTCTATCGAGAGCGCAAGTGAGCATGTCCTCCAGACCATCACCGAGACGTTCCGCTGGCGATTTGGGCGTTTATATCTCTACGAGGACGAGGTGTGGACATTGCTCGCTGACTTTTCTCCGGAAGAGGTCGACTCCAAGCTCTCGAATGGCTGTAAATTCGTGTTGAGTAACATGTTAGAGGAGCCAAGACAGGTCGCTGTACACGTCGTGTCTCCGCCAGATGGAGAGACCACTGATTGTGGGAGTAAGTCCAGGCGCTTGCTCGCGGTGAAGGTCATTGGGACGAAGGCGTGGTGTGGTCTCATGGTGTTCGACATCGAAGATTCCCAGCCTGAAGATGATATCCTCGAAATGCTCGCTGCCATTGGTGATCAAGTCGCACAGCTTATCTTGCGTATCAGAGTCGAGGAGGAGCTCTACCGGTCAAAAAATGAAGCTGAGTTTGCGAACGCATCGAAGAGTCGTTTTTTGGCGAATATGAGCCATGAGCTTCGAACACCACTCAATATTGTGATTGGATACTCTGAGCTTTTGCTTGAAGAGTCATTCCCCTCGGATTTTGATTTTCTGACTCAGGATCTTGAGCGGATCAACCACGCAGGGAGCTACTTGTTGTCGCTTGTGAACAACATTTTGGACTTGAGCAAGATCGAGACCGGAAAGGTTGAGGTGTTGCCCGATACATTTGAGGTCGAGGAGTTTCTTGAGTCTCTGCGTTGGTTGAGTGAGCCCTTGGTACAACAACAACGTAATCAATTACGGCTCGAAGTGGACGAGGTGTTGGGGAGTGTGCACACTGATCAACTCAAGCTTAAACAGGTGCTATTCAATCTGCTCTCCAACGCGTCCAAGTTTACAAAAGATGGCACGATTTCCCTTCATGTTAGGCGGTTCACAAAGTCAAATGAGCCGTGGGTGCGGTTTGCTGTGAAAGACAACGGCATTGGAATCGCTGCGGATCAATTGAAGGTCATCTTTGAGGCCTACTCCCAGATCAACCTCGCCGCTAAGGATACTGTTGGTTCAGGCCTTGGTCTCGCGATCTGCAAGCACTTTTGTCGGCTCCTTGGTGGAGATATCTGGGCCTCAAGTGAACCCAACAAAGGTTCGTGTTTTACTGTGGAGCTTCCTGCTGAATGGCAGGGGTGAACCTGCTATATCGCGTTTCAGACATTATATTTTTGGGGGTGAGAGGGCGCTCTTTCGTCGTTCGTATTTCTGTTCCGATTGCTTGTCCTTTTTTGATGGCATGTTATGCTTCCTCACACGTCGTTGTTGGTGGGAGATTCGTAAGTGTCTCATCCTCACTTCAGAAACATGTAGAGAAAAGGTGGATCAATGATCGAGTTGCGAGCGTTAAGGAAGGTCTTCTCTGGACCCCAGGGAGAAGATGTCGTCGCCGTGGATGATGTGGACCTTGTGGTCTCAGAGGGAGAAACGGTATGTCTGATTGGGACGAGTGGTTCGGGGAAAACAACAACGATGAAGATGATCAATCGGTTGATCGAGCCGACCTCTGGTGAGGTGAGAGTCGGAGGGACAAAGGTCACTGAGTTGGATGTGATTCGGCTGCGTAGGCAGATCGGCTATGTGATTCAAAAAGGGGGGCTTTTTCCGCATATGACGGTCGCGGAGAATATTGGTTTGATGAACAAGCTCGAAGGTTGGGAGGCGCAAAAGACCAAGCAACGTGTGGAGGAGTTGATGCACTTGGTCAATCTGCCGCCAGAGGAGTTTTTCCACCGCTATCCAGATGAAATCTCTGGTGGGCAGCGTCAACGTGTGGGGGTCGCCCGCTCTTTGGCGCTCGATCCTGCGTATATCTTGATGGATGAGCCGTTTGGTGCGCTCGATCCAATTACTCGCGAGCAGATCCACGATGAGTTTGCGCAGCTCAAGCGCGAGGTCAAAAAAACCATCGTGTTGGTGACACATGACCTCTCTGAGGCTGTGAAACTTGGCGATAAGATCGCGCTTATGGATTTTGGAAAGCTCATCCAATTTGGTCCCCCTGAGGATTTTTTGGAGCGCCCTGCCAACGATTTTGTACGAGACTTCTTCCGCAGCCATCTCGAAGGAGGCGCACATGTTTAGACCGATTGTATTGTTGATGGTCTCGCTGCTTGGGGTGCCTTCGTTGTGTGAGGCGAAGGAGGACAAACAGATCGCGATTGGTAGCAAAAACTTTACGGAGAACCGTCTGCTCGCCGAGATCATGGCACAGCTCATCGAAGCGCATACGGATATCAAAGTAAAGCGCAAGCCAAACCTTGGTGGTACGCTCGTTGTGTTCAAAGCTCTGCGTTCCAAGCACATCGATATCTACCCTGAGTACACAGGGACAGGCTGGAGCATTCAGCTCAGAAAGAAGACGAAAGTTCGCGATGGATTGCAGGCATACAGCACGGTGTCCTTTGCCTTTCGGAGAAAGTTTGGGCTGCGTTGGCTCTCGCCGTTTGGGTTTAACAACAGTTACGCTCTCGCGATGAGCGAGAAGAAAGCCAACAAGCTGAACATCAAAAGCATCTCTGATCTGCTTCCACATGCCAAAACATTGCGAGTGGGTGTCAGTCACGAGTTCTTAAAGCGCGAAGATGGGTACATTGGTTTGTCGAAGTTCTATGGACTCAAACTGTCGAATATTCGTGGCATGGAGCATGGTTTGGCATACGAAGCGCTGCGTAGTGGGCGTATCGATGTGGTCGACACTTGGACCACTGATGGCAAATTGTCCAAGTTCAAGGTGCGTATGTTACGGGATGATCGTCACTTCTTTCCGCCCTATGACGCAGCTCCTCTCGTAAGAGAAGACACACTGAAGAAGTATCCAAAGCTCTCGCCGCTGTTGAATAAACTAGCCTTTCGGCTGCCAGACAAGAAGATGCAGCAGCTCAACGCGAAGGTGGAGAATGGCGGGTCTTTTGCGAAGGTCGCGCAGGATTTTCTACGTAGCGAAAAGCTCTTGGGAAAAGGTGTCAAGGTGATCGTCGATAACGGTGCTCGTAAGAAGGGTTTTCTTACGTTCATTGTCGCGCGTCGTGCCGAGACGATGAAACTCGTCGGACAGCATCTCTATCTGACGTTTGTTGCCGTATTGTTGGCGATCTTGTTCTCTGTTCCGCTTGGAATCTTTTTGACGCGTTACGAGTCGTTGTCCTCTCTGATCATGAATGTTGTCGGTGTGATCCAGACCATCCCGAGTTTGGCGTTGTTGGCGTTTATGATCCCCATTCCTGGCCTGGGTTTGGGGGCGCGTTCGGCGATCATGGCGTTGTTTCTGTACGCGCTATTGCCGATCGTCAGGAACACCTACACAGGGATCAAGAGCATCGACCCCAACCTGATCGAGGCGGCGAGGGCGATTGGTTTAAAGGACATGCAGATCTTGTGGTTGGTAGAATTGCCATTGGCGACACGTACGATCATGGCGGGCATCAGGACGGCCACTGTGATCAGTATTGGCGTCGCAACGCTGGCGGCGTTTGTGGGCGCTGGTGGGTTGGGGGATCCTATCGTGACAGGTTTGCAACTCAACGATACAAACTTGATCTTGTCTGGCGCCGTGCCGGCTGCGTGTCTGGCGATCATCGGGGACGCTTTGTTTGGTTTGTTGGAGAAGAAGCTCGCGCCAAGGGGATCTTCTTGAGTGTTGGAAAGATCTTTGTGTTTGTT
The DNA here is from genome assembly GCA_002731275.1 of Deltaproteobacteria bacterium. GTDB lineage: Bacteria > Myxococcota_C > UBA6777 > UBA6777 > UBA6777 > UBA6777. The sequence goes on along the minus strand of PCBK01000092.1, from coordinate 26,512 downwards.
GTCACAAATAGGGGAGCTGTGGTGTTTGGATGGCGCAAGGATGATGGTGTTGCTTCTTGAAACAGGCGAAGTGAGACCGTCTATCATCCACGATGTCCGTCTCTTCGCTGCTTTGAGACTCGTCATTTCCGGCGCGTGAATATGACTCCACGTGTTGCGGGTTTGGACCGGCCTTACGGACATCTTTCTATTGAAGTTCGGAGGATGTGATGTTGAGAAGAGGTCTTTGTTTGTTTTTGTTGTCTTGGTGTCTTGTTGGAGGGTGTGCCATCGTCGGCAGTGATGATACTGGTCAGAGCTGTCTGCTCTCTGAGTCGGAAGGTGGAGGGGTTGAGTCGACAGGGGAGAGTAAGTTGATTCGTACGTCTTTTACTTGCTCATTTCCTTACTGCATCCTGAAGACAAGCGAGAATCCTGCCCCATCAAAGGGACATTGTACAAAATTGTGTGAACAAGCGGAGGATTGCCCAAAGGGCTTTGTGTGTGAGGTGTTCTTGAAGGCTCCTCAGTTTATCCCTGAGGAGCAAAAAGCGGCGTACGCAGCCGTCGCAGACAAGAAGCTGTGTGTCAAAGAGTTGTAAGGGGTTGTGTTTGAGTGGGAAGAAGGAGAGAGGACGGGATTCGAACCCGCGACCCTTAGTGCCCAATATGTGATGGTTGCTGAGGTGTTTTCTACAAAACACACAAATACAAACTAATGCTCTACCAACTGAGCTACCTCTCTCATGATACCCACATCCCGCGGGCACCTTTGACTCTACGCATCAACACATAGCAAGGTTCAGTTCTTTTCGAAAGAAATATTTTCACTGACATGTGCCGTTGACACAAGCCTGGGCTGGGTTGCAGTCCGCATCTGTCGTACAAGGCGCGCAACCTTCGTCTACTTGGCCATCACAGTCGTTGTCAATTCGATCACAAATCTCCGTTGTCACGACACACGACGGCGCAGTACATAATCTCCTGTTCATCGAACAAGTTTGGCCGAATGAGCAGTCAGCGTTTGATGTACATGTCAGCACGCTGTAGCAGGCTTGCTTGCTACACAATTGGTTGGGACCACAATCTTGATCCGAACCACATGCCCCGCCCTGGATCACCACACTCCATGAAGAGAAGTGGTTGGTCTTTCCACGCACTTCTTTTTTGACGTTGTCATTGGTGGTTGGGACGGTCTTCCATAGACCGTTGTCGATGAACGCGACTTGCACATCGTCATAGGTCTTTCCATTTGGGAGAGCGATGTCCGCGTGCTTAAAGACGATCTCTACGTCAGCAGAAGGTTTCCAATCATCAGGTCCAACCTCTATGACTGGGGCGATGTTTCCTGACAGTGAACTTGTGACTGGATGAAAGTGGATATGTGCGTCTTTGTCCGATGGTAACGCTGACTTTGGAGCATCCACACAGATGGAATCACCACAAACCCGACCTCCTTCTTTTGGGAAGATCTTTGTATCTTTTGTGTTCGTTTCTTCCTTTGTGGGGGTTTCCTGTGTTGATGCGTCTTGCACCTGTTCTTCGTGCTGCTCGTGTTGTGGTTCTAATGTTGGCTTGGTGCTACAGCACATGAGTAGCAACACAAAGCAACATGTGAGCAGACTCCACAGCGCTCTCGTGATGTGTCTATTTGGTTCCTTCGCAGAATATCTCATAACTGTTCCCACTTTCATCAGGCCCACCACATGTGAGCACGCGTCTTTGTATACCAAAAGTTCGCCTTGGTGGCGAATAGAATGATGCTTTCCTTGTATTCGCAGTACTCACTTTAACGTCAAACACCCCAGGGTCTCTGTCCAAACGGACAGAGACCCTGGGGTCGTAGGAGAGCTGTCTTACCTCAAGACTTGTTAGCGACACACGCCGTTGTTTGTGCATGTTTGTGAAGGCGCACAATCCGCGTCCGATCGACAACCCATTGGATTGGTTCTTGTTTGACATGTACCATTGAGACACACCTTGTTTTGGATGCAATCTGCGTCTGATGAACACCCGCCGGGGTTGGTGTTGCAACCTTCGTCGACGATTCCATCGCAATCGTTATCGATGCGGTCTCCACAGACTTCTTTTGTCGGTGTACAACCACCATTTTGTACTTTACAAGTCCGAGTCGTTGCGTCGCAGACTTCGCCGCGAGCACAGTCTGCGTCGGATGTGCAGGTGTTAGGGGCTGGTCTTGTTTGACAAGTTCCATTGAGGCACATTTTGTTTTGGATGCAGTCTGCGTCTGATGAGCATCCACCAGGGTTGGTGTTCGTTTGACATGTGCCGTTTTGGCAGACTTCGCCGCGAGCACAGTCTGCGTTGGATGTGCAGGTATTAGGAGCTGGCCTTGTTTGGCATGTTCCTCTGACACAGATTTTGTTTTGGATACAGTCTGCATCGGACGTGCAACCTGCTGGGGGGGTTCTTGCTTGGCATGTTCCTCTGACACAGACTTTGTTTTGGATGCAGTCTGCGTCTGACGAGCATCCGCCGGGGTTGGTGTTGCAGCCTTCGTCGACGATCCCATCGCAATCGTTATCGATGCGGTCTCCACAGACTTCTTTTGTCGGTGTGCAACCACCATTTTGTACTTTACAAGTCCGAGTCATTGGGTTGCAGATCTCACCGCGAGCGCAATCTGCGTCGGATGTGCAAGTGTTGGGGTTGGTTCTTGTTTGACAAGTTCCGTTGAGACAGACTTTGTTTTGGATACAATCTGCGTCAGATGAGCATCCGTTGGGGTTGGTGTTTGGGCCTGCTTTGCACGCTCCATTGTCACAGATCTCACCACGAGCACAATCTGCATGAGCTTTGCACGCCTTGCTGTTTGTGGGAGGTTTACGGCGGACAGTCCACTTACTGAAGTGGTTGGAGAGTCCAATGCGGGTCATCCCATCGGTACTTTTCGTTGTGGGCACTGCGACCCATTCGCCATCCTTATAGAAGGCGACTTCGAGCTCTTCGTCCTTTGCCGAGGCAGGGACTGGCAACTCGATCTTGATCTCCTTTTTAAAGGTCTCATTTGTTGTGACAAATTCGTAAACAGGACCGAGTGATTGGTCGTTTTGTTCTTCGAGGATGCGCGCTTTGATGTCCATTTTGGCGTCCACTGCGCCCTCTGGAAAGTCAAGGCAGGTCCCAAGTCCACAGACTTTTGCACCTTTCGCGTCGACAGCTCCAAGGTTTTGGAGTTGATCCGTGCTGGGGACTGTACTTGAACAAGCGACAAATAAAACAAGTAACATGGAAGAGAGAGTGAAGAAGATTCCTTTTTTGACAAACATGACTGACTCCTTGGTATGTTTTGTCTTCGAGATTGTGATGCTCGCTCCTTAAGCAGCCTTTGTTCCATGTCTCTCTGGTTTGTTTTTTGTTATTTGATTGCAGTGGTTTATGTGTTTTGGGGAGTCGGTTTGTGGTAACAATGTATGCATACAAAGTATTCAATTTTTCAGAAGTGTAAAGAAAGTATACATGTGAAGCTGGAGGGAGCTGTCTGTCTGCTAGAGACCGTAGCGATCGAGTTTGAGTTGGAGTCCTCGTCTGGAGAGGCCCAGTTGTTTCGCGGCTTTTGATTTGTTGCCATTGGCTTGTTGAAGAGCGATTGTAATGGCCTGTCTTTCGACTTCACCGACGAGCTCTTTGAGGGTATTTTGGCCTTGCAGGAGTGGCAACGAGTGCTGAGAAGGGGTGCGCAGTTTTTTGCTCAAGGCAGTTGGTTTGATCGGACCTTCTTCTGCGATCACGAGCGCGCGTCGAAGCTCATTTTCAAGCTCTCGAATGTTACCAGGCCAGGGATATCGTTGTAGGATATCCATAGTGTCTTCTGCGACTTCTCTTTGCGCACCCCACTCACGCAAAAAGGTTTTGATCAGCGAAGGGATATCTTCTGGGCGCTGTCGCAGCGCGGGAACCTCCAGATCAAAGACGATGAGTCTATAGTAGAGGTCTTCTCGGAATGTGCCTTGTTCGACGCGAGCTTTGAGGTCTTCGTGTGTCGCGGAGATAATCCTGGCATCGAATGGGTACTCTGTGGTGTCTCCTACTGGACGGACGGAACGATTTTGCAACGCGCGGAGTAATTTGACCTGTGAGTCCAGTGATAGCTCCGCGACCTCATCGAGGAAGAGCGTCCCCATGTGGGCTTCTCGAAACAAGCCCTTGTGGTTGTCGTTGGCACCTGTAAAAGCACCTTTGACATGTCCAAACAACTCACTCTCGACGAGATTATCGGGGATTGCACCACAGTTGACTGCGACAAATGGACCCTCTTTTCTCGGTCCGTTGAGGTGGATTGTCCGTGCGACTCGTTCTTTTCCGACACCACTCTCACCTTGTACGAGGACATTGATATCAGAAGAGACAACACGATCAAGTGTTCGAAAGAGTCTCTGCATCGCCTTACTGCGTCCATCAAGTAGCGGGTAATGCTCGTTGAGGTAGGTTTCAGGTGCGAGACTCGCGAAGGCCTCTCTTACGATCGTGAGCTGTTTTTGTGCGTGCTGTGCCTTGTGTTGTGCTTGTTGTTCCCTTTGTTCCGCGTGTTGTCGTTCATATCGTTGCTGTAAAACATGTTGAATGGCAGGAAGCAAAGTGTCCTTCAGGTGCTTGGGGAGGGGGTGCTCTTTGGGGAGGGCGAGGAGTGTCAGTGGATCTTCATAGCAGGTATAGAGGACCGCTGGGAGTTCTGTATCTATAGGTGTCTTTTGGATGGATGCGGTCAACAGCGCCTGGATGTGGTCGGGGGGTTGGCCTGCTGTCGCGAGTGGGATGTCTTCTGTGCTTGAGAGGATGGTTGACCAAGCTGCGCCGTGGTTGGTTGCGATCAAAGCGAGCTGTGCAAAGGCTGCTTGTTCATCACGTTGCGAGAGGGCTCTCCAAAAAGAAGGTGAGGAGAGGCCTTCTTGTGCAGTTGAGGGAGTGAGTGTTTGTGGTGTTGAGCCTTGGGGGATGTGGACGTATCGACGTTTTTGTGGGGCAGGTGTGCTGTAGCCTTGGTGGTATGCACAGCGGGGAGCGTCCATCGCGATGCGAAACCCCAGCCCCGACGCAAGCTGTGAACGTTGCAAGTGCCAACGATGCGCCGCACGGCATGCCAACTCCGAGCCTGACCAGCTACTCCCGATGGCGATTGCGCCTTGAGGGTCGTCGACCTTATCACTGCACCATTCTCTAATGGTACCGGCAAGATCGTGAACGCCATAGATAGAACAATCGATCGGATATGTCCCCACAGCTTCGGGTTTGGGGGGGCCTTGTTTGCTCGTCCCCATCTTACAAAATGTGGGGTCAAATCCATCGCCCCAAGGGTGATAGCGACCATCCACGCCCCTTGCGGCTTTCTCAAGCTCGATGGAGCGTGGGAGTCTGATCGGCATGACGCTACGCTGTGCGCGCCATTTTGCGTACGCTTCTGCGTCGTAGTATGAGATCGAAAAAGTCGGCCAGTCTGGGTCCCACGTATCACCTTCTTCGTCAAGCTCAGGTAGGTTCCAAACACCATCAGGTGAACACTCCAGATAGTAGCCTCCGTCAGGTGTTCTTCTGGGGACGTGTTTTTGTGCATCTTGTGGTTTGTCAAAGTCGTTGAGAAACGCCAGATACTCTCTGATGGTGACTGGGTATGTGGAGACGAACAGATCTTCTAATGCAGGCGTCTTGATCTGTCCAGCGCTCGCTGTCATCGGATCTCCACCCATGATGAATCGCCCCTTGGGGACATAGCAAAATCCTTCGGGAAGGTCTTCTTCTTTGTACAGACGTCCGTGGTAGATATGGCAGGTGTCATTTTCCACGTAGACAGGAACCTTCGTCTCGACAAAGCCCTCTTTGAAAAATGTCGCGAGATAGCTACCAGCAGGGAGGACATGTGTCTCAAGTGGTGTTGTGCCGAGCTGTTGTCCTTCTTGTGGGATGAGCCTTCGATCAATCTCCTGAAGAGGATGAAGAGTCACCGTCGCGCCTGGAGGGTCGGAGAGCAGCTGAATCTCTCCCTGGTTTTTCAGGGCATCGACGAAGCGACCGTCGTCGTAACGTTTCACCATCGCTTCGTTATACGCGACCTGGACAAGATCTTTCTTTTCGGCTGCTTCGTGTCTTCGTTCGAGATAGAGGCCTGCGAGTTGTTGCCGGGCCTCTTTGTTGTCGGGATCGAGCGCGAGCGCCTGGTTGAATGCGCTGACAGCTTCTCCAAGCCACAGGACAGCTTCTCTTTGCAGGTGCTTGAGTTGGTGCTCTTTGCTCCAAATAGGGCGCTTCTTTTCGAGCGATTCATAGGGACGTAGACGGGCTTGTTCTTTGCGGACTTCTCGCAGAAGTTGCTGTGCCTGTTGTTCGTTTGCTTTGATCTGCTGTTTGGCGCGCAGCCCTTCTGCGATCTTTGAAGCAGCTCTTTGTGTACGAAGCTGCCTCATCTTCGTACCTTCCATGTAGGCGATCAACTCAAGGCTGAGCTCCTTGACGGAGGAGAAGCGCTTATCAGGATCAATAGAGAGACACATCATCGCGATGTCATCGAGCTGGGGATCGATTCCCTTCACATGTTCACTTGGGCGGTGGAGTGGGTGTTGTGTGAGCGCCTGTAGATAGCTCTCTGGCTGTGTTCCCGGAAAGGGCAGGCGCCCTGTCAGCATCTCGTAAAAAATAACGCCCAACGAAAAGATGTCTGTGCGCGCATCGAGCGTCTCTCCCTTGGCCTGTTCAGGCGACATGTATCCGGGTGTGCCGATGATCTCACCGAGCTGTGTTCCAGTTGTTGGAGAGGATGCTTGTTGGGATATGTCTGTCTCTTCGTCCTCTTCGCGATGGAGGTCTTTGGCGATCCCCCAATCCATCACCTGGATCTCACCAAGCTCACCGACCATCACATTGGAAGGTTTGAGGTCTCTGTGGAGAATCCCCATGTTGTGAGAGTATGTCATGGCCGCACAAAGCTCCAAGAACATCCTCATCAGCGCGCCTCGGCTCATCGTCTCTTGCTCATGGGCTTCTCGGATGACATCCCTCAACGTGCGGCCTGCCAAAAGCCTCATGACATAAAAGGGACCAATTTCATCTATGTAGTCGGCGTCGTGGACGGAGATGATATTTGGGTGCTCCAGACGTGCGGTGATCTTGTATTCATTTTCGAAGCGTTTGCGTGCGTCTTCTCGGCGCTGTGGTTGCAAGCACTTGATCGCGACATGCCGCTGCATGACCTCGTCAAAGGCGCGGTATATTTGTCCGATGCCACCTTGCTTTAAGAGATCTTCGAGGACGTATCGTTGTGTGACAGAGCGAGGTGCCTCAGGGGACGCTGTCTCTTCAAATGTCGGGAGTGATGGAAGCCGCGCGTTGAGTGTTTTGATTTGAAACGGCGTGAGCAGATATTGTTGCTTGAGATGTTCGGCAAAGGTTTGGGGGGATGTCTCTTCTTGCTCTATATATTCGAAGAGTTGTGACGCAAAATCCTCTGGGGAGAGGAACCCATCCTGGACAGCCTGTCTACCAAACCAAACTGTGTAAAAAAGGGATTGGATGTTTTTCTTTGTCACCTGTGCTCTCCTGTTTTGGACTGGGCGACCATACCAAAAAACGGAGCAAACAGCAATCTCGTCGCGAGGTCATTTATTGCGAACAGGATCTGAGCGACCACGTCGCCACGACCGGAATCGAAGCCTTTTGGTGCGCGAGCTCCCATTGGATACTCATGAGAAAGGAGACCATTGGGACCGAGTAGGTGCCGCAGCTTCTGCCTGAGCGGTGGCGGATGGTGATGTAGCCGGCTTTACCTCCTCCACCTCCCGGCATCATAGGGATCAAAGAGAGATACAGTGGGTGTTGCGCAATTGCTGTGTACACCCCATTCGGGCTCTTCATTTTGGCGTAGAGAACAGGACGTGTGAGCAGCCATGAGACACTCATCACCAACAACACAGACGCGACAAATAATCGTTTAAGTAAGGTTTTCATCAGATGCCTTTCAGTGTGTAAGAGACCAAATGCTTGATGTTGAGTAGTGTACAGATGGGTGTGGGGAGGATGAGAAAGAGACGTGATTTTTTGGTGAATGCTGATCCAGGTCAAGGTCTGTGTTGTATGCTCTTTGTATGATCCGTGGTAGATTGAGGTCATTGGTTTGTCTAGTCAGGCGAGAGCCTGCGTGAGAAGGAGTGATGAGTGTGAGAAGTTCAGTATTAACGATGTGGTTGGTGTCCATGTGTGCGTTAAGCGTTGGTGTTGGAAGTGTGAGCGCCAAAGAGACCAAGAAGCAAACACTCCCTGTCTGGCGAGTGTCTTCACAAGTGAAGTTCAATACTTGGCTACAAGATTGGGTGCTCGATTGTTCGACGTTGAAAGGGACGCTTCGTGAGGATAAAGTGATCCAGGGCGTCGCGGCCAAAAAGGGGACGAAAGTGACCTTTTTTGTTCACCGTCAGGTGGGGCTGTGGACGGGAGGTCGTTGTCAAGGAACGTCCAAGAAGGCAAGCTGCAAGCAATGTGATCGTTGTGCTGTACGTTGTCTGAAGAAACGTCAACGCATGTATCCCATCGCGAAGTTGAGTCTCAGGGGAGTGACACTCGCGAAGAGCCGTCAGGTCGATGGGATTTGGTTTACAAAGGGAACAAGGCTTGTCTTTTTTGCGGACGGGACGCTTGATCGTGTCATCCTCACAAGAAGCCAGCCGTTGCGTGCGAAAAAGACAGGGGTGAGTTTGCCTTTTCCTCGAGATATCGTGATCGATTTTCAGCAGGAACCCCCTCTCGATACAAGTCAACGTTTGAAGATCCCAACATATCGTATTTTTCGTCTTGGTAAATTTACCTGCTTTTACGAAGACGGGAATTTTGGTGTCATCTGTCGCTTCTAGTATCACCTCTCAAGCCCTCGACACTCCCCGCCTGTTTTTTTTCGATAAATATCAGCGAGACTCCAGACTCTATAACTTGAAGCCCCTTCTAAGACGGTCCGGTGAGCATTTTGATTGTGCTCTTTGTGGTTGTCGAGACAAGTGAGATCTGGAGATCATATACATGATATGTTTGCACCGAATGTTGCTGAGAGTATGTTGTATTGTTGCGCTTTCTTGGGTTGCGTTGTTTTGTGGGGATGTTCAAGCGAAGAGTGCGATGTACACGCTTCGTCATCCATTACAAACGAAACTCGCAAAGCAGTCCTTCAAGAAGATCGCGCCCAGGCTGATTAAGCACGTGAGTGAGGTGTTGTGGTTGGGGCTCACAAAGAGGAAGACCGTGCTCAGTACGCTTCGTATTTACGGTATCCTCGAAGCGACCCATCCTTTGAGTAAGGATGAACTTGCGCGTTTGGAGGCTTTGGGTGTGAGCCTCTCACCGCATCACACCTTTGGACATTTCTATCCTGCGACTATTTCAAGGGTCGATTTGTTCGATAAGATCGATGCGTTGCCTTTTGTCAAGCGCCTTGAGAGTGGGGGGGCACATAAGCCTGTCCACCATCCACTTGCACAAACGACCGATAACATCGAAGCGCCAGCTGTACACCAAACGTTTTACAAGGACGTCCCTGTTCGAGGAAAGGGTGTCATTATCGGGAGTTTGGACTCAGGTATCGACTTGTTTCACCCTGTATTTTTTCGCGCAGATGGTGGATTGTTTTCATGGATTGACGTCAACAAAGATGGAGTGTTCACGCCCTGTACGGATGCGGTCGATCTAAACAAGGATGGGAGCGCACAGGACGACGAGACACTTTGTTGCCTGCAGGCGAGAAAGTACAACCGCTCATCTTTCAACCCAATCGATCCGACACCCGGTCCCAACGAGTGCCGTGCTGGGACAGATTGGTTGTTCCACGATCAAAACAAAAACAACCAGAGGGATTTTGGTGCGCCAGCGTTTCGGGAATCTGATCCTACATTTGGTGAGCAATTCTTTATCATTGATGACATTAACAAAAATGGAAAGCTCGATGTTGGCGAGAAGATCATTGGTCTTAAAACGTCCAAAATCAAGGCTACGTTTATCGATGGTGTCGAGCGCGTTCGTGGGAAAGACTTGATCCTGACAAAGGTCAAGATTGACGCGTCCGGATCAAACGCCATGCACGGCACTGGGAGCTCTTCTGTGATGGTCGGGGGACACCCTGGTTTGACGAAGCTAACAGGGATCGCACCGGACGCCGAGCTCGTCATCAGTAACTCTCGGGCACCCGACGCACAAGGACGACTTGTCGCTGCACAGGCACAGGCAATGGCCTTTTTGAAGAAGCACGGCGCACAAGTCGCGATCCACGAGTACTCGCTGTGGTTTGGTCGCTTTCTCGACGGCAGCTCTGCGCTTGAAAAAATTATCGCACAGGCCGGAAAAGACGGAATGATACAAGTCTGTCCCACTGGGAATTTACGCGGCTCCAAGAAGCACTTTCTGAAACAAATCCCCGCAAAGAGCACCATCACTTTGCCCATCCATGTCGAACCAAACACCGCGTATCGCATCAATGAATATCGCACGATGTTGTTGACTTTGCTCTGGAATAAGCAGCCTGGTGCGGCGCTCAAATTTACGCTCACGACCCCACAAGGTAAGGCCATTCCGCTGTCTGATACAAACAAAACCGGACGTTTTCTCGAAGGGGGGACGGGTCTGTATCTGCTCGACTACAAAAACACATCTGATCGAGGAACGGTGATGCAGGATGTGACGCTTTACAATTACCAAACGTCCACGCAGCAATTTGGCTCCATCCCCAACGGCAAGTGGACCCTGACGATCGAGGGAGATCCAAACGTCGACGTTCTGTTGCACGGTTATATCGCAGATGAGGCATCTTCATGGGTGCAGGGGATATACTTTTCTTCCGATGTCGTCGAGGATTATCTCGCCGCCTGGCCGAGCACTGCGGACCATTGTATTGGTGTTGGTGCATACACTGGCCGGGATGACAAGCCTCACTCTCCTGGACCTGAAGTGCAAGGGCAGCTTCGTGGCTATTCTAGTGGTGGTCCTCGTATTGATGGTGAACCTATTGTTTGGATTACCGCGCCTGATAACCCTGAAACAGCAGTTTCGCGTCTCAACGTGCAGGGACGATCCTGGATTGGTCATGGACACACGACGATTTACGGTGGGACGAGCGGGGCAAGCCCACACGTTGCCGCTGCGATGGGGCTATTGAAGCAGCTCCACCCTGATTGGGATCAACAACAAGCGCTCTCTGCGCTCAAAAAGAACGCTTACATCGACTCTTTTGTGAAAGGTGATGTGCAAAACTTGCCCGATAAACGTTGGGGATATGGAAAACTTCGTATCTACAAGCTACTTTATGAAAAAGATCGACCTGAAAACACCGCCCCACAGATCAGCTACGAACACACCGGGCTCCCCAACAAGGACGGTGGAGCGTATCAGTTTGTACTTGGACATCTGCCGGACACTCTCACTGTCAAGGTGAGCGACAAAGAGGACAAAACAGAGACCTTAAAGGTGAGCTGGGACCCCGAGTATGACGGTGTATGGAATATCACAAATACAAAGCATCAGTTCCCCTTCCCGCTCAAAGGCAAAGGCGACACAGCTTCGATAAAAGTCCGTGTTGTTGACTCTGCAGGAGCAAGTTCATCAACTCTTTTATCTATTGAAGTGGTTGCATGTCAGGATGACACGATGTGCCAAGAGGGGTTTATGTGCAAAGAAGGAAGCTGTGTGGAGAAACCTAAGCCAGAGCCTACCCAAGCAGAGCCCACCCAAACAGAGCCTACTCAAACAGAGCCTACAGTCGATGGTGGTGTGAAGGAGACTGCAACTGGAGGGGATACAGGGGGTCCAAATAAAGGTTGTGGTTGTCAGGCTACATCGAACTCTGTGCCTGTGTCGATGGTCTCACTTTGTTTGCTCGCGTTTGTGTTTGTGTCCCGTCGTAAACGTCCCTAAACGCTTTTAAAACGTCCAAAAAACACCAGAGTGAGCTTGCCAGTAAGGAGACCAACTGAGACCGCCGGCTGTTGGGGTGATGTCTGCACCTGCACTCACACCCAGGCGTACCCCCCATCTGTCGATGTGTATGGAGGCTTGAGCCAGCCCTCCAAAGACACCGTGAGCGTTGATCGCCCCACCTTGTTCCTGATGTTGTAGGATCAATCCCCCTCTAACAAAACCCCCAACAAAAGCACTCAACTCCCACCGCGCGAGCTGAAAGGTGAGTGGTAGTCCCAGCGCAAGCTGTCCGTATATCCGAGATAAAGAGAAACTTGACAAGCCCGTAAAGCCATGTGAAAAGCCGAGCTCAGTCTGAAGCCATTTCCACTGAAAGGACAACCCAACAGAGGGTTGAAAGCGCTGCAGTGAAGCCGCTCCTTGAGAAGTCATCCCAAGGGAGAGTGCGATATTGCGTTCATTTGTGAGAGGAGCTGTCGCGGTGACGTGTGCGGGGATCGTGAGATACCCTTTTTGTCGAAGCGCGACTTGTTTCGCACAAGGTGCTTTTTTCCATTGGTTCCCAAGGCTCGCCATACCACCTTTGGGGAGCTTGATCGCTTGTTGCCAACATTGTTTGGCGCGTTTGAGCCTCACGACGCCTTTTCCGTGTACGAGGGAGAGGGTCAGTGGGCGTTGGGTTATTTTTTGATGGGACCACAAGAAGTTGGCGACGGAGATCTGAAGAGTGCCCGTTACCTTCGAGCCTATACGTAGTCGGCTGTGGTAAGCTGGCGCGAGCGCGTAAGGGCGTTCTCGTCTCATCACGACAAGCTGTTGGGGCTTTTGTCCTGTTACTTGTTTGACCTCTCTGCTCGTGTAGTCGAACAACTCATCAACAGAGATCTTCCCATCTTTGTCGAGGTCTGCCTGTCCACGAATCCCCTTTAACAGGTGGTAGGTGAAGACGGAGGCTTTGTATCGGTTGAGTTCCCAAGACATCTGTAGACTTGATGTGATGATGCGAATACCTCGCTCATTTCCCTGATTCGGGAAGCTCAATTTGCTGATGTTGAGCGCGTTACGACGGCGGACACCTTTGAGTCGACCTTCTTTGAGGAGCGCTTTGTATCGTTTTAAGCTCCCAAAGAGGCGAATGATCTCACCGCTAAAACACGCATCGAAGATCGCAAATCTTCGATGTGCTGGAAGCTTTTGGAAGAAGTCTAAAAACTCTTTGTACGTAAAAGGGTGTGTCTGTGTTGGACCCATGTGGAGCTGCAAGCGATCAGCGTGTCCTGAGTAGTAAAACATAAACGTGATGTCTTTCTTTTGGCCCTTGAGATGCTTTTCCAGTCGCTTGAGAACACCTCTTAATTTGCTTGGTGATTGATTCACGACCTGTACAACGCGAAAACCGAGTCTCTTGAGTTCTTTGGAGAGAGGGTTCAGATCTCCTTTGATTGCGAACTTCAGGTGGGGGTCATTTTTCCACCCTTGCTGGTTGACGACCATCAACGCGAGTCGCAATTCTTCTGCCTGGACCACGCCAGGTTGCATGAAACATCCTAAAAAGACGCAGACAAGGAGGGTTCGATTCTTCATGGTGAATATCCACATACAAAAGACATACTTGTGTTTAGACTGGCAAACATGTTGAGCATTGGATGGTCTACTTTTTTTCGACGACAATTCTGCGCACATTCCAAGGTCCTTTGGGCGACTGGGATGTTGCAAGTGCTTGCTTTATCTGTGAAAGGGTAAACGGTTTGGGAGCGTATATCAAGAAGAACACTTCTTCACCTTTGTTGTCATCAAGCTCCAATGAGCCTGTTGAGGGGAGGTGACCTTTTCCCGGTGATACCGCGACGCTGTGTCGTTTGCCTAACGGGACGAAGACGGATACTTCACCCTTTTGATTGGTGCTCAGCATCATCACGTGTGTCTTTTGTTTGAAGTTGTACTGTAGTTGAACGAGATCCCCTTCTGAGAGAATGGTCCCATCGTGTGTCAGTTGTTTGTGTGCGAATCCAAACTCCGTCTTACGAGCGTGGAGAAGTTGAATGGAGACATCTCCCTTGGCTGTGAGGCCTTGAAGTCCTTGGACACGTGGTGCGACGATGTTTGTCTGCGCTGGTTTTGTCTTGGACGACCACATCGGGACAAACCAAAACAGTGAGAGGGCACAGGCTGCCGACGCGAAGGTGAAGAACGAGGTGGATGTAAACATCGAAAACCACGTCGCTTTAGAACCCTCTGCTTCAGGAATGTCCGCAAAAATCCGGTCCATCAGATCATCGGAAGGCTGTGTATGGGCTTTGTACTCCGCGAAATAATCGTGGAGCGTGTGGGTGTCCTGTGTCGGACTTGGATTTGATGGGTTCGATTGGAGTGTTTGTTTGGCCATCTTAAAACCCTATTGCCAGTGTGAATCGAGTTGCTTTTTGAGATGATGAATGCCACGGTGTATACGAGATTTGACAGTTCCTTCTTTGAGGTCGAGTACCAGCGCGACCTCTTTGATGGTGAGCTCTTCCATGTAGTGCAGCAACAAAACCTCTTTAAAGCGTTCATCCAATGTCTGCATGCTTTGGGTGAGAACAGAGTGTTGTTCTTGTTTCCAAAGCAATTCGTCTTGTAGTGCTTCATGACCTTCTGTTTGGTGGTGTTCTTCAGTCTCGGAGGAGAACTCTTGACGTGGACGTTTTTTGCGTTGTTTCCATGCGACTCTTCGTCCAATCAGAAAGATCCACGTCTTGAGAGAGCTCTCACCTCGAAAAGAGGACAGTGACTTCCAAAACTCCAAAAAGGTCTCTTGCGCGAGGTCCTCAGCGATCTCTTTGGGCTCGCCCATGCCTCGAAAAAACGCAAACAAGGAAGGGAGATACTGCTGGACAAACAACTGACAGCTTTTGCGCTCGCCGCGTCTGAGTGAGGCGAGCAACTTTTGCTCTTGCTTGTTCAACATGTTTGTTTTGGCCTTCCTTGTTTGTTGTGCGATCAAGTGTCTGGTAGGGGTAGTGTCATCTTGCCAAAAAAGTGTTCCCCTCAGCATGAAAAAAATCAGGAAAGACACATCAGCCTGTCAGAAGACTGCTCAGTGTTGACAGTGCCAAAAGTAGATGTTGGTACTTGTAAAGGTTGCGAAGTAGCCTTTGTCCCTCGCTGAAGCGAAGTCCTGGGTGGGGATCGCTTTGTAGTTGTGTTTATCATCAAGTCGAAGGAGAGAGCCCGCGATTTTGAAGGTGCGCTTCCCTTGGGCATCTGGATTGGTGATTGTGAACCCACGTTTGACAAGATCGTACGTTGATGAGCTTCCTAGCAGGACAATATAGCCGCCTTTTTCGTATTTCACTTTTGAGAGTGAGCCTTTCAACGCAACCTCAACCTCTCCATCGACTTTTTTGAGGACTGGTGTGCTTGGTGTACTCAAATCAATGGAGAAGGCAAAGGTTTTTGATTCTTGTGTCGTCGCGAGGATAAATTGTGTGGTGTGGTTTGTGTTACCAAAGAAGGTCGTCCCAAGCACTGACGCTGGATATGTTGAATTTGTCCGCGTAAATGTATGAATGAGGGTTCCGGCGTTGAGCTTGTCGAGTGGCCACAACCACAACTGTCCTTGATCATCGCCTGAGACCAGAAACTCATTTTTCCCTTGGAAACCCATTGAGAGGACTTTCCCTTTGTGTGAAGTGAAGGTTGCTTTTTTGGTATATGAGCCGTCGGCGATTTTGTTCCAAATATGAATCGTATCATCGATACTGAAGGCAATGTAGCTGCCATCTTCCGAAGATGTCATCGCGTGTTTGTTTTTGTACGTAATACCAAGCCCTTGCTGGAGGATTTGTGCTTTTTTAACGGTCAACTTCCCGCCCCCTACAGGGAGCGTCCAGAGCGTGACAGCATCGGGCTTGGCGACCAACAGGGTTTTTCCATCTGCGAGTAAATTCATGTGCAGAATGTTGCTTGGTTGTTTGGGGTCGGCGTTGGTCGACCAACGGTAGATTTCGCTGCCGTCTTTCGTCGAAATCGCTTTGATGAATCCCTGATATGAGCCTCCATAGACAATGCCTTGTTTGGTGTCCATCGCAAACTTTGTGACGGAAGCATCGATGAGTACAGGTTCAACAGGAGTTGTTCCTGAAGGCTTAGTCCATTTGTATACATAAGATGAATAACCTGTTCCGTACAGCTCACCTGTTTGTGCATCAAATCCCCATACAGAGGGGAGGGATGAGAGTGAAGCTGCGTACTGCTTCTTATCCACGGTCCCTTTGGGTTTGCCGCTGGCGTCGAGTGTCATATCGATGGAGACGATGGACGCGTAGTTGACTGGAGCGATCAAAAAGAGTGGTTTTGTCGGGTGAAAAACAACCTTTCGTTCCTCCGGGTCAACGGGGGAGCCTAAGTCGATTTGGGCAAGAAGTTCGAGTGAGGGGAGGCTATAGGCGAGCACTGTGTTGTACGAGTGCAAGACGACGTATTTTCCACTTGGGTGAAGCGCGATATGTCCGGAGTTCTGAAAAAAGTAGTAATCAGGCTTGGCTGTAAGGGTTGTCTTGTGGAGTGCGAGTGTGAGTTGTCCTGTGTTCTCGACTTTGAGATCCCAAGTTGTGACAATGGAGGTCGTTTTTTTGGTCTGGCTGTCATAGCTTTGTTGGTATGTGACGAGCAATTTTCCGTCTTTGTGGACGCCAATGAGGTACACATTTTTGATAGGATAGACACCGTACTGTGTGACTTTGGGTTGGTTGTTGCTGTCGTATTCAAGCAGCCAGACAAAGACATGTTTTGATGTCGAAGCCGCAACACGTGTACCGTCCGCGTTGATATGGTATGACACGAGATGATCCCCTAGTGGAGGGAACTCAAACATCTTCTTCTTTTTGTGATTCGTCGTATCGACTTGGTAGAGTGACATGCTGCCAACGGTTCCGCCCTTTTGGAGGAGGATCTTACGTTGCGCGCTATATGCTAAGCCGGAGAGAAAGGCTGGATGGAGCAGCCATTCTTCATAGGATTTTGTGTGAGGAACATGTCGATTTTTATAGCAGTCCGTACGAAAGGGTTCATAACAGCCTTCATCATCCTGACCATTGCAGTTGTTGTCGATACCGTCGCCACAGATCTCACCCTTTCGGCTCTCTGATGTAAACCAATCGTAGTACACCTGTGCATCTGTTTTGCAGTCGGACCATGAACCGTCAAACAAGCATGTTTGCAGTCCTTGTTTGCAGGCTTTGGCGTCTTGGCTGCCCGATTTATACATGCACACACGTGTTGAGCCCTGAAGGCAACCTGACAAAGGACCGTTTGGGGAGGTGTGTGTTTCGTCTCGTGTGATGACTTCGGGAAGGCTCTCTCCGGGCTCTTTCTCCGCCACGACACCACCATCCGTTGTGGTTGAGTGCTCTGGACTTGTCGGTCTCTCTGGTGATTGTGACTCTTCACCCGCGTCGGCCTTATTGATATGTTCCGTCGAGGTCCCTGGCTCTTGGGATGGCGTGGGCGTGCACTTTTGTGCGATACAATCCTCGTCCTTTGCGCAGTCTGCTTTGACAGAACATTGAGCTTCAGGGAGAGCTTTTTTGCAGACACTTTGTACACATCGTTGGTTGTTAGGACAATCGGTAGGTGTTGAACACTGAATGAGTGGAGTCCATCGATAATCACCACAACCAAGTAGTACAAGCGAAGAGAGAAAACAACTCAACAAAAACGAAAGGATAGACTTCTTCATGGATATTCCTTTGGATGACGTAAAGCTCCCATAGCATACCACTACGTCGGTGGTTTGTGAATGGGAAGATGGGTGATAGAGATGATTGTCTAGTGTGTAAAATATATCGTTCAAAAAGGTGGCGTGAGCACCTTTTGTTCAGAGCTCAAGTGTTTGGCAAGGGTAGTGTCAATCACACCAAAAAGTGTTCCCCACAAAATGAAAAAAATGGTCATAAAAAATAGATCTGTATGATTTTGAATTGCTTTTTTTTTTGAGGGGGAGTCTTGATGCGCTCAGTGGCGAGTGGTAGAAGAGGTCAATGTTGGTTGGTCTTGTGTGGTCTTTGGAAGGAGAGCACCTCTGAAGTGTATCCAAAGCTCGTCGAGTTGCTGGTATCGGTCATTGGGGTGGTAAGCTGTTGCCTTCTCAAGGAACGCATCAATGGCCTTTGGAAGGTTTGGTCGAAGCTCTGAGATACGTGGGGGGTGCATTCCTAGAGGGAGCTTTCCAACGAACAGTTCGTAAATCAAGATTCCGACAGCGTAGACGTCAATGCGCTGATCGATCTGTTTGCTCTGGTGGACTTGTTCTGGGGCCATGTAGTAGGGCGTCCCAAGCGGAAGGCGAAGTGTCTCAAGGGGACGTTCGCCCGCACCAAACATCCTGGCAGTGTCCATATCGAAGAGTTGGATATTTCCGTCCACATAGAAGATATTCTCTGGTTTGATATCACCGTGGTACCAGTGCAGCGCGTGCATCGCTGAGAGCGTCGTTTTGAGCTGTCGTACGATGTTTGTGATCTCCTCCGTCGAGAAAGGGCGCTGGCTCCGACGTCTATTTTGCATGTGTCTGAACAATGTCTCATGTGCCATCCAAGGTAGCGTAAAACAAGGTTCATCTGGGTACGATTCGAGTGGCTTGAGGATGCCTGTCCCTGCGCAGTCGGAAAGTCCCTTCATCTCCCGAAGCAGTGCACCTTTGAGCACTTCTTCTTGTGTACTGGCGTATTTGAGGGCTTTCTTTTGCCCATCAACAGTATCGAAGACCTGGAAGACGCTGGAGACTTCGCCTTCTGAGACTGTCTTGAGATAGGTATATCGCTCACGCAAAGGCACCGAGAGCCGCAAAAACGAAGGTGGGATGCTCTCCGGTGTTTGTCCTTGCCTGTCTATCGGTTGAGCTTGGGAGGACTGGATTGCGTCTGGTGTTTCGTAGAAGCCGTGAAAGGCGATAGGAGCTTTGGGTGGTTCTGGTGTTGTTGGACGCAGGTCTGAGAGCACTGACGTGTTGAATTCGACCTTTCGCTCCTGTGAGAGTGTCGAGCCTGGACTGGAGAGTGTACAGGTCGTCTCTTCTTCTCGTGCCCAGTCGTCTTCGGTCAGCGTCGAGGGAGTGTATCCATTCGCAAGCAGCGGAGAAGGCGTTGAGGGGACCGTATCCTTTATGGAGTGAGAGGTTGTTTGGAGGGTCTTATCTGATATCACTTGTTTTGGAAATGCACGAGGAGGGCGCTGCGCGTTCATGTTTTCATAGACTGTGACACCTGCAGCGGTCGTACACATGCGACGCAGCTCCAACTCTTCATTCTCGGGGTGTTCGAATCGATCAAGGTATCGTTGTGGGCAACGGTGATACGTCTCCGTAGCCATTGAAGATATCTCCGGAGAGTTGTGCTGTTGGCATGATGTTATGAACGCGAGGGTCTCGTTGCTGTGTGGGAGGTGGGGGTCTTTCTCTTTTGCGTATGACTCTGCGAGTACGCTCCAAATATGGATAAGATCTGCAAAAGACTGTAGAGCGGTTAAGCGAAGGGACATCGGGGCATCTTTATTTTCGACGATTTGGCGGAGCGTTTCGTTGGTTTTGAAGTCTGTCATTGAGGGACGTAACGTCGCGATCTGTTTGAACCAGTCGAAAGTCATTGGCTCTTTACTGAGTGTATACGCGAGAACACTGAGCTTTTGGATGATCTCTTCCCGGTGTGCAGGTTCTCGTTCTTCGTAGAGTTGCTTGCACAGGGTTGGGTATTCTTCGAGCGTTGGGAGGTGTTCGAGCTGGAGTGCTGCATATGCAGGAGCTGTCTCTTGTTGTGCTTTGTCCGGTCGTGTCGTGTTAGATGGCTGTTCAAAGCTCTCTTTGAAGAGGTCTGGACATCGCTTGTAGGTGTCTCGTGCGACGTCAATGATCTGTGGGTCGGGGTGACGTTGGCATTGTTTTAGAAACGAAAGAGTCTCGTGTGCTGTTGGGCACATTGCTTGTTCAGGTGGCGAGGCTTGTTCACGTAGGAGGACCCAAAGCCCTATAAAGTCTGCGAAGGCTTGGAGCGCTGTGATGCGGACAAAAATGGAGCACTCTTCGTCGAAAACCAGCGCGCGAAATGTCTGGTAGAGTCGATGCTCTGCTGTGGGATGGAGTGTGTTGGCGATATGTTGTTTGCGAACTTCTGCGGGAAGGTCTTGTGTCGTGAGGGTGTACGCGATCGCTGCGAGTGCCTGAATGATGTAGACCATCGCGTGGGGATCTTCTTCACTGTGCAATCGTTGTGTGAGCACTTCGTAGCTCTCTGGATCTGGGATGCCTTCAAGCACAATGCCTGCGAAGCGCCTGTTATCTGGAAACGATGAGTGGACGAGCGCGTCGTGAAGTTTTTCGCGAAAATCTGTTGTGATGGTGTTGATGTGGAGGATAGCGTCTTTGGCCGCGAAGCGCTCTTCTTTGCTGTAGTGGCCACCAAACATCACCTCTTGGAGCAGCGGGATGGCTTCGACTGAGCCTGATTGTCCAAGCGCCGCGAGCCCAACACTCTTGATCTCCACATCGTGATGATTTCGTGCGATATCGTCGAGCTCTTTGAGGCAAGAGGTGGTCTTCCATTGCGCGAGTGTCGCGCAGTATTGTGCCATCCACGCTTTGCTCTGTGATGCCGTTCGTTTTTCGACAAGTATGGGGAGGATGGTCTCGACGGGCGGAGGTGAGAGCGCTGCGAGTCCCTTCATCGCGGCGATCTGGATCCTGTCGTCTTCGACCTCTTGGATAGGTTGACAGAGCGCATCAAGGCTCAATGAAGGCTCTGTTGTACCGAGCACTTCGAGGATCGCCTCTCGACTCTCCGTCTTTGGCTTCCACTTGGGAGCGTGTACCCATCGGCATAGTCGAGCTGTTTGCGTTGGGTATTGTTCTAATATCATCGCCAGTCGTTGTTTGGAGAGCGCCATGTTGACCTCTGCCATACTCGCTGTCCTGTCGAGCAGTTGGATAAGTTCTCGCCAGCGCAGGAGCGCAGTGACGAGCAGGGCGAGGATAATGAAGCGGGTCGCAAAGACGATGGTGCTTCCCCAAAAACCGACGTGTTTGATCTGGATGAGATTGAGCTGATAGATCTCTGGAATGTCAAAGAGAGTGGCTTTCAAGAGTAAATCGAGGGTGTACAGAGTCCAGACTTTTAGAGATGTCGAGGCTGGTGTAAAGAAGCGTTCGCCTGTAAATTTGGCGCTCAACCATAACATCGCGATGATCGAGAGAAACAAGAAGACGTGCGCGACGAGGTTACTACCTTGTGTCAGGTGCTTGTCATCTTTAAGCCACTTTGTTTCGTCTTGGTGGAGCTGTCCTTCGATGAGCTGTTTTTTTTCTTTGTGGATGTTCAGGTTGAGCCAGCAGATCCCGAGGCACAAGACAAAGAGCCCCGTTCCCACACCAAATAACAATGTTTGTGAAGCGATTTGTGTCCAGGTGAGCGCAAAGAGTCCGGACAGATAGAGAGAGAAGAAGAGGAAGCTCGCCGCTCCTGTGGTCATCCGAAGATAGGGGGTGAGGGTGGAGAGGAACCTCATAAGAAGTGTGCCTGGCATCAAAATGAGCGTTTGCACGACTTGGAGCAGTGTGTTGAGTGGTCTCATAATGGTATCCATGATGCAGCTGTGAAGACAACGTGTGTTCGCGTTGTTTTCTTCCAGCGACCAAACCGAACGCGCTCTGTGTATTCGAGGTGTCGGTGTATATGATGTTTTGTGTTGTTTTACGTGTGTGTTTGTCGTCACATGTAAGTGCCAACGTGATCAAAACACATGGAGTGGTTTGGGTATTCCCGAAAGAATACAGGGAGGTTTAAAAATCTTTCGGACGTGTGAAGGCGAGGAGGGCTGGTTGTCGATTCTTTGGTTGGTTGATGCGTGCGCGTGCGTTGTTGTCAAAGATCAAGTAGATGTTCGCTTGGGTCACCACGATGCCCTCCGCGAAGCCATACGGTTTGTCTCGTGTATACAGGTTCTTCACGGTCTTGGCGAAGCTTTGTGTCGCGACTGTTTTGAAGGTCTTCAGATCGACCTTTTGGATGGCGCGAGCGTTTCGGTATAGGACGTATAAAAAGTCGCCAAAGACCGCTGCACCGCCAAAGTCCGGAGGGCAAGTCCTGCCTGCAACTTTCTGGGGCAAGCCGAGGTGAGGCGTGTCAAAGTGTGTTTTGATCGTCAGGGGAGAGTGTGTTGTCCCCGTCGGCATGTTGGTCACGAGGATGAAGCGAGGACCACGCTCTTTGATCAGATAGAGCGCCTGATGTTTCTGTGAGCAGGCGATGCCTTCGAATCCTGCGTTGGCGAATCGGTCGAGCGCTTTCCACTTCTTTGTTTGTTTGGGATGTTGCGCTCTGTAGGTCTTGTAGGCGAGCAGGTGATGTGTTGTTTTGCCGGTCTTTGCGTGGACTCTGTACACGAGGCTTTTGCGTTCAGACATCATGTAAAAGTACGCTCCGCAGCGAGCGATCCCCTCTGTGTCGAGGGTGCTATGCCAAGAACCTTTTCCTTTGTGTGGATAAGTGTCTTTGCCGCGCAGCGCACGTTTGAGAGAGGCCGGGTAGTCAAACGCACCCTTTTTCTTGCCAAGTGTGATCGAAAAAATATCGAGATGGTCGAGCTTGTCGTTGATCGTGAACAATCTTTTTGTGCGTGTGTCGTAAGCCAGGCCAGACGCGTCAAAGCGTTTTCCTGGCGGAGTGTTGAGTGAGTATGTCGCGCTGTGGGTCAGCTCTGGGAAGCTCGGAACTTTTGGAAAGTAAGCGTCGAGAGAGCGGGCGTGAGTGAACGTCGAGAGATAGATCGCAAAGAGGGCTGCGATCACCAAAGTCACATACAATAGAGGCTTTCTATGTATCGGTAATTCCATGGTTTGATCCTTGTTTGAAGTTGAGTACAAACGACCATGTGTGAATAGTATATGTATAGCCTTAGAGTGTGGAAACTGCAATAGCCTTGGACCGTTGGAGGCAAGAAAGAGTTCGGAGGGTTGAACGTCTACAAGCGCTTGTTGCGAGACCTTGTTGCGTCGTGAGTCGTCGGCATAGTCTGTGTCGGAGGATTTGACCTGGATGTTTCGCCTATACCGAATGGAGCCTAGCCGCGTTTGGCCTTGACATAGTGGCGCCAGGGGGCGGGGTAGCCTTCGACTGTTTTGGTGATATCTTTGATGTCGAGAAAGTCCCGCAGACTTTCGATATCAGCCCATTTCGTTCTGCGTTGTTCTTCGATGGACAGCGGCTCTGAGAAGAAGGTCTCGACATTTGCGTAGCCGGAGCGGACGATCCAATGTTCGAGGCAGGACTGTGTTGGAAGATTCCAGATCCCTCGTGCTTTAGCGTATCGTTTGCGTGGGACGAGTGAGACGGGTTGATCACCTGGAATGCCTTGGCAGTCGACGATCAAGGTGCCCCCTGGCGCGAGCGCATAGCGCATCTTTCTCAACAGGCCGACAGGATCGGTATGATGGTATAAAATTCCCAAGCAGTAGATCACATCAAAGCATCCTTCAAAGAGATCCATGTGTTCGACGCCGAGAAGATCAAAGTGGATGTTGTCCAATTGTAGCCACTGTTGGAAGAGTTGGAACATCCATTGGTTTTTGGGATATGGTTCGATGCCGACGACAAATTGTGGGTTATGTGCGGCCATACGGAACATAAAGTATCCATTGTGGCAGCCGATGTCTGCGATGCGTTTGCCCTCAAGAGGCGGAGAGTGTGCAAAGACACGATCCCACTTCCAATCTGAGCGCCACTCCGCGTCTATATCGACTCCAAAGCACGAAAAGGGACCTTTTTTCCAGGGACAGAAGACATCGAGGGTCTCATCAAGTCGCCGTTTTTGGTCATCTGATAGATCTTCTGCGCGGCCTATCTGGAGCGAAGCCGTGTCGAGATCGACGACAGAAGGCCGCAGATCGGAGACGTTCTTGACTGCGTCTTTGTAACACGCGAAGCGTTCAGCGAAGAGATTGGCCTGACGTTCGGCCCGAAGTGTACGGATCTGCTCGGCTTCTTGAAGCTCACATTGTTCGAGATAGTCAGGTGCGATGTAGCCTAAATCTTCGAGTGGCAGAGGTGCATTCATGGGGGGGTCCTTTGATCTTCAGTCTTATTTGAGCGCGATAAAGCTCACGAAGTTATGCATCTTGAGCAGGATGTCCACTTGTGAGAAGCCCGCTTTGTAGAGCAGCTCTGTGAGTTGTCTTTGTGTGTATGGTACGAGAACGTGCTCGAGAGCTTCTTTTTTGCGCTCGATCTCGGTCCGTGCGTAACCATTGAACTCCTTAAAGGCCTCGTAGTGGTGGGTGATGGTCTCTTGGAACCTTGGGCAGGGGGATTTGACTTTTTCACTGAGGAATAACAAACCACCGGGGCGAAGACCTTCTGCGATCGATTGGAGCAGTGAGGGGCGTTGATCCATGGGGAGGAATTGTAAGGTGTAATTCATGATCACAACGCTGCTGTCCGAGAAGTCCGTTTCGCTGGCGTCTTGGCAATGTAGGCTGACAGTGTGACGTTGCGCGATATCCTTGAGCTTCTCCTCTGCTTTCTCCAGCATCGATGCTGAGTTGTCGACACCGACGAGATGTGTGGGGGCCTTCAGGAAACGGCCAAGCAGCTCCATGTACGTCCCTGTCGAGCAGCCCAGGTCGATCACCTTTGTATCAGGTTGCACGTAGGAACGAGTCCAGTGGGCCGCTGCTGTCAGGACTTCGTGGTAGAGGGGGACAGAGCGCGAGACCATGTCGTCAAAGACACGGGCTACTTCCTGGTTAAACGCGAACGGTTTGGGCCATGGGCCACGCTCGAACAGCTCATCTTTTTCGGAGTCGAGATAGAGCTTGGGGGATTCTGTCGAAGACATCGGTGTTTCCTTCTAAAAGCGTAGATAAAAGTCTCGTGTCAGCGCACGGTAGGCAGGAGTGTAGTCGTGTCGTTCGTGATTTTCAATGATCAAGGTCTCTTCATGGCATTCGCTGTCTCTTGCATCTGGTGTGAGGCTCCACTGCGAGAGGACACGTTTGACGGGTTTGTAATCGCGTCCTTTGACGTGAAGTGTCCGTCTACACACAAAACCGTGTTGTGCGGCAAGAGAAGCAAAGTCCGCGTACTCTTGTGTGGGGTAGATCGCAGAAAGCTGCCCATTGGCTCGCAGCAATTGACTCGCATGCTGTACGAGTTCTGCTGGTGTTAGGGAGTCCTGATGGCGGGCTGTGCGACGTTGTTGTTTGGTGTTGCTTTGTGTGGGTTGGAAGAAAGGGGGATTGGAGACGATCAGATCGTAACTGTGTTGTTGTGCATAATCCTGAAGGCTTTGTTCCAACACGTCCACCTGTGTGGGCCAAGGTGAACGTTGGACGTTCTCGCGAGCTTGCTGGACGGCATCTGTGTCGACCTCGATAGCGTCGATGTGTGCTTCACTTCGTTGGGCGAGCATGAGCGCGATCAGCCCAGAGCCTGTGCCAACGTCGAGGATGCGCTGACATCCATGGAGGTCGACCCATGCGCCGAGCAGGACACCGTCCGTACCGACCTTCATCGCGCATCTGTCGTGGTGGATCGTGAATTGCTTGAATTGGAATGTTGGACTGGGCATGAGACTCCTGACGCTCGCTGGACATGATCGTGTTCTGGTCTTTGGACGACAATGTCCCGGAGTCGGTTCGCTGAAGGGGGGAAAGAGAAGTGGTTTTGTGTGGGTCAGAGGTTTGAGAGGAAGAGATTGATCGCGTCAGCGTGCTTTTCTTTTCCGGAGATACCCGAACTATACACCTCCATCAGAGGTACCGAGCGGTCGTGAAGTCGTATTGCCACTCTGTAGGTGTCGCCGTCGCTGTCCGCGTTGATTTCGACGAAAGCGTTTAGGATGGATTGAAGAGGGATATGTTCGGTCTTTTTACCAGTGAGTCCCCAAGAGCGAATGGTGCATCGACCTCTTGCGCGGTCAAAGCGGACACTGATGACTCGTGCGAACATGAGAATCCCCACACCTGCGAAGAAGAACAGCCACACGAGGTGAGAGAGCAGGCTCGGTGATTGTGTAAACGAGAAGGTGGGTTCGCGGCCTTTTTCCAGCCACTCGTCAAAGTGGTTGATGGTTCTTTTTTTGGGAACCTCGCCTGAAGTGTAGAGGCTGTTGATCTCTTTACGTCCTTTTTTGGTAAGGAGCGTGATGTTGTAAGTGAAGGTGTTGTCTTCACTGTCCCTCTTCATTCTGAGACCGAGTGAGTAGACCTGCTTGATTTCTCTTTCATCGATCGTGAGCCCTAGCAGGATCCCTTTGATACTGCATGTGGCGGACTTCGCGGATGATGATTCTTTTTTACAGGTGGTTGTGTATGTCGAGAGAGTGTAGTAGACCGCAGCGCCACCTGCCAGTGCGAAGATCAAACCAAATATGGTGAGCATGATGGGGATGTGGAAGAGGTAGAGTTTGCTTGGGTTCTTCTTTGTAATGAACATGATAGTATCCTCTCATGTGCGCTTTGAGAAGGGCGATGGAATGAGAGCCATTGAGTGAAATTGGATAACTTTGGCCATTGAACGAGATCAAGCCCACGCAGTCTCGCTTCTTCAGGGGCGAGTTAGTGGGCAACTTTTTGTTTTTGTTTGTGTTGTTGTATTACTCTTCGAGAGCG
>PCBK01000091.1 GCA_002731275.1 Deltaproteobacteria bacterium | reverse complement strand
GAGTTTGTTGAGGCGTATGTTGCAAAGCGCACGGAGCAAACGTCCTCATAGGACGCTTTGCTTTGGACGCAAGTGCAACGTCCGCCGGATCAGAACTCAAGCTAAATATCGCATATCTTGGTTAAGTCTACCCTTTTATCCAAAGGCTTGAGAGGAGGGAAGAGCCGGAGGCTCAGGGTGGAGAGTTTGTTGAAGCGTATGTTGCAAGTGCAACATCTAGCGGATCAGCTTTGTCTCTTTACGCTTTTCCAAGCGCGACAGAGACGGCTTCGTCGATGGTTAGTGTGAAATTCTCAGCGGGGAGATGTTCTTCGAAGTGTGCATTTTTGAAGACCTCACGAACAGGTCCCTTTGCAGAGGCGATGTACATGTCAATGCCCATATCTTCAAGCTCCCGACGTACCTCTTCAAGCGCGGTCACACCTGCAGAGTCGACGTCGTTGATGCTGCTCGCGTCAAGGATAAAGTGTTTGATGTCGCGCTCTTCTGCGTCAGCAAGCAGCTCATCAACTCGATCCTTGAAGAATGAAGTGTTGGCAAAGTACAAGGAAGCATCCATTCGCATGATCAGGGTATTGGGATGCATCTCAACTTCGGGGAAGTGCTTGGGATTGCGGTACACGTGGGTATCTTCAAGACAACCAAGCTCTGTTGTGTGAGGTTGGGTGCTTCTGTAGATGATCATGACCAATGAGAGGACAACACCAACACCAATACCTTGCTTGATACCGACAAACAGAGTGATGACAAAAGTGACAAGCAATACGATGGCGTCGACTTTTTTCACCTGCCACAAGTGCTTAACCTCTTGGAAGTCGATCAGACCAAACACTGCAACAAAAATGATCGATGCCAGGATAGCCTTGGGGAGGAAGTAAAACAAACCAGTCAAGAAGAACAACGTGATCCCAATCAACACAGCAGTGATGAGCGAAGCGAGTCCTGTTCGTGCGCCTGCTTGTGCGTTGACAGCGGTTCGTGAGAATCCACCAGTGACTGGGTATGCTTTGGCAAACGCACCCATGATATTGGCAAGTCCAAGGCCGATCAACTCTTGGTTGGCGTCCACCTTGTAGCGATTTTTGGTCGCGAAGTTTTTAGCGACAGCGATGGATTCCATGAAACCGACAAGTGATATCGCAAGGGCTGTTGGGATGAGTTTTTGCATCACTCCCATATCAAGGGAAGGAACCTGCAGTGGAATGCTTCCACCTGGTACGTCTTTTACAATCGCGACGCCCATTTTATCGAGACGGAAAAAGTAGACCAACAACGTACTGATCGCCACAGCGACCAATGCACTCGGAACTTTCGGTGCCCATCGTTTTAGCGCAAGGATCAAGAGAATTCCGCCCAAACCTATCGCAAACGTAAGCAGTTTGGTTTCACCAATTCTAGAAGATGCTTGTATAATAATTTCGTGTAAGTGGTGACTTCTCTTCAGATTGACACCTAGCAAGTGCTTGAGCTGGCTCAAACCGATGATAATCGCAGCCGCTGAGGTGAAGCCACTGATAACAGGGTGAGACAAAAAGTTCACGAGGAATCCGAGCCGAAACGCCCCCATCGCAAACTGAATCAAACCAATCATCATCGACAACATCACCGCGTATGCAATGTATGTCGGGACATCAAACTGCCCAAGGTCACGAATACCTGACGCCACAAGCAGTGACACCATCGCGACAGGACCAACTGCAAGCTGACGTGATGTACCAAATAGCGCGTACACCATCAAAGGTAGAATAGATGAATACAAACCAATTTCAGGAGGCAAACCAGCAAGCATCGCGTACGCCATACCTTGCGGGATCAACATCACCGCAACAGTAAAGCCCGCGATCAAGTCGCCACTTAAATCTTCTTTATTGTAATTTGGGAGCCAGTGCAGCACTGGTATGTACTTGGATAAATTTCCCATTATCGCCTCCGTTGTTTCTGGTGCTCACTCTTCATATCATATCGTCCTCCTCTCTAAGCAAACACCAAGCCAAAGACAAAACAACACAACTTTACAAAGTAAAATTAAACACATACACACAAAAATCCGCCTTCATCGTTCGACCTACAGCAGGACATTGAAACAAAAGGCAAAAAACGATGCAAAACGATGCAACAATAAGAGACCTCTATATCCCCAATGAGACTGCTGACAAGAAAAGTGCCCACGAGTGACACCGAACATATGCAATAGGCAAAGAGACGGAGCACAATGGCACTTGGGTGAGCGTCGTGCATCAAAAAACGACGCACAAACATGCCAAATGGATGGATGAGATTTGGGGAACATGGGCAGGATTGGAAGAGAGCGTAAGGGGAGAGAAAGAGAGGAGTTTAGGCGCGACCGCGAAGCATACCATGCCAATACATACGGGGGAGTCCATAGGCTTTCAGAGCATACATGCTGTAGCGTTCTTCGGACTGATCGAAGGGGAAGGTCTCGGCTGGATTTTTGTCGTAGTCAAACTCAGCGAGGATGAGGCTACCGTACCCTGTGACGAGAGGACATGATGTGTATCCATCATACTTCGCAGTGAGCGACTTGTCAGCGAGGAAAGACCGAAGGTTTGCCACAGTGACAGGTGCTTGCTTGCGGATCGCAGCGCCTGTTTTGGAGGTGGGCAAATTGCTACAATCACCGAGCGAAAAGATGTTGGGGAATTTGGTGTGTTGTGTTGTGTACATGTCAACAGAGACCCAACCAACTTCGTCGGAGATGGGGCTGTTTTTGATGAAGTCGGGGGGTCCCATCATCGGCGTGACGTGGATCATGTCGTACTTCATGGTGACAGTCTCATCGGAAAGCTGCTCATCTTTCATGATCGCGAAGACGGCCTCTCTTTTTTCGGGACGAAGCTCAATCAGTGTATGGCAAAACTTGGTCTCGATTTGCTTTCGTTCGATGACGCGTTCGAGGCTTGCTTTGTATTTGGGTACAGGGAAGATGCCACCTTTTGCGGAGGCGAAGACAACCTTGATGTCATCGCGAACACCGTGGTTGCGGAAGTAATCTTCGGCGATGTAACAGATCTTCTGAGGAGCCCCACCACATTTGATTGGGGTGTGTGGTTGCGTGAAGATCGCGGTCCCTTTTTTGAGATTGCGAATGTTTTCGAATGTGGACTCACAGGTATCATAAGAGTAGTTACTGCAAATGCCGTGTTTCCCGACGTTACCTTCGAGGCCTTTGATACCGCCCCAGTTGATCTGGATACCTGCAGTGACGACGAGCGCGTCATAGGTAAGCTCATCTCCAGAGCTGGTTTTGATGGCGTTGTTTTCTGGATCGAAAGTGTCAACAGCATCTTTGATCCAGGTTGCCCCACGGGGGATATAGTCAGCTTCGTTGCGTTCTGTCTCTTCCTTTGCGAAGACACCACCACCGACGAGAGTCCAGAGTGGTTGATAGTAATGTTTCTCTGAGGGCTCGACGATACCAACATCAAGAGATGCATCCTGATTGAGCAAATGAGCAGCAACAGTGATGCCAGCCGAACCGCCACCAACGATCAATACCTGATAATGTTTCTTCATGAGTCTCTCCTTCTCCAAAATTAGGGCAATTGCTTTCTTGCAGGTGAATCTTTCAGGCGGCCTCCGAACTCTTTCGCAAGTCGGATGAAGAAGCCAACAGCGCGTTGAACGTCTTCATCTCCAAATGCTCCAAGCAGACCAAAGAGCCCGACCTGACCAGTATCGTTACTAACGCTCTTGCAGAAAGCCTCTGCGAAGTGACGCAAGCCGTGAACGTGTCCAGGGTTAAATGCGCCGGAGTTAATGAGCTGTTCGATCGCACCTGTTCGGTTGAGCTCGCTGACTTTATGGAGAAAGTCAAAGCCGAGTTTGAAGAACTCGTGCACATCGATACCATGGTCATGGAAGCGTCCCATGAGATCGTCCACGGAGTCCGTCATCATCGAAAAGAGCGCAGGGCCTTGATCGACGAGCATCGCGAGTTGTTCGAGTTGTTCGGTGTTGTTCAGCAGTGAGGAGAGAGCATGTGTTGCTTCGTTTGAAGAGGCTTTTTCGAGCAACTCAAGCATATTTTTGAGGCGCTCTTCAAGCATCACACCACGTTCAGCAGCACGATTGACGACTTCATCAACCATGTCACCTGTCATTGCAGCAAATGCAGGGGCTTGTGCAGCGACCATCTCAATGGTGTCGAGCGAGCGCTCAATACTGTCGAGGCGGTCGAGAAGTCGAACGAGACGGTCTTGCACTTCGGGTTGTTGCAAGCGTGCATCGAGTGAGGAATCCGTCTGGTTTACAATATCAGACATTGAGGTCTCCTATGGGGCAAAGGGCATGATGAGGTTGTCTCTGGTATGGCAGAGCATCTATCATACTTTTCTCAATTCAAGATCACCGTCTTCTTCAGGCCGAAAGACATTGAGGGGGATCTTCAGGTAGCGCACTTCATTTGGATGTGGTTTGGGGAGCTGGCCAGCATCCACATTGACTTGCACGCTGTGGAACAAAAGCCTGGGAGCAGCGAGCGTCGCGTCTCGTTCTGTTCGGAATTTGATAAATTCTTCTTTCGAACGATTCGCGGGCAATTGCACATTCTCGGCCTTTTGTTCGGCAATGGTACTTTGGAATTTCAGTTCACGCCCACCGGGTTGGTAGTCGTGGCCAACAAAAACTCTTGTATCATCAGGGAGAGTATACATTTTCTCTGTGATGGACTGGTAGAGATCTTCGGCACTCCCAGCAGGAAAGTCACAACGACCGGTGCCTTGGTCAGGCATGAAGATCGCGTCGCCTGTGAAGATTGCATCCTCAAAGCGATATGTCGCACAAGCGGGTGTATGACCGGGGGTAAAGATGATCTCAAATGACAAGCTGCCAGCCTGCACAGTTTGTCCTTCGTTGAATAATACATCAAATTGGCGCCCATCTGTTGGAAAATCTTCGGGCAAATCAAAGATATTTTTGAAGGTCTCCTGAACGATCGTGATATTCGCGCCGATACCGAGCTTTGCGTGAGGGAATACTGCTTTGATTTTTTGCGCACCTGAGAGGTGGTCAGCGTGCGCGTGTGTCTCAAGAACGTAGTGGAGGTTGAGCTCTTTGTCCTTCAAGAAGGCGATCACTTCCTCAACAGACTCTTCCCATACCTTCGAAGAAGAGGGTTCATAGTCAAGCACAGGATCGATCACGACGGCGTCCAAAGTCGAAGGATCATACACGACGTAAGTGAGGGTAAAAGTACGATCATCAAAAAATGTCTGGATATTCATAATGGACTCCCTGCTCTATAGAAAAGAAAACGACCACACACGACAAAACCCGCCGGGTGGAAGCACGGCAGGTTCTGTATCAAAAGAGGTGTCTGGTCGGGTTATTTGGAGGTCAGTTTCTCGTAGCCAGTGTATAGATACATGCCAGCAGCCATGGCTCCTACAAAGATCAGCACTGGTCCCGCCAAAGTCGTAAGAGAGGTCAACCCAGGTCCGGGACAAAATCCGCCCAACCCCCAACCAATCCCAAACAGACCCGCACCAATGACCAAGTTTGGAGTCAGGTCTTTTCTCGTCGGGATCGAAAACTTCTTGTCGAAGATGGGTCCGCTGCGTTTTGTGATCAAGGGCAGACCAATGCCATAAGTAAGGATACCACCGACCATTACGAAGATTAAGGCAGGATCCCACTTACCAGTAAAGTCGAGGAATCCGATCACCTTGGAAGGGAGGGTCATACCAGAGATCGTCAACCCCACTGCAAACAAAAGACCCATGAGAAATGTTGCCACGTATTTCATGATGCACCTCCGATCATTTTCATCAAGAACACAGTAATGGCACCTGTTGTGATAAATGTGAGAGTCGCGACGATAGAGCGTGCAGAGAAACGACTGATCCCGCAAATGCCGTGGCCACTCGTACAACCACTCCCCAAACGGGTCCCAAATCCAACCAACAATCCAGCGACGACATACACAGGCCACTTGGAAACAAATGTTGTTGGAAACACGGTGGGCTTCACAAACATCATCACCACTCCACCTGCAACCAATCCCCCAACAAAGACCCAACGCCACAACGTTTCGCCTGCCTCTGGAAGCAAACCTCCCCTGAAAATGCCGCTGATACCTGCAATACGTCCATTGAAAAACATCATGCCCAGCGATGCCAAGCCGATCAATATGCCTCCAACCAAAGGAGGTAGAATTTGTTCCATTGTCATGACTTTTCCCTTTCGTTTGTTAACTCGCTCATCAACAAAAACACACCAATTGCGCCGGTAAGCTTCTCCCGTTTACCGATTGTATGTACAAACCGTTTACCACCAAAACACGGCACCTACCGGCGCAAAGAGTGTCCAATTGACTTCATAGCATTCTCATCTCGTCATGGTTCAACCATAAGAGACAACATGCCTTACAGAGTGTGCAAAAAAAAATCGCGCTCTGTATAGACCCATGATGGCTTTCCCATTCCATCAAGCTCTCCTATGAGCAGTTTTTGTTCCACAATCACAAAAATGCAAAAAACCATAAGAATCATAAAGATTACAACGACTCCTCCCCCCTCCCCTCCACAAAGTCGAGATCACAACACAGATGCAACATCAAGACATTTTACGACACAATGCAACAGATGCAACATCCCCCCTCACTCTGGGCAAAGAACTTACAGCGTCGCTGTTTCTTGACGTCTGGTGAGAGGTTGGCTATTCTCGAACATTATATATGTTGATTGCTCTGTCGAAAGGGGTCGGTGCGCCTCAACTCATAACGCACGGGATACATATGGACACAGAATCCTCCCCATCACTTCAAGAAGAACGAGATCGTGCTCTACGAGAACAAGGGCGGCTGGCCCACCTGTTAAGAGAAGCCGAACTTGTCGCAACACAATCACAAGAGCGCGAACAAGGCCTGACTCAAAAGCTCCAATCGGCTCGGCACGAGATCCTGTTTGGGCGTTTGATGACAGGCGCGTTGCTCGCTTGTGTCCTGTTGCAGTTTTGGCAGCAGGCATCGCACACATCGACGCAGCCGACACCGACGATTCATCAGACAGCAGCACCACGCCCCCTCCAACCAGCCCCTGTCGTAAGAAAAAAACAAGCTCCTCCCCATAAAAGAACGAATATCCCTCCAGTCTCTCCGGCAAAAAGACTCCGACCTCTTTCAAGAGCTGGAACACAGCCAACACGAAGAGGGACACAATGCCCACAAGGGCTGCGCTTTCTCTGCTATCGCAGATGCCTCAAACGCACTCCCCAAAAAAGATGTTTACGACGCGCAGAAAACAGAATTTGCCGATGCGTCCGCCTCAGACAACGATACACATTCACACTCGCCAGTGGCCCCACACATGTCAAAGGAAAGCTCACTGCGATTGAAAAACAAACATTGACATCTGGTATTCAGGCACTCATACGCAACACACTCCCGCGCTTAAAAACGTGCATCAAGCTCGCCAAAAAAGCTTGGCCACGCCCCAAACAAGGCCACATGATCATTCGCTGGTTTATCGACGCAACAGGCAACCCCAGCGCCGTCAGGATGATTGAAAACCAAACAAGTAGTAGGGTGTTAAGGAGTTGTGTTGAACAAAAATTCCGCACAATACGCTATCCCACCCACAGCCACGATATGCAACTCGTGATGCAAACATTGCAACTGCGTAAGCGAGCAAGGCCACAAGCCAAGCGCACAAGGCAGAAAAGAATAACATGCCCTCCAGGGACAAGAAAACTCTGCTCTCGCCGGTGTTTGCATCGCACCTTGCAAGGGACATGTACCAAATACTTTCGGCAAAAACGTTGTCGATGTGTTGCACATGTGCCAAAATGATCGAATGGTCCATCCCGCCAGATGCCATCACGCATCAGGTGACGACACTCATTTGGTCGGTTAGCGTAGATGTCACATGATGGCATCTCCCCCCCACTCACGGAGGCTTTTTCGATGAACGTTCAGGATTTGATTGAGGCATTGCGCTCGCAAACTCAGCCCATCCAGGAGATTCTCTCAAGACACTGTAAACTCGAGATCCTTCAGGAAATACCGGATGAGCTATGGCACATGCTCGCTTGTGACCTTGCGGAAAGAGCGATTCTCAAGCTCAACGCCTCAGGCCGAGAGCAGCCAGCCTCACAACTCGAACACATCGAAACCAAACGCGCATGGGTTGTTGAAAAAGCCTCTGAAAAAGACAGAGCAGACGCCTACAGCATCGCCTACCGTTACGAACACAACAAACAAATTGCATGGTGGCTCGCAGGTGGCGAGAGCCTGCTCGAAGACCCCGAGACGCGAGACGAAGGAAGGCAACAACGCGCTGAAACAGAAGCCGCCCTCGCCGTTTGTTTCGTCTGTCAGGCCCAACAACCCCACTTACTCACGTCAAAGGTTTCATCCAAGTCACACAACGTCTTTGTTCTCCTCGCACCCGAACAAAGCCCAAAGGAATACGAATGGCAAGCCAGACGTTTCACATGGTGGCTCTCCAAACTCGATCAGTCTCCAGATGCATGGCAAGCAGCGCTTCATAACCCTGCATCCTCGGACTGCCCTGAAGACACGACCCTGTCTTTTGCGTTGTGAATAATGTTCCCACTCATGGAACAAACCATGATTGATCATTTTGATAGCTACTGGATGGCAAGATAGCAGTGATGACTTCAGGCTCTATCGAACAAAACCTTCTTGAAGAAGGTCTCATCAGCCCAAAAGACCTGCAAAAAGCAGAAGAAATCCGCGAAGAAAATGGCGGACACCTTGGTGATATTCTCATCGGGCTTGGCGCCCTCTCAGAGGAGCAATATCAACGACAATACGCTGCATTCAACGCGCTGACATATTACGATCTCAAGCAATTAATGTCCATGGAAACCCAAGAAGATCTATTCTTGGGTATCCCCTACCAAGTCGCGCTCAACCGCACCCTCCTTCCCATTCGGAGAGTCGACGCAGGAAAAAAAGTCGAGGTCGTGAGCCTGGACATGCTCTCCGAAGAGCTCGAAAACCAAATCATTTTCCAAACACAATGTGAAGGACTTGTCGTCAGCCTTACACACCGTGACGCCCTCGTTCAAGCGATCCGCTACCACTACGGCCGCTACCTACGCACCTCCAAGTACTCGCCTTCCCAAGCACAAGAACTCTCTGATGCCAAACAACAAATCGATCTACACAGAGAAGGTTTTTGTCCAAGCTGTGGGTATCCCCGGCCTCCTGAAGCGATCGTCTGTTCCCACTGTGATTACCTGCTCAACAAACCCTCAAATGACCCCCTCGCAGGAAAGCTGATCGATAACCAGTGGAAGTTGATCAAACGACTCGGTGAGGGTGGGATGGGGCTTGTTTACGAAGGTCTTCATGTCCCAAATGATGAGCCTATCGCGATCAAACTCCTCCGCGCCCAAACCATGCTCAATGAGGAGACAGTCCAACGCTTCTACCACGAAGCCCAAATCTTACGTAGGCTCAAACACCCTAACATCATCGATGTATACAAATTTGGTTTTGAGTTGCCCTTTGGCTTTTACCTGATCATGGAGCTGCTCAGCGGGTGTGATCTCGACACCTTCCTCTCAAAATACGAGAGAGGCTCCATTCTGCCGACGATATGCCGTCTCTTTGTCGTCGTATGTGAAGCCATGCACCACGCCCACGAAGAAGGCATTATCCACAGGGATCTCAAACCCGATAACATCTTTATCCTCGGAGGTCCAGGACAGGTCGATGGTATCAAAGTCCTCGATTTTGGGATCGCCAAAGACCAAAAGGAACCCTCCAAGATCACAAAAGTCGGTATGACGATGGGTACACCACGTTACCTATCTCCCGAACAAGCGATGGGCTTCCCTCTCGATCCCCGTTCGGATATCTACTCTCTGTGTATCCTCCTCTTTGAGTCCCTCACAGGTAAAAGCGTCTTTCGCGCCGACAGCCCCTACCAATACGCGATGAGACATGTCTACTCTCCCCCTCCAAAACTGACGGACGTCCGACCCGACATCCACTACCCCAGCGCCCTGCTCAAACTCATGGAAGTCGGACTCGCCAAGCAGGCCGATGAACGTCCTAGCACAATGCTCGAAGTGCAAGTCTATCTCACAGAAGCCCTCAACGAGCTCTCTGAAAACGCAGAGGATGACGACATCCCCTTCCTGAGCCATAACTTTGTGGCGCCCGAACACAAACCAAGCAGCCTCAAAGAACAATTTTCAAAAGACCACGAAAACGACAAAATATCTCCCCGCCAAATTACCCAACAGCTCGTCGCAATCCAGGCGCTTCCAGATCCCGATGAGATCAACATGCAGCCTCCAGCACAAGAATCCAACGCGGTCGACCTCTCATTGCACGACGATGATCCAGATTCTCCCTTTCTACAACTTCCATCCATCCGAGAAGATCAACTCAGAAAACAAGAGGTCGTTCGTCGCCCTGCCAATGAGAAAAGAATGCTCGCACGTCTCCAAACAGACGACCCAAAGAGCTACCAACACACACACTTTGCGACGGCGACATCACGTCCCCCCAACAGTCTCGAGAACCATCTCCCTTTTGCACCATTTTCCCACAGCGAAAAACACCAAGTCTTCCAACCAACACACAGAACCACAGGCTCCAACCTCGTCTTCCAAGACCCCTCAAAGCGTTCTCGCACAGCACTTCAAACGCTCCCAGCCCCACGTGAAACGCCCGGCGAACAATCGCTTAATCGACTTCAGTTTATTCTGTTTGGGATCATTGGGCTGTTACTCTTTTTGATCGTGTTCGCGATCAGCCAACCCAAAAAGAAGCGCACCGCCCCCCAAAGGCCTTTGTCCTCCATCCCCAAAACGAAAACGACAACCCAGCCAAAGAACCTCAAAGATATTGGCTATCTCAACATCTCATGTCTTCCGAAAAATGCACGTGTGTTGATAGGCAGTAAGACCCGCGTACTGTGCCCAACCAGCCTGTTGCTGCTCCCCAAAGGGCTTCATCACCTCGTCATCTCCAAAAAAGGGTACAAGTCACAAGAACTTTACGTCAAGATCAACTCCAAACGTACCTCCTCAATCCATATCCTCCTCAGAAAATAACCCCATCTATCCCAATAACCCCTAGATTAAACAAAGCTATGGCGCGATCTTACGGATGCGATGGTTGAAACTATCCGCAACAAAGAGATGTCCACTCTCGTTGATCGCGATGTGCATTGGGTTGAAAAATTGCGCATCTGTCGCGAGACCATTCTTGAACCCAGGAACCCCCGTCCCTGCAAACGTAGACACGACACCGAAGATGTTGATCTTCCTGAGACGACCGCTTAACAACTCCGAGACATAGATATTGCCACGCGCATCCACAGCAGCTCCCCAGGGAGAGTGAAACAAAGCGGCTGCGCCTGCACCGTCTTTATAGCCAGGTGCTCCTGTCCCTGCGATCGTAGAAACGACTCCCGAAGAGATCTTTCGGATCTTGTTGTTGATCATATCCACTACAATCACAGCGCCTTGGGGTGTCACAGCGATGCCATTTGGATACCCAAAAGATGCGCTCAACGCCGCGCCATCTTTCGCTCCTAACAATCCGCTCCCTGCAAACGTCGAAACGACACCTGCTGACGTGATCTTTCGAATTCTCAAATTGCCCACATCTGAAACGTACAACACACCACCAACATCGATCGCAATACCCATGGGCTGATCAAATTGTGCTTGTGTACCTGCCCCATCTTGGTATCCGGCCACACCACTTCCTGCGAAAGTCGTCACAACGCCTGTGGGTGTGATCTTTCGGATGACATGGTTGTCCGTATCGGCAACGTAAAGGGTCCCATTCCCATCCACAACAATCCCTGACGCATTGCGAAACGCAGCTTGCGCACCCACGCCATCTTTGTATCCACTTGTCCCAGATCCAGCGAGGAGACTGATCTGCCCTCCAGGAGTGACCTTACGGACTCTCGCATTTCCGTCATCGACGACATATACGTTCCCTTGCTCATCAACAGTGACCCCCACAGGAGTGTGGAAGCTCGCCAGCGGCGCAGAACCATTGATGTAAGCAGGAATCCCACTCCCTGCAAATGTCGACACTTGCCAACTCTGAAGTGTAAACGCTGCGCTGACTGAGATCGCTTCGTAAACCTCTGTGCTCCCTTGCTTCCGGACCCAAACTTGGTGGATATGCACGCCTTTCGCAAGACCAGCAGTGTTCCAAGTTGCACTCGACTGGGTACCCCAATCACGCAACACAGACCACGCCCCAGAGGGCGCACGATGCCAAAACTTAAACTCCGGTACGACACCAGCATTGCACAGCCCTGTTGCGACGAAAGTAACGCTTGTTCCGACAGGTTGAGGGCTGATAGGGTTTGTTGCAAACGTCACACTTGTACAACGGGTTGAACCTGTGACATCGAACGATTGCACAACTGACGCGCCGTCGTACACGGTGTTACTTCCTTGTGCGCGTACCCACACCTGAAAAAAATGTGTCCCAGAAGCAACAGCCGCGGTTGACCATGTAAAAGATGTGTTCTTGTTCC
Organism: Deltaproteobacteria bacterium; assembly: GCA_002731275.1. Lineage (GTDB taxonomy): Bacteria > Myxococcota_C > UBA6777 > UBA6777 > UBA6777 > UBA6777. Next base: position 37,741 of record PCBK01000091.1, on the reverse strand, counting down.
AATCACTCTCGATAACCCAGACTCCCAAAGGTGTTCGGCGGTATACTTTGTACTCAGCGGCAGCGCTCCCCTGACAGGAAGGTGTCATCGATAACGTCACAGCAGTCCCTGCGGCCTGAGGGCTTGTTTTGTCCATGGAAAATTGAACACCGGTACAGAGACCTTTGCCACCTTGGAGAGTAAAAGGAAGACTCTGTGAAGCACCTTCGTATACGATGCTCTCACCTTGTCGTCGCACCCAAACTTGCAGCAAGTAATCACCAGACCAAGCACCTGTGCTGTCCCATGAGAACGTTGATGCCCCCCAGTCCCGTAATAAATTCCACACTCCGTTGGGTGTACGTACGTAAAATTTGTACTCAGGCGAACCTGATACACACGTAGCAACTCCAGACAGCGTCACAATCGAACCAACAGCCTGTGTTGTCGAAGGCGCAATAGACGCAGTGACCTGACAATCCCCAATCACCTCCTGCCCTAAAACGCCGAATTGATCGTGGGGTTCAGCTGAGCAAGCAAACAACATACAAGAACACAACAACCAAACAAGATACCGACCCATCGTAGACACTCCTCTCGGGCTACACATCTCCAAAACACCATAATCATCGGATAGATCACGTGAAAAGGAAGATGTTCTCTGCATGATGGTCCGAGACATTACAAAACATGGCGAGGGTTGTCAATCGATGTATGCAAAATGGAGGAGCGTGTGGAAGGAAAAAGACAACAACTCGAAGAGATCGGAGCTGGATAGGTTTACTTCTCTTTTTTGGCGTGGCAAGTGAAACAGGTCAAATCATCCCTCTTCAAAAGGGCCTTCATCGCGGGCATAACCTTATCTTCCATAAATTTTGTGGCAGCTGCGATCTTGGGGTCTTTGTCATCTGCAGTCGGCAGATTATCTGGGTCAAGCGGAAAGAGCTCGGTCCCTTGTGATTTGAACACAGCTTTTGTTTTATCAGCCTCACCATGACAGGTTTGGCAATGCAATTCGTCCTCGCTTTTGTATTTCGCATCGTATTTTGCGAAGACATCGCGAATTGTCGGCATAAACCCTTTTTCCATGAAGTGATTTTTTTCCCACCACGTCATATCATGCCAAGGACGCTCATTGGTGGGGCCAACCGCCTGTTTCACTGTCTCAGGATCGTCCTCTGGTCCACCACATGCAACAAATGACCCCCCACATACACACAAACAAACGACAAGCAGCATTTTTCTCAACATGATCATACCTCCAAAAACATAGTATCACTCACGTTGTCAGCTAGCAGATTTTGTACCAAGAAGGTAGACACCTGAAAAACAAAGGAAGAAATGAAAAAATCAGGATATATTCACCTGGAAACAGACAAAAATCTGATACGCCAGAGAAGACCGACGTCGGATTTTTGAGCCTACTCAGTTTCCGTTTCCATTTATGACGTGACAAGACGACTTGGTCCCAAAAGCAATTTTGGCGTTCCGGTGCCGTAAAAAGACTTGCATCTCGTCGCTCTTCATCGTGTGTCGGAATGTGCAACCCAAAAACCCCCTTTGGCGAATACGGATTTTCTTTGCCGCAGCAGGGATACAAAATCCAACAGGCCGGTGTGGAAGCTCACCAAACTCCGAGTAGATGTGTAGCTGCTTGGGGTAGTAGGGAAAGACACGAGCAAAGGTCCCATGCCGAGGACACAAAACCCCATCGTTCTCGACAAGTGGGGCACGCAAAAGTTGCTTTTGATCTTGGAATGGAAAGGAGTGACCAAGATCCCACAAAAAGAGCCTTGGTGCTTTCTTGCTTCCACTCAAGAGATCTTTTGCGAAGTACCCCTGCCCACTGTATTCTCCAGCCACCCAGAGCTTTCCTTTTTCTGAAGCCCACATGTCGCTGAGGTGATGACCTCGAAAGGCACCTGCCATCTGCACCCATTCCCAACGAGCGTGATCTTCCAAATCTTTGACGCGCGCCACAAAAAATGCCTTCTCTCCCCAAGAAGCCATATCCGTCTTCCCGAACCTCGCGTGACCATAGAACGTGCCTGCGACAAAAAAGGAACGCTTTGAGTAGATCTGTAGCAAAGAAATGGTGTCGAAATTACCGGCACCTCCAAGTAACCAACGCACGTATCCGAGGCGGTTGAAACGGGCGACAAAACTCTTTGTGCCTGTGGAGACTTCGAGTTTCTTGGTTCCAAATTGCAATCGCTTACGAAATCCGCCCGCAAGAAGAAGATCACCACCCACCAATGAGCGTATGACAAGCACAGGGTGGGCATGACGAGTGACAATCTGTGCTCGATATGAACGAGCCCATAACACCTTTCCAGCACCTCCAGGCGAAAGCTCCGCTAGAAAGAGACTCCCACGTCCACGAGCTTTCAGTGAATGCTCACCAAAGCGCGCACGACGGCGAAATGTCCCTGCGATGTATACCTGCCCACGCTTCCCAAGCTCTATAACAGCTGGAATCTCTCTGTGCGCGCCACCATACGTCTTGGCCCACAGATCCGTCCCATCGGAGGCAAGAGAGAGCACGAAGAGATCGGAGTGACGTTTTCCCTGCGCAGCAAAGGTATTCCCCTGAAAGGTAAATGCATCGCGAAAGCGTCCGAGTATGTAAATCTTTCCACTTTCTCCAATCACGAGCTGTATCGGTGAAAGCTCCACTCTTGAGGCTGCAGGGGTTGAGGTCCTGTACGACTTTCCTCTCCAAGACAAGATCGAAGCACGAAACCTGCCAAAACGCTTCTTCCAGACACGAACCCCCTTTTCATCAAAACGCTGCACAAACCATTGAAAAGATTCTTTTTTGCCTTCTTTTTTCACGGACTCCATACCGTACAGCAAAAACCCTCCGGAGGGTGCGATTCCTATTTTGAGCAGGTCTTGCATCAACGGTGGCCACTTTGTGGTGTCCCACTTTCTCAAGATTCGAAGCCATGTAATCCCGCCAAGTCTCGGCTTAATTTGGAACCCATACAGCGCTCCTTCACCACAGTCGAGGCGCTTCTTATCCCAAGATTGCATGCCTTTGCAAAAGCCCACAGCAAAATACCCTCCACTCGCTCCAAATGCCGAGACAAGAGGCTTACCGAAACCTTCTGGGGCCACACCAGAAAGGACGAGTCCCGTCTCAGAGGTCACGATGCCCTTTTTGTGGAGTGGGATCAATCGGATATTGGTAAAACGTTTATCTCGATCGTCTGGCTTGAGTATACCTGGACCTTGTTGCTGCCCATTGTCCTTTTGCCCGCCAAGTACCAACTTATACACCCCGTATGAGAACGCGAACAACAAGATGATCCCTACGACGCCTCCAGCTGCCCAGCGGCCAATCGCGCTAGCACCTTGCTGTTTTGCCCCTTTTTTGGGTTCAGCCTCTCTTTTGGGGACCGTAAAACTATCGCCAAATTGGGGAAGAACAGCTTTATAGTCCGAGCGATCAGGAGCCACTTTGCCACCGAAGTTCTGGCTGATCAGCTGATCAGCGACAGACGCCATAGAATCTCCGCTTCCCTGCTTGCGCTCTCTGCTTTGCGGCCGAGGCCTTGGCGCCTCTCTTGCCTCAGACATCCCTACAGTATCCTGGTAGCCAAGCTCCTTCTTTTTGGCATCGACCATCTGTGCCAGGACCTCCTTGGCAGAAGGAAGGCTCACAGAGGATGGTGAAGCCGCAGGAATAGATGCTGAAGACGATGAGGCAACAGGGATAGACGCTGAAGAGTGCGAGGCAACAGGGATAGACGAATAAGAAGGCCTTTCCTCAAAGGCATGTTTGAATCCCCCAGATGCTTCGTCGTAGTATTCAGATGATTGCACGATGTCATCATCAAGCCCCTCGCCGTCGAGACGCGTGGGAGAGTCATCGGAGTCATCGAAAAGGTCAATCTCTTCAATAAAATCAACCTTCGCAGATGTTTTTTGGCCCTCCCCCTCACCAAGGACAGGTTTGAGTGCTTGGAGAAACTCCACGGCAGAGTTATATCGTTGGGACGAGTCACGTGCTGCGCCCTTTGCGAAAAATGCCTCCAAGGCAGGAGAGGCGTGAAATGTCGATAGAGAAGAGAGAGTTGGTAGAGGTTCGTGAAGTTTGTCGACGACAACAGCCGTTGAGCGTCCTTGGTAAACCACTTGACCTGTAAGGCATTCTGCAAGGATGAGGGCACAAGCATACAAATCACTACGCGCATCGACCTCTGTAATATCTCCTCGGACTTGCTCGGGGGCCATGTAACGGATGCTGCCAAGGATCGTCCCTTGTTTGGTATGACGTTCTTCGTCTCCCTCATCGAGCAAAGCGATACCAAAGTCCAAGATCTTTACAACGGGGTGCTCTCCGACTTCGAGAACAAAGATGTTACCGGGTTTGATGTCGCGGTGAACGATCCCAAGCTCATGTGCTTGGGAGAGCGCGTCTAGAAGCTGTTCGAAAATGCGCAGCGTCACGTCGGGCGACAGAGAACCTTTGCGTTTGATGTAGTCGCTCAGGGTCTCTCCCTCAACCCACTCCATGACCATATAGGCCCCTTCTTCGGGGGATTCAACAAAGTCGACCATTTGGACAATATTGGGATGATGTAACGCCGCAAGGGACTTCGCTTCCCTTGTAAAGCGGGTGATGTACTCTTCCCGAAATTGGTGATGGGGATGAGGTACCTTGATCGCAAACGCTCGACCTAACCTCAGATGCCTAGCATGGTAGACATTACCAAACGTCCCCGTTCCAAGCAGCGTTTCGATACGATATTGACCCAATACTTTGCCAATGAGCCTATCTTGCATTGACTTCTTCCTTTTCCCTTGATGAAGCGCTCACAGAAAGGACCAGACCACCAACACAAAAACCCAAGCAGCCTGACAACTCCCCTCTCGGATATAACACGTGCAACTCTGAGGCACAATGAGAAAAATTGCAGAAGATGTATACTACAGATCATGGATGGATTCAACGAAGGAGGTAGCAATGATCTCCAAAGATGTTAGATACACCCATAGATATACTTACCATTTTTGGTGATGGGTGAAAGAATACAAACTTTTCCACCAGGACACGGCGCGCCCCCTGGTTCGCAGACCCTGGCACAAATCCCATAAGGGGGCTGTTGCAGGTCAGGAAAGCAAAACAAATCGGTATTGCAGTTGGATGTGGAGCTTGTATAAGTACACTTCGCCCCTTCGCTTAATCCAGAGATAAGAGGTCCACAAAAGGACGCTTGGAACACTTTGTTCCCGTAATCAACGATGATGTCGCAGACCTCTGGCGCCTGACAAACAGATTGCAGCGGATCACAAGGTTGAACACACTTCGCACTTCCAGGCGTCCCTGCGCAATACAAGCCGCTCTGACATTGTGATTGGGCTGTACAAGATTCCCCAACACCTTTTTTGGCGGACTTGATCTCACAAACGCCAACAGGATGATGGTTGACAGAGAGACAACTCGCCCCGCCAGCACAGGTCAAGGCACGCTCGTCACATAGTTGATAGCAACGGTTCCCCAACCCCTTTCCAAGATCCGTACACAACAGCTCCGTTCGACACTGTGAAAGTCCAGGTTGACACGAAGCTCCAGCGGAGAGTCCACCACTTCGCTGTGGCATACACCCGCCATTTCGTTTATCTTGGGACAAACCACACACGAGAGGCGCGATACATCCAGTCGATGACTTGATAGGATCACATGGCTTCCAACAAGCTTTCTTCCTCGTCAAATCCGCAATACAAGACAACCCAACCTGACACTCAACATCTTGCAGACAGGTCTCTCCTGTAGCCTTTGCGAGGCGACACGCCCCCGAGAGGCAACGCTCATCGGAACGACACTCGCCATCATCAACACACGCCCGACAACGTCCCCCCTGACAAACCTGCCCAGAAACACAATCAGCTCGACTCTGACAACCTCCCTGTACGACACATTCTCCGGCAACACATGTTTGGCCTGTCGGACATGGATTCGCCACATCACATGTCGGTGTTTTTTCGACACAACGGCCCGACTGACATTCTTTTCCAGTTGGACACGGATTGGCTGCATCACACTCAGGAGGAACACATACTCCATTGACGCAAAGTAACGCACCAGCACAAGGCCGCCCAACACCACACGTCGTCTGCGAAGTACGGCATACACCAGCAAGACAGCTCTCCTGTTCTTTGCAAACATGCCCACACTTTCCGCAATGTTGAGAATGTGTTTGTAACGAAACACAGCCACCATAACAAACATCAGGTGTCTTGGACGGGCAAGAAGCTACACATTGGCCCGCTGCACACTGCTGACCATCCTGACATGTCTTTCCGCACGCACCGCAATGCTCCGGGTGAAGCGCAACATCAACACACTTGCCCTGACAAAAGAGTTGGCCTTGTGGGCAATGACAGCTCCCTTGGAGGCACACCTGTCCCGGTGCACAAGCATCCCCACACCGACCACAATGGCCGGGATGATTTTGCGTGTCAAAACAGCCACCATAACAAACATCAGGCGTCTTGGACGGACAAGAAGTCACACACCGACCTGCAGCACACACCTGACCATCCTGACACATCTTCCCGCACGCTCCACAGTGCGATCGCTCCGTCTCAACCCACACGCAACGTCCAGCACAGAGCTGCTGTCCATGGGGACAACGGCATACACCATCAGCGCAATATTGCCCGCCTTCACAAGCATTCCCACAGCGGCCACAATGAGCTTCAGAGGATTGCAGTCGGACACAAACATCACCACATCGCTCAGGAGTCACAGGAGGACAGTCACGAACACATCGCCCACTCGCGCAAAACTCACCTGTTTTGCAGGCATTCCCACATCCACCACAATCTGTCGTAGATGCTTCCAAAAGGACACACTCACTTCCACACCTAACGCGCGGCGCAATACACTCACATGCCCCCTCACGACAGCTCTCTTTGGCGCTACAGACCTTTGCATCACGACAACGCCCCCAAGTTCCAGCCTCACAACGTTGGATCCCCATCGCGCAGATCACCACATTCTCTGGCGCACAAGCACGTTCCTTATTGGGTTCACATGCGAGACAATAGCCATCCAAGCAAATGGGTTGTAAGGGATTGGTGCAATCCGCGCTACGAAGACACTCTACACACGCCCCACTTTTGCTACACTTTCGGCCGTTGGCACAATCAGCATCACTACCGCACTGACAACGATACGCTTGCGTACACTCGCGAGTTGGACGTTCGGGCTCATGACAGTGCGCATTTTTCAAGCACTCAACACAGCGAAAAGAACCATCTTCACTTTGCACACACCTCTCAGGACAATCGCGACATGGTCCTGTTGGTGTGACCTCTCCACCACAGCCAACCTCAACAAAAAGCAACAACCCTACGCATAACATGCAGAGAACAAATCGCAGCCAGCCTTTTTGTGTGCGTTGTTTGAGAGAAGACAGGAAGAAGCACCTCATTGGAAAATCGTCCTTTTTTTCCGACAATCCGTTACAGACTCCCATTCATCGACCATGTGAATGAGGAAACAGTCATTAAATACAACCGTGTAGATTGCTACCTTTGTAGATGAGGGGCGAGATCAAGCACTGCATCCCTGCAGGACACTGTGGATTGTTGGGGTTACATGGACGTGAACATAGACCTGTTCCAGGATTGGACAGGTTGACAAAGCAAAAGAGATTGGACTGGCAGTTCGAGGAGCCCGCCTGATATCGACAGAGTTTTCCTTCACCGAGTCCTGTGATAACAGGTCCACAAACAGCTTCAGCCACTTTGGTCGTGTAGTCGATGAGTAGGTCACAGACCTTGCCTGTGCTACAAACGGGAGCGTAGGGATCACATGCAGGTGTACACACTCCGTTGCCAGCGACCCCCAAACAAAACATGCCGGCCTGACACTCGGACTTCGAAGCACAAGCCTGCCCCTCTCCCTTCCCTGTACTTGAGCCAGCTTCTTCACATACCCCGACAGGATCAAGATTGACAGAGATGCACTTTTTCCCACTTGTGCAGACACCCTTTCGACGATCACACAATGACATACAGATGTTGCGCCCTCCATCATTGACGCACACAAGATCGACCTCGCACTGATCTTGTGCTGGATCACAGACATCTCCGGGCTTCTTTGCCGAACTACCACGCAATGGGAGGCATACACCATTTCGCTTGTCGCTCAACAGAGAACATCCTGCGCCAGCCGAGCAACCAGTCGGTGAAGCGATAGGATCACAAAGCTCCCGACAGTACTGCTTTCCAGAGCCATCTCCTACACAGGACAAGCCGTGTTTGCACTCGGAAGTGTTGTTGCACTGTTCGCCGAGCTGTTTCTCTGTAAAGGTACACTGCCCTTGTGTACACTTCTCAAAACTATAGCAGTCTCCGTCTTTTGTGCAGGGTTGACAGAGATTTTGAATACAAGGTTGGTTGTTACTACAGTCTTCTCGTTTGGCGCAGTAGTTTTGATCGACACAGACTCCGGCGACACAGCGCTTGCCAGAGGGGCAAGGGGAAGAAGCACTACACGTCGTTGGTGGCTCGGTGCACTTGTTATCCTTGCACACTTTGGGTGAAGGGCAGGCTTTTTGTGCGCTGCACTCAGGCTCCACACAACGCCCTGTATCACAGATATATCCGGAAGGACATGGCTCAGAAGCGCTACATGAAATATCGACACACTTGTTCTCTTTGCATGTTTTTGGAGCCTGACAAGGCTTGGTGCTGTGACATTCGGGTTCGACACAGCTTCCTTCGACACAGACTTTGGGCGACGCACACGGATTGGTATCGGAACATCCCGTCGTAGGCTTTTGGCACCAGCCATCCTGGCACGTTGTGCCGCTTTCACAGGAAGAATCGTCAGTGCAGGTTTTTTGGCACAAAGAGGCCAGTAAATTACACTTCGTCCCGTCGGAACAGTCGACATCAGAGGTGCATTTTTTTTCTTCAATGACCTCTACACACGTGCCATTTTCACACGCGTATCCAACCCGACACTCTGGTTCACATGGTTTCGTCTCTTCAACACAGTCGCGATTTTGACATACAAACCCATCGCGACAGGGAGGATTGCAGACCTCCTTCGACACAGCTTCACAACGACCATCCAAGCACTGCTCGCCACTGCGACAGTCACCATCAGCAGAACAGCTCCAAGCGGGTCGAGGGTTCTTCTTACACAGCTTGGTTTTGGTGTCGCAAACAGCTCCAACACCGCACTGTTCATCGACAACACAGCGCTTGTACTCACACACTTCATTTAAACAAACGAGCCCTTCGGGACATTCAGTTGTCGACTTGCATGGGATCACTTCCCCACCACAAGCGACTGCCAAAATACCTATCAAAGTAGCCATGATATGGACAGTCAAAAGGCGAAAAAACATAACAACCTCACAACGTTGAAAACAACACATTCATCGTAGTAATCTACCTTGTGTGGGAGGTCATCGCAAGTCCTCGACAAAAACTTCCATCCCCCTTTGAACCGGACCTCTACGAAGTCCGATGTCTTCTCAAGTGCTCCCCCATAAAAAAACCTCAACCTTCGTCAGAAACAGGCAACAGTGAGCGGTAGACAAAGATCGAGAGAAAACCTGCGATATACATCCATAAACCAAAGATTCCAGAGGTAAAAAACATGGAGCTGTAGAAATCTCCCATTCTATCCTGCAGCAAAAGCGCAATCGTCATCGCAAGAGAGGAGTTTTGCAGTCCAGTCTCCAAAGAAATCGCCCGAACTTGTTGGTTGGGTAACTGCAAGAGTTTGGCGAACAGTGCACCAAAGAACATTCCACACAATGTCATAATAAAAATCGCGAGATAGAACTTGAGGCCGTAACGGCTTGTGTCAGCGAATTTATCGAGGTTCCCCAAGACCCCCACGACAATCAAGAAGAACAAGGCAAAGACACCAATCCCCGCAAAGATCTTCTCAGTGCGCAAAGCAAAAGCCTCAGCACGATTGCGTACGAGCATACCGACAAACAATGGGACGATGACCAACACAAGAATCTGCGTAAAGACCGTCCCAACAGGGATACTCACAGAGGGCACGTTGGAAGCGTACAACGTCAACAACAAGGGTGTGAGGACCAAAGAAAGGATCGTCGATAAGGCCGTAAGTGAGACAGAGAGGGCGACATCGCCTTTCGCAAAGTACGTCATCAAGTTCGAGGTCACACCTCCAGGACTCGCACACACGAGGATCATCCCGACGAAGATGAAAGGATAGGACTTATAAAATCCGAAGAGATACCCGATACCAACCGCGATGAGAGGCAGCAGTCCAAATTGACAGATGGGGCCTACAATCATCCCTTTTGGGTTGCGCAAAATTTGTGCGAAGTCGTTTCCAGTCAGGGTCATCCCCATTCCAACCATCGTCAAAAACAACAGCAAAATGATCGCGATGAAAAACAACCGATCCAGAAGCTCGCGTTTGGGTGGCTTTGTCAGCTTCGCAAACATAACCTCTAACCCTGCAATGGTCGTCTTCTTGGTCTTTACAAAGAAGGTCATCTTGTGTTTGATCTTTGCACGCAAGTTTGCATATGGACCTTTGGCTCCTTTTTGCAACGCCGATGCTTTCTCCGGAAGAGACAACAAATAGACTTTTCCAGTCACTTCTCTGATGAGATACAGCTCCCCAACACGCCCCGACAGAAGCCTTAAGTTCCCGACAAACGAAGACTCCTTTGCCCCAGCAAAGGACAACTTCTTTCCACCCTCTCGCAGCTTGGCAAACGTCGTACTTTCTTCTTTGGCCAATGACGAGAGATGATCGTATAGGGCTTTCGAGACAAAGGATTTCTTTGTTGGGGACTTCTTTTTTGGCGCGCTGTCCTTTGCATAAACAGCCACACTATATAGGAGAGAGCAGAACATCACCAGGCACACAGCGACAACTTTTCGCATTCGGGACTCCTTGGAGAATCGCATTGGCCCAACATTCTCCACTCACCTGCTTGTGATGAAGAGAGTCGTCCTTTGCAAAGCATCAATTTGGATTTGTGTGACTTTATCTTTCTCGAATCCAAACAAAAGTCAAGCCAAAAAGGAATCTCCCTCCCACACGTGATACGCTCACCCAGCGAGCGTGAGCGCTTCGCTCCAACTGTCAGGAAAAGAACGTAAACCTCCTTGCGCATCCAAACAGGCATGCCTTGTGGTACCAGACACCAACAGCTGACCATGCTCTTTCGAGACCACCTCATACACGAACTGAATGGTCTTGGACAACAGCTCAGTCACCCACGTGTAGACGATGATTTCGTCATTAAAACGAATGGCCTTGTGATACCTCGCAGCGCTCCCAATCACTGGCAACTGCAACCCTTCCTCAAAAGAAGCCAAAAGCCCCTCAGTCCGCATCAGGTCTATGCGTCCCTCTTCAAACCAAGTGTAGGATGTTGCGTGGTGAACAACACCCATCAAGTCCGTCTCCACAAAGCGAACTCTCGTTTCGTAAGCATGCGCCTGCTCAACTGGAAATCTTTTGCGACGAGGCCACGGATTTTCTATCCCTTCAGAAGCCAATGAAGACCCCACGAGACTTCTACCAGAACCGGAAGCTGAGAGACGCTGCTGTAGAGCTGCTTGTTGATGCTCGACAAAGACATTGGGAGTGTAAACCCGACCACCGATCAAGTGTTCTTGAATGATACGCTCCAAAACATCGGGTGAACAAGAGTGATACCAAGTCCCCTCTGGGTAGACAACCATGATGGGACCCTGCGCACAAATGCGTAAACAGTCCACTTTACTTCGGTTCACTCCTTTTTTATCGAGTCCAAGTTCCTTTAAGCGTGTTTTTAGATACGACCATGCATCAGCACAATCTTCCGCAGCACAACACTTATCCTTTCTGGGGACACACAAAAACACATGTCTTTGAATATCCGCGATACCAAGTGATTCAACGATCTTATCGAGCTTATCCACCATAACTCCTTTCACTGCACATTGAAGAAAATGGACAATCATCCATTGAACAAAAGAGCTTATAGCAGACTTTTTCGCACGAAACAATGATCCCTCTCTGGATTGGCCAGAAGCAACATCAACCTCTCTTTCGCACACTCAAAAAAACATCTAAATTTGTCTTTACGAAAGCATTCACTTTGTGGTACACCTCCCAACCCATTACACTGATGATAATTTGATTGTTGATTCAAGAAATATATCAGAAAGAGTGACGAAATCGTCACAAATAAAACTCTCATATCATGACGAAAACGTCATCATTGTGATGACCAAAAAAATGACGGCTTCGTCACACTTTCCGGGCGGATACAATTGTTCAAAAAAGAAACTCGTTAGGAAATCTTGACTGAGAATACAACAAATCAATCATTTTGCGCACTATAAACAACAAGACATGCATAAAAATAAGACATAACACACTGAAATACATAAACATCCAACATATACATCATTTATCACAGTCACTGAACGCTCATTCAAAATAGGTTGATTGTTTCCTTGACATCCGAAAGACATCCACATAAGATCCACATATCACTTGGGTGTGAAATAGATTCACTCATTCCCACAGGTCGAATCACCGAGTCTTCCTCCCGGAATTGGTTAACTTATTTCTTGACGGAGCTGCATGCTCCCCTCCCATGTGAGACTCAAACCCCCTGTTCGACCCTCGGTGACATGTGTAACATGAAGGAAGCTAGAACCAATGGCAGAATCTCCCACCACACCCGCAACTTTAACCAAGTCAAGTACACCATCTAAGAAAATGACAAAAAAAATACAATTCACCAAAAAGAGCCCCTTCTCCAAAGAGCTCAAACGACGTGTTGATGCGTATTTCCAAGAACAGAACTTGTCCCCACGAGACCAACCCAAGATGTATCTGAAGACAGTCATCATCCTCAGTTGGACACTCGCTTCCTACGCACTTTTGTTGTTTGGACCTGCCATTGTTTGGTTTAAATTTCTCATGGCAGCTTCATTGGGAGCCGCCATGGCCGGAGTAGGATTCAGCATCATGCATGATGGTGGACACCGCTCCTACTCCACAAAGAATTGGATCAACAGGATTGCCTTTTTCAGTCTGGATATGCTCGGTGCCAGCTCGTACATCTGGAACTGGAAACACAACGTCTTCCACCACACATACCCCAACATCGTCGATCACGACGACGATCTCAATGTCGGTGTGTTTGGACGCCTGGCTCCTGAGCAAACCCACTACAAGTTCCACCAGTACCAACACATCTACCTGTGGTTTTTGTATGGTCTTCTTCCTGCCAAATGGCATTTGTTTGATGACTTCGAGAAGCTCTACACAGGCCGTATGGGTGTCAACAGCTTCCCCAGACCAAAAGGATGGGATTTGTTTGTCTTTTTCAGCGGGAAAATCCTGTTTTTCACATGGGCTTTTGTCATCCCCTCCATGTTTTACTCATTTTGGGTCGTATGTGCCTTTTACCTCTTCGCCACGTTTATCGAGGGCGTCTTACTCGCTGTCGTCTTCCAACTCGCACACTGTTTGGAAGAAGCAGACTTCCCCATGCCCAATGAATACAACAAAATCGACGACGATTTCTTGATTCATCAGCTTCACACAACCGCAGACTTTGCTCCCAACAACAAGTTGCTGAGTTGGTATGTTGGTGGACTGAACTTCCAGGTAGAGCACCACCTCTTCCCCAAAGTCTCACACATCCATTACCCGGCGCTCGCAAAAATCGTGGAAGAAACTTGCAACGACTACGGTATCCAATACCATTGCCACGCGACCTTCTGGGGTAGTTTGCGTTCACACTACAATTGGTTGGTTAGATTAGGAAAGAACGCCGAACAAGTCGCTCCAAGCGTCGCAGAACCCGCATAAGAATTCCCCCTCCCTCACAATCACAATTCTCGCATCCCCATCCAACAGTCCTCCACGACATACGTCCCATTTTACGAGTCTTTTTGCATCCAAGCACCTAAGAGAGCTTCGCAGCCTCCGACTCCTTTTGAAATGCGCGCTGGAACGCCGGCCGCTCACTCATCCGCGCAGCATACGCAGCGAGCGTCTCGGGCAACTCAAGCTGTGAAAAAGTCGCCCACGCGAGACTATGAGAGAGTAGAATATCAGCCATACTGAATTGCTCTCCGAGGATGAAGGGTTTGTCTTGCAAGCCCGCCTCAAGCACCTTGCAAGCGACCCGAAACTCCCACTTCGCAGTCTCCTTCACTTCCGGGACACGATATTTTTCGGGGATCGCAAAGGTGTGTTTGGCGAATGTCCAGAGCGGCTGCTCCAACTCACTCATCGCAAAAAAGCACCACTTGTCATAAAGGGCCCTCGCTTTTGCCTCTGTGGGAACCAACATCGCGTCAGGATACAACGCACCGATATAGTTACAAATCGCCGCAGATTCAGTCAGAATAAACTCGCCGTCTTGTAAAGCAGGAACCTTCCCTCCCGGATTGATCGCCAAAAAAGCAGGGCTACGACCTTCCCCCTTCATCAAGGCAACGTACTTGTATTCATAAGGTGCTTGTGCTTCCTCAAGCGCCCAAACAACACGTAAAGAGCGAGAATTCTTCGAACCGTAGCAAGTCAGCATAGGCATGTTCTCCTAAAGTGTTTTGTTTCTCAGGTTTTTTGGCAGGCCTTGTCCAAGCAAGCGCTTGTATTGTTTTTTGTGTGTCAGATAGTACATTGCAGCTTTGTATAGGCGGGCACTTCGACGTGATTTGATATGCACATCGGGCTGCATACCCTTCTTGTGAATCAATCGGCCAAGTGGTGTGTAGTACCTCGCGATCGTCATCTTGAGCCCGGCACCACCAGATAAGTCGATGATGGTTTGCACAGAACCTTTCCCAAAGGTCAAGCTGCCTAACAATAAGCCCCTTCGGTGATCTTGAAGTGCACCCGCGAGAATCTCCGCAGCCGAAGCTGTCCCTCGATTGACCAAGACTGTGATGGGGAAAGAGTTGTAGGTATGCTTCTTGTGAGCAAATTCCCGTTCTACTTTCTTGGGATTGCGGCCTCGTGCCGACACGATCAGCCCCTTTTTGATGAACATATCAGCAATGCGCACGGATTGATCAAACAACCCCCCCGGATTGTTGCGCAGATCCAAGACGAGGCCTTTGATCGCGCCCTTCTTTTTGAGAACATTGAGCGCTTCTTTCAGGTGTCGCTCCGTCCGATCCTGGAAACTCTTGATCTTGATGACATGAAACCCCTTCTTCAAGGTCTTCACACGTATACTTCTGAGACGAATTTGTTCGCGAATCAAGGAGATATAGCGAGAGCGCTTCCATCCTTTTCGATAGATCAACAATACGAGCCGTGTCCCTGGACGCCCTCTCAACAACCGCCTGACTTCGAGAAGATTTTTTTTGCCAACGTTGACACTTCCAACCCGCATAATCCAGTCCCCCGCCTGCAACCCAGCCCTCATCGCAGGCGACCCAATCAAAGGGGTAAGAATCTTGATATACTTTCCCTTTCTCGTGATCTCCAGCCCTGGTCCGCCGTACTCTCCTGACGTTTCGGACTTCATCTCTTTGTATTGTTGAGGGGGGATAAAAATCGTGTAAGGGTCGAGTTGTCTAAGCATCCCATGTATCGCGCCATACACGAGTTTGGTAGGTTGAACGTGCTCGACGTAGTCATTTTCA
The DNA here is from genome assembly GCA_002731275.1 of Deltaproteobacteria bacterium. Classification (GTDB taxonomy): domain Bacteria; phylum Myxococcota_C; class UBA6777; order UBA6777; family UBA6777; genus UBA6777. The sequence continues at coordinate 22,132 of PCBK01000091.1, read as the reverse complement.
ACGTACCGCAAGACAGAAGCAAACAGGTCGAGTTTTTTGTACTTGGATTGGTAGATCGAAACGGTCTTGCCTTTCCCAATAGCCACACTCAAACACATGAGACCACAAAGAAAACCACCTACAAACATTATCACATCGCGTTTCTTCATCAAACCATCCCCAGTTCGTTACAAATATGCCATTTTGCCCCAAAAACATACACCTTCCCAGGTCAGATAGCAATGGCACGGAGAAAAACGACGGGCTCACTTACGTGGAGCCCTCACAGGACGAAGCCACTCTTCAGGACGGACAGATCGCGCCATGTGACGAATTTCAAAATACAATGCTGGTCCTCCAAGCCGACCTGTCGAGCCTGTCAACCCAAGCGCCTGCCCCATTCGTACACGTTCTCCCTTCTTCAGAGCAAATCTCGAAAGATGGGCATACAACGAGTAAAAACGATGGCCGTGGTTGATCAAGATCAGCTTGCCGTATCCACGCATCCAACCTTGGTGTACAATTTTTCCATCCGCGACAGCGATCACTGGCGCACCTTCGGGTACCACCAACGTCACGCCTGTTCTCCCAAGCGGACCACGTAAAGAGCGTTGCTTGACTTCGAGCTGTTGACAAGACAGCGACGCAAAGGAACCGACCCACTTCAGTCGATATCGATGACAGTATGGAGAAAATCCCATAATTGGCCAGGGTAACTTGCCTTTGAGTTTGTCCAACACACGCAAGCCTTTGACGGAGCGCAACCCACTAAACATCCGATTGATTTTTCTTCCGCTTCCGCGTACCTGCCGAAGGATTCTTTTGTACAACCGAGCTTCTTTATAAATAACTGATAACGCCAGCTTCTTCTCCTTCCTCATTGTGTGCAATGTGTCCCGCTGACTTTCGTGGCGAGAGATCAACGCGTTGAGGGCCCGCTGACGTTCTTTGACTTCTTTCAACTGCTTGAGTGCGACATGGCGTGCTGCCTGGTACCGCTTTAAGTATCGAATATCACGAGTCGTCATCAATCTCACAGCGCTCCACCTTAACGCCATCTCCTTGAGAGAACGTGTCCCTGAGAGCCAGCGAGCATGACCAAGGCGTGAGATACGATAAAACAACCGCAGACGGGGCTGGAGCTGCTTCATCATTTTTGCACAAAGCTCCTGTTGCAGGCGTGCCTGTCGCTGCTTTGCCTTGAGCTCCTTGCGTTGCTTGTTCACTCTGCGTTGTAGAGTTTGTAATTTTGCCATGACGGCGAGACGTTTGCGATCGAGAGCCTCTAAAGCATCGAGTATATCCCCTTCTTTACGGCTCAACTTCTGCAGTCGAACAATCTGCTTCCACTCTCTCCGCCTTTTGCGCCAATAACGGGAAGACCGCCTTCGCTTTTTCCGCGCGTGGGCTTCTCGGAACACGGGCTGACTGGTTGTACCAAGCCCAAGCAAAAGTAACATCGCGAGGCAAAAACAAGCACGAGAGGTGGCTAACATCACTTCATCTCCTTTTTGAGAGCTGTCCCGTGAACAACGCCAGCCACGAACCAAATAAGCCCGCGAGCATCCCTACGGCGAGAAATGAGAGCAACTGGAAAAACGAGAAGAAGCGAAGAGATCGGGTGGTGAAAGATACAAACGCAGCTCCATACTGTGCCTGCAAGAAAAGGAACATACCAAACAACAAACAGAGAGAGAGAGAGGCCGCAAAAAATCCTTCGAAGACACCCTCCAGATAAAAAGGAGCCCGAATAAACCGCTCAGTCGCTCCAACCAAACGCATGATCTCGATCTCATCTTGGTGCATGTAAAAAGTCAACCGGATGGTACCTGCGGCCATCAGACTCGTACACAACAACAATAACGCTCCCCCTCCCCAAAAAACCGCACGCATCCACCGCGCCAACTTCCACAATGGTGCGACCCAATCCTTTCCAGCATCGACTTCTTGCACTCCCTCCCATCTGCGGATCTTGCGACTCAACGCAACCACTTGCTTTGTGCCACGAGCTTCGGCGCGCAATTGCAACTCAAAGGATGGTGGAAATAGAGGAGCATCCAGTCCCTTCAAGAGTTCCTTTTGTTTGCCAAGGCTCTCTCGTAAGCGCCCCATTGCTTCTTTTTGGGACACAAAACGCACAGCAGACACCTCAGAAAGCAACATGAGCCTAGCTTGCAGTTCTCCGGAAGATTGTTTGGAGAGCTGTGGTTCTGTGTACACGAGCAAGGGAGCCTCCCCTTCCCAGTGTCGCAAAACCTCCTCGATTTGGAGTGCAGTGAGTCCAAAGACCCCGAGAATAAGTAAACACACAGACATCATCAACAATGTCTGGAACACCAACCCCCAACTCTCTTTGATGTTTCTCCACGTTTGTCGGACGAAATACAACATGACACCTTATTTGTAAAAAGATGGAGCGAGATATCCACCTACACTTGGGATAGACACAGATTGGAGCCAACACTACTCCGTATCATCAATTGATTCCAAAGGAGGCGTGGGGAACAAATTATCGTGATCATCTTTGAATTCGCAAACGCTGCCAGCTTTGACCTCCAAGATACGCCGAGAGCGACCGCCATACTGAAGCAAGTCCAGATCATGCGTAGCGAGCAAGATCGTCGTCCCACCTTTGTTCGCACGATCAAACAGTTCCATGATCTCGCGTGCAAGCGCAGGATCGAGATTACCTGTCGGTTCATCAGCGAGCAACAACCATGGCTCATGGACCAAGGCTCTTGCGATCGCAACACGTTGCTTTTCACCACCGGAGAGTAGCTCAGGGAGTTGCTCGGAGCAATGCAACAAGTTGACCTCACGTAAGATCTTGCCCACTTTCTGCTTGATTTCACGAGGAGGACGGCCGATCACTTCGAGGGCAAATGCGACATTTTCGTAGACAGAACGACGTGGCAAGAGTTTGAAGTCCTGATAAACGACACCTATCTTGCGCCGAAAATAAGGCAACTCGGCCCGCTTCATCGAATGAAGCTCCATACCTCCGACAACAAGCTCACCTGACGTGGGCTTCTCCTGGGCAAAGAGCAACTTGAGGAGAGTACTCTTTCCGGCGCCAGAGCGACCAGTCAGATATACAAATTCTCCTCGACGGATATGAAGATCGATTTGGAAAAGGATGGGCAACCCGTCCTGATACTCTTTTGTAAGCTGGGAGAGTCGAATCATTTGGAGTTATCGGCCAAAAGTTGACCTTTTACTGTGGCAAGCTTGGCTGGGGGTGTAAACGCGCTGGAGCGGGTTGACCACTCGTAGGACTCCCGGTACACAGAGCCTCCATGTGCAGAGGAAACAGAGGGACCGGAGAGAACCTCTCCAGCCATTCGACGTAGCTTTTCGTGTTGTGGTGCACCTGACTTTCGAGTCGATGGAGGAGGAGACTTCGGTGGTGTCTTGCGAAGCTCAAGCATCGGTCGATTCCGACGATCTCCAAGCCCCCGACGGGAGGCTTCACCAAGCGCCAAATCATCCGATGACTCCTGCAGCGGCTTGGGTTTTGGAGGTCGTTTTCCACGAAACGCAGGCCTTGAGGGTTTCGCACGTCCACTCACTGGCTTCTTCTCAACCTCTTCAACGAGCGCCGGCGCCTCTGGAACTTCAGGAAGTTCAGGAACCTCTGGAAGTTCAGGAGCCTCTGGCAACTCAATCCCTTCGAGCAGATCTCCAGGAGGAGGTTCGATCTCAGGGACGAAGGCAGCCATATCGTGGATAGTATCTTTTGTCTCAGGCTCGGAAGTTTGTGAGGGGTTCTCGGACTTTTCGATCAAGCCCGGTGTTAACAACTCACCACCACCTTCCTTCCGTTCTCCAATGTGATCGAATTTTCCAGCCTTTAAGTCTTTCAGCATCTCCTTGTGTTGTTGCTGCATCAACTTGCGGACTTCTTTTTCGAGCTCATCTTCGCCGGGTTCAGCCTCCAAAAGCTGCGCGTAAGAGGATTTCTTCGAACCGATGATATTCCCACCGACAAAGAGGTGGGTGATGATATGCGAGTAGCGGGTACCACTATCCTCTGTTTGGATGTGGTACACACGCTTGTTATGCATGATGTTGTGGTTGTAACCTGTGATCAGTTTGTTGGTATCCCTCACAAATCACCTCTCAAGCTCGGTTAGGGTGTGGGGAGCAAGTTCACGGTGAAGGCGTTTAAACGACCTTCTCTAACGACAACATTGACTTCGGCAGACTCCCACGAGAGAAACCCGCTGCTATCAACACCATGAACGCGTATAGCAAAGGGTCCACATGCGAGCGCACGGAATGTAATGCCTCCATCCAGACATGAGGCGACTTCACCATCCGTTTCTGTATGGATGGGGTCACCGTTGAGATCGTAGACTTCGACGTACATATTCTCTGCATCAGCAGGACAACGATCGTCACCGCCAAAAATCCAGTCAACGGCAAGATCGCCGTTTCCATCACAATTTGTGGGATCGTCGTTTCCTACAATCACACAAGCACTGCCCATGAACAACAACAAGAACAAGGAACTCCAACAAAGGATACGACGCATAATGAAATGAATCTCCTGAAGAAATGGGGAAGGTGGGGAAAGAAGGTTATATCAGAAGGTTTCGCCTTGAACAGTCAAGAACAAAGAGTCAGGTTTTGCTCCAGGAACACCAGAGACCGAGCTGACAGAGACCTCCAAACGAGTGGGAGTGGATGTATCTGCTTTGAGTCCATCTCCGTCTTCCAAAATCAAACGGTGGTTGACAGCACTCAGCCCCCAGAACGTTGCTGGGAGGATGTGCGTTTTGACTTGGAAAGCGCCAAATGAGAGTGGGATTTTTTGTGAGAACACACCAAATCCGAGGTTTGGCGCGCCTGCACCATTCGACTTGGGACTCTGTACCAACTTGACGCTGGGAACACCGTACGTCACGCTGGAATTGGGAGTCAATGGGTTGAGGTTAAAGTCGTGCAAAGTAATGTCGTACGTCGCTGAGTTTCCAGGTTCAATTTTGAACGTACGTCGGGGATAGATACCACTGCGAATGGTCAAAGCCTTACATTGGTTGTTTGGTTTGATATCGACCGCCGGCTGGATTTGAACGTTTGCAGGAAGTACCGTCGCAGAGTTCGACCACACGATCCAAGTCTTCTTCCAGATCAAAGTATCGGAGTCCCATTTGCCGTTAGGTCCGTCACGCAATCCGTTTCCGACGCCGACTTGTGTGCAACCATTTTGTTTGTTGTCCACTTCATCTTGCGTACATGGGATGTCGACAAATGGTTCACCGCTGGCTTTACCGGGCAATGTTTTGTCCCATTTACCATTGTCATTGGCGTCGATGTACGGCTCTCCCAAGTCGACGAAGGGTTCGCCCTGATCATACTCACCATTACTGTTTGTATCTGTAAACTCTTCTTCACCGTTGGTGTAAGCAACAACAGTGACCAGACCGTCACGTGGGTTGCGCAGCCTCGTTGTGTTGACAGGATCTTGGTAAAATGGTTCGACAAACAGACGCGAGTCTTGTGAGACCTGCGTACAATCGTATCCTTTCCAGGCAAATGGCTCTTTGTCTGGATCGTATACTGTTGCATCGGGAATTGTACAGTTTGGGTTACCGCAGTTCTTCTTGTTAGGTACGGACATCGGCAAAACATCGACGGGAGGAGGGTTTTGGGAGCGCATCTTCGCATCAGCAATCCCCACGTCTTCCGTGTTTGTAGCAGAGCTATAAGGTATCGTTGCAGAGGAGGGGTCAATAGACCCTGCTTCGACCATGAAAAGAACTTGTGTTTGGAAACCAACTTTGTTGCTAAAACGGTCTGCGAGCTGCACAGAGCATTTTGTGTTGAGTCGGGTTTGGATGTTGGAGCCAAGGATGTTGTACATCGCGCCGATGTTATATCGCTCACAAGTGAAGGTCATCGAACGGTGACTTGCGCGTCCACCAACGATTGCGATCGCAGAAGAGGTGGCTTCCAAGACCTTCGCACATTTTTTCTGTACGCATTTGATCCCTGTTCCACATGGATCGCAGTCAGCGTCAGCAGTACATGCAACAGGACATTGTGCGCCAGTCGCTGGGATGGTGACACGTGCGGTGACCGTCACTGTTGCTGCGGAGTTACCACTTTTCACCTGTGTACTTGCAGAGCCGTCTTTTTCGGACAACATCTCCGAGCGTGTGATGCTCGCACCACCAATGGCTTGTGAAATGTTGAAACGCACAACAGTAGATGCAGGGAAAGGTTGTCTGTTTGTGTCGAGGACTTTGAAGGTTACGGTCGAAACCTCACGACCAGAGCCTTTTGTACCAATGATTTGGGGAGCAGTTGAAACAAACTCGATAAAACCAATCTCGACAATATCGACCTTTGTTTCTGCAACAGCGCGGAAAGAAGGCGTATCCAAAGAGGCATCAACGCTCGCTGTTCCTGCGACTGTATCAGCCTGTAAAAAGACACGGAAGGCACCGTTATAGTATCCCACAAGATACGTATCTGTTGTACCTTGTTTCGGTGTAAGCGCCTTCTTGGTTTTATAATCGAGAAATTTACCCAAAGTGGTTTTGAACTCGAAGAGCATTTTTTGTTGGATGTTTGTCGGAACAGGTGAGATAACCTTCAGAGTCAGCTCTGTCATATCGTTTCCATCGGCCTGGATGGATTTTTTGACAGCTGTCAACTCGACTTGAATGGTCTGTTGGATAATCTCTTCGTCGATAGTGACGTCAGGCTCGGGAGCAGAACCACTGTCTTCCTCTGCCACCACTTCTTCTGCGGGCTCGGGACCAAACTCAGGTTTGGCGAACACACGAAAGATAATTTGCTTTTCTGCGACGCTGCTTTTTGCGACGATGTTGACGGTCCCTTCTTGATCTCCAGGCCACCACTCGAGTCGCGCACGACCGTTTGTCGTCGTCACAGTTTTTTCAGTCACGGCACCAGTCTCTTCCAGACTACCGAGATTAACGGTGACTTTAATCTCGGAACCATCGTCCAGATTTTCCCCACCTTTCTTGGTGGCCTGGATCAGTATTGTCGCCTTACCTCCGACATACACGAGAGCTGGTGCGACTTGGATACTGACGCTGGCGTCTTCTGGTGGATCAGAACAGCCCGTAAGCTGACTCCCCACAAACAGCAGGGATAAAAACCCTAAAACAAATACGATTGAATACTTTCCACGTTGCCAAGTCATCGAGATCAAACCTCCTTACAGGTATGAGGCCTCTTGTTGTTTCGGGGCCAATTGGTGGCAACTCACTTTCGACAAAGAGTTGTACGTTCTTTCCAACAAAATCATCGTTTATTTGTACCAAGACTAGGAACACGATGTCAAGCGGCTTACAAGAAAAAAGAACGTTCCTGAAATCAACAAGAAGAGAGAACATTCCCCCCACATTGCCGGACAAAGTTGAGAGAGCACTTGATCGAAATATGGCCTTGTGCTACAAGAAAATCGCAAGAAATTCTGACATCGTTTTCCAACACAACTCCATTGATTTCAAACAGGGGAGGCTTGATTGAGACACCATACATTTCGGAGCATGTTTGTGATTGTTCTGTTGATATGGGGTTTTTCACTCAACACCATCGCAGCCCCACTCAACTACACACCCATCCCACCTTCTACCTTCAAAAAGCCACAACGCTTGCAGCCTTGGGCCATCTTTTACACAAGCATGGGCACAATCATCGCAAAGCTCTATGAAAAACGAGCGCCAAAAACAGTCGCGAACTTCATCGGCCTCGCCACAGGCACAAAGGCCTGGAGAGATCCCAAAACGAAGACATGGCAAAAAGGCAAGCCCTTTTATAATGGCCTGACCTTCCACCGCGTGATCAAAGGTTTTATGGTGCAAGGAGGTTGCCCACTTGGCACAGGAACGGGTGGACCAGGCTACAAATTCGAAGATGAATTTCACCCAGCGCTGAAACACACCGGCCCCGGTATCCTCAGCATGGCAAACAGCGGCCCAAACACCAACGGCAGCCAATTCTTCATCACCTACAAAACAACATCCTGGCTCAACGCCAAGATCGTCAAATACTGCACAGGATTTAAGCGTTCAGTGCGCTGTCGTACACACTTTCAATGCGACATCATCGCCAGACGTTATCCACAATTTACGACCAAAGCGCCCTTTCGATGTACGATCAAAAAACAAAAAGGGCACGCCGTCTTCGGCAAAGTCGTGTCGGGGATGAACGTCGTAAGCGCGATGGCTCTTGTCCCCAAAAAAGGCTCAAAACCCATCAAACCTATCGTGATCAAATCCTTGCTCATCAAACGAGCTGTCCGCTGGGCACCTTCTTGGCGACAACCCTTACGATGAGACCTTGTGTCACACGCTTTTGCAAAAAGGACATATCATGAATCTAGCCTTACTCCGTCCAGCTCCTGTCACAAAACATCCAGGATACTCGAAGATATGGCTCACTTTGTTGTTCTTTGCCATCCTCGCACCAGCCCACCTCCACGCAGAAGAGAAACAAGCTGAGGGATACGATACCTCACAACAACCGTGGGCCATCGTGATGACCAACAAAGGCACCTTTGTCATCCAACTCTTCGAGGACAAGGTACCTCGTACAGTGAGGCACTTTGTCGGCCTCGCGACAGGCGACAAAGCGACCGTGGACCCCAAAACCAAAAAGAAGACAAACCGCGCTTTTTACGATGGCTTGCAGATATTCAAGATCGTCCCAACCTACCTGCTCAAGATGGGATGTCCAAAAAATCGCGGGACACATGGTTCAGGCTACCAAATCAAAGATGAATTCCACCCCTCACTCAACCACAACCAAAAGGGGATGGTGAGCATGGCAAACGCAGGGCCACACACAAACAGCAGTCAATTCTTTATCACCCTGCGCCCCACTCCCTGGCTCAACGCAAAAACGCTCAAAGGCACTTACTGTCAAAACTTCACTCTCCCCATCAAGTGCAGATCCAACAAAGATTGTCGACGCTTTGCAAAACAATACCCCAAAGGGTCACAAGGCTCCCCCACATGCAAAACACGTGTGATACAACGAGGACATACAGTCTTCGGCAAAGTCATTTATGGCATGAAGGTGTTGGAGACTATCTCTGAGTTGCCGGTCACATCAAGCGGCACCCCCATTCAACCTGTCACGCTTCAACGCGTCCATATCCGCCGGGCAAAACGTTGGAAGCGCAAATGGCTTCGACTGCCCAAAACCGCAGAATAACTTTCACCTACATAGAAAATGAGGAAATATCATGGCAATTTACGCTGACTTCCAAACAAGCATGGGTAACTTCACCATTCAACTCTTCGACCAACGCGCTCCCAAAACAGTCGCAAACTTCGTAGGTCTCGCCACAGGTACAAAACAGTGGAGACACCCACAAACAGGTGAAGTCAAAAACGATACCCCCTATTACAACGGCTTGACTTTCCACCGCATCATCAAAGGTTTCATGATCCAAGGAGGTTGCCCTCTCGGTCGTGGGACAGGTGGACCAGGCTACAAATTCGAAGATGAATTTCACCCAGAGCTGAAACACACCGGCCCAGGGATCCTCAGCATGGCAAACAGCGGTCCCAACACCAACGGTGGACAATTCTTCATCACCCACGCCGCCACACCCTGGCTCGACGGAAAACACTCTGTCTTTGGCCAAGTATCCTCCGGTATGGAAGTCGTCAACGCCATCGCAAACACAGCGACAGGTCCTGGCGACCGCCCAGAAGTACCCATCACAATGAACGTCTCCATCCGAGAAGCGTAACCCCCACCGCCCCCTCCACAAGACAACAAATCAATATATTTCAAGCACCTACACAAACAAACCGCACGACAAAAGATTGTGTTGCTTTTTCGAGATCCGTCTTGTATATACTTCAATGGTCAAGACGGTAGGGTTCCATATCACACCGCGAATCCCAGCTCCGACCAACCAAACAATTCTCACTTTTGCACTCATGACGCTGCAGCTCACGCTCCCAAACACAGATATTCACGTCTGTTTATAAGCGTGACTTTCAGCACAAAGGAGCGTGTCGATATGAATTACGATGAAATCGATCCAGAAGAGGATGATGTTGTCACTGTATTTGTCGGTGATTTGCACAACTGCAGAGAACGGCTCGCCATCCTCGCGGACGAAAACATCCCATCTCTTATCGCGGGCGATGTTGAAGGCATGATCTCTGAATATGGTCCACCTGTCCTGACACTGCAAGTCCGACGCGAAGACATGGAAGATGTTGTCGAAATCTTCGAAGAAGTCTGGCAAGAGACTCTTGATCTAGAAGGCCTCGACGTCGACGAAGCGATCGTCGATCTTTCGAGTGACAGCATCGTCTGCCCAGGTTGCCAAAGTGTCATCGACGAAGTCACGGCTGATGGAGAATGTCCAGAGTGTAGCCTCTATCTTGGATTTCCTGAGGAGAGTTCAAGTGATGACGATTCGGACACCGACGAAGCCTACTTCGATGACGAGGAATACTAACACCGACGCCACCCAAGACACCTATCCACCGAGAACAAAAGGACATTCCCCCCAGCACGTTCACCCCTTCGCAAGACCATCCATGCATTTTGCTTGACACTCCACCTGGGAAATGCCACCTTCTTGCGCGTTCTTGTTTGCGGTCGCAACACAGAAACAATGACATCAAGAACCATTGATGAGAGAAGATTATGTTATTGGTATTAAATATAGACCATCCACAACCCCACAAAATCGCGAAAGCCGCTGAGCTGATCCGCAAAGGTGAGATCCTCTGCTATCCGACAGATACAGGATATGGACTCGGCTGCGATCCTCACCAGCTCAAATCTGTCGAGCGATTGTTTCGCTTGAGAAACCGCCCGAAAAAGAAACCTGCGTCGCTGCTGTTTGCTGACTTCAAACAGCTCGCTCAATACGCACACATTGGGAATCAAGGATTTCGAGCAGCCAAGCATGCCTTGCCAGGCCCCTACACATTAATCCTTCAAGCAGGCAAGCAGGTCGCCCGCAAACTCCACGGCAAACGCCGAGAGGTTGGCGCAAGGATGCCAGACCACCCCGTCGTCATCGCTCTCTTAGAGCATCTTGGGATGCCCTTGCTCAACGTCACAGCGCGCGACTCACTCGGCTCCTACCTTGGCGACCCTCACGACATCGAACGCATGCTCGGTAAACAGCTTGGGGCGGTTATTGATGGGGGAATCATCCCAGAGAACCCCTCCACCGTGATCGACATGACAAGCGAAAATGCCGAGGTTTTACGTGTGGGGCAAGGCGACCCAGACGCTTTTCTGTAGGCTCTCTCTTCCAGGACACACACTTCAGGATACCAACATGATGTTCGAAACGTTCATTGGCCTTCGATACCTAAAAGCCAGAAAACGAACGACATTTATCTCCGTGATTACTCTGATCAGTATCCTCGGCGTCACACTTGGCGTGGCGACTCTCAGCGTGGTCCTCTCTGTCATGAATGGCTTTCAACACGAACTGATCAACAAAGTGATCGGTGCCAACTCACACGCCATCCTCTTTCGGTACGGGGTCGACTTTAGCGATCACGAAGAGGTACGAAAAAAGGTCGTCGCAACGCCAGGGATCACAAGCGCCTCTCCAATCGTACTCGGTGAAGTCATGCTCTCAGCTGGCGAAAAAATGATCGGCGTCGGGCTCAAAGGTATCTCCCTCAAACACCCGATACATTTGCAAGCTCTCAAACGCAATAAGGTCGGAAAAAAAGGCTCACTTCAGCGACTCATCGCTCCCCACAAGGGCGCTCTACCTGGCATCGCGATTGGTAAAGCTCTCGCCGAAAAACTTCAGGTCAAACAAGGTGATGTCGTCAATATGATATCTCCCATCACGCTCTTTGGATTGTCCAACCGCACACAAGCGTCACACCGCTCATTCAAAGTCGCCTACATCTTCCAGTTTGGGATGAACCAATATGACAGTAAGTTTTGCTTTATCTCGCTCAAACAAGCCCAGTCATTCTTCAAGTTAAAGCGCTCTGTGACAGGGCTAGAGTTCTTCGTCGATGATCTACACCGCATCGACTTCGCGAAAGCCCATCTGAACAAAACACTGGGTGGATGGCCCTATCGCATTCAGGATTGGCGACAGATGAATCAGAACTTATTCAAGGCGATACAACAAAATAAACTCGCGCTTGGGCTGATCCTCCTCTTCATCATCCTCGTTGCCTCGTTAAACATCGCGGGGACACTCATCCTGATGGTCTTGGAAAAGTCCAAAGATATCGCGATTCTTAGGACAATGGGTTCATCAAAACAGAGCGTGATCAGAATTTTCATGACGTATGGCTTGTATATCAGCTCACTCGGAACGATGGCAGGTTTAGTTCTGGGGTTGCTGCTCTGTCAGGTCGCGACGTACGTAGACTTTAAGCTGGACGCTTCGGTGTACTTCATCTCCCATCTCCCCGTGCGTATCCACCCTATGGAGCTCGTCGTTGTCGCCATCAGCTCGCTGCTCATAAGCTTCCTCGCGACGATCTACCCAGCCTTACAAGCAGCAAGGCAGCGCCCTGTTGAAGTCCTTCGGTACGAATAACCCTCTTCACTCTTCCTCGATATTCCTCGACGATACGTACAGGTAAGGTTTGAAACCTTGCTTCTTCCAAAATTGCTCCGCGCGCATATTCTCCACCGCGATGTTGAGATCCACATGTGTCAACCCTAGAGACCGAAACCACAAATACGCTTGCTGTACGAGGGTAGAGCCTATTTTTTGTTTCCTCCACTCAGGAAGAATGTACACATCGACGATTTGACCAAAACGCGTCTCTTGGAAGAGCGGTGCGCGCAGAATTTGTGCGGAAAGAAACGCGATGACACGATGCCGCCATCGCGCAACGAGCAAAATAAAATCAGGCTGAGCGATTTGTGTACGCAGATTGCGACGTAGATACAACCGCGCCAACGGTCGACGTTGAAAGTGCGGATCGATCGCAGCGTGTTCATCCATCAAACGTTCCCACAGCCGAATCACGTCCTCAAGGTCGTCCTCGTCTGCCAAATCAACAGCAACAGAGGTCGTGATCTCAGCGGGTAGCTGGCGAAAAAAGGAGGACACTTTTCCTTCTGTTTTGCGAGGCAAACGATTCACGCGAAGACCATCAACGTCACCATCCACACTGACCTCACGTCCCAACCCTCCCAAGAGTTGACGTAGATGGCCAAGGCTCTGGTCAATCCACGGTGTCATCTCATCTTCCCCCGTCAGCACCCAAAGCTCACCAGTCACATTGCGACCATTGACATCCAAAAAGGAGTCCAACTGAAACGTAACACCATTGACCTCAAGTTTGCGGACCCCCTGGTAAAGGGTCTCGCGAATGGCGTTGGAAATGTATCTTTTTTTCCCGCTCTTATCGTGTGTAGGGAACGCCAACACGACCCAAAATCGACGATTCAGCAATGTCTCCAATAGCAACAAAAACGGCGCACATTCTTCATGAATGTCAGGAGGCTCAAGAACTGCGACCCCCGGTGCTCTCGCCACACCAAGATATACATTCTCCTGAAATATCTCAGTGGGTCGGCCGACGACTTGGTAGAATTGATGGCGATGTGTCGACCATTGTGTATCTTCGCTGAGTTGTCGTGTGTGGTGAAACAGTTGCTCGGAGAAATCGTTGGACGCAGCAAACGCGTCGTGACAAAACATCATCCGCAATGAGACTCGATGAAGGCACTGTTTCCACAACACGTGAAGTGCAAGTAACGAGGTGCTGAGAAATTCCCCCTCTTCAAAGGTCTCCTTTTGAAAGTGCCACAAAGGCAAAGGTTCGACCTCTTGCGATAATGGATCCTCGTCCATTTTGACAAACAACGAACGGGCAGTCTCATGAGGTCGAGTCTTTCCGGCTTGAACACAACCATCGAGGAACCAAAAATTCCCATCTTCAGGGCACAGATGCACAAGAAGATCACTCAAGATACTTTGTTGTAACAGATCACCCTCGGTGCCTGCTTTCTTCTCCCAGCTCACTGACATCCTGCGCTCTTCTGTGTTGTAGGACGATCATAACAAACTCACCGATATTTAATGTGCATCGAACCACCATAGAAGTCAAAATCCTCACACAAAGGGAGCGATGTGCGAACACTTGGCTTTCCAATCCTTCGAGGTATAATGTGTGCTTTTCTTCAAGGAACAAGAAAGGGTTTGAGATAGATGACCATTCAACGCTTCCACTTTCCAACAGCGATCTCTTACGGTCCGGGCGCGAGACACTTGCTCTCCTCTCTCACGCAATCAAACGACCAACACAAACCACTCGTTGTAACGGATAGTGGCATCGCAGCTTTACCGCTGCTTGCACAAGTGACAGACTCTTTATCAAAGGAAGACATCGCATTTACTGTCTTTTCCGACTTTCAAGGCAACCCCCTACACTCCCATGTCATCGCAGGAGTCGAGCATTACAAAGCGCATAGTAATGACGCGATCATAGCGCTCGGTGGAGGCGCAGCGCTCGACGTCGCGAAAGCCATCGCGCTGATGGTCGATCACGAAGGAGATCTCTTCGACTATGAAGATGGTTTGGAAAACGCGCGCCCCGTTGATGCCTCAAAGATTCCCTACATGGTAGCCATCCCAACAACAGCAGGGACAGGAAGCGAAGTAGGCCGCAGCGCAGTGATCTCAGACGATGAGACCCGGAAGAAGCGCATCATCTTCGATCCCAGCTTGTTGCCCGTTGCAGCGCTGATGGACCCGGAGTTGACGCTGGATCTTCCTGCACATATCACAGCTTCCACCGGACTGGACGCGATGTCTCACTTGATCGAAGCGTATGTCGCCCCAGGCTTTTCTCCCTTGTGTGATGGCATCGCGCTTGAAGGTCTTCGACTGATCGCAGGGAGTCTGCTTCCTTGCTACCACATCGCGATGGAACGTGTACACACGAAAACATTCGACGAAGAGACGCTGGCACACCAACTCGACATGAGAGGAAAAATGCTCATGGCGTCGCTCATGGGCGCGACGGCTTTCCAAAAGGGACTTGGTGTCACTCACTCCATGGCGCACTCACTCTCCACAGTCCACGATCTTCACCACGGACTCGCCAACGGCATCCTCCTCCCCTACACCATGACCTTTAACGGTGAAGCTGTCCCCGAACGCCTCGCGGACATGGCTCGTGCTGTTGGCGCAACCGAGCACAGCGTGGAAGGCTTTGTCAACTATCTCCGAGAGCTTCAACAAGCGATGAGTATCCCCTCACAACTCTCAGAGGTCCACGTCGATGAAGAGCGAATCGATGCGCTCGTACAATACGCCTTGGCCGATGGATGCCATCAGCTCAATCCACGCCCTGTCTCACAAGAGGACTTTCACACCCTCTTCCAAAGCGCCATCAACGGCACACTTTAGTCCTATCACCATCAAGGAATTTCATGAGTCAAAAACCTCTTCGCATCGGCATCTCTGCTTGTTTTCTCTACCCTGATTCAGAGCGACCTTACTTTTACACCAAGACACTCCTCTACGCCGAGGAGTCAACACTTCGTTGGGTCATGGGTGCAGGTGGCTTTCCAATCTTCCTGCCACGCCCCTGGGGAGCATTTGATCTGGACATGTTAGTCGACCAGATCGATGCACTCGTACTACAGGGAGGTTCGGACGTTGCTCCACAGAGCTACAATGAACAACCCATCTCAGAACGTTGGCCCGGCGACCCAATCCGCGACGAGTACGATATCGCTTTGATCAATAAGTGCATCGAAAAGAATGTTCCCATCCTCGCACTTTGTCGAGGATTCCAGATTTTGAACGTCGCCCTCGGTGGGACCCTCTATCAAGATCTCGATATACAAAATCCAAGCGAAACAGACCATAAGGATCAGGATTTGTACGATGGATGTCACCACAAAGCGACTCTCATCGAGGGGAGTGACTTCGCGAAGCTCTACCCTTCATCCAGCGATATTTGTACGATCAACTCCATCCACCACCAAGCCGTGAAAGATCTCGCACCAGGTCTTGAAATCGGATGCCTCTCAAAAGATGACGACATCATCGAGGCGTTTGTACTCAAAGGGGGCGAAGATCCAAGCAAACCTTTCGCCGTTGGTGTGCAATGGCACCCCGAGTTCATCGAAGATAACGATCCCAATTTACTCCCAAGAAAACCTCTCATGGATGCGCTGTTTGAGGCTGCACGAGCCCGACAATCATAAGCCCTCCATACACACGAAAGAATGAATCATGCTCCACATCGAAAACCCCACAGATGAAAGTCATATCAAGGATATAGAGACTGACACACCAGATAGCATCAAGGACGCCTTCCTTCGTGCAAAACGCGCACAAAAAGAGTGGCGCAAGCGGCCCTACCAAGAACGAGCTGCTGCGATCTCATCATTCCGCGACGCCCTCGCAGCCGACGAAGACGAACTCGCACGACTCCTCACACAAGAGATGGGCAAGCCACTCGGACAGGCGCTCGGTGAAATCAGAGGGACTCGTGCTCGTATCGACTTCTTCCTCGCGCACACAGAGCAATTCCTCCGACAAGAACAAGTCCTCCCAACAGAGGACACCGAAGACTTACCAGCGATGCGTGAAGTCATATCCTACGACCCACTCGGTGTTGTCGCCAATATATCCGCCTGGAACTATCCCTATTTTGTCGGCAGCAATGTCTTTATTCCCGCCCTGCTTACAGGCAACGCGGTCCTCTACAAACCCTCCGAGTTTACCACTCTGACAGGACTCGCGATTGTCGAACGCTTGCACAACGCAGGGATCCCAAAAGATGTCTGTATCGCAGTTGTTGGCGGTGGCGACGTTGGTGCCGCACTACTCAACCAACCACTCGATGGGGTCTTCTTTACGGGCTCATATGCTACGGGGAAAAAAATCCTCTCTGCGGCTGCTCAACAGATGATGAAAGTCCAACTCGAACTTGGTGGCAAAGACCCTGTCTACATTTGTGACGACGTCGATGTCCAACAAACAGCCATCTCCGCAGCAGAAGGTGCTTTTTACAACGCGGGACAGAGCTGCTGCGCCATCGAACGTATATACGTCCACAAAGACATCTACGAACCGTTTGTTGAAGCCTTTGTAGAAGCAGTCAAGGACTACAAAGTTGGCGACCCTATGGAAGAAGGGACCTTTATCGGGCCGCTCGCACGAGGCGCACAGTTCGAAGTCTTACAACAACAAATAGACGACGCCCAAGCCAAAGGGGCCACTTGCCTCCTTGGTGGAACCCCACTCGAAGGAAAAGGACACTTCTTCGCGCCGACGGTCTTCCGTGATGTCAACCACGATATGTTGCTCATGAAAGACGAGACGTTTGGTCCTGTGATCGGCATTCAGGCTGTCGAGAATGACGCCGAAGCGATCGAGAAGATGTGTGATACTGAGTACGGCCTCACCGCAGGCGTATTCACCCAAGACATGCAACGAGCCGAAGCCATCCTCGCAGAAATGGATACAGGAAGTGTGTATTGGAATTGCTGTGACAGAGTCAGCCCACGGTTGCCGTGGACCGGAAGAAATCACTCCGGCATGGGCTCCACCCTCTCCCACATCGGCATCACCACCTTCCTCAAACCCAAAGCGTGGCACATGCGCCGCCCCGCTTAAGCCCCCAAGACATCGACCTCTTATCCATCCTCTCCCTGATAAAGCGGCAAGGTGAAGTAAAAACTGGCCCCTTCTTCGGGCTCTCCATGTGCCCAAATGCGTCCACCATGACGATGAACATATCTTTGCACCTTCGCCAACCCCATCCCCAATCCATCCTTCTCTTCGATGTGATGGAGTCTTTGGAAAACATAAAAGATTTGTTTCTCTTGTGCAGGTGCAAAGCCAATTCCATTGTCTTTCACTGCGAACAGTGCAAAGCCCGGCTCTTCACAAGATAAACGCACCATATCCACTCTGGGTTGTTCGGCAGAACGCGTATATTTCACGGCATTATCGAATAAACACAGTAACAACTGCCTCAGCATTGTGGGATCTCCAAACACGAGAGGCATCGCGTCAATATGCCAGTCAACCTGACAATGAGGGCGACTCCGCTCGACTTGCTCGATCGCCTCTTTCACCAAGATGTCAAACTCAATCTCGATGTGATACATCTCCGCCTGGTTGAGCCGCGAATATTCGAGGAGCGCTTGAATCTGGGAACGCAACTGATCAGAAGACTCAAGGATCGTGTCGATGTACGAGGCCTCCTCTTCACCGAGAGAATCTCCCAAAGAGTCCTTGAGCAGAGAGACAAATCCAACAATGTGATTGAGGGGAGCGCGGAGATCGTGGGAAACAGAGTGTGCGAATGCAGCAAGTTCACGTTGCAGATCACTGCACTCCTCTTCCTTCTCTTTTAGCGCGAGGCGTAGGCTATGTAGTTGTCCTACCTGTTCCAACTCATCTGCTTCATTTGCGTCGTGGGTATTCAAGCTCAACTCCGTGTTTGGTCAGGCAACGTTCCTTGTGGCCAGGATAGAGAAACCACATGGAGATATACAATGTGACTGGAAAAATCAACCGAAAATCGTTTGCAGGGAAGGAGAGTTGGAGCCTACATGCGGTCAGATAGGAGGGTTCGTGTGGAAAAAAAACGCACTACATCTCTTTGTAGAAATCGTCGGCCTTCACTTGACCACGTTTATTGACGCGATCTTTGGGCTCCGTTCCAGCCTTAAACGGCAACCTAATCGCACCAGAAGTATCGACGTTTGCGAGTTTTCCTGTCTTCGGATCAATCCGCCTCCAGACGATCCCAGGAGGCGCCTGAAACTCCTTCCATTTGAGACCTTTTGTGGCACCCTTCATGTACTCGACCCAAACAGGCGCGGCAGTCTGCCCACCCGTCTCCCAACTCCCAAGTGGGCTCTCGTTTTTATCGAACCCAAGCCAAGCGACTGTCGCATGGAGGGGTGTAAAACCAGTAAACCAGACGTCAAACGAATCGTTGGTGGTCCCCGTTTTCCCTGCTGCAGGTTTTTTGAGCTTACGTACCGCTACACCAGTACCATACAGCACAACTTGTCGAAGGATCGTCGTGATCAGATACGCAGTTTGACGGCTGATGAGACGCTTCTCCTCACGCAACAACGCATCCTCAAAGCGGTTAATTTGGGACTCTGGACTCAGTGAAGGATCATCGTATGAACGCTGATCTTCGACCACCTCGCCATCTCTGTTGATGACCATCTTGATAAAGACGGGATTGACTTTGAGTCCGCCACGCGCCAGCATCGCGTAAAACATCGCCATCTCCCAGGGTTTGGCACAAGATTGACCGAGGGCAAGCCCAAGCTCTTTGCGCAGCTCTGTCGTCAACCCAAATTTGCGAGCGTACTCGATCACCTTGTCCATCGTCACCTTCATCATCAAACGGATAGAGGGGATGTTTTTGGACTTCATCAACGCAGTACGTAGCAACATATCCCCTTCATACCGACCTGAATAGTTGCTAGGTTTGTATCGAGCTGCGGTTGGATCCGTTCCCGAGTCGTATACGAGAGGTGTATCTTGCAAGATAGAACCGGGTGTGATCGGCTCATGGACATCTTTCCCTCTCACCTTGCGCGTGTATCCATTCTCAAGCGCTGTTGTGTAGACGATTGGCTTAAACGATGATCCAGGTTGACGACAAGCATACAAAGCGCGGTTAAACTGGCTTCTTTTGTAAGCATACCCACCGATCAATGTCTCGATGTAGCCGCTGTGTGGATCGATCGAAACCAACGCCCCTTCTACTTTTGGATGCTGACGCAGGCGGAACAACAGACCACGGCGAGGAATCGTCCGATCATAGACTCTTGAACGTGTACGAAGATCTTTCCAACTCTTTACAGGTTCGACAAGAATCCAATAGCCAGGACGCAAGGTCTTTCCGATGCGACGGATCATGTTTCCTTTGTA
Source organism: Deltaproteobacteria bacterium (assembly GCA_002731275.1). Taxonomy (GTDB): domain Bacteria; phylum Myxococcota_C; class UBA6777; order UBA6777; family UBA6777; genus UBA6777. The sequence continues at coordinate 2,274 of PCBK01000091.1, read as the reverse complement.
ACTTCTGTACGGGTTGGGTTTACGTGCCCATCGCATCCCCGCAAGAGGAAGAATACCGATGTGATGTCCAACCTTCACAGTCACTTGTTGTTTGCGTCGATTGATGCGTGTCACGAGGCCTGCATAAATCATTTTGGGTTTGAGGGGACCGGGTCCATAGAATTTCGCTGCTTTGTCGAGCGCTTTGCTCCAATGTTGTTTGGGGATCACACCAAGTGGGCCACGATACCCTTGGCGGATGTCGAGGTTCTTCAGCCCCTTTCGAAGCGCGCGACGTCCGAGCATTTGCTTCTCTGTATCGATCGATGTGTAGACCTCCATCCCACCTTTGAGCAAACCTTCTTTTCCGTATGTCGAGAGCAATTGCTTGCGGACTTCTTCGGTAAAGTAAGGTGTCTTTTCAAAAAACAGGTTGGGGATGGCTTTTGTCTTGATGGGCTCGTTGAGCGCTTGTTCTCTTTCCGCTTTGGAGATGTACCCCATCTCGTGCATACGCTTGAGAACATAAGTCATACGAGTTCGAGCACGATCGGGATAACGGTATGGATCGGCCCTGCTTGGCTTCTTGGGGAGTCCAGCGAGGAGCGCACACTCTGCGAGCGTCAGCTCCCAAACATTTTTACCAAAGTAGTTTTGCGCGGCAGCCTGTACACCGTGGGCATGGTGTCCGAGGTAGATGTGGTTCAGGTACAACCACAAGATCTGTCCTTTTGTAAACTTGCGTTCGAGCTGTGTGGCGAGGATAGCTTCGCGAATTTTCCGCTTAAAGCTCTTCTCAGCAAATCGGTAGACAACGCGAACGCCAGGGAGTCGTTCAATTTTTTGTTTGTTGATACGCGCGGCTTGTCTTGCGTTGATCTCGACGTATTTTTGCGTCTTGCGTTTGAAGTCGCCTCGCAGCTCAGACAAGATCTTTTCGGGGGCTTTGACGCGATGGACCTCAGCACCTTTTTGCGCGAGCTTATCCAAAATGTCAGCAATTTGCGCCTGAAAACTCGGCTTACATTCACCATCCGTACAACGTTCACCAAAACGACAGCTTTGGCTCGTTTGACAAGTGGGTTTGGGCGCAGCAGGCACACACATCCACTGGGGACAGAGTCCGGCTTGGTTTTCGACCTTATCTTTACATTGTGGTCGACAGACCTCATGAGGATCACACATGGTGGTGTATCCTCTGTAGACTTTTGTGGGTTTCCCTTGGTAGATGACCGTCACTTGCTTGGAGCAAGCACGAAATGATCGTTTGACACACCGGCCATATGGACGACCTGCACGAGTCTTACATCGCTGGCGCCAACCACATTGCTTATCACTTCGACAGAGACCATCGCGCATTTTGATCACGAGTCGATCAAGCAGAAAGGTCTTGGCGACCTGCTGTGTCAGAGTCGAACCACCTGCTTTGATCCGTCCGGCTTTCAAGTTCTTCACGACAGCGCGCATAATCCCAAGGGGATCGACACCACCATGCTTGAAGAAGCGATCATCTTCAGCAGCAACAAACGCATACAGAAGTTTTTTGGGGATCTTTTCGAGAGGGACCAAGACCCGCCGCTCTGCGGAAAACTCGCCGATGACATCTTCGCCATGGGAGTAAACAACAGTCGGGAGGGGTGGACGATACTGGTTAAGGCTATTGAGATGGGGAATTCCTGTCGCATAGCGAGCGAAAATCGCCATGCCACCACAAGACCCCATGACAAACCCAGTCATTCCAAAGAAGACAGTCAATCGAAACAACAGCCGCAAAATGCTCTTTGGGCGTGAATTTTCGATGTAAGCTGGAACTTTTTGTTTGTCATTTCCCCTGAGGTGATCGGGGATGTGAAGCGTTTCTTTCGTACGGCTCATCGTCGTTATATCTCGTCAATGTCAAGGGTTGTGTGAACCGGTGTCGCATATCGGTTGCATGATATGACACACAATGTACCGGGAGACCTTGACCTCCAGGTCTTTCGAGGGTCTGGGCATCTTACGAAATGCGGATAAAGATCGCAAGATTTTGGCACAAGGTATCCAATTCATTGAAAATAGGTTGGAGAGAATTGTGAATTTTTGATGAATTTTGTGTGGAGCGTGTGTGGGGGCGGCTTAGCGGATATCACTGCAGAGCGTGGAATACTGGCCTTCAGAGAGTGTATCCCAGCGAAAACAAGCAGGGGAAAAAGGGTCGTAACCGTTCAGGGGGTTTCTTGAAAGGGAACAAGTCTATCACGTGAAGTCACCGAAAAGAAGGGGGGTTGTGAGTAAAAACTGAAGGGGATATACTCG
>PCBK01000090.1 GCA_002731275.1 Deltaproteobacteria bacterium | reverse complement strand
GGAGTTTTAATCTCCGTTGGAGCGACGTTGGGGTGGGAAGTTCCAGAGCATCAACGACCTGAGACTTTTGGGCGTTTTAATCTCCGTTGGAGCGACGTTGGGGTGGGAAGCCCCTGGTTTGGGGAAGAGCTTGCAAAGCAGTTGCTCGTTTTAATCTCCGTTGGAGCGACGTTGGGGTGGGAAGCTTGGGGAGCCGAGAGTAAGGTTGTGTGCACAGTGTGTGTTTTAATCTCCGTTGGAGCGACGTTGGGGTGGGAAGGATCGAACGATCCGAGCGCTTCACTCGCGTCTCACAGTTTTAATCTCCGTTGGAGCGACGTTGGGGTGGGAAGTTCAGGGGCGGTTGTGTATGATGAATTCCTCTCGGTTTTAATCTCCGTTGGAGCGACGTTGGGGTGGGAAGCTCTTCGATTTTGGCAGCGTAATTGCCATCTGGCGTGTAGTTTTAATCTCCGTTGGAGCGACGTTGGGGTGGGAAGCGAACGATTTATTGTGATTGACGATGAACGTCTTGTTTTAATCTCCGTTGGAGCGACGTTGGGGTGGGAAGCCGTGTGGCGTCAACAGCGCGTACTCTGGCGTGTGTTTTAATCTCCGTTGGAGCGACGTTGGGGTGGGAAGGATAGGGTTAACTTTACGGGTATTCCGCCGAGTTCTTTGTTTTAATCTCCGTTGGAGCGACGTTGGGGTGGGAAGATTGCGGCCATCGTAAGAGATTGTCCCCTCTCTCCGATCAAGTTTTAATCTCCGTTGGAGCGACGTTGGGGTGGGAAGTGCGCCGGTGGCCTGGAACCGGTTTCGTATGTTTGGGGTTTTAATCTCCGTTGGAGCGACGTTGGGGTGGGAAGCTTGAAGTGCTTCCAACTTCCATCGCCTACACGATGGTTTTAATCTCCGTTGGAGCGACGTTGGGTGGGAAGATGCATTTTTTTTGATGTGAGGGTGTGAGGGAGGTGTTTTAATCTCCGTTGGAGCGACGTTGGGGTGGGAAGCAAGCAGAAGTTCTCAGGATCTTCCACGTAAGGATCGTTTTAATCTCCGTTGGAGCGACGTTGGGGTGGGAAGAGCGGTCGTTCCTGATTTTTTGGCGAGGTCGTGATATGTTTTAATCTCCGTTGGAGCGACGTTGGGGTGGGAAGTACACTCTCCCTTCTTGGGTTGGAACGCTTGCAATCTGCTTGTTTTAATCTCCGTTGGAGCGACGTTGGGGTGGGAAGTCCGGGGAAAGCAAAAACAGGGACTCGTGTTTTTTGCGGTTTTAATCTCCGTTGGAGCGACGTTGGGGTGGGAAGAATCAAAAAGGTAGCAGAGGAGAGCGGTGCAAAATGGTTTTAATCTCCGTTGGAGCGACGTTGGGGTGGGAAGACCATAGGGGCAGCGTCAAAGTTGATGGCACCGATGTTTTAATCTCCGTTGGAGCGACGTTGGGGTGGGAAGAATTTACAGAGTGCGAGTGTTTTGATTCCGTCGTTGTTTTAATCTCCGTTGGAGCGACGTTGGGGTGGGAAGAGCCCGGAAAAAAGATACTCTAGTATCGAGGACTTGTCTACCCTTTTTCGAGCAACCAGATTCGGAAGCCCCTTATGCAAGCTACTTGTTAAGAGTGAAAACATTCACACTTCAACAAAACTCAAACCATTCAAACACTTAAAAAGATTCGAGCATCCCAAAACACAAAAGAAACCATTGTTCGACATCATCTCTCTGATAGTGTTACAGAAAATGATCCGACGCAACAAAAACGACCTTTTTGAGCTTCGATCCCCGAAACCCAAAAAGCAGATTATTCTTTTCTCAAAAAGCATTCTTTGTGGTGCATCAAAGTATGGCATGTTTCGACAACAAGCGCAAACAAACTCGCTGTTTCCTGTCATTCTATGAAGATGCCAAACTCATCAAGGCGAGGATCTTCACCTATTCTCTCTACAGTCTCCTGACACACCTGACAAAGTTTATAGAAGCGAAGGTTATCCTCCTCCGGTTTGCTCAACGCTTCCAGCCTCTCTCGAAGCCTGACATAATCAGATTTGCTCAGCTCGCACTCAAACAAACTATACTGCACCCACAAACCAAATGATTTAAGCGCTTTGTGGATCTGCGTTCTGCGCTTGTCATCGCTCACGTCGTAAGAAATCACAAAAAACATCATAGTGACTCACTTAAGTAAAATGAACTCGCAGTTCCCTCAAATCCCAAAAGAGAAGGGATGTTGTCCACCGTGCAAAGCTTTCGCTCCATCATTTTGAGTTTTTTTATCGCATGTCCAAGACGTTCAGTGCGACGAGTTCGGTTTCCTCGAACCAGATACGTTCTTTGATTGGCGAGCTTACCTCCGATGATACAACGAGCTGCCTCAAGACTTTTCTCTTCGGAAAAAGACTTCTTGTACTGCGCCTCTCTCAAAAAACAGTTTTTCGAAAATGCCGGTTCCAATCGTCCAAGATACCGACCTTGTTCAGTCAAAAATGCCATCGATTTTTTCATTTAGAAACAATGCAAGTATGGTGCTCTATGGTTGCTCTATCTGACAAAGACGCCCCATGCCAAACGCTGTCCTGACACCTGCTCCTGTGTAAAAAAGACTACTTGCCAGCGCGTTCATCTGCTGAAGGACTGTTTTTGGTATTTGTTTGTGATGAAGCCTGTACGTTATTTGCCCTGTACAGCCAACAACTCGCCTTGTTGTGCCTCTTATATGAAACTCCACTTCATGGCTCTCTAGAGAAAATGGCCAAGTAATCTCAATGGCCGAAGAAAGATACTTTCGAAGCTCCTCATCAAGCACTTCGCCCGACCACAATTGCCACTTACGCAACGCACTTCCCAATACAAGTTCTGGGAGAGGGAGCGGCATCTCAAGCCGCGTTCCTTTCTCCTTCTGGCTCTGACGAAAGCTGACAGGGGTGTCCAACCTCAAATGAACGATATGCTGAGTTGAAGCGTCAGATAAGAGCTTCGACCACGGCGAAAATCCTGTCCACTTTGCGTAGTGACCTGTTCCTGTATGAATGCTTTGTATCTTAAAGGGCTGCTTTCCGAGCATCAGAGGTTCATCATGTGTTGTCGCCTGCAATTGCAACACCAACGGAAAGAATGCATCATCCAATAACGTCACACGAAACTGAAAGCGTTTGATGAATCCTCTTTTCTGAGACATACGCTCCATCAAACCGAGAGTATAGGGCTTCTCCTGACTCCCTTCGTGAAGTTGGTGGGCTTGTTCTGGTGAAACACGACGTACCGCCTCCAAAAATGCACCTTGCAACTGTCTCATACGTAGCTTTTGGGGATCAAGCCCCTTCTCATTTGCCGAGACACACTCGACGATAAAAGCGGCTGGCATATTTACTCCTCCAATTCGTAAGGGGCCAAAAAATCGAGGATGATCTTTTTCCCTTCTTCGGACACATACATCGCCAACATCTTCAGGCTGGAGCGTTGTTTCCAAATCCTGAATAATCGTGGTAATTCGTACAACCCAAGAACTTCATCATAGCATCCAGTCTCATCAAAATTGTCCAGGGTCGCTCCCGCAAGCATGCATGTATCCACCACCTCCACGATAATCTCTCTTTTAGCGTAAGCATTCCCCCGAGTGAGTGGTTGCTCGACGTACTTTCCTTGTCCTGGATCGTAGACCTTCTCCAGAACACACAGATCGACACGAGGTTCTTCATCTTTTCGCAAACGCAATCTCGTCAGCGGTATGGTAACTTCATCTCTTCGTCCCCCTACACAAAATCGGAATGTGACTGTAGGCTCCCAACTTCTTGTCGCGAGCATCCCTCTCTTGTGTAATGGTTGGTACAAGATATCCCCACGATATACATACTCATAAAGCATATCAAAACCTTCGACAACACGAGGATCTTCTACTGCCTCTTCCTTGTCCAAAAAGGGCATCAAGGCATTCGCCTCAAGCTGTGAGCCTGTGTGTTCTCGAAGATATGTAAGGTACATGTGCCTTTGGGGTTCTTCCATATTGTTCAGGTAGGATGGAATGTGCGAACCAACAACCAAGACACTGGCATCTTGAGTGTTGTTCTTTCGATTACATCGACCTGCACGTTGAATAAGGGCGTCAGGAGTACAGAGGGATGTGATCAACTTATCTGCATCGAGATCACAACCCACCTCAATCGCATGGGTTGTGACAAGAACGTACGCCTCCTGGCGTTGATCCAAACCCTTTAGTTTTTTGTAACGTTCCGCACGAGGGCTTAAAGAGCGTTTTCCTTCGTCCCATCGAAGTGAAGCCAGTCTACCGTGATACAACAATAACTCGTGGGAGGACTTCGAGGTGGTGATGTGTGTTTGAAGCAACTTATATACATCGATCGCTGTGTCCACAGTATTTGTAACGACAATGATGCGTTGCTTTTGTGCAAAGAGTGCTTCTTTGGTTTGTTTCACAAGATTCATTGCGAGGGTCGCTTCGTATGCCTGCTCTTGCTCAAAAGAGGTGAGCGTTTCATCCTGTACAAACGGAACATCTTGCCAAAATAGCTTCTTTTGTGGGTGCCACTCACCTCGTTGTGAACAATACGTTTTGATATCTTCAAGAAGCACTGCTCCTTTCTCTCCCTCGCAGTAATCGAGGATATCGAGGTCGCAGAACTCTTCGAGAAGATGGGGAGGCATCGTCGCGGTCATCAAGAGGAGATCTTGTCCTGCCTGATAGAGCGCACGAATCAACTTACGAAAGTTGGTCCAAGCAACTTCTTCATAACTATGCGCTTCATCAAAACAGAGTATGGTATTCGATTGCGCGATCCTGTGGGGGAAGATCATAGACTTGGTTTTATCTTGGTATCCAAAAAACCTGTAAATCAATTTATCGAGTGTTGTAAGGATCACATCGGCGCGATAGAGGTGGCGTCGATGTCCTTCTTTTGGGCCTTCTGGCGTGAAAAGCTGTTGCCTCGTTTGTGTTCCAGTGTCGATGATCATTGTGTACGTGCGCTGGTTCGTGAGTGCCGCACGGGTGAGTATGGCGTGTATTCTCTCTGCATGGTCATCAAGCAACGAGCGGGTTGGGAGTGCTAGGATCAGACGTCGTTGTTCGACAAGGCAAGGCCACAACACAGCCTCCGTTTTTCCGCTCCCTGTTGGTGCACGGAGTAAAAGGGAGAGATCATCTTTCGCTACAACGCTCTCATAAACCTCTTTTTGCATGTGGTTGAGCTTCTCAAAACCCAAGATATCCTTGATATTTTTCGAGCATTCTTTATGAGAAAACGTTTGCGGCTTGTGCAGGTATGCACGCTTGTGTTGTAGCGGTGCTTGTTCGAGTTGCTCCATCAAGTGCTTTTTGAGAAACCTCGCAGCCTTTTCTTCTTCGCCTTTTCCAATTTCTTTCAAAAGGTTGTCTTGTACTTCTTGAGGGATCTCTATCGTAACAAACTTCACCTCTACAATGAGTGGTTCTCCGTCCCAAAAAGCTGGCTCCACGATGAGATGTTGCACATCTTCTGGCATGTTACCTTGGGAGAATAGTTCCATTTGTTGGAGGTTTTTGGTGTCGGAGAGAGAATGTTTGGGTTCTTCTTTTGGGAAAAGAGAAAAGTCCATGAAGTTTCTCGGATCCGAATGATCGAGCAACATAGACTCTATAGAAGCTTCGATTTGATCACACATCTCAAGAATGTACAGGTCTTCTCTGTATCGTTGCATGAGCGCCTGAGGAGACAATGCAGCAAGGCCTTGTAAGTCCGAACAATCTGTCTCCTTAAGTGTCTCTTGAAGCCTGTATGCGGCCTCCGTGATATCTTCGACAGAGAAATCATGGTGTCCTCGGATCAGCGCATCTTCATAAGGCTCTTTGGGCGGCACGATGAAGCGGTGGCCAGCAAAGGAGTAGCCAAAACCTTTACCACCTCTGTTGTTGTAAGTCAGTTTGAACTTCGCAGGTTTTCCATCATCGTGTCTTCTTGCTGCGGAGAGAACATTGTCTCGACTTCCTCCCCACAGGTAACTTCGTCCATCTTCTTCTCGAAGCCTGCTTGATGAACGCCAACAGCTCGCGAGTTGGTGTACATTCTCGACATGACTATCGAGTAAGATCACGTCCATTTCGTATGGAATCTCGACACCATCAGTATGTTTCGTTCGAAAAAAGACACGACCGACCTGACGTTTTGTATTTGTTTGTTGCATGATCATGCTCCTGTCTACTTCTTTGGAAGGCCACGCTGCAACGCTTGAATCCAGGACAAAGCGATGAAGATATCTTCTCCATCATGGAGGTAATCAAGCGTGAATGTTGCACCTGACACCGGATTCCCGACGGAGAGCGGAATATACCCTTCAATCGATGAGGGCTGCGTGCTTGCTGGTCCCCCCGGCATATTCGAAGACTTCGAACTCCATTGATAATTGAACAAACCATAAAACTCGATCGGCTGGTACAGATCTTCTAGCTCGATAGATTCAGGAGAGAGGAGGGTGGAAGGTGTCGCAGCACAACGGACCTGTTGGAGCGCAATAGGTTCACTTACAGAATGAACGACAGCATAGCCTTCCTTTCCGATCTTACATCCCCAGCCCTCACAGTCTTTGAAACCCACAAGGTGTTCGCTCGATTCTGCGAGCACAAAACCCACCATCGACTCACAAAAGAAATACTCCCAAGTGTGCAGTTGGATGTTTTCCTGCTTGTCTATCTTCTTGCGGTAAATTTGAGAGAACCCAAAGTGTTTGAAGTTGGATGGGCCTTTTCTGTGCGTCTTGTGTATACCCTTCATCCCAATAGGGATCGCGCCTGTCGTGAGCAGATGAGGGGGAAGCGCGTAGTAGTGCGCTCCCTCTTCTTTCGTCTCGACTGTTGCCTTTGGAAGCTCCTCTCCTGCAGCCATCATAGCGATTCTTCGGAGGTATCCAGACATCGTTGTTGGAGGCAAAAACGGATATGTTGCGATATCCAAGTTGGAGCCTGGAATGACCCGAAAGGTCATTGCGCTTGTTGGTTGTAGCTCTATTTTTACGCAGTACATCATGAGCCCTGAAGATGGTCCTGAACGAATTGATCTGCACACGTTTGGAGATAGACAAGCGCATCATCACCGATCTTGCGCTCGAATCTCTCCATCTTGATGGTGTTCTCCTTGTAGAGCTTCCCATGAACGGTTCTTGCTAACCGCTCGAAGGTTTCGATGGCTTGTTTTGTATCTGAGATGTGAGGTGAGAGAATCGGACGTTTTCCCATTGGACTCAGGTATCGATCGACGATGAGCATCGGCTGGTTGTCTTTCTCGAAGAGTTTGACACCCTTGGGATTCCCCGCACCAACACGAGCCAACGAATCGAGAAATGCATACGCTCCGGCGGTGAACTCTTTCTCTGTTACACTCAAAAAGTGGTTGGAATTAGGGTACAACAGACCAGGTTCATTGTACTCTCGGCGGAATGGGGTGGGGGACTCTTCATTCTTTCTTGCGATAAGCGCAGGGTGCATTGCACGCTGCTTCTCTTCAGGGGGAAGAGCTTGGATCGCAACACCTCCGCCATGTGTGAGTCGTCCAATCAGAGTCGAATTTCCTGCATCCATCGCCCCATAGATCGCACAAATCGGACAATCTTGTTTTACACATGTTTTGGGAATACCACACTCTCTCACATCCCCCAATAACGCTCCAGTGTTGGTCGGTGCCCAAATCAAGCTTCGCCGCTCAACACCACGTCGCTTTGTTGGAGAGATGTAACACTTTTTGATCTGTGTGCCATCTGCGGATTCGAGTGTGATTTGCTCGACAAGGTTGACATTGATCTGAACTCGATCACCAAAGTAGAGTTCTTGAGGCCCTTCAAAGATGGCATAGATGTCGAGGTGTTCGCGTTTTTCTTCTGATGTATTCAATCCAGTGGACATGTCTGTGGTTCCTTTCTTTGTTCTATTTGTAACGGCTCAAGACGGATGGAAAGCGACTGTAGAGAGAGAGTTTGAGTTTGTTTGTGAGCTCTTTGCGTTGTTGTCTGTTCAGGTTATCAGAGAGATACATGTTGTAAGAAGCGAGGACGTCGTCAAAGTTGATTTGCAAAGAGGCACCTTCTTTGTTGACTTCTTCTCTCTCTGCAGTGTCAATTCCTTGCGGAAGGTTGGAGAGTAATCGTTTGGTTTGTTCATAGATGAAGTAGCTATCCGAATTTTTGAACAACTTTGCGCTTTTGAAAACGATCTCTTTGTGCGAGGCGAAATTGTAATTCCACAGGAACGGATCATTGCAGTTTTCAATGAGTTTCGCCATCTCGCGATGAATCTCTTTCTCTTTTTTGCCCTTATCGCTGAGTTTTCTTTTGAGGAGGTTGATAAACGGGATGAGTAATCCCGTCATACCAGCAATAAGCTCAATCTCAGAGAGCTTGTTTTCTGCTTGTGTGGACATATCTTTCTCCTTTTGAAAGATGATGGAAAGGGAGTGCCAAAAAGCCTCCATTTTCATAGGAAAGCTTGTGGGTAATGTTGTGTGTTTAGCGGCGATGTATTGGGATTCGATATACTCGTCAGCAAGAAGAACACGAATGATTTGACTCACTGGCAGTGAGAGCTTTCCTTGTTGTTCGATGGAGAGGCCAGAAGCCTGAAGCAACGCATAAAGCCAGAACAGTCGAGTGTTGGAGAGGGGGATCTCTTGTCCTCTTTCCACAAGAAAGAACTGCATGTGTTCGAGGGCTGCGGGATGTACGTCTCGGGCGATACGATAATATGCATAGGCAAGGGCACCAACCGAGGCCGAGACGGGCTTAAACCCTCCCTTCGCAGACAACCACTCCTTACAACCCAACAGAAGGTAAGGACCTGATTGAATGTTAAGCTCCTTGTTGATCAGGATACGCCCTATCTGCTGAGTATCTCCTTCAGAATGTTGTGTTTGTTGGTTCTTGGGGATGATTTTGATAATCGTGGTATCTTCCGTTGGTTTTGCGCCACATACGTAAGCGTATGTAACACAAGAGATACAACACTTGGGTTTTTTGGGGTTTGGGCTTCCTTGTAGTCGTTGTTCAGGAGATGTAAAAATCATCCGACGAAGCTCAAAGGAAGGCTCATCTTTTTCCATGTAAGCTCCACATACAAAGCAGATTTGTTTGGGGGAATCTCCAGCTTTACGAGGTGGTGGAGCAAAAGGTTGTGTCGAAAACATGGATGGAATCGTCTGCAAGCAAGCCTCATCGGGGGTGTTAGCTGCTTTGAGCAACTCCACCAACATGGACGCGAAAATGTCTCCCCTTGGGTGATTCAGTTGGTCCGCTGCTTTTCTGTGAAATTTCTTCGAGGTTTGTACGATCTCTTTGTATTGCGCTGTGTTGGCTCTGAGTTCTTTATCGATGACGCAAAAGGGGTTGAATTGTTCCTCTTGCGCGAGAGTGTTTAACCTCGACCAAGCAGAGCTTGGAAAGGGTTCCTGCTGTTGAAGCCTTCGGAGTTCTTTCAGCAGCTTTTCGTACTTTTTACCAGAAGGTTTTTTGAGCTTGTCGATTTTATTTTGTTGTTTGTTGAGTTTGTCTTGGTGCTTGTCAACCTCTTTGCGTAAAGCTTTCCAACGCCTTTGAAAGTGCGTGTTGTACTTTTCGATTTCTTTGTCTTGAAGTGCCTGGAGTTTTTCTCTCTCCTTCTCAGAAAGATCTTCACTCCCAAGCTTGTGTTGACGGTTGGTGAGTCGCTCTTTTACCAAGTCATAGGTCCGCAAGAACCAAGCGCACATAAACGTTCTCATTCCCCCGGACACCAAAAGAATCTCAGGAGCAGAAAAACCACGTGCGGAGAGTTTAGAGAGATTGAGTAAAGGGAGCAGAGAACGACACAGAGATCCTAAAGAGAGGAGATCTTCGCGTAGAAAGGTAGACCATAGCTCATCCACATCAAAAACCATCCCTTCGGGTACAAAAACAACACAGAGCGTTGGTGTTGCGAGCATCGTTGGGATGTTTCGTTCGGCAAGAAACATGCTCCATTGTTCTGCAACATTATCCGCTGCGATTTTTGCCTGTTGCTCTGTCGGGGAAGGAGCTCGATACAAACGAATTGATGTACCTTTCGGAGTTTCAGGGCAAACAGGAATTTCGTCACTTCCTTTGTATCGACGAAGGGTACGTAGCATTTTTGGGGGGCAAATAGATGTCAGCCAAGCTCTATAGGTGGGGTTATGTTGGAACTTGTAAGAAAGATACTCATACGCCTTTGGGGCACTTGAGGGGGTAGCCTTCTGAAAGACGAGAGAGGCACAGAGTTGTTTAAGGAAGCGTTTTTTCTCTGGTGTGACAGAATCAGTCAATGGCTTGTGCATACTCATTGTGACTCTCTCCATTTGAAATGAGGGTAAAAAGAAATTGTTCTGTTTGGTTTTGTTCGTGTGTCTCAAAAGCCTTTGAATCGATCATCAAGGCAAGCATCTCGTAGACAACTTCCTCTCTCAACGAACGCATTTGTTCTTTTTCGCGGCGTTCTTGAATGAAACTTTCGAGGATCTCTTTGTAAATGTTTGGTTCTTCAGGGTGCTTTCTCATTGTTGTGTTCCCATCCCACAAGCAGCAAAACCTCTGCTTTGTGGTGTATTTTTCACAAATACATACAACATTTTATTTATGACACCAAAAATACTATCAACAGGAAGGTATTTCGTCAAGACTTGTCGTATATCTCTACAGTTGTGAAAGTTGCCTTTTTTTCCGCTTTGGGTATGTATGGTGCTTGCGCACCTTTGGTGATTTAAACATAAAGAAAGTTGTTGTTTGTCGCCCCGATGAGGGGATTATGTATGCAAAGCGAGCATTTTTTGGAGCTCTTCGTGATACCACATTCGCAGTTCTTCTGGCTCAAGCACCTCCATCTCAGCTCCCCATTCCATGAACTCACGAACAGCTTCTTTTGGTTCAGCGACATGAAGTGTCAGGATACATCCTCCATCACGTTCGTTTTGGATGGACTGGCTGTTGTGCCATTGTATCTCTTTGATGTAAGGGGTTGCTTTTGCTGAAAAACGAAAGCGTGTCGTAGTGGGTGGTGTGTTTGTGCCGAAGAGATAGTACACATGTTCCCAACGTTCATGAAAGTTGTAGTTACCTTGCTGAGGGAATCCATAGGGTAGTTGTGTGATGCTCTCGATCCTGTTAAGCCGAAGGGTTTTGAACCCTTTGTATTCAATAGGATCAGGACGATATCCATCGACATAAAGTGCACGTTTGCGAAAGAATACAACATAGGGGTCAAACAAAAACTCTCTGGGTTCGTCGTTTGGAGCCTTGTACAAGACCTTGACACGCTTTCTCTCTTTTGTTGCGGAAAAAAGACAATTTAAGACATCAGGGTGACAGCCAAAACCCTTTTTTAAGGTTGTGTCTTCAAGTTCATAGCGAAGAAGTTCTCTTGTGCGTTCATCTTGCGTTGCTGCGATCATCTTGCGGATCGCTTCGATCGAAAAAGCAGAAAGTGCATGATCTCCCTTAACGCTCATTTGCTTGATTGCGCTAATCAGTGAGAACAACTCAAGAAAACTCAACCCTGCCGATGGAAAGAAGGGCTCTTTTGTGATTTCGTAACGTTTTTGACTTCGATCGTACCGGAACGTAAACCCCATATCTTCAAGAGATTGTTTATCTTTGCTAAACTGACTTTTTTTGATGCCAAGTTGATCGTAAAGATTGCTGGGAGTAATGCCAGGCTGAACCTTCAAAATGGTCATCAACTGCATGAGTCTGAGTGCTCGTTTGGGGGCGTTTACTTTATTCGTTGTCATTCATTTTTCCGTGTCATTGGTGGTTGTTTTGTTCTCTCCATTCAACATACACGGCAAAAAAACCTTTCGCAATCCAAGTATTTCCTTCATTCCACTACAGTGTGGAGTGACGACTCATTTTCTTTGGACGAGGATGACGATTGGTAAAATGAACCACGACAAACCCAACTCCACAGAGCTTGAAAAGGGGAAAGTTCAGCATAGCATGTGAGATTGTATGCGAAGGACTCACAACTTCGAGGATGGCGCGCCTAAACCAAACAGTCGCCATGTGATCATTCGAATTCTCCTGTGAAAACAAATCAAAGTAGCCTCGAAGAGGCTCAACTGAGGGGGAAAGCAAGGCTGGCAAGCCGCGCTTGGGGGGCATTCATGTCCCCCGATAGTGCTTTCTGCTCCCAGCAAAACTCCCCCAAGAGACCTTCTTTCTGAACCCCCATCATCCTCGATGTTTCGACATTCCAAAGAGGGGACCTCCTACTCCCTCAACAGAAAAATACAAAAAAATCTGAAACAACCCAAAACAAATGCGCACGTACCAAGAGACCTTAAACACAATTCATTTCCCAAAAGGTACGATGACATGGAAATACGAACATTATCCCCTGCCAAAATACTCTTTTTCCCGCTGTTCCTCTTGCTCTTCGCGAGCCAAACAATTGTTGGGTGTTCACCTGCAACAACTGGAGAGACAAACACAGAACCTTCAACAAAAGAGTCCACGACAGAACCAAACACCGAACCCAACCAACAAGAACCCACAGTCACAGACGCATCCACTGTCGATGAGAAAGGCTGGAGCGAAGCGACACACGGGAAAGATGCAGAGCCAGACTATGAGACCGTCTTCTCACTCAAAAAAGTCCACCGCATCGACATCACTATATCCGCAGCGAACTGGAAAAAGATGATGGATGATATGACCAATCTCGCAGGTACTTTTGGTGCAGGAAATGGACAGCCTGGAGGTCAACCTGGCGGTCAACCTGGAGGAGGCCCCGGCGGAGTCGACCCCGCTGCGATGATACAGGCTTGCAAAGACAAAGCAGAAGGCGATGCCTGCGAAGTCACCATCAATGGTACGACGACGAAGGGGACATGCACCCAAGATCAAAGAGCCAACGCCGTTGTGTGTATGGTCAGCGGACGACCAGGAGGGCAACCCGGTGGACAGCCCGGTGGCGGTGGCGATCTCATCCCAGGCGATCCTGTTTATGTCCCCGCGAAACTCGTTTACGAAGGCCGCGCGTGGCACGATGTGGGCATTCGCTTTAAAGGTAACTCCTCTCTCAGCTCCGCATGGAAGGGCGGAAGCTACAAGATCCCCTTCCGCCTCAACATGGACAAATTTGAAGACGACAACCCTGATATCAAAAACCAACGCTTTTACGGCTTCAAAAAACTCGTGCTCAACAATGGATTCAGTGATGACTCGTTGATGCGCGATCTGATCGGTCGTGAACTCTTCGCAGCAGCAGGCGTCCCCGTCGCAAGAGTCGCATTCTACAGAGTCTATGTCGACCACGGTGAAGGTTCCAAGTACTTTGGTCTGTATGCGCTCGTCGAAGATCCCGATGGTCCCATGCTCAAAGAGCAATTCAAGAACCACAAAGGAAACCTCTACAAACCCGATGGAACAGGTGCTGCACTCGCGAGCTTTGTGCAGGATGATATGGTCAAAAAGACCAACGAAGATGAAGCCGATTGGAGCGATGTCAAAGCACTTATCGCGCACCTTCAGGCTGATCGCTCAGATGCTGCGGCGTGGCGACAAGGTCTGGAGAAGATCTTCAATGTGGATCGCTTCCTACGCTGGATCGCGATGGCCAATTTGATGGTGCACTGGGACACTTATGGGAGCATGACACACAACTACTATCTGTACGCAGACCCCGGCGATAACAATCGCATTCAGTGGATCTCTTGGGACCACAACATGGTGATGATGAATATGGGTGGTGGCGGAGGAGGGGGAGGGCGCTCAGCGACACAGCTCGGTCTTCCCAACGTCGACGCTGCGCAGTGGCCACTGCTCGGTCATCTTATCGCCGATGCTGAATATCGGAAGACCTACAACAAATACGTGGAAGAGTTCGCGAAGGGACCATTTGCCACGGACACATTGGTCGCGCGGATCAAAGAGGTCCACACGATGATAAGTCCTTATGTCGTCGGTGCAAATGGTGAACAACCAGGATACACACAGTTGAGCAACGCGGCCGCCTTCAACAACTCCGTCGAGACCCTCAAGGCACACATTGAGAGCCGACAAACCGCAGCCGCAGCCTACCTCAAAACACAGTAGTCTAAGTCTCTAAGCGCTGACACCTTCGGGAGGACAACAGGCTTCGCAGGCTTGGCGAGAGGCCCAGAAGTTAAGGCTGTGGGCCACAATCAATGAGACACCACCAGCCAATGTCAATTGCGATTCCAAATGCAAATCATGTCCCCAAAAAGCACCCACAATCAACAACACAGAGCCCACACCGCCAACCCAAAAAGGGACGGTCCAGTTGTGCTCTTTGTACCCACGCCCAAGCGCCAACACGACAACAGGAAGGACAGCAAACAAAAGCGCCTTGTGGATCCATTCTGCCTGGAAAAACTGCAAACCCAACGAGGGAGCCGCTGCCACCAAAGAAGGTAACACCAGACAGTGAACCAGGCATAAGAAAGACAAAATGCCTCCCGAAATATCGAGAGGGCGCTGGATATTCATAGATGTTTGAGGTGCTTGTTGATGTTGCATCGTCTATTCCGTCTTGTTTTGGGACTCTGGACTTGAAAAAATGTGTGGCAGAACCACCTTCTTACAGAAGCTCTTCTTCAAAAGTTGGCAAACGTTGATAATGTATTCTCAAAAGAGTGTCAACAGAAAAAAATGATGTTGTATTTTCCCTTTGAATGTCTTGCCCGACAGTGGGGAGATGTGATAAAAATATAGGTCTCATTTTGTGCGAGCAGGTCAAACCTCTCGCGAGCTGTATCTGTCTGGAAGGAACGCAATATGCCAATTCGACGAACTGGCGGGACACAAATCCCCGCTCATATCCCTACAACAGGTGATGTCACAACCAACAAGACCTCATCACCAACCCACGCCCCAGTCGCGAAACCTACAACCACTGACATTCGCGACCCTCACCTCACTCCCCAAGCCGAAGCACCTAAGCCACCTGCTTCTTTTTGGGGACGTCTACGCGACGCTTCCAAAAACTTTAAGACCTATGCAGAGTGCAAGCGGACCTCCGAAAGACACGGTTTTGGCGGTGCAACAGGCTCTCACGAACAGGACCTTGGCAAAAAATCCAAGGGTGATGTCAAGTTCGACTACGACAAAGACGGAAACCTCACCGCCAAAGGGAAAGTCACCACACAGGTTGATGACAAAACCAACGTCAAAACCGACGTTAACTACGATAAAGGCAAGGTCTCCGTCAACACAAACGTCGACACACAGCTCAATGATGACACCAAACTCAAAGGAAACGTCGGCTACAAAGACGGTAAAGTCACCGTCAACAGCTCTGTCGACACAAAGCTCAACGACGATACCAATGTCAAAGGCGATGTCAGCGTCGAAGACGGCAAAGTCACCGTCAACAGCTCCGTCGACACAAAACTCGATGATGACACAAAGCTGAAGGGTGATGTCAGCGTTAAAGACGGCAAAGTCACAGTCAACAGCTCCGTTGACAAACAGATCGATGATAAGACCCACGTCAAAAGTGACGTCAAATACGACAACGGTAAAGTCTCCGTCAACGCCGATGTCGACACCAAGCTCAACGACGACACCAAGCTCAACAACAAAGTTGGTATCAAAGACGGCAAGATTACGGTCGATAGCTCTGTCGATACCAAGCTCAATGACAAAACCAACGTCAAGAGCAATGTAAAGTTCGACAACGGCAAGGTCTCAGTCAACGCCGACGTCGACACAAAACTCAACGACGATACCAAACTCAACAACAAGATCGGTATCAAAGACGGCAAAGTCACCATCAACAGCTCCGTCGACACAAAGCTCGATGACAAGACCAACGTCAAGAGTGATGTGAAGTTTGACAACGGTAAAGTCTCCGTCAACGCAGACTTTGGGACACAACTCAACGACGACACCAAGCTCAACAACAAGATCGGTATCAAAGATGGCAAAGTCACCGTCAACAGCTCTGTCGATACACAAATCGATGATAAGACCCACCTGAAGAGCAACATTGGCTTTGGAGACAAAGGCTTCTCGATCGATACAAACACCACACACAAGGTCAACGACGATCTCGACGTGACGAGTAACCTTGGCTTCGTCGGTGGAAAGTTCCACCTCGGCGCGACCTCCAAACACAAGGTCAATGACAAGACCAATATCAACAGCACCCTCGGTTACAAAGATGGCGACCTCAGCTTTGGCTCGAAGACGACACACAAGTTCGACGACAAGACGGACATGGACAGCAGCATCGGCTTCGCGAAGGGACGCTTTAACCTCGGCGCACACGCTCGTCACAAGGTCGATCCAGACACGGATATCGGTGGTGGGTTGATCTACAAAGATGGAGACGTCGATCTGCAAGGCACGATGGCCCGCAGATACAAAGACGGCAGCCGCTCAGAGCTTCGCATCGGTGGAGATAAGGGTTCATTGACACACACCCACGCGACCGCGAGCGCAGACAAAAAGTGGGGCAGCGAGTACCACTGGACCAAAGAGACCGAGAACGGTGTCACCACTGAGACCACAAATAGGATCGGGTACCATCGCACAGAAAAAGTCGAAGACAAAGTCGTCAAAAAGACCGGACAACCGATCATCCCAGAAGGAACCACCAAGAAAGAGAATTGGGCCGATACGTTCACGATCCCGCTGGACATTGCGCTCGCACAAGTCACCGAAGGCATCGACGCACGGGCCGGGATTGAGTACGCCTCAAAGAGCGGCACCAAGGTCACCAAACGTGTCGGTGCTGCTGGGATTGGACGTGTCTATTCAGAAGCCGGGGCGTCGATCATGGGCAACGCCCGGATCACGACCAAAGGTGTCGACGCGACCATCGCGACAGACGCACGACTTCATCTTCTCGGTGCAGAGGGAGAGCTGATCGTCGCGTCCCCTCAAAAAGAAATCGCAGGTGAGCTCGTCGACCTTCATGTCAAAGTCACGGGACGGGCATTTGTCGGCGCAGATGCACGACCCTATGCACGTGTCGCGCTCTCTCCCTGGCCTCCCAAAGCCACCGTCGAAGGACAAGCCGGTGCATTCGTCGGCGCACGAACGACCGCAGAGGTCGAACTTGGCGCCGGAAAGATCTTTACCTTCCGCGCGATCGGTGAGGGCTGGATCGGCGCAGGGATCGAAGGGGACTTTGTCGCGAGCTACGAAAAAGGCAAGATCAAACTCGGTCTCGGTGGTGGACTCGCCCTCAAAGTCGGCGGAAAGATCGGCGGACAAGTCGAGGTTGATGTCCTCAAGCTCGCCAGAATGGCCAAGGAAGCCGGTGACATCGACAACGATGATCGTCTCACGCTCAACGACCCAGCGACATTAACCGCACGTGGGATCGACGGTGTCGGAACCATCGTAGAGTCCTCTGCTGATGGTATCATCGGCGCACTCGACGCCGATAAGAACGGCCGCTTCTCTCTTCTCGACTTACAAATGCGCTCCGTACAAGCCGCAGACGCCGTCGGCGATGTGCTCGACGATGGTGTGGATGCGATTGGCGACGGTCTTCAGGCTGTGGGTCGTGGCATCGACCGCGGCATCGACGCAATCGAAGATGGTGTCGACGCCACAGGGCGCGCCATTGGTCGTGGATTCAACGCTGTAGGTGATGCGATCGAAGACGGTGTCGACGCTGTTGGCGATGGTCTTCAAGCTGTGGGTCGTGGCATCGACCGCGGCATCGACGCCATTGAAGACGGAGTTGAGGTCGTTGGAGACGCAATTGAAGATGGTGTTGATGCGATCGGTGGAGCCATTCGCTCACTAGGGAACGCAAAGAGTCGTGGTCAGCTTGGCCAACAACTTCGTCAAGGTGCCCGCAACGTCGCACGACGCGCGCATGACACCGCAGACCTGAACAATGACGGACGTCTCTCCGCCAGAGACCTGATGTTCGGTGCACGATACGTCGGAGACGCAGTGGTAGACACGGCAGAGGATGTCGTGGAGGCTGTAGACAAAGGTCTCGACATCGCAGCTGACGCGATCGTCGACGGTGCCGATGCATTGGCTGATGGTGTCCAAGATGTTGGACGTGGCATCGCCCAAGGCGCTCGCTGGACGGCAGAGAAAGTGGATGATGGGATTGACGCCTCCGTCGACGCGGCCAAGGACGCTGCCGCCTGGACCCGTGGCAAAGCCAAAGAGGGCGCAGCCTGGGTCAACAAACAAGCACACCGTGTCGCAGACCGCGACAAAGATGGTGATATCGACTTCACCGATGTCAGCGTTGGCGCCGGACAGGTCAGAGACCTCGCCAAAGAAGGCATCGACGCCACAGGACGCGCCATCAAGCAAGGCAAAACGTACGTCACGACGAAAGCCAAAGAGGCTGGTAAGTGGGCCCACGACAAAGTGGACATCAATGACGATGGCAAGATCAACTTTGCCGATGCAAAAGCCGCTGCTGACGCGAGTGTCCGTGTCGCAAAAGAGGCAAAAGATGCGGCGATCAGCCGCTTGAAAAAGGCCGGCAAGTGGGCACATGACAAAGTAGATCTCAATGACGACGGCAAAATCAACTTCGCCGATGCCAAATACGTCGGAAACGAAGTCAAAGAGGCCGCTTCCTACGTGAAGAAGAAAGCCACCGCGTTTGGCAAAGAGGTCGGACGACAGTTTTCTCAGGCCGCTGAGACCATCTCCGATGCAACAACACGAACATACATCCGCGCACAAGGCGCTGTCTCAAGACTCGTTCGTTTCTTTGGAGGATAAACTTGTCCGACAAACCTTCCGAACAAACCTACCTCACGGCACAATCCTACCTCGAAAAAGGGGACGTGGATCGTGCCGCCGAGCTGTTGGAAGCCTTTCTACGTGCCCACCCTGAGCACGTACAGGCGTGGTTGGATATCACTCGAATCGCTCTGCTCACAGGTCAATACCGTGCAACAGCACAGCTCGCGCTTGGGATCCTCGATGAGTTTCCCGAGCTCGCAGGTGCGTGGTTTGCGCTCGGTCTTGCCTTGGAAAAAGACCAACTCGAACGTGGTATTGAAGCCCTTCAGCGGGCCTGCCTCGCCGACCAGTCCTTTGCTCCCGCACAATTCCATCTCGCTCGACTGCTCGGCAAACAGGGGCAACTCGACGATGCGATCGTTCACGCCGAAGTCGCTCTGCTGCTCGCCCCTGAAGACATTGACTTCCTCTCTCTCGCTGCGCGCCTGTACACGGACGCCAGAGCCTATAAAGAAGCCCACGAATATTGGACCCGCATCCTCAAACTCGATGCACAACACCTCGACGCATACCTCGCGCTGTCTGAGATCTTTACAGCCGAAGGGGAGTTCGACATTGCACTTGAGACGCTTCAAGAGGCACACCGCTGTTGTGGTCCTTCACCTCGTATCACCGCCGAAGAGGTCTCCGTCCATATGCTCCTCGGTGCACACGAAAAGGCAGTCCTCGCAGCTCGAAGACTCATCCAACGTCTGCCCGAATCCGCCGAAGCTCACCTACAGCTCGGGACACTGTTGATGCAAGGAGGCGAACTCTCCGAAGCTGAACTGATTTTATGGCGCTCACATGAACTCAATGAGAGTGATTGGCGTCCGCTTCATCTACTCGGCAAGATCTTCGAGGTGGCAGAAGTTTACGAGCACGCAGAAGAGGCCTTTCGACACGCAGTAGAAGCTGCCCCCACACACTGGAAGCCCCTCAATGACCTCGGCTTGTTGTTGCTCGAACAAAAGAGAAGTGACGAAGCCGTCGCGATCCTGACACGCGCCGTACAACACGCCCCTCACGACGAGACAGGTCCACTGTACAACCTGCTCCTGTCCTTTTATCAAGCCGGAGATATCGGCGCAACGAAGAAACTCGCAGACTCCCTCCTCTCCCACCCCTCACTCACAGACGGACAGCGAACAGCCGTCCAACAACTCCACCAATCCCTCTAATCCGCTCGACATCTATCCCAAAAGATCTTTGATGTGTTTGATCGATGTCGATTCAATGTCATCCATGATAGAACTGGACTCTTCGACAAGACAAGCGTCAAGTGTGTCGATGATATGTTGTCGGTCCATGTCGATCCCAATGAACACGATCTCTTGCCGCTTATCACCGTGAGGTTCTTGCCACTGCGCTCGAACAGGGGAGGGGAGATCGTCGAGAGAGACCTGTCCCCGCTCGAACCGAGTAGCCCACCAGACAGCAATTGCATCGCATGTATAACGATCTCCCGCTTGCGAATAAAACTGCACAAATGGATCATTTTGACGAAACCACGCGACGCCCTTCGCACGTAGAACCCCTTGGAACGGACGCTTGAGAGCCGCTTCAAAGGCCTCTCTGTCAAACGGCAGGCGCCTATCATACACAAATGATTCCAACCCCAAACGCTCGCGAATATCTCCAGGAGTGTGTTCATGACTGTGTGAGTGCTCATGGCTGTGTGTATGTTCGTGACTGTGTGAGTGTTCGTGTGTATGAGCGTGCTCGTGCTCATGACCGTGGTTGTGGGAGCGTTCGTGTTGTTTTTGTGTGATATGTTCGTTGAGTTTTTGGATCCAGCCAGCACCTTGGAGTGTCATTTCGAGTGAGAAGGTCTCGGCGTGGATGATTTTTTCCGTGGGGATGACGGATTGGGTGGTAAAGAGCAGCTCCGCGTGGGGGTTGAGTTCGCGAAGGATACGTTGGATATCATCGCGCTGTTGTTGTGTCGCGAGGTCGGTCTTGTTGATGATGATGACGTTGGCACATTCGACTTGATCGACGAGGAGCGTGAAGATAGGTTCTTCAGCTTCAAAGAGGGAGGCCTTGCCTTGAAGTCGTTGTTGGCTTTTGTCCCACTGGTCCAAAAAGAAGGTCAAATCGACGACTGTAGCAAGTGTATCGATGGAGGCGAGATCGAGCAGCCGACGTCCTGTGGGTGTGGGGGTGACAAACATTTTCACGATGGAGACGGGCTCTGCCACCCCTGTGCTCTCGATGAGGATGGCATCATATGTGCCCTGCTGTGCGAGGTCTGCGACAGTGTTCCAGAGGTCTTCTTGGATCGAACAGCAGATACACCCATCGGTCAATTCGACAATTTCTTCGACCTCTTCGATGACGTCTGTGGTGGATTTGAGGAGCGCGCCGTCGATATTCAGCTCACCGATATCGTTGACGATGATAGCGATACGTTTGCCGTCGAGATGTCTGAGCAGATGATTGAGCAGAGTTGTCTTTCCAGCCCCAAGAAATCCCGACAAAATCGTTACACTGCAAGGTTTTTGTGAGACAGATGGTGTGTGTGTCATCGAGCAAAGTCCTCCCTGTATAGAAGCCAAAAAGTGAGGCTGCGTTGTACAATCACATAACAACGAAGTCAATCCATTGCTCTTGTCGAGCAGTGAAGGTGACGCCAAGAAAAGAGATGAGACCATTGCCAAGATAAATGTGTAGAATGATTGTGTGATTGTCCTTGACATTCTATTGTGTATAGAGACAAACATCATTCCTCGATCATGGAAAAAAACCTCTTCGATCGTTGAAAGAGACGTGCAACATCATCTCGTATGAGTTGTATCTTTTCTTTCGATTCAATACGTTAAGGATCTGATGTTTGATGGCATGGTGATTGCTTTTCCGATAGAAAGAATAGATGGACTTGGTATTTGTGACAGGAGTGAGTTGATGAGTGTGCAAAGAAAATCGACCTTCAAATGGTGGGTCGTCGGGATCCTTGGTCTTTGGCTTTGTGTCGTTCCGGGTTGTGGGACACCTGACATTTGCGAAGATGGCTACGATGAACCTCTCAGCAATGGGACGATCAACCCCTCCGGTTCGATCTGTGAGAATGATTGTGAGTGCAGCAACCAAGTCTACTGGGGCCGTTGTCTCGACAGTGGCGAAGACGGAAGCAGCAGCGGAAGCAAGAAGTGTATTTCATTTCAACGTGGTACATGTCAGACTCCAGGACAAGAGCTCTCTTGTTTGATGCCTGTTGAATTTGGTGAGGCGTGTCGTGACGGTGTGCGAAAGTGCCAGCCCGATGGCCTACAATCAGCGGTCTGGGGAGCGTGTAAACCAAGACCAAGCGTCGAAGAGAAAGGGGTTGAGCTTTGTCTCGATGGCTTTGACAACGATTGTGATGGCCAGATTGACTCTTCCGATGATGGCTGCCAGGGGATTTGTACACCAGGTGAGCAGCGCCCTTGCTTTAGCGGAAAGGGCAAGGTCAACGTCGGCATCTGTGCCGGTGGGTTCCAGACCTGCGACAAAAAAGGAGCGTGGGGGACAGAGTGCGAAGGTGAGATCATCGAAGAGAAAGAACTTTGCAATGGAAAAGATGACGATTGTGACGGAAAGATCGACAACAACCTCACACCACCTTCTTGTGGGCAAGGGAAACAAGGCTCATGTGCACAGGCGGTCAAACAATGTGATGGGACCAAGGGCTGGAAGGCCTGTGATATCACCGACTACCGCGTAATCTTTATCGAGTATGAAGAGAAAGAGACGCTGTGTGATGGCTTAGACAACGACTGTGATGGCCAAATCGACAACAACCTGAAGGCTCCTCTCTGCACAGGAAAAACAGGACCATGCTTTGGTTCCGTCCAACGTTGTGGTGGTTCACAAGGCTGGCTCTCCTGTGAAGCGACAGATTTCCGCAAAAACTTCAAGAAATATCAGGAAAAAGAGACGTTGTGTGATGGCTTTGACAACGATTGTGATGGCCAAGTGGACAACGGACTCAACGCCCCCCCCTGTGGCAAAGGCAAAGGCATCTGCTTTGGCTCAAAGAAGCAATGTGGCGGGGATAAAGGATGGCTCGACTGTACGTCCCGTGACTACCTACTGCACAACATCGCGTACGAAGCGACGGAGACGAAGTGCGACAAGCTCGACAACGACTGTAACGGACTCGTCGACGAAAAGTGCCTGTGTCAGGCTGGATCGACCCGGGCATGTGGCTCCAATGAAGGTGAGTGCAAACAAGGTTTTCAGACATGTACAGCCTCTGCCACATGGGGACCATGCATCGGTCCAGTCGGCCCCACAACAGAAGAATGCAACAATCTCGACGACGACTGCAACGGAAAAATCGACGACAACCTCACAAGGTCTTGCTACACAGGCCCATCGGGAACCGATGGTGTCGGGATCTGTACTGGCGGAACACAAGTCTGTGCCGCCGGACAATGGGGCACATGCCAAAACGAGACAAAGCCAGCCACAAAAGAGACCTGCAATAAAAAAGATGACGATTGTGACGGAAAGGTCGACAACAGCATAACAGATTGTCAGGCTGGAACAGCCTGCGTCTCAGGCAAGTGTACGACATGTAGGCAGCCTTCGAGTTGTCGCCTCTCAAAGTGTACCTGTGGATACAAATGCAACAAAAAATGCACCGGTAAATTTGGTACGGTCTGTATCAAATATGAATACAAATGCAAGGCGCCCTAAAGCACAACGGGCCTTTTTCTCGATACAATAGACATCATTTCAACCCTGAAATGAGGGAGTACAACATGAAAATCCAAAGATTGCGAAGCTCGTTGTGTGGCATAGGTCTCCTGTTATGGGCGTTGTGTTTGACATTTGCCTGTTCCAATGGTGACCCTTGCGCCAACAGCACGCCCTCCGAACAATGCCCCATCCCCGACTGCACAGGGGAGATTGGACCTCAAAAGACCGCCCCCAATGGGGCCGCATGTACC
Source organism: Deltaproteobacteria bacterium (assembly GCA_002731275.1). Lineage (GTDB taxonomy): Bacteria > Myxococcota_C > UBA6777 > UBA6777 > UBA6777 > UBA6777. Next base: position 30,703 of record PCBK01000090.1, on the reverse strand, counting down.
AAGGACTGTCAGTGCAACAACCAACAGTACTGGGGAATCTGCAAAGACAACAAGTGCGTCTCCATTGCTCGCACGACCTGCCCAACAAGGGGCAAAACACAAGAATGCGACCTCCCCGCCAGCCTCGGCTATAGCTGCGTCAAAGGCACACAAAGCTGCCAACCTGATGGCTTAAATGGCCTGTACTGGAGCGCCTGTCGCCCTCTCACCGAACAAACTGAAGTGGGAGAAGCGTGCTTTGATGGTCTGGACAACGACTGTGATGGAAAGATCGACGCAGATGACAGCGATTGTGACAAAAAGTGCAAACCTGGCGAGAAGAGAGCGTGTTTCTCAGGCAAAGTCTCAAACAAAGGTGTTGGGATTTGTGCAGAAGGCCAACAAGTCTGTGACGAAAATGGCGACTGGCCGACGATCTGTTCGGGAGAGGTTTTACCTGCAGAGGAAGAGTGTAACGGACTGGACGACGACTGTGACGGTGAAATCGACGAAGAGCTCACCGCGCCAGCCTGTGATGAAGGGACGATACAGGGACTTTGTGCACAAGCGACAAAACGATGTGGTGGCAGTATTGGATGGATCACGTGCAACGCTTCTGATTACCGCATCACCTTCCCCGAGTACGAGGAGAAAGAAGTCTCATGTGATGGAAAAGATAACGACTGCGACGGAGAGATCGACGAAGAACTCACGCCCCCAACATGCGCCAAGTCCTTTGGTCCCTGTGCTGGGACTGTCAAGCGATGTGGTGGTGAGCAAGGGTGGTTGACGTGTGATACCTCTGATTACCTCGCGACCTCCAAAGATTACGAAGACACTGAGACATCATGTGACGGGATCGACAACGACTGTGACGGTCAGATCGACAATAACCTCATCGCACCTCCTTGCGATAAACAGCTTGGACTCTGCAACGGCGCGAAGAAAGTGTGTGGTGGAGCAAATGGCTGGATCAGTTGTGGCGACGCCGATTACAAAACCTACGACGCACTCTACGAAGCGGATGAACAAGCATGTGATAGACTCGACAATGACTGCGATGGAAACGTCGATGAGAATTGCGCCTGCTCACCTAGCGCCGTTCAACAGTGTGGTTCGGACATTGGGACATGCAAGAAAGGAAGCCAAACTTGTCTCGCCTCCGGCAAGTGGGACGCCTGTAAAAATGAAGTCCCCCCCAGTATCGAGACGTGTAACAACAAAGACGACGATTGCAACGGCAAAATCGATGACGACGTCAAGCAAAAGTGTTACTCAGGTGCGTCTGGGACACAAAATGTCGGCTCATGTGTAGAAGGCACACAGACCTGTACAAGCGGCAAATGGGGAGCGTGTTCTGGCGAAATTGTACCCAAAGCAGAAGTCTGCGATAACAAAGACAACGACTGCAACGGGAAGATCGATGACAACATCACGGTCTCTTGCTATACGGGCTCTTTGACGACAAAGGACAAAGGGGAGTGTAAATCAGGTAAAAAGACTTGTAGTGCCGGTAAATTTGGCAGCTGTGTTGGAGAAGTCAAACCCAAAACAGAGACCTGTAACAACAAAGATGACGACTGTGACGGCGCGATCGATGACAGCGTAAGACGTAGCTGTTACACCGGTGCCTCTGGGACAAAAGACGTTGGGACTTGTAAGGGAGGCACACAGAGCTGTACAAAAGGTGTTTGGGGAACGTGCACAGGACAGGTCACACCTTCGCTTCTAGACACATGTAATGGTAAAGACGACGACTGTGACGGCTCCATCGATGAAGCTGCGTTTTGCCCAGTCGGACAGAAATGTACAAGTGGGACATGCAGCACCTGTAGTCAGCCTTCTGCCCGCTACGACAAGTGTCCAAGTTGCAACTGTGGATACAAGTGCAGCTCCTCATGTGTGCAAAAAGATCCCATCACCAAAAAGTGTTTGGTCAAAAAATACGTCTGCAAATCCCCTTGAGGCTTTAGGAAAGCAAAAGTAGACGCCTCATCGATCTCTTCCCCCTCCTCCTTTTTTCCCCTTATGACTGGAAGAACTCCAACATCTCCTGGTTGATCGTCGGCGCCTGGACAAGTGTCAGGTCATGACTCCCACGGGAGAGCAGCTTTGTCTTGATGTTCGGGACAAGCGCTTCTGCGCGGGCGATGGCCTTGTTGGGATTGTAGATCTTCTCTTGTGGTCCGAGGATCAGGAGAGTGGGGGCCATGATCCGCTTGCACTCCTCATCAGTAAACGCAGCGGGGAGCACTTTGGGTCGATGTTTTGCGTACTTCCAACCGATGTAAAGCTGCTCGATCAGTTGCGAGAAGAAGGGCTCCGTGATGCCTTCTACATCTTCAACAGCAGCCCATCTCATATAGCGATCGACGGTTTTGTGGCTTGGAAAGAGTAGCAGCGGGATGCTTCGGAAGATAAAGTACCAATCCATTGGCTGAAAGGACGCAGCCGGTGCAGCGACGGCGATACGCTTAAAGCGTTCGGGATGTGCTTGGGCAGTACAAAAGGACAACCACGCACCGTAGGACATACCTGCGACGTTGACCTGTTCCAGCCCTAATGTGTCGAGGCATTCGATGTACCAATCAGTGTAATCTTTCCGGGTCCGGGGGATGGTTGTAGGGAGCGACTTACCAAAATCACCCATTGTATCGATCGCGAAGATATGAAAATGAGGCGCCCACGCCTCGATATTAGGTGCCCACATCGTGGAACTGACAGTCATCCCATGCATCAAGACAAGGGGAGGTTTTCCAGGTGTCCCCGCCTCAATCACGTGTGTTTGGCCAAAGGACGTGTCGATATACATCTGGGTATGGGGGACAGGCCACATCGAGAGGCTTTTGTCGTAAGACGCGACGTAAAGCTGCTTACCTTCCTCCGAAGAGAACGCTTTCATGCGATAAGATTCCTTGTGTTATGTGGAGATGTTACACGAGCACACGAAGGGCTTGCTCGATCTGTTCGACTTCTTCTTGTCGGTCGAGGGCTTTCCACTGTGAGAGTGCAAAGCGGTAGGCTGGTTTGGCGTGCATGGGTTTGCCTTTTTCGAGCGCGATTTCGCCGGCGAGTTGTGCAGAGGCTGCGACATCGATATCGACATAGTTGGCGTTAGAGAGGGCGATCGTCGAGCTGAGCATATTCTGTTCGGCTTCGATCCAGGCGTCATCAGCGATCAGACAGGGGAGCAAGGTGATCTGCGCGATGCTGCGAAGCAGTGGACGACCTCTCAAGAGAAATGTACGGACGCAATCTTCGAGGATGACACGTGCATCTTTGTATCGCTTGAGGCGGATAAGCGTAAGACCGAGATTGAGCTCTGCGACGCCGGCAGCGATGGATTCGAGAGCGCGGTGTCGTTTGATCGACACTCTATACAGCTCCTCAGCCCGCTCAAAATCACCTTGTAGTCGCGCAATTTCACCACGCAAATTGTAGCAGTCCGCGATCCCCTCGCGTGAACCACATTCTTCAAAGAAACGCTGTGCTTCTTCGATGTGATCATTGGCTTGATCGTACGCACCTGTTTGGCGAGCAATGTGACATAGACTTCTGTGGTTATCAGCGATACCAAGGGCGTCACCAATCTTCTCAAAGTCCTCTTTGGCTTGTTGTAGCCACGGTCGAGCTTCTTCGAGTTGTCCACGCCGACAGAGCAGGTCCCCCATCGCGGCGTGGGCACGTGCGATGAAGGATTCATCGCCGAGTTTATTGGCGAGGAGCTCTGCTTCTTCGAGTGGGCGCATACTTTCTTCTGACATCCCATCGTTCCAGGCGAGCTTGGAGAGGGTGAATGAGACCTGAAGCAGAACCTCATCCCATCCGTACTTGCGCGCAGCCGCTTCTGTCTTTTTGGACCACTCTTTGGCTTCTTCATAGCGCGATGCCTGGTATGCGATCGTCGAACGTACGAGCATACTCTCACCGCGAAAGAGGTGGTCCTCTGGTAATGCACATCGATCGAGGAGCGGTTCCCATTCGAGGAGGAGAGACATCGCGATGCGATGCTGCCAAAGTCGCAGGCGTTCTTTGATCGCCGCGTGCAGGGGAATGAGAGCCTGTTCGAACTCCCCTGCAGCGAGGAGGTGTTGGGCCATGCGCTCTGTGACATTGCGGCTTTTTCGACGTTTGAGGGTTTGGGCACAGGCGAGGTGATGAGCGGTCCAACGCTCGGCTTCTTGGGCTTGTCGTTGTAGACTCTCGCGCAACATACCGTGGACAAAAGACCACTGCAAGAAGGGGTTATGTTCGGTGCGTGCGAGTCGCTGTCCGATCAGCTGTTCGACGAGGTCATAGGGGGGGTAGATATTGATCTGTTGGCAGACATCTCGCCACTCTTCGCCATCGATCTCTTGGCCAAGGATCGCGGCCAATTCGAGGGCGATGCGATCATTTTCGGAGCGCTCTGTAAACAACTGTTCGAGTCGCGCAGCCCACACAGCGTGCATATCGTCGGGGAGTGTGACCTCTGTGCCTTCTTTGAGACGGAATCCGTGTGTACCGTACTCCAAAAGCCCTCTCTGCACCCAATCACCGACAAGTTGCACGGCGAACAAGGGATTGCCTGCGGTGCGCTCTTCGACTTGCGCGGCGACGTCACCTTCGAGGCCGAGCAGCTCACGGATAAGGACGGGACGATCTTCTTGATGGAGGGGGCCGATGTGTACGGAGTGTGTGCGCTTGGCTGCGAGGATCTCGTCGAGCATCTCTGTCTCTTGTGGTTGTTCGACGAGCGCCTCTTCCCGGACTGTAAGCAACAACAAGATGGGCACTTCGAGCTTGCGAAGGGTCTCCTGTAGGTGGAGCACAAAGCCGAGTGTATCGAGTCCCCAGTGAATGTCGTCGAGCCAAACGAGGACCGGACGACTTTTGGACAGGTGCTGAAGAAAGCGTCGAATGACGACGTAGCGCTCCGTCTCGTTTTCCAGCCGCACACGTGTTTTGTGCTCGGACCCCCCTGCAAAATACGGCGCCATCAGATCCAGGATCGTTTGAATATCCTCCGCATCAGTCATCCCTAAACGTTCGAGAATATCGGGGACTTTTTCTTCGGCTTGGCGAAAGGTGCTCCCTGCGCACTGCAAAAAGCGAATGAGCATGGGGGTAATACCATCTGAGGCTCCCTGGATAGGGCTGTGAACGGCTTTGAGCACGTGGGCCGTCCCGACCTCATGCGTACGCTCACAGAACCACTCTGCGAGGCGGCTTTTTCCGTATCCTGCGGGTCCACGTAAACAGATCGTGTAGAGGCGGTGGCGGCTTCGCACGCGGTGCATACTCTCCCACAACGCATCGCGCTCTTCTTCACGACCGACGAGAGGGATATTGCGAACACCGTACAGACCGAGCCCGACACCATCGAGACGCAGCGGCGCGAGCATCGTCTCCTGACGACGCCAGCTATCTGGGAAAGGTGGGATCTCCAGGTTAATCTGCTCTTTATTCATCGACGAGAGGAAGGCCAGATACTCATTTGAGCTTGCGACTTCATCGAGAGAGTCGTTGCTCTCAAAGATACTCGGTGGCGGTGTCCCTTTGCGCGCTTCGACGATCGCTGTGTGCTGGTATTCGTCGATCAACGTCTGGAGTGTCGCGAGTGGAAATGCCGTTGCCTGTGCAGTCTCGACGCTGGCCTGTCTCGTCTTTGGAGAGGGCAGTCTTTGTGACGATGAGTCAGGACCGTGTTGATCCAGATGCATGAAGAGTTCTTGGTCGATCTCTTGGGTGAGATCGTCTTCACTGTCTGCATCTTCTAGACTTAACAATCCCCACGCAGCGTCAGCTGCTCGCTGAAAGCGTTTGCCAGGTGCCTTCTCCAACAAACAACGCAGCCAATCCTCAAACCCGTCGGGATACTCCATGTCTGTTTTGAGGGGAGGGACTGGATTACACAGGTGGCGGAACATCAGCTCCATCAACGTCCCTTTGGAGCCAAAGGGGGGATTGCCCGTCGCGAGTGAGTACATCAGGCAACCAAACGCATACAAATCCGTCCAGGGACCGTAATGGTGAAATTCTCGCTCAAACTGCTCAGGAGACATGTAAGCGAGTGTCCCCGTGATCTTATCGGCATGTTCGGTTGGTGTGTGGCCTTCCATATCGTACGCGATACCGAAGTCCGCGAGCTTAATTTTGCGCCAACGCTGACTGAGCAAGACGTTGCCGGGCTTGAGATCTCTATGGATCACGCCACGTGCGTGGGCATGGGAGAGGGCATCGAGTAAGGAGAGCGCGACACGGCGCAAGGCTTTCCAGGAGAGTCGACCGCGCCATTGATCCAAGGAACCATCTGCGAGCTCCATGATCAGGTAAGGGCTACCTTTGGGCAGGTCGCCTTTGGAGGCTTCGGCGGTCTCTTCGGTGATCTCGCCGTGATCCAGGACTTGGACAATACCAGGGTGATGAAGCGCTGCAACCGCGCGAACTTCATCGCGAAATGCAGAGAGTGAGTGGTGTCTTTGTTCGTTGAAGCGGGTCAGGATCTTGATCGCGACGGGTTCTTGTTGTTCTTTGTGGATGGCGCGCCAGACAACACCCATCCCCCCCTTGCCTATCTGATTTTGCAACAAAAATGGACCCAGCGGGATCATTCAACAAGCCTTCCTGAAAGAAACATGCGAACAGGTCAACCCAATGCACGACAAATACCGCGCGTGTGTCGTCTTGATGACACGCGAGACAGGGAAGGACTCTGATCGTATGTGAGACATTCGTTTATCTGAACAGGATAGCAACGTTCAAACCAGACGTCAATTACATCTTCGAAGCATCGCTCCTATCGCATCCTTTCACACTTTCACAGCCGCCTTTTTTGTCAAAAAATGAAAGTTCGTTCAGAAAAGGAGTCAGTCCGTTGTTGTGTCTTGTGAGTTGTTTGTGTGTGGGAGGGGAGGGTGGGGAGGAAAGGTTGGCAACCAACAGCCAATCTTCTGTGTGTATTGTCTGTAGGGTTCACCAAAGCGCTCTAGTAGATCTTTTTCTTCGATGGGGCGGACAAAGACATTCCAGAAGATGCCACCCATCACGACCGCGAGTAACGTCCCCCACGAGCCGAGCCACCAGCCGATCATCAGCCCCAAAAACAGTCCTGTGACGGCCATTGGGTTTCGCACATAACGGTAGAGACCTCTCACGACGAGGTCTCTTGCAGTCTCCAGAGGGAGCGGTGTCCCTTTTCCCCAGCGGCTCATCGTGATCCCTGTGTGGATGTTGAGTGCGCCGACGAGAGCGAAGAGGAGCCAGGGCAACCAGCGCTGCATCGGGGTTGTAAAGTGAGGGACACCGAGGTGGTGTTCGGCGGAGGTGACGAGCCACGGAACGAGGACGAGGGCCATACACCAAAAGACGGCTGTTTGGATGAGCGTGCGCAAGATGTGCATGGACGTAGAGCGTTGAGGCGCGACCTGAAAGAGTGGTCCATCAAGTCGGATGGTCCAGGCTGCTAGAAAACTCCCCTGTACAAAGGTCAACATCAACATCGTCGCAGCCCACCCTTTACCGCCGGCTCTCCACATCGTGCTCGTCGCGTGTATCGCCGGATACGCGAAGGCACCCACCATCGACCATGCAGCCCTCTGTGACCACACATGACGCGGAGCACGCCACAGCAACAACGCACATAACCACGAGCCTCCCGCAAGCAGGATGAGATCAGGATACAGAGCTGAGGGCTGGACGTTCTTTGTAACGGGATAGGCTTGAAAATGCTTTTGTATCGACGGGAACGCAAACATCGCGAGCCACCATGTGATGATACCTGCGCCTTGCAAGGTGAAGTACAAAGCACCACCTATGAATCGCCAACGTGTCGATGTGGATGTCTCTTCCAATGGTTTACCTCCTCCTTCGGGGGTTCTTGCCGCCCTGTTCAACGACGAAAATGTCCGAGACACACTGAAAGATCAAGTGGCGTCCACCAACAGTGAACATGCTTCACTGTTTACAAGGCGAGTCTTTCGGCGTAGAGGATAAGTCTCTTCTCTGAAATCAAAAAGATGCTATAGTACATGTAAACCTCATCTTACAAAGACATTCTGAGAGTGTATCCCACTTTTTGAGCGTCGTGGCCTTATCTTGTGAAAGGAACGTGTGTATGAAACGAATGACATTCTTTTTTGTCAGCGCTTGTTTTGTGCTGATGGCGTGTTGGACGGGCTGTGGGCCAGAAGTCATAACACCTTCTGAGAAGACAGAAGCTGCCAAAGAAGCCGGCAACAACGAACCCACTGGAAAAGAAGGCACCACCGAAGCAGCCAAAGAAGTCGGTGATGCAGATGCCTCTACACCAGAAGAGACATCGGAGCCGCTCCCCGAACCGACCGTCGAGAAAGGGCAGGAACCAACTGTACCCGAGACAGTCGCGGAAGAGACTCCCACAGAGAAAGATTATGTTTGGCCTGAGAAGCCAACACTTGGCGATCCCATCAAAGCCGATCCAGACAAGTGGACATGGGTCGATATCAAAGGTGCCAAGTGTGGATACGGCACAGACACAGGCTTCGCGATCAATCCACACACAGATACAACAGTGACACAACTGCTCATCCACATGCAGGGCGGTGGGGCGTGCTGGTCAGATAGTGGACTGATTGGCAATTGCTACGGAATCCAGCCGACAGCGACCAACCTCAAAGGATATGACGCGGCTAAGTTCAAGTCCGATTCCTCAGCACAAGGAACCATCAAGAGCTTCTTCTTCCAACGCGGCAACGCCGACAACGTGTTTGCTAAAGCGCACTATGTGTTTATCCCCCACTGTACAGGCGACGTTTACTCCGGAAACGCCGAAGTGACGTTCCCAAATGGCAAAAAGATGCACTTTGTGGGGCACCGCAACATGAAGTTGTACTTTGCGCGGATCGCGGCGACCTTCCCCAACTTGAAGCATGTCGTCCTGACAGGTTCAAGTGCTGGTGGATTTGGTGCGGCGATCAACTGGGGTCTCGTGCAATTCTACTTTGGCGACAAGGTTCGCGTCGACTTGATCGATGACTCTGGTCCTCCAATGTCTCCTGTAGGGACGAGATGGCAACAGTGGACGACAACCTGGAAGACGGTCATGCCGCCAGGATGCCCCGCCGGTTGTAAAACAAACATCTTCGACATCATCAAACACTACGACGCGACGATGATCCAAAAGGGCCGCAAAATGGCGTTCTTGTCGACAGAGCGAGACTCTGTCATTCGCGCATTCTTTGGGATGTTGGATGCCAATGGCGATCAATTTAAGACTGCCCTTTACAAGCTGTTGGGCGATCTGGATACGATCAACGACCTTCACTACTACGTCATTCCAGGCAATGGACACACGATGTTCTCCAACGCCACGAGCAAGACAAACAGCCAAAATGTGAAGTTGACCGACTGGATCAAAGCGATGGTCACAGATGACGCTTCCTGGAAAAGTTACCATCCATAAGGTGATTGTATAGAGAGCTGATATCGTCAACTCCAAACAGGAGGGGAGCGCTTATTTTCTCGGGGTGGGAGCCGGGGAAAGGAGCGTTTCAGGCGCACACCACAACAGGCGAGCTGTTTGCACTGTTTGGTGTGTGCCTGAAACATATCCGGGGAACAAAAGCCACATACATGTCATCCCAAGAGAGAAACTTTCTCACTCAAGATAGAGATAGTCCGGTCATGTATATGACTTTTCAAAAAGGACTCTTCTTTGGACCCGATGGTCTTACTCAGCTTCGCCACAGTGGGGAGTGCTTTCGTCTGTATGACAGACCATAGGTGAGGTACAATCTTCATCTTTTTCGCATGTTTTGGCGCACTCATACTTGCTATCGTGGGAGATACAAACTTCACCTGTAGCGCAGGCAGGATCGCACTTGGCGCCACCACCATCACCACAACCCACAGCCAAAAGACCCGCGAACAAAAGAGCAAAAAGTCCAGCAAAAATAGAACGTTTCATGTTGTCACTCCTGTACATTGTCAAATGTGTGCCTCTGGATACACGTCGACGCTTGCGTCTCTGTGTAAGAATTCACACGTAAAAATAAGGTTGTAGATACGTAGAGGCGCTACAATACGTAGCTCAACGCATCCTACTTGTCAGTATCCTTTGAAGGATCTCAATATTTGTGTGCACCGTGCTCACCGATCGAGAATTGCAGCTGCAACCAGACCGCGTGACCGATCTCTGCCGACTGAAAGAGGTTAACGGCGTCGTACTGTAAACGAAATTGTGAAAACTCTGTCGGCGCGAAGTGGACCATCGCGCTAAGTCGTTCGAGCGGCTTACGCGCCGAAGGTTCGAGCATACCAGGGAGCATCTCGTAACGAAGACCAGCTTGCCAACGCATCGCGAAGCGGTAGATGACTTTGGCGGTGAAGCCATGGAAGATACGCTCTGTGTCTTGCTCTGTGACACCAAGACAGACTTGCCTGTATTGAGGTTTGCTGCTGTCTGTTTTGGCGACGTCACACTGGCTGTGCATCCCGATGTATTCGGCCATCACCTTAAGCTCCTGGTAGCGGAAACTCTGAGGGGGACGCCAGCGCCACAGCATATGTCCAGTAAAGAGTGTCTTCTTGAGGTCGGAGGCATCGGAGAGCCTTCGATCCCATACACCTTGCGCAACGGCACCACCGATCTGAAGACCCAACCCACCAGGTAAATCGAAGAACGCCCTGACTTGCCCAGAGAACATCGGAATACTCGGATCGGTCACACCATACGCGATGCTGCCACCGTAGGAAGCCTCTGCGGCGAAGCGCAGAAAGAAGGGCGTCGGCGCGAGCCATGACAGCTCAGCGGCGTTGTGGCTCATCTCACCGCCGATCATGAACATCACAGGGAGTGAGATGGTCATAAAATCGAGGCTGTGAAGGTGCATCGACGCGAGCCTTGAGACATGAGAGAGATAGCGCCCGGCCTTCAATTGAAGAGAGAAGGGGAGCGCGAGGCTCTGCATATATGCCTCTTCGATCTCCAACTCGAAGCCTCCGTCGACTTCGACAAGGCTCAACACGATCGCCGCTGTAAAATACGGGTCGACAGCGGCTTCGAAGACGAGCTCAAGTTGTTGCAGATTAAGCCCTGTGCGCGAGGGATCGTGGCTGTGGCCAAAGATCCCGACATCGCCGTGACAGACACCATCAGCGTGGCAATGTCCATTGCCGGGGTGACTGGACCAACCTGCAGCGAAGACACCGAGCGCGCTGATCGCCGGGTTCATCAGATTGCGACGCTGCTGCACACCTCCCTGACCGGATTGGACGGCGAAGCCAGGGCCATTCCATTGGGGCTGTTGTGTATTGGTGGTCGAGCTGCCAGCATTCTTGAATGCATTGCGCAGCGCGCTGAGAGGGTCATCCTTGGTTGTTTTGGAGGCCTTACCTTTTTTCTTTTGCGCGTTGTTGGTCGTCTCTTGTTTCTTTGTGCCGGTCTTTTGAAATGCTTTACGGAGCGCTTCGATCTCGGCTTTACTTGGCGTTGATGACTCTTTTGAGGTCTTCTTTTTGGTGGACGGCTCCGCGTAGGAGCTACCCGGTACAAAAAGAAGGCAAATGAGCCATATGAATGTGCCCATGTGTGTTTTCATGATCTTTGTGGCCTCTACTTTTTAGAGGCTGGCTGCGATGTTGCGGGACGATAGTGCTTTTGAAAAGCCTCTCCACGTGCTTGGAGCCACTGCCCCATCAACATAATATTGCCACTGTATGGGCAGGATGGGAGGGCACCTTTGCTCACTCTGCACAGCGCATAGAAGGCTTTTTGTCTGGTCAAGAACGGCTCTTCTCGTCGCCCCGAGAGGATCTCGATCAACGCCTGACGGGCTCTCTTGTCACCTTTGTTTGCGCGCGCTTCGAGTGTGTCGATGGTGTCTTTCTGTGGTGTGTCGTCTTCTTTGTGTCCGTCTTCGTGCTTGTGTCCGTCGTGTTCGTGCTTTTTTGTGTTCGCGTGTGTGTGTTCGTGATCGTCACCAGTGTGAAGAGCGACAGGGACACGTGCTCGGGGCTTTGTGTATTGATGGTCCGCGTGGTCGTGGGGAGCATGGTCGGGACGCGCGAACCACGCGAGGCTGAACACGCTTCCCAGCACGAGCAATGTAATGGAGACACCAACGACACGTCGGAGTGGACGTTGTCCACCTCGGATATAACGCCAGATCGCGATCGGGAGCAGGACCACGCCGAACAACGCGACGACTGTCGCACCTGTCGGATAATCGAGCTTGTAGGAGGTGAGAAAACCTGCCGCAGTGATCGCAAATCCAAAGACATACGCGATCAACAAGCCCTGCCCGAAGTTCTTGCCAAAGGCAGTCCCAAGAAGTGCAGGACCAACGAGCAAGGTAAAGACGAGCAAGACACCACCGATCGCGACACTCGAAGTGATGATAAAACCGAACGTCGCGTAAAACAAAAAGTCCCAAAAGGCGACATGAAACCCTCGCTCACGAGCGAGCTTGGGATCGCGACTGACGGCCAAAAACTGGTGACGCCAGCGAAAGTGGATCAACCCCACAAGGGAGTAAATCACAGCCGTCTTGAAGACCGTTGGCCAAGTCACCCAGAGGACCTGACCGGCGAGCATATCGCGGATATGCTCAGCACCATGTGGGGCAAATTGCATCAACAAGATCGCAGACGCCGAGAGGATCGCATAGGTCAAGCCTATGATCGCTTCTTCCGGGATCTTTTGATAATGTGCGCGTCCCACCGCAAAAAACGTCGCAGCCAGCAACGTAAAACCAAGTGAAAATAAATAACTGATCGTGTGTTCTGGACCCGTATGATAGAAGAGGAATCCCATCAACGTACCAAATGCTGCAGCTTGTGCCATCGCTAAGTCGACGAAGATGACACCACGTGCGAGGACGTGCATCCCCAAATAGGCATGAATCCCAACCAAAATGAGCGCGGCACAAAAGCCAGGGTACAGTAATTCCACTTCTCTATGTCCTTCTTCTTGTTACTTCTTTGCGGCCTTGTGGAGCTTGTTGATCATCAAGTCCATCAAGGAGATATAATCTGCGTGTCCGGTGCCTTTGGCTGTCGATATAGGGAGCTGCACAAGCGGGATTCCCGCCTTTTTGGAGAAGAATCTCCCGGCTTGCAACGGCAAAAACCCGGCGACAAAGATCCACGTCGGTTTGTTGGCTTTGGACCGCGCGAGTAGGCGGAGCATATGCTTGGCTGTTGGAGGGATACCAGGTTTGGGTTCGAGCTGACCAAAGGGAGCGATGCCAAACCGCTTCGCAAAGTAAACCCACTGGCGATGGTGACTGATGTAGGTCTTGCCACGAAGAGGGAGCATTTTCTTGAGCCAACCGCCCAGGTAGCGAACGATTGAACGTCCCCCAATTTTCGTGGATTGCAAGAAAGGAATGAGTTTGTAGTTGCGCATCAACTTAAGCAGCTTCTTGGTACCGACTGCTTGTGGCAAGATCTTCCCAACAAGTTTGACAACGATGCGTTTTTCCAATTGTTTGTAGTTTTTTTGATATGTCTTGGCGTGTGCAGCGTCTGCCCTGATCAGTCCCTGCAAGACAGCGCGACCAGCCGCGAGGAAGCTCACAGGATCGACCCAGTAGTGTGGGTTACCTTGGGCATGGACATCCCCGGAGTTGCGCGTCACGTTGGCAGGGATCTCCAAGCGTTTGACAAAGATAGACGTGTTAATGAAGCCAGGCGCACCCATCTGAATGTTCCCATTCCGACTGTTGCGCAGAATCAGTGGGACGTAGCCAACACCCAACTCCATCCCAATATCCAAAAACAAATGGGCGCGTGAAGCCTTCAAGATCAGGCTCGGTTTAGCGACCGCATGGTGGGGATCTTCTTTCCCTGTCAAGACACTATCGACCTTGACATGGTCTTTACCAATTTGTTTGGCCAACCACGCCAAATCCGTGGTCATGGCGAGGATCTTCACCTTGGCTGAGGCAGGGGACACAAAGCCGAAAGACAGACACGCGATACACGCAGATATCACCCAAGTTTTCATGGGTTTTCTCCATTCCTTTGGTACACATATTCTTATATATGCACGTTTGACTGCAGATTGTTCATTTCGAGAAAAGTGTTGACATTCCGCGCTCATGCCTTCGATGTCGAGTCATGTCAATGTACACAGACATGACTTGATAGGCGCTTGACCTGTCCGTCAGCACCTTTCCGCGCCATATGTCCTCTCTTACAAAGAGACATTAATCGATAAGAACGCATCAAAGGGTCTTTGGAGACGTCATGGCGCCACTTGATGTACGAGGTGTAAGCGCTCGTCAAGCGTGGAGTGTTCGCTACAGCGAGGGTGGAGAATGGCTCGGTGCGAGATGGAGGAGAGAGATCTGTGGTTGGGGTCGGTGTTGTGAAACAGACAGTGTATCCCAGGTAGGGGACCACTCAAGTGGAAGAGATACGCAGGTCGAGAGCGCAGGAGCTTGGTGTGCGTCAAGAACACACGCAACACATGTTGGCTCGTGGTCACCGTCACAATGCAGATCATCGTGTGTGGCTGTTTGGGCCACCAACAACAAAAAGCCCAGCAGCCAAAGCCACTGGTTGAGTGAACGAAAACGCTTCATGATCTTCTTCCTTGCCTTACATCCCATATCCACAAGGGATGCCTTCTTTTTTCAATGGCAACCTAACCGCGTTTTGTGTGCCTGTCAAGCACTTTTGAAAACGGGTTCTCATTTGATGCAAAAAAAGAAGAAAGGTCTCTGAAAAAGAGATCTTTTTTGGTGTTGACGTCTTCCGTATTCTTTTTTCTATCCGATGGCCTTAAGGTGTGAATTTGGTTTTGCTTCCGCACTTGGGCATACTTTTTCCCATGTAGGGGTTGGCCATCTTTTTATCTGCCTGGAACCATTTTTTGTAGCCTTTGGCCATTGGGCAAGAATACGCCTGGAGTCCTGCTTCTTCTTTGTATTGTGTGAGGAATGTCATGAGAGCGCGTGATAGCTCACCGAAAACCAACCTTGCCTGCTTGAGATCTTTGGCGTTGGAGAGCTTTTTCGATGCACTGTACACAGCAGCGAGGGCTTCTTTGTCTTGTTTTTTGAGCCCTGCGATGCGCTTTGCAAGTGAAGTCGCAGCATTTTTGGTTTGCGTGAATTGGTCTGTTGCCAAAGCTTTTCGGACTTTTTCATAGGGAGCCACCAGCCAGGATTGGGACTTTTTGGGGGGATGGTGATCGTGCCCATGTTCGTGCTTGTGGCCTTTGGCATGTTCATGCTTGTGACCTTCATCGTGTCCGTGGTCGTGACCTTTATCGTGTTTATGGCCCTTGTCATGCCCGTGGTCGTGGCCTTTGTCATGTGAGTGGCCTTTGTCATGTGAGTGGCCATGTTTTGAGTTGGTTGTCTTTTTGCATCCAGTGGAAGGAAAGAGAGTGAAAGCTGCGAGAGCATAGCATGTGAGAACCATGAGAGTATTGTGTTTCATGATCGTGCTCCGTTGGTACGGTTGATGGTAAAGTAGAGTGTGGGTAAAACGAGCAAGTTTAAGGTCGTGGCGGAGAATACACCACCAAGTATCACAAGAGCCATGGGGCTTTGTAATTCGTTGCCAGGTTGCCCACCTGCGAGCAGGAGGGGGATCATACCAAGCCCTGTTGTAAGAGCGGTCATCAGGATAGGATTGAGTCGTTCGAGTGAGCCTTGGACAACAGCCTCCTGGAGTGGTACACCTTCTTGTTGGAGTTGTTGGTAGTGGCTGACCATGATAATGCCATTTCTTGTTGCGATGCCGAAAAGCGCAATAAATCCGACAATAGAAGCAATCGACAGGACATCACCAGTGAGTGCGATGCTCAAGACACCACCAATTAACGCCAGAGGAAGATTGACAAGTACGAGTCCAGCGGCCGTTGTGCTTTGGAAAACGATGCGCAGGAGAAAAAACGTGCCAAAGAGAACCGCAAGCCCGAGCCACAAGAGCGTATTTCGGGCGCTCGCTTCACGTTCAAATTGGCCGCCATATTCGACGTAATAACCAGCAGGAAGGTTAAGCTTTCCGACGCTCTTTTTGATGTCATTGACGAGGCCAATCAGATCGGTCTTTGAGCTGTTTGCGCTGATGATGATCCTGCGTTGCCCTGACTCTCGGTTAATACGGTTGGGTCCGTAGCCATAGCGTATGTTCGCAAATTGTGTGAGGGGGGCCATCACATGTTGGTTCAGGATGATGGGGAGCTTCGCCAGTTGTGTTTTGTGGGATGGTGTTGGTACGTTGTAACGGACACGCACAGGCACAAGTCGCCTTCCTTCCAAGACATGTGTTGCGACCGTTCCCCAGAGCGCGAGTTCTACTTTTTCCATCAATTGGCTTTGGCTGAGTCCCAACCGTGAAGTCATATGTTTACGTGGCAGCAATTGATACCGTGGGACTTGTACAACAGGCTCTATAGAGACATCGACAGCGCCGGGGATTGTAGTGACCGCAGCCTGTATTTTCTTCCCGTATGTGAGTAACTGCGTCAGTTTGGGACCAAACAATTTGATCGCGATCGCTGAGCGACTACCCGAGAGCATATGATCGATGCGGTGGCTGATAGGTTGGCCTATGTTTATTCTCACGCCAGGGACTGCAGCAAGTTTAGCGCGAAGGTCTTGTAGAAGGCTCGCCATCGACCGCTCTTTCATCTTGAGTATCACGTCGATCTCCGCAGCAAAGATCCCCTGTGCGTGTTCATCGAGTTCACCTCGCCCAGTTCGCCGCGTTGTGGTCACAACTTCAGGGAGTGTGTGGAGTGCTTTCTCGACGCGCTGTCCGAGCTGCGCAGATTTTTCGAGTGAGGTTCCTGGTAAAGTCATCACCGAAAGTGTGAGACTTCCCTCGTTAAATGGAGGCAGAAATGAACGTCCGAGAAAGGGCAAGACAAACAATGTCGCGAGAGTGAGTGTCCCTGCAAAGATCAAAACCAGCCATGAGGAACGCATCCCCCATGACAAGAGTGGTTGATAAAAACGCTTGAGGATCCGCACAAGGGGACTCTCTCTCTCCTTAAACAACTCAGGACGTCGTGCGAGCAGATAATATGAAAGAACAGGCGTGATTGTAAGCGCGACGATCAGGGAAGCAAACGTCGCGACCAAGTACGCCATTCCAAGAGGACGCAACAAGCGCCCCTCCATACCCGTCAAAAAGAAAAGTGGCAGAAAAACCAGCATCAAGATCAGCGTCGCAAATAAGATCGAATTGCGGATCTCTCTTGACGCTTCAAAGACGATCTGGAGTGTATCGAGTCTCTCCTCCTCCGGTAACTCTGCATTGATACGAAGGCGACGGAAGATATTTTCCACGTCGATCACAGCGTCATCGACAAGCGCACCAATCGCGACAGTGATACCACCTAGAGACATCGTGTTGATGGTGATCCCAAGTGCTTTGAGAGTGAGCAGAGCCGTGAGTACTGAAAATGGAATGGCCAACGCAGAGATAAGCGTTGCTCGCACGTTGAGAAGAAAGAACATCAAGATGATAACGACGAGAATGGCACCTTCTACCATGGCTTTTTGGACATTGTGAATGGAGATATTGATAAAGTTTGCCTGCCGAAATCCCTTGCGTTTAATCTGCATCCCCTTTGGTAAGGAACGCTGAATCGATGTGAGCGTTCTATCAACCTGGGCTGTCAACGTCAGCGTGTTCACAGAGGGCTGCTTTTGGATACCCAACACGACCGCAGGCTTGCCGTTGTAAGATGCAACACCACGGCGAAAGACAGCCCCTAACCGAACAACTGCGATGTGCTTGAGTCGGATCGGAGTACCACCACGAGCTGAAACTGGCAACGACTTGATATCTTCGAGTGTTTGTAAGCGACCTAGTCCTTGGATTGCGTACTCGCGATGTTTTGTGATGAGAAGACCGCCTGTATGATTTTCGTTTGACTGTTTCAGCGCCTTGACAACATCTTCGGGGGTCAATTGTCTACGCAAGAGCTGCGAAGGTTTGAGTAAGATGTCGATCTGCTTAAGCTTCCCCCCGATAGGAATGACCTGCGCGATACCTGGGATCGCGAGGAGCCTCCGCCGCAATTGTTGCTCTGCAGTATCGCGCAATTGCAACGCTGAATGGTTAGGGCTTTGCAACGCGACAAACATAATCTCGCCCATGATCGACGTCATTGGCGCAAGAACGGGCTTGTCCGCCTGCTCTGGAAGCTGTGAGGACGCCAACTGCAATTTTTCAGTGACGATTTGTCGGGCTTTGTAAGCATCTGTGTCCCAATCAAACTCAACCCACACAATCGAGAAGCCTGCGGTCGTTGAAGAACGCAAACGTCGAACACCGTTGGCCCCATTCAGCGCGTTTTCGAGGGGCATGGTGACAAGTTTCTCGACCTCTGTTGTGTCCAGTCCATGCGCTTCAGTGAGCACTGCGACAGTCGGTGCTGTCAGATCAGGAAGCACATCGACGTCCATTTGTGAGAGTGTTTTTGTCCCCCATACAAGCAAAATAGCCGCAAGAATCAAGACGAAAACCCGATGCGTGAGGGACCATCGCAAACATGCATCGAGCCAAGCCAAGCGAAGTTGGGGAGCGTTATGTTCAGTGTGCATGACCATGCCCCACTGCGTTCGCTTGTTTGAGGACCTGACTGAGTGACAACTCATACGCACCAGTCGTTACGATCCTCTCTCCAAACTGCAATCCCGAGCGAATCTCCAACCAATGCTGATCGTGGATCCCTGTCTGCACCACACGCCTCTCAAAACCCTCCCCCCCAAGCAAGACAAAGACAACCTTGACACCTTGCTCATCGACAACGGCTTGTGCAGGGACAGCAAGTGCACGCCGTTGCGTGAGATGAAGGTGCAACGTGAGCTGCTGAAAATGCTTGAGCGCTTTCGGTCTTGGGACGTCGAAAAAGACGGAGAGAGTGCGACCTGGTGAAGCGATCGATGCACTCCATCCTGTCGGCTTGGGGAGTCGTTGTATATGACCACCAAGAGGGGTGTAGGTCGCAGAGCGAATGGCTCCCACTTTCATGGCGTACCACTCAGGGAGATAAGCTGTCAATCGGACCTTTTTGTTTGACGCGATGGTAAAAAGAGGTTGTCCTTGTGATATTGACGTCCCCTTTGAGGCAAATTGCTTGAGCAAGACACCATCTTCGGGGGAGCGGATCACGATTGCGTTGGAGTGTCCAGAGCTTTGATTACGACTACGTCGAAATAGACGTTTTAATGACAAGGCAGCCTTAAGCTGCGCCTGCTGCAGCTCGATTTGATGTCTGACTTGCGCGATTTGCCAAGAAGCAACAGCACGCGCTCGTAACATCTTCTTCAAACGTTTGAGCTGCAAGCGCTTCATCTGTAATGTGCTACGGGCTGTGTGAATACGATGTTCTATTTGTGGGAGCGATGTGTTCGACAAAAGCATCGGATCGATCTTGCATAATCGTTGCCCACGCTTGACCTCCTGTCCTTCTGAAAGGTCTTGTTTTAACCACGTAATACGACCCGTTACAGGTGCGTTGAGTTGCACATACCCAGCGGGCCAAGGACGAACCTCTCCTGTGACACGTACACCGTCATGTATCACCCGTGAGGTGACCTTTTGCGTTGCAAAGGGAATGTTCCACTGTTGCTCTTTGAGGAAAGGGATCTCTTTGGGGTCATCTGGTTGTGACGGATTTGCGCGTTTGGCCGAAGCGCTTGAAGCATATACGACTGCATTGGACACGATCATAACCGCAGCTCGGGTTGGTGTACGCAGTCGCAAACGCAAAGTGTAGGCACCCGGAGAAGGAGCTTTGCCCTCGGGCCGAAAGATCCCAACCCGGAGTGGCTTGGCTGCGTGGAGTGTGGTGACTGTTTGACTGCCTCTTACAAAATCCAGAGCGAGACTTCCTGTCCGAACAGGCTGAAAGACCGTCCCCAACCATGTTAGATGAGCGAGGAATGAGGCTTTTTTCCCTGCGACGAGGGGAGCATACTCCATAAAAAGCTCAACCTTGGATGTGTACAGAGTGACAGAGATCGCAGCCCCTGACGAAGAGGAGCCGTGATCATGACCACCATGACCATGACCACCGTGATCGTCTCCACCATGACCACCGTGGCTATGCCCATGTCCATGACCATGAGAGAGTGGATTTGTTCGTTGCTTGCAGCCCAAAAGAGCGGAGCAAACCGATAACACGAAAAGTGCAAGCGCAGCTCTTCTCAGAGAAGCTTTGTATCCCATGTGGGATCGCTCATTTCGCACATATGCTCTTGCGGCCTTAGCGTGTGTATGTATTGCCATAGGCTTCCTCCAATAGTAAGGCTCTACTTAGCGCTGTGTATTGCAATCGCAACCCAAATTGTTGGTACTGGATAATGGAACGATACGTCGTCAAAAACTCAGTGAGTGAAGTGCCTCCCTCAAAGGCTGCTTGTGCAGCCTTGAGCAAAGCCGGCAGACGGTGAATGACTTTTTTTTGATAGCGCTTTTGTCTCACCAATATCTGCTGGTACTGCTTTTTTGTACGAAGTTGACGTTGTTTGAGTTGACGCTGTGTTTGTCGAAAGAGGAGACGAGATTGTTGGAGTTGGTTGCGTGCGTTTTGGGTACCGCGTTGGTTTCTTTGGAAGATGGGTAGTGGGAGCGACATACCGACGACGAAACCATGCCCATCAGGTTGGTTAGCCGTCTCTGCTTGCTGTCGAAGGTAGGCAAGGGAGAAAGAGAGCTTCGGCCAGCCTTTGGCTTGCGCAAGACGTAGCTGTGCTTTGTACAATGTCTTTTGTGCACTCAGATATGCGAGCTGGGGATGCTGTTTGGCTTTTCGATGCCGAAGCTGCAGAGAGGCAGGGGAGTGATGCTTGACTCTCGCGAGCACTTGTTGTGCAGACAAGCCTGTCCAGCGCCCTATTTTCCAGGCGAGACGTTGTGTCTGTTCTTGTAGACGTTTGATGCTTTGTGTTTGCTGCTCTACAGCCATTCGAAAGCGCATAAACTCAATTCCAGCGACCTTTCCGCCACGCTCTCTTGCTTGCAAGATAGGACGTAGACGCTTGAGCGCGTGGAGTAAGTGTTGAGCAAGCTGAACCTGCTGGCGTCGCTGTGCAAGTCGACCATAAGTGCGCAGAAATATATACTGTAGTCGAAATGATAAGAGCGAAATGTAACTCTTTTGAAGACGCGCGAAGGTCTTCGCAACGTCTTTTTGACGAAAGGGACTCCCTCCGAGAGGGATGGTGACCTGACCCCCCAACGTATCCTGTCCCACAGGCGGAAAAAGTTGTTCTCTTTGGTAGGTCAGGTTGATGTTGGGCCACGCTCCAGAAACGCTTGCGGTTTTTTTGAGTCCTTCGAGACGAAGTCTTGCGCGTTTGAGAGCAGGATGCCGTGTCATGGTGCGCTTGATGAGTTCCCTGAGTATTTTACGCACACCACTTGGTGTATGGGACATTTGATACAAATGTGGAATCTTGGTTGCTGGTGTTTTGGCTTCGACTGAAGCGACAAATACAACGACAAACAACATCCCAATCATGAGGGTGATGTGTCGGTTCATGAAAATCTCACATATGAAGTAAACTGATGAAGTACTCGATGATGTGGTGTAGAGGGGATTGGAGTAAGAGCACAATAAAGGCTGTGTAGAGAAGATAAGCACTGCGCTCTTTCTCTTCTTGTTTGGGAGCGTGAGTGTCCATTGCGATCAGCGCTTGAATCCGCGTCTCCAAGCAAGAATATTGTGTAAAACTGACGACAGAAGGGGCCATTCCGGCAAAAGAGGACATCACACGACGATCTTGCTGTTGCAGACGGCTGACCTTGAGTAACGCTGAAGCGACGATGAGCGGATCTTGCACTGTCTGCGCTGCGAAGCAATCGCTGTCTGTCTCTGCTCTTTGTGACCAAAGCGCAAACAAGCTCTCACCAATGAAAGGCAACAACCTGCAAAGGTACATAAGCAAAGATTGAGTGAGTGTATCTCTTTGTCGCCTGTGAGCTTCTTCATGCGCCAATAGTGCGTATAACTCGTGGGGGGAGAGAGACACAAGCAGCTCTTTTCCCAAAAACAACGTGGGACGAAACACCCCAACCAGCCCAGACCAGGCGCCGGGGATCAAGACAATCGTACCGCGGAAAACATTTGCTTCGTCAATGAGAAGATCTTGGTCAACTTTCCCTTCGAAGGACGCGTGGCGCACAAATCGAAACCAAGCTCGCATTTGATACCAACGATACAACAAAGGCCCCCATGCTACCGAAAGAATAAAAAGAAGAAAGAGCAAGATGAGCCATTGCACCCTCGAAACCTGCAACAGCTCTGTAAGGCGGTGAAGCATATCATTTTGCGATGTATGTGTATGTGACATCCACGTCACTGGACTCTCAATGAACAGTGGCATCGCAAGGGAGAGGACAATTGCACCCGAAAAAAGCACGGAAGAGAGCAACACATTCCGGATGGTCTGTGTGCTCCGTTGTCCTTCCCTCTGCAGCACTCTGTATCCTCTGAAACCTGCGAGTAAAACGTACAACAACAGCCATGAAAGGAGAAACATCGCCATCACTCTTTCTCCTCTTTGCTCATGCGAGCCTGCAAACGCTGCTCAACCAATGCCTCTAGACGATCGAGATGTTCTTCATCTTGTTGACTCACAACATCCACAAATGCGGTGAGTGCAGGAGCCCCTCCCAATTGTACAAGAGAGGTCATCATATCTCGTGTGACCTCCTCCCAGTAATCGCCTCGTTCCTGACTCGGCCAATAACGGTAAGCGCTCTTTTCCTTCTCTCTACAGAGCAACCCCTTCGTATGTAACCGATTCATCGTCGTCATCATTGTAGTGTACGCCCTCTCGCCAAATTCTTCTTTGGACCAGAGCTCCCTCACAGTGAGCGCACCTTCCCTCCACATCAACTCCATCACTTGAAGCTCTAGCTCTCCCAAAGGGTGCTTTGCAGGTTTCATAGAATTCTTAACTCCGTTGTTTCGTCTTTTTCCAACCTACTGCCACCACTAGTACTATCACCAGTAGTAAGGATGTATAACCTACTACTGATAATAGTAGGCCATGTCAAGCAAAAACAGAAAGAGTAGAGTGTAACTATTTATTTTGAATGATTGTTTTTCAGTCGAGAGAGGAGGAGAGGGGAGAGGCTTGGCATCAGACGCGGAGGCCACCGTCCATTTCGATGCAACGTCCGTTGAAGTAGTCCGTCTCGAAGATGTACGCCGCAGTGCGTGCGATCTCTTCGGGTTCACCGAGTCGATTGGCTGGAATCATGCCTTGGATTTTGGCGAGGGCTTCGGGTTTCATGCTGGAGACCATCTCGGTGGCGATAAAGCCGGGTGCGATCGCAGCAGCGCGGATACCGTAACGTGCGAGCTCCTTGGCCCAGGTCACAGCCATCGCGGCGACACCGGCTTTGGTCGCGGAGTAGTTGGTCTGTCCAACGTTTCCTTCTTTGGAGATGCTGGAGATGTTGATCAGGACACCTTTCTTCTCACGCAAGATCATATGACTCGCAGCTTCACGTCCACACAAGAATGTTCCCGTGAGGTTGACGTCGACGACTTGTTGCCATTGTTTGAAGCTCATCTTGGACTTGATCTCGCCGTTCTTGGCTTTGATAAACAGCGCATCTCTGGTGATCCCTGCGTTATTGATCAGACCATCGATGCCTTCGAAGTCCTGGTCGATCTGCGCGAAGCAAGAGACGACCGCGTCCTCTTCTGCGACGTTACAGATATAAGCGCGAGCGTCGCTTCCGGCTTCTTTACATTGTGCGACGGTCGCGTCGAGCGCTTCTTGGTTAAGATCGATCAGCGCGAGGTTGGCGCCTTTGTTGGCAAAATAGACAGCCATCGCGCGGCCAAGTCCCTGTCCACCACCTGTGATCACAATGGTTTTTCCCTTGATATCCATGTCCCAATCTCCTTTTGGTTGAAGTATTTGTAAAGCACCAATCATATCTGCTGATCAGCGCTCGGCATGTGGTATATCACAACCCCTTGGGCCGTTGGAAGGAAAAAAGCATACGTAAAAAGGCTGTTGGCGGTGCCCCCCAAACAAGCAATGTGGAAGGGCCAGAGCACGGCCAAATCGATGGAGAGAGGATTACTTTGGGGACGCACAGATGATGTAATCTGCGCCAAAGCGGATACCTTTGGAGGATTTGGCGTAGGGCATGAGCGCTGTCTTGAGCTGCTCGACGTGGGCAGAGAGTGCGTCAGAGACGGCGTCGTTTTCAACCTTTTCGAGCGCACGATGGCAGGCTTGTGTCTGTGACTCGACATAACGTGCGTGGAAGATATTTGTAAAATGTTCTGTACTATTGACCACATACCCTGAACGCTCGAACTCTCGTTTGACCCAGGATGCAGGGTACTCTCGATAAGGTCGTTTATTGGCGAGCAGACGACAGGCGTCTTTGGTCTTGGCGAGCTCGACAATTAGCTTATGTGCCGGGTGCGTCGCGCTCTCATCAAACGGCTCCCAACCGATCAAATACAACTGCCCACGCACATGAGGACGTAGACGTTCGAGGATGCTGGTCTGGTAAAAAGGCGTGAAGGCGTCAATCGCGCCGATCAAGTAATCGACCAGCACAACGTCAAATTGTTCTCCCTCAAGCAATTGTTCGTCTTGCCAGTCCCCAAGCAAAAGTTGGTCTGTGTCCCTCATCGTGGGGCTGAGTTTGGGGAGCATATTCTTGATGCGAATAGGATCGACCGTGACGGCAGTCCATCCTGTCGTCGGGAGCTTTCGAATCCATCGCAGTGAGTGATCGCCTGTCCCGGCGTCGAGTACACGACCCCAGGGACGTTCTCCCTGGCGTTTTTCGATGTAATTAAACAACATATCAGCGGCCAATGCATCACTCCATCATATACGTTTGGGGCTACTGTGGTAATTGGGGAAAGGGGACACGCAACACCCAGGGCTGGTTCTTTGTCGCGTCGCCTTTGAAGGTATGGGTCGACTCATGTGTCTCGATCCCAAATTCTCCCCGGATCGCTCCGAGGAATAGCAGACCTTGCCAGTCCGCCGCAAGTCTTTTGGGATACAAAGCGTTGTTTAAGAGTGAACCGACTTTATATGGATGTCCAACACCAACGTACTGCAGCGTCTGTGTCTGTGGGTTGCGTATGATCGAGACAAAGAAGCTGTTGTTGCTTATCAGGTTGCTTTGGGACGGTGTGTGTGTACCAAAGGTACCATATCCTTCGCCAAAGATGTGAATGCTCCCGTCAAAATGACTGTATATCCCAACCCCTTTTGTGCTTCTGGCATTCTGTGGGGTGAGATAGTGCGCCCATGAGAAGGCATCTCCGGCGTCGAGTCGTGTGACAAATGATTGCTGGTAAGCGTTACTTGTAGTGAGCGCTGGAAGCGTGCCGATCGTCACTGCTCCGTGGAGATAACCCGTCAACAAAAACGCGCCAGTGTCCCCTTGAGGTGATTGTTCTTCGACGATATCTCCTGCGTGATCAATGCCACTACCACCAAAACTCGCGAGCATCTGGAGGTCAGCGTTAAAGGTGTTAAACTTCGCGACAAAGATATCGAGACTGCTCCCATTGGACGTAAACATGAAGGTCTTTGCAGGGGTTGTTCGTGTCCCCATAATCCTCCCAGAATATGTCGCGGTGATGGCGACCTGGTTACCTTTCCCTCGGGGGATCGGCTGAGGATGCTGAAAGAGCGCCATACGTGGGTGTTCGATGGTCCCTGTTGCGTGGACACTGTAGATGTTTTGGCAGACTCCTGACAGATCGTATTGCACGACGAACGCAGATGACTGATAGCCCGTTGGAGTCGTTAATATCTTTGCACCTTGTGCATCAAATGGAACGTTCGTCGTGCCTTTCGTATACCCTGTGACGTAGACGTAGCTATTTTGTCGATTCGCGTCATCGACGACAATGTCACCGACATCAATGGACTGACCTATGTTGACTCCCGAGATATTGACGCGGCGAAAGAATCCATTTTGGATGACGCCATAAAAGTAGGTATACGTCCCCCACCGTCCGATCGGTGTTACAGGCCCTGTCGCGCCCTGAAAGCTTGGACGAATGACGTTACCGACGATTGTTCCCGTGATGTAGACGTCACCACCAAAGGACTGGACGCCAATGGCTCGTCCGTATACAGAGACCGCAGTGGCGCCAACATGTGTCGTCCACAAAACACTCCCAGTGGGCGAGATTTTGGTCACAAACAAGTCGTTATTACCGACAGATGTATAGGTTTTTGCACCGATGGTCGCAGTCCCTTTGAAGAATCCAATGATGTAGATGTTCCCCTGGCTGTCAGAGGTCATACTTTCGACGCCAAATGTCCCACCACTTCCGTAGACCGCTCCCCAGCCATGACAGGTCTTGTCTGTTCCACACTTTAGCGCCGCAGGACACCCTTGTGTCGCACAGCTCATCGCACAGTCATGAGAAGGGCAGAGGTTTTTGGTACATGCGTTCTGAGAGCAGCTGAGACCTGCGCCACAAAAGCCACCACATCGACCGCAATTGGCGTTGTCTGTGTTGGTATTCACACACTGGTTGTTGCAGCTCGTGAGGCCGCCTGTACATGCACACTTACCGGCGCTACAAACCTGTCCGACAGGGCACTTGTTATCACACCCTCCACAGTGATTGACATCTTTGCTGATGTCTCGACAGGCTGCACTACATAGACGTTGTCCTGTCGGACAAACACAGGCCCCATTTTGGCAACTTTGCGCAGCCGGACAGGCATTCCCACAAACACCACAGTGCTGTTTATTGCTACGAAGATCTGTACACAAACCACCACAAACGGACTGACCCTTTGGGCACAGACAGAGTCCATTTTGACATGACTTGCCACTACTACAGGTCGTCCCACAACCGCCACAGTGATTGTTGTTGTTTTGTGGGTTGATGCATTGACTGCCACAAAACAGCTCACCGGGGGCGCACAAACACGTCCCATTTTTGCAGGTTTGGCCTGTGGGACAGGCCTTGTTGCAAGCGCCACAATGTTGGTTATTGGCCAGGAAGTCGATACAAACACCTTGACACAAAAGCCGACCAGGAGGGCATACGGTGACTTTACACACACCGTTGACGCAAGCCTCTCCTGTACTACATGTCGTCCCGCACTTTCCGCAGTGTTGAACGTTGTTTTGGATATCGACACATGCGTTGCCACAGAGTGTTTGTGGGCTGGAACAATTACATGCCCCGTTGTTACATGTCGCACCTTGCGGGCAGGCATTGTTGCAAGTCATACAGTGTTGAATGTTGTTGTTGACGTTGACACAAACACCACCACACTCTTGTATCCCCGCTTGTTGTGGGCAGGCACACGTTCCACTTTGGCAGGTCTTGCCACCAGTACATGTGTTTCCGCAGCCGCCGCAGTGGTTGTTGTCGCTCTTTGTGTCGACACAGGAACCACCACAGACGACCATTCCTCCTGCGCAACCGAAGCATTGTCCATTCTCACATGTTTGTGTGCTGGTGCATTTGTTATCGCATTTGCCGCAGTGGTCGGTGTTACTTTGTGGATCAACACAGCTCCCATTACAGGAGACCCAACCCGTCTTGCACGCACACGAACCGCCCTGACAGGTCTCGTTCGCTCCACAGGCCTGGCCGCACTTTCCGCAGTGTGCGTTGTTTGTGTTGGTGTCTACACATGTGCTGTTACACTCGGTCGTATTTGCTTTACAGGAGCAGGAGCCATCTTTGCACTCTTGGTCAGGACGACAGGAGGGAGAGCATCCTTGCGCTGTGGGGGTACATCGGTTGAGTTGACAGGTGAATGTGCCTTTGCTCTTGTCGATGAGTTGACAATCTGCGTCGTCATTACAAGCGCGGTAAGGGCATGTCTCATCGATGGTCCCGTCGCAGTCGTTATCCTGTCCGTCACAGCGACTCTCTTCGCAAGTGCCGTCGAGCTGTGTGGGATCACAGGCTTTGCCTGTTTGGGTGTTGGTCGCTTCGGGGAGGACTTGCTGTTCGCACTTGCTCCAAAGTCCATCGGCGCCACACGTCTGAAAACCGTCACGACAGATCCCCTGGTTGCGTTGGTGGAGTTTGCCAGTGAAGCAAGATTGTGTCGTCCCTGGCAGACCACAAGGATTGCATTGTTTGGCGTCGTCGACTTTGCCATTACAATCATTGTCGATCCCATCGCAGTTCTCGACTTGCGGTGTGATGTCACCTTGGCATGTCCCCCAGAATAAGCTGTCTTCGCGCTTGATACAGGTGCGGATACCTGGGGTGCAGATGCCCTGGTTGAGGGTATCATCAGGACCGCCGTAACATGGGCTGGTCGCGCCTTCTTTGTCACACTTGCAGCCATCGGGGTTTTCATCGACGACACCGTTGCAGTTGTCGTCTTTCCCGTTGCACTCTTCTTTTTGTGGCAAGATCTCGTCTTTACAAGCGCCGTAGCCTTTACCGTCTTTGTTGCAGGTTTGAATACCAAGCTTACAGATCCCACGGTTGCGGGTTTTTTCATCACCTGTATAGCAAGGGCGTGTGCTCTCGGGCTGGCAAAAGACCTCACAGTCTTCATCGAACTTGTCGTACTTTCCGTCACAATCGTTGTCGAGTCCGTCGAAACACAGCTCAGGTGTGTTCTCTGCTTTGGTGCGCTCGACGGGCTTGCAGTCCCCCCACTTTTTGGTGGTAAGCACTTCTGGCTGGCAGATTTGCTTTCCAGCGCTACAGTTTTCTTGGACATCGACAGGGAGGAGAATACAGCTTTGGACCTCATCTTTTTGGCTGCAATCTTGTCGCGCTTTGGCTTCACAGAGTCCTTTCTCATTGCAAAAGCCCACGTAATTTTGGTTGTTGCACTCACAGCGCGTGTTACATGGGCTGCCAGTAGGGTCGATCGTGATGGTGCTGATGTCTTCTTTGCATTCGAGGGCAGGAGAGCAGCCTTGCGAAGCGATAAAGAGCAGGCCAAAGAGCCAACACATGATCAGTATACGTGTCTTGATGCTAGACATATTCTTCCTCTTATCGTCCTTGTGACATCCTGTCAGGACATATGATGCTTGCGTTGAAGGGTGTGCCGGGGCATGTGCACATGTTACGACGTGCAAAGACCACACAGACTTCTTTCGTGAACGTTGAGTATATCGTTATATGGTTTTCTTTTGTAGGGGGAGTCATCGGAATGGGGGGATAGGGGCGAAGAGGTACAGCCCTCACATCACCGTTGTGTGAGAATAATCGTCCCTGATTGGGGTGATTGCCTTCTTTTTCTCACAACGGCCTCAGCGATAATTGACATCAACACACACTTTGTTGTCTGTGTCACATACTATCTTGACGTCGGAGGACAAAGCCGCACAGTCTGCGTCAGAAGCGCACTTTTTGAAGCACCCCAAAGCGTTCGCCGAAGTCACCCCCCGATCACCACGACAAAGCCACTCACTTGGGCAGTCACCGTTATCCGTACACTTAGCGAAGCAGCGTTCCAGTGTGCCTCCAGATTTGCGGCTGTCCAGACAGAGCTGGTCTCCACTGCACTTCAAGTCATCATTATCACAGAGACTGTATGGTTTGCCTGCGTTAGGGTCGATAGAGATTGTGACTGTGGCTTCGAGACTTTGGCAGCTACCTTTGTCTTTTGGAACAGTCATTCGCAAGACAACTTCGTTCCTTTGGATCCAGGTCGTCGCGAGGGGATAGACGCGGGTGTTAGCGATATCAACGCTGTTGCAACTTTTGACCCCTGTACCAAGAAGATCGAATATGACGCTGGCGTTCTTGATTGTGAAGTAGACAACACGACTTGGCGAGAAGTCACCTTTGAGCTCGATCTTGAACTTTAACCTTGTTTTCTGGTCAAATGAGGGCATATCCAGGAAGCGAAAATAGAGATATTCTCCGCTCTCAAGGTCATTATCGAAGTCCTTGGTCATAGAGAGTTGCGATGAGCATGTGCCGCCCATACAGAAGGGCTTTGTACTATCTGAGCAGTCTTTATGCTCATTACATTCGGGACGCTCCTTGGGGGTCTCTGGGGCCTCTTTTTCGGGGAGGGGCTCGGAGGCATCGACGCCCGAAGGTTCTTTTGAGGGCTCATTCACCTTCGTTGGCTCATCGGCCTTCTCAGAGGTGGGTTCTTTCGTCGCCTCTTGTGCTTTTTCGGCAGCCTTCTCCTGTGTCCCTGAACAGACACAATCGCCCCACTTGAGGGCGTTAAGCCCCTCAGCTTTACAGACCTTGAGACCTGTCTTGCAATTCACCTGCGATGCGAAAGAGCTCTGGATGGTGCAGCTCTCTTCGCGTCCGGCTGTCTGGCAGGTGTCTCTTTTGAGCGCAGTGCACTTACTTTGGATACAGTATCCTTCGTAGTTTTGGTTGTTGCATTCACATCGCTTTGTGCATGGGGTGCCGCTTGGATCGAGTGTGAGTGTGGAGATCGTGCCTTCACATGGCTCGGATTGGCAGCTCGTCGTTTGTAACGAGAGCGCGAGTAGAAGGAGTACAGGCCATAAGATGTGTTTGGGCATCGTTTTTGTTCCTCGTGTTGATGGAGCTCGGTCTACAGGAAGATACTGAAGATATTTCAAGTATGCAAGCTCGTTGACACATCGTGGATTTGCGGGCAACTTGGAGAAGGTTGTGATCTTATGAGTGTTTGGATGAGGAGAAGAGTGTGACAGTCAACGACCTCCCCCTAAAGGGAGAGGCTTGAAAGAGCCTCTATGTTGACCAGCCTGAGTCCTTTTCGGAGGACTACGTTAGGAGCGAATATATAGGCACCCTGAGATGCTTCTCCAGTCTCAGGCTCTGTGG
>PCBK01000089.1 GCA_002731275.1 Deltaproteobacteria bacterium | reverse complement strand
TGAGAGGAGGGAAGAGCCGAAGGCTCAGGGTGGAGAGTTTGTTGAGGTGGATGATTGCAAGTGAAGACGCAAAAAACCCACTGCAATCCCGCGAGTAAAAAGAATCCAAGGATATGGCCTTGCTATATCCGCCTACAAGAAGGGGAGAATATAGTGGAGTCAGGGGAGTTTGCGGAGACACGAGTGCAACATCCGCCGGATCAGATTTCAAGCTAAACCCCGTACATATCGGTCAATTGCTCCCTCCTCTCGAAAGGCTTGAGAGGAGGGAAGAGCCGGAGGCTCAGGGTGGAGAGTTTGTTGAGGCGTATGTTGCAAAGCGCACGAAGCAAATCAGCCACGAAGAGAAGCCCCTCCTAGAAGAGTTCTGTCAGTGGTAAAGCCCCAACCCCAGAGGGGTTCAAATGCGGTCCAGCGCGCTGCGCTGGTGCAACGTCCGCCGGATCAACATGGATTGTATGATTGGGTGGAGGGATTCGTTTGGTCTCACAGTTCGCTTGCTTCGGATGCTGGTGCAACGTCTGCCGGAGTATATTTGGGGGACATAGCATGTAACGATATATGGTTTGTGTATCCAGATCAAGTTGCCACTTGAGCTTGTGCAGAGCTGGCGTGTTGACTTCATCATACTCTCCAAAACACATGAACATGTCATTGGACTGTTGGTCTGCGGTGTTGTATTTTCATGCATCAGTTTTGTGAGGACTCAATCCATTGTGAGAGAATCCACATGGAGGTGAGTATATGGTCCTTGTTTTGAATGATTTTTTGTGAAGAGAAGAAAGGCGCACTTGATGCATACACCAGATGACCGTTCATTTTTTACGTTGTACGATGGTACATCAATGTTGTTTCGCTCCTACTACGGGATGAGGAGTTTTTTGTCACCAGACGGTGTTGAGGTCGGAGGTGTGTTTGGAGTTGGACAGACACTGGTCTCGATGATGCGAAGGCAACGACCACACAACTGTGCTGTCGTGTTTGATGCGGGGCAACGTACCTTCCGCAATGAAATTTATGAACTGTACAAGGCCAATCGTGGGGAGCCACCAGAAGATCTCATTCCACAATTTGATCTGGTACAGGAGATGATCAGGTCCTTGGGATTCCGTTGCTATTGTGTGCCAGGATATGAAGCCGATGATCTGATCGCGACACTAACATCCCTCGCTAGAAAGAGCGGGTTTGGAACGCGTATCGTGAGTGTTGACAAGGATATCTGCCAGCTCGTAACAGACCAACAACCTCCCGTCGTGATCTACCACGCCAAAAAACGTCTGTTTTACAATGAAGCTGGTGTTTTCGAGAGGATGGGGGTGAAACCCTCACAGGCGATCGATTATCAGGCGCTCGTTGGAGATAGCACCGACAATATTCCGGGCATCAAAGGAGTTGGACCCAAAGCCGCGCAAGCATTGCTCGATTCATTCGAGAACATCGACGCGATATACGCGGATATTGACAGGGTACAGACCCTGTCCTTTCGAGGTGCCAAATCGCTGGCCAAAAAACTCGAAGCAGGGCGTGAGCAGGTCGCGATTGCGAGACAACTCGTCACCTTGAAACATGACGTCCCCATCGATACCACGATCGCATCGTTCGCGGATGAGACCCGTTGGGAAGGACCTATGCTGAATGCCGATGGGTTCTTTGATCAGCTCGGTTTCCACAGACCTTTGTACCAATTACGCGAGCTTTATCGACAAGATTACTGATCAGCATCGTCACGGATATTCGGGTATGACGGTGTCTCATGACAAAAGGAAGAGGCTATGACTTCTGAGAACTTGGAACAACCGTCGATGCCTGCATCGGAACAGCGAGGGCTGTGGAAGTATTGGTTGCCACGGCTGTTTGGGATTGACACGAGAACACTTGCGTTGTTTCGCGTTGGGATCTCCGTGATGTTGATATTGGACATCATCTTTCGCTGGATGTATGTCAAGGCTCATTACAGCGATATGGGCGTCTTGCCGCGTGGTGTGTATATCAGTCAGTTCACTGGAAAGTATCTGATCTCCATCCATCTCTCATCTGGCCTTATCCTCATTCAAAGTATCTTGTTTGCCATCGCGTTGGTGTTTGCCATCAGTATGTTAATCGGCCATCGGACGACTCTTTCGACGATCGTGAGCTGGTTTTTGTTGATGTCAGTGCAAAACAGAAACTACGACATCCTCGATGGTGGCGACGTAATCTTGAGGATGTTGTTGTTCTGGGCGATCTTCCTCCCGATAGGGGCGATGTTTTCTGTGGATAGGGCGTGGAGTGAAAGACCAAAAGAAGGTCCCAAGATCGTCTTCAGTGGCGCAACTGTCGCGATCATGTTGCAGTTTGTCTTGTTGTATGTGTACGCCTCCCTCCTGAAAACTGGACATGATTGGCAGAATGGCTCTGCTGTTTTCTACGCTTTGCATCTGGATATCTTTGCCACACCACTTGCCAAGTATTTGTTGCAATTCCCGGATGTGATGAAGTTTTTATCGCACTTTACGCTACAATTTGAGTTGTACGGTCCCTTCCTGATGTTTGTGCCTTTTGCGTTGGCCCGGACCCGTGTGTTGCTCGTGTTGATGTTTATGGGGATGCACCTGGGCTTTGGTTTGTGTATGGAGTTGGGGATCTTCCCTTATATCGCGTGGTGTGCTGCGTGTCTGTTCTTACCCTCGGAATTTTGGCAGTGGTGGGAGCGTCGGCTACAGCCTTCCGAGAAGCCCGAAGCTGTTGTCGTGCTGTACGATATGCAAAAGCCTTCCTACCAAAAAGCGCTCAAGTTATTGAGATGTTTCTTCTTTGTCCGTGGAGTGAATTTGCAGGCGGTAGAGGGGGAGACTTTGCCCGAAGGCACGAAGGGATGGGGTGTTGTTCAGGGGGAGAATATCTTGGATGAAGAGGCTTCGATGAACGCCTTTCTGGCGCGTTCGACGGTGTTTGGTGGTGTCTTGATGGGGGTTGGGAGGTTCGCCTGGCGAATGAAGTGGTGGTTATTTTTGGCCCTCGCGAGCACTTTGCGTCCTTCGATGTTACGGGCTCGGACAGGTTTGATCCCTGGCGTCATTGCGTTTTTGTTGAGCATCTATGTGTTGATCTGGAATCTCGACACGGGGACTGGTATGGCCAAGGGATGGTCGGATGGTTGGCGTGAGCTTGGTTGGTTGCTTCGTATTGACCAAAAATGGGGGTTGTTTGCGCCCAATCCGATGAAGGAAGACGGTTGGTATGTGATCCCTGGCAAGCTGCTCAACGGGAAGGTCGTGGATTTGTACCGAAATGGACAACCTGTGACTTGGAAGAAGCCGAGTGATATCGCGACCTCATTTGGTGGACAGCGCTGGAGAAAGTACTACTTGAATTTATGGTCGAAGGAGTTCGCAAGTCGGCGGTTGTATCTGGCGCGATATCTCTGTCAGGAGTGGAACCGCAAACACTACGGTCAAGAACTTGTGCATGAGGTGAAGATTTACTACATGCTTGAGTACACGAGACATTACGGTCCCGAAACCCCCCAAAAGAAGATCCTTTGGACAGGGACGTGCTTCAAAAAGCAGAAGAAACGTCCCGCGAAGCGTTAACCCTCGGCTTCTCCAGGCAGCTCGATACGGTTCCAGATTGTGGCGAGAGTGAATCCCGAGAAAAAGTGCCAAATCCCCCACCATCCAAGCATCATCGCCATACCACCCAGTCCATCAAAGAACGAAAAGGTCAGGATCAATCCAAGCCCCGTATTTTGAATCCCAACCTCGATCGCGATAGCCCTCCTGTCACGGGCTGGGAGTTTGCCCAACCAGCCTGTTAAATAGCCAATCCCGTAAGCCAACGTGTTGTGAACGAGTACAATAAAGAAGATCACGCTGATAAACTTGATGAAGAACTGGAAGTTTTTGGAGAAGGCGATCACAACAAAAGCCGCAAAGAAGAGGACTGAGAAAATTTTAAACGGTTTTCGTGCTCTCTCCGCGATATTGGGCGCATAGTGGGCTGTCAGCATCCCTAGCACCAAGGGGAGCGCGAGCAACACGCTGATCGTAAAGAGCATCTTGAAGGGGTCGAGCTCGACTGTCTTCAAGATCTGCGATGCTTGTGGGTGCATCGCGCCCCAAAACGCGAAGTTGGCGGGTAACATGACGATGATGACGGCGTTACAAACTGCGGTCATCGAGATCGAGAGGCTGGTGTTTCCTCCGGCCATGTGGGTGATGAAGTTGGATGTATTCCCTCCAGGACATGAGGAGATCATGATCATACCGAGCGCGATACTGGCACCGGGCATCCATATGTAGGCGAGCAAGAAGGTAAAGGCAGGAAGCAAGAGGAGCTGTGCAAAGAGTCCTATTAGAGGTGCTTTTGGTCTCTTAATGACGTCCTTAAAGTCCTGGACTCTGAGATCCAGTGCGATGCCAAACATGATCAGCCCAAGGATAACGTTGAGGAGGGTCAGGCTGTTGGCGTCGAATTTCAACTTCACCTTGTCGATTTCAGGGAGCGCTTGTGGGATGATCTCACCACTCCAGGCTGTCGTGGCATAGATACATATCATGATCCCGAAGAAACCTGCTGCGATGATTTTTTTGGGGAGGCTCATCTATCTGCTCCTGTGTGTGTTTGTTCCTAATCTTCTCGTGGAACATCGTGAGCACATGGAGAAATCAGTGCTGTTGTTGGTATGGCCGTTTTGGATGGAGGGATTGTATCACGAGAACCTCCCAAACCCAACTCATTGCTTGCACACGCTCGAATGTTGTCACCACTTTGCGAAGAAATGCTCCGATGGGTTGAGATCTTGGAGAGTGGTTTCCTGTTGGTATGGTGTTGTTTTTCGAAGGTCGTGGTGTGCTTTCTTTACACAGGGGCTTAAATTTCTGCGCGAGAGTGCTATGATTCTCAGACGAACACATTGGTTCTTTTGTTGATGACAGATGGTTTCGCCTGCATGGAGGTTCATAGATGAGTCAAGAGTTTGATTATTTGGTCATTGGGGGAGGAAGTGGTGGGATGGCGTCTGCGCGTCGCGCCGCGAGCTATGGTGCAAAAGTCTGTCTCATCGAAGGTGGTCGTCTCGGTGGTACCTGTGTCAATGTCGGTTGCGTGCCCAAAAAAGTCATGTGGAACGCGGCGATGATCGCCGAAGCGATTCATGACGCCAAAGATTACGGCTTTGACGTTGAGCTGACCCAATTCCACTGGGAGCGCCTTAAGTCCTCTAGAGACGCCTATGTCAAGCGGCTCAATGGTATCTATGATCGAAACGTGAACAACGCAGGGATCACCTTTGTCTCGGGCTATGCATCCTTTGTCGATCCCCATACAGTCGAAGTAAACGGCGAACGTTATAAAGGGAAGCACATTCTGATCGCGACAGGTGGGCGCCCACGTATTCCCGACGTGGAGGGTGCAGAGCTTGGCCTCACCTCTGACGGCTTCTTCGAGATGGAGACGCTGCCAAAGAGAGTGGCCATTGTCGGCGCCGGGTATATCGCGGTTGAGCTGGCTGGTGTCTTGCACTCTCTCGGCTCGGAGGTCTCTTTATTTATCCGACAACGACAGTTTTTGCGACAGTTTGACGCGATGCTTCGGGATAGTTTGATGGAGGAGATGTACGAAGCTGGCATCCATATCCACACAGGTTCACTCGTGCGTTGTATCAAGAAAGAAGAAGACCAACTCTCCGTATGTCTTCAGCAAGAAGAACTCAAAATCAAGAAGCTCGATGCGGTCATATGGGCTGTTGGACGTGACCCGAACAGCGACTCTCTTGGCCTGGAGCACGCCGGGGTGCAAATCGACGAACAGGGTTATATCATCGTCGATGAACAGGAAAATACGAACGTTCCGAGTATCCACGCAGTGGGCGATGTGACAGGGCGTATTCAATTGACGCCTGTGGCGATTGCTGCGGGGCGGAAACTCGCGGACCGTTTGTTTGATGGGAAAAAAGACGCCAAACTCGACTACACTGACGTTCCCTCTGTTATTTTTAGCCATCCTCCCATCGGAACTGTCGGATTGACCGAAGACGAAGCGCATGATCAATTTGGCGATGATGTCAAAGTCTACAACACCCGTTTTACCAACATGTATCATGCCTTCACCACACGCCGTCCCCACACCGCAATGAAGCTTGTGACTGTCGGCGCTCACGAGAAAATCGTTGGTATCCATGTCATCGGTCTTGGCGCTGATGAAATGATCCAAGGTTTTGCTGTTGCGCTTAAAATGGGCGCCACCAAAGCTGATTTCGATGCCACTGTGGCCATCCACCCCACAAGCTCTGAAGAGTTCGTCGTGATGCGATAAGCTCCGCGGACAGGATTGTTGAATGAAGTCATCACAACATGACGAGTCGCCTGAAGCCTTGAGGGCGAAGCTGCTTGAGACGCAAAGGGCACTCGCGATCGCCACCAAGCGTATCGCAGAGCTTGAAACGAAGCTCGAAGATAGAAACCTGCAACGAACAGTTTTTCAATCTCTGCTCAATCACGAAATGCGTACCCCTTTGAATGCAATTCTCGGGATGACCGAGCTGTTGCGTGAGAAGTATGCTGATACAGAGAACGCCAAACAACTTCAGTTTTTCGAACGCATCGAAGCCAGCGGACGTCAACTGTTGACGCTGCTCGACAACCTTTACGATCTGACACTCATTAAATCTTCAGGCCTTCAGCTCGAGTGCAGTCATGTCGACTTTCAGACGATTTTTCGTTACGCTCTTCGGTGGATTCGCCCCTTACTGGAAAAGAAAACGATTCAACTGAGAACCGACTTTGCTCTCAATATGGGGACTTTCTACGCCGATGAGTCGAGGCTGAAGCAGATCCTCCTCAACCTGTTTGAGATCATCGTGCGTGTGTGTCCCGAACACAGTCACGTCCAGGTCGTCGCTGAACCCCACGAACATGAACCGAGTATTCGGATCAGGATTTGGGCACAACCTCCCCCTCACTGTGAACATTGGTCTCCGCTACCACTCAAAACGCTCTACAAAACGCAAAGCATCACCATCTCCCAAGCACTCTCTCGTGAGCTTGTGGTGCTTCATCGAGGTACATTTCACAGCAACATTGATGATGAATTCCCTGGATTCGAACTGGTCTTCCCTGTGAAGGGACCCAAGCCCTCTACGGCGTCTCGTGAGCTTCCCAAGATCCGACAGGTCAACAACGATAGGATCTCGGTGTTGCTCGTCGAAGACAACACGATGGTCATCCAGACAATGTCCGATTTTTTGGAGCTGAAAGGTTGCGAAGTGCTCGTCTCCCAAAGAGGGGATAAAGCTCTCGCGATGCTGAGAGACATGATCCCTGACATCATCGTGATGGATATGAGAATGCCGGGCATGAGCGGTCTTGAGCTGCTGAAAAAGATCCGTGAAAATCCAATGCTTCCAGCGATCCCGATTATCATCCTTTCCGGTGTCATCGGGGACAAAGAGCGTGATGAAGCGCTGGAAAAAGGCGCTGACATGTTCCTCCACAAACCTGTCAGCATGTACAAACTGCTCGAACATATTCACCAATTACACTACAAGTTCCGACACCCAAACTGATCTCCTCCACGCTTTTTCTTCCCAAGCCATTTTTTAGTTGACATTGAGAAATGTAAAGCTATCTTCTTTTAAAGTTAGCCATGTCTAAAAAATATTTGACGTATGTCATGAACTTTTGAAAGATAAATGGAGTAAGCTCGATGAGCTCGAAGAATAGTTGGTTTTTGTTAGGGTGTTTGTTGATGATGGGGATGCTCTGTGGTTGCCCACAATCGCGTCAATCGTCCAAAAAGGACGGAAAAATGTACGTTGTGGCGACGACAGGGATGTTGGCAGATGCTGCGAAGGTGATTGGAGGTCCGCATGTCCGAGTTGATGGACTGATGGGGCCTGGTGTTGATCCCCATTTGTACAAGGCAACCGCCGCCGATACGAGAAGGCTCGCGACAGCGGATCTGATTCTCTACAATGGCCTCCACCTCGAAGGGAAGATGCAAGGGTTGTTAAAGAAGATGGCACGCCGACGCCACGTCGTCGCGTGTACGGACAATATTCCCAAAAAGAGTTTGCGAAAACCTCCTTCTTTTCAGGGGTATCATGATCCTCATGTGTGGTTTGACGTGTCTCTATGGCAATTTGTCGTTCGTCGGATTGGAGAGGCTTTTGCGAAGGCTGATAAGGCCCACGCGAAGGAATACAGGAAGCGAGCTAAGGCATATGAAGAGAAGCTCATCGCGCTGCACAAGTGGGTGAAGACACAGGTCTCTTCCATCCCGACATCACAACGGATCTTGGTGACGTCACACGACGCGTTTGGTTACTTTGGTCAGGCCTATGGGGTCAAGGTTGTGGGGATTCAGGGGATCAGTACAGTCGCGGAGGCTGGCGTCAAAGATGTTGAGCGTGTTGTGGATTTGATCATGAAGAGCAAACTCAAAGCGATCTTTGTGGAGTCGTCAGTGTCGGAGAAATCACTCAAGGCTGTGATGCAAGCCTGCGCAGCCAGGGGGCACGTGGTCAAAATCGGTGGTTCTCTTTTCTCCGACGCGATGGGAGCAGAAGGTACTGTTGAGGGGACTTATCTGGGGATGGTCCGACACAACGTGAAGACCTTGAAGCGTGCGCTGGCATCAGACAAAAAGTGAGTATGTAATGGTTGATAAAGAGAACAACAAAGCCCCCGTAGAAGTCCACGATTTGACTGTGGCTTACCACACTCGTCCTGTCCTTTGGGATATCGACTTTGAGGTGCCCGATGGGAAGCTGGTCGCGATCATCGGTCCCAACGGTGCCGGGAAGACGACCTTGCTCAAGTCTATTCTTGGCTTGCTCCCCCTCTCAAGTGGTTGGATCAAGTTGTACGGTGGGAGCTATCAGCAAAATCGACATCGTGTTGGGTACGTCCCTCAGCGTGAATCTGTCGATTGGGACTTTCCTACGACAGTTCTGGACGTC
This sequence comes from Deltaproteobacteria bacterium, assembly GCA_002731275.1. Taxonomy (GTDB): domain Bacteria; phylum Myxococcota_C; class UBA6777; order UBA6777; family UBA6777; genus UBA6777. The sequence goes on along the minus strand of PCBK01000089.1, from coordinate 33,561 downwards.
GTGGTCATGGGGCGATATGGGAAGCTGGGGTGGTTTCGTCGACCAGGTCGAAAGGACATGGATGTTGCTCGTCGATGCCTTGAGAAGGTTGGGATGGAGTCCTTCGCAAATCGACAGATCAGTCAACTCTCTGGAGGCCAGCAGCAGCGGGTATTTTTGGCTCGTGCGCTTGCACAAGAGGCTGATCTGTACTTGATGGATGAGCCCTTTGTCGGGGTGGACGCCGTGACGGAAAAGGCCATCGTTCAATTGCTGTCTGAGCTTCGCTCCCAGAACAAGACCGTTATCGTCGTGCATCACGACCTGCAGACCGTCCGAGAGTATTTTGACTGGGCGTTGATGATCAACATGCACCTCGTGGCCATCGGACCCATTGAAGAGGTGTTCAATGAGGACAACTTGCGCAAAACATACGGCGGACGTCTGGCGATATTGAGTCAGGCCGCTGATGTTGTCGCGAAGGAGAGGGCTTGATGGATATCCTGGGCGAGCTGCTCCAGTACTTCGGTCCTCACGCGAGCACAAGGCGTGTCGTGATGCTTGGGTGTATGTTGCTCGGAATCTCCAGCGGTGTGCTCGGCACATTTGCGCTGTTGAGGCGTCAAAGTTTGCTGGGAGATGCAATGGCTCATGCCGCCTTGCCGGGTGTCTGTGTCTTCTTCTTGTTGACACACAGTAAACATCCCGTCGGTTTGTTGCTCGGTGCGTTGGTCAGTGGGTTGATAGGATCCTTTTTGATCATGCAGATCACCCGACACAGCCGCATCAAAAATGATACAGCGATTGGCCTTGTGCTCTCTGTCTTTTTTGGTGGTGGGATTGTCTTATTGACCGTGATCCAACAGAGTGGTGCCGGGAATCAGGCCGGCTTGGACAATTTTCTGTTCGGAAAGGCTGCCTTTTTGCTCTACGAAGACATCATGTTGATCGGCGGAATGGCTTGCTTCTTGTTGTTGATTGTGGGCCTGTTTTTCAAAGAGTTCAAGGTCTTGTCGTTTGACGCTGGTTTTGCCGAAAGTCTTGGGTTTCCAGTCAAGCGTCTCGATGCCTTGTTGACGTCTTTGATCGTGATCGCCGTGATGATCGGTTTGCAGGCTGTGGGGGTCATCTTGATGGCTGCGTTGTTGATCATACCGGCAGCCGCAGCTAGACAATGGACAAATAGATTAGGTGTCATGCTGGTCTTGTCTGCAGGTGTCGGTGCACTTTCGGGGATGTTTGGCGCGTTCTTCTCCGCGATCGCACCGAAGACACCGACTGGACCAATTATGGTGTTGACGGCTTCGGCGATGTTGCTTTTGAGTCTCACATTTGCGCCGGGACGTGGTCTACTCGCCACGTGGTTGAGACAGCGACGTATGAAGAGGAAGATCCTCATCGAGAATATCCTGAAAGCCTTCTACAAAGAGGCTGAAGAAGAGGGGGATACGCTCAGTACTGTCTCTTTTGAACGCGTGCAACGTCATTTTCAACTTACAGCAGGGGCCTTAAAGGGGTGGTGTCGTACACTGAGTCGTGAAGGTTTTCTCGACGAGTCCGCGAATGGATACGCGCTAACCCAAAAAGGACATGAGCGCGCCGAGAAGATCGTACGCGGACACCGTCTCTGGGAGCTTTACCTGATCCGTCAGGCTGAGATCGCCGATGACCATGTACAGCGTGACGCTGAGGATATGGAGCACTTTTTGTCGCCTGAGATCATCGCGCAGCTCGAAGAGTTACTCGAAGCGGAGCCTGACCAGGATGAAATCTCTGATGCTTCGCCAGAAGGGAGTCTTTCTTCATGACACAATTTTTGGCTACGACCTTTCTCGGTTTGCATACAGATCAATGGTGGATCATTTTGATTGGCGTCTTAGCGTGTTCATCGGCTGGTTTGATTGGGAGCTTCTTGATCCTTAGAAAGCTCGCTTTGATGGGAGATGCGATCAGTCACTCCGTCTTGCCCGGCATCGCTGTCGCTTCGATATGGACGGGGAGCGTCGCGTCTTTTCCTGTATTGATCGGCGCGAGTGTTGTGGGTGTCTTGACCCCAATGTTGGTCGACGCGCTTAAAAAGACCGGGCGAATCTACGAAGATGCGTCCATCGGTGTTGTCTTTACGGTCTTGTTCTCCATCGGTGTCATTATGGTCAGCCGTGCAGGGAATGTGGATCTCGATATCGACTGCGTATTGTACGGTGAGATCGCGATGGCACCCTTTGACGTCGTCACCCTTGGGAAGAACTTCGTCCTTGGACCACGCGCCTTCCTGATCCTGGCGTTTGTGTTCGTCTTAAACGTCTTGTTTGTGACCTTCTTTTACAAAGAGCTCAAAGTCTCCTCATTTGATCCTGCGCTCGCTGAGTCGATGGGACTGCGACCACGTCTGATGCATTACCTGTTACTCGGTTTCGTCGCGCTTACGACGATCGCTGCCTTTGAATCTGTTGGTGCCATTATCGTCGTCGCGATGCTCATCGCGCCCGGCGCGACAGCTTACTTGCTGACCGATAGACTTGGTGTGCTGCTTTTCTTCTCCGCGCTTTTCGGTGCGCTCGCAGCGTTCCTTGGGTATATGATGGCGCTTGGACTCGGAGGGAAGGTCTCCATCGCCGGGTGTATGGCGGTAATGGCTGGTGCGCTGTTTGCGATTGTCTTCTTCTTCTCGCCAAGCTATGGGATGGTACCGAAGGCCTGGAGACGCTTGCTTCTCGCCCGTCGATTGGCTCGTGAACACATCTTGGGTGCACTGTACCGTCTTCAGGAGGACGGTCCTGATTGGATCGATGAGCAAGATGTCTTTGACAAACACCCTGAGAGTCGCCCTTACATCAAAAAAGCAGCGCGACAGTTGATGGCCAATGGGATGCTCCTTTGGGAAGGGTCGAGGATGAGGCTCACAAACGCTGGTTTTGAAAAAGCGATCACCCATGTCCGAGCGCACCGTCTATGGGAATCCTTTTTGGAACAACATCTCAACCTACCACCTGATCACGTTCACCGATCAGCTGACGATATGGAACACTTTTTGGGGCCTGACATCCTCGATAATATCGTCTCTTCACTTGAAAATCCCGAAGAAGACCCACACGGACAACCTATCCCCAAACAGACCTCCAAACGCTCTTCGAAATAACACAAACCAAGAAAAGTGCAGCTTTACATTCACATTCCCGAAACCTTTCTGTATGGTGTTGCTTCTACAAGTGAGACGAAGTCTCTCGTGTGGGATCTTCCCGATAAGGGTTGCTTTTCCTGCTTGATTAAATTATATACCAAAATAGTATGAAATAAAGTTCCATCGATGATGGTACGACAAAGAGATATGTTTTTTCTGGTGTGGTGGATTGGAAGCCACGCTAGGGTATGAATAGGAGAGAATCATGAACATCGTGAGCCTGGAACCGACACCCAATCCGAACGCATTCAAATTTAACTTGAGCGAAGACTTGAGCGGTGGTGTCCCTCGTTCGTATCAAAATGTCGACGCCGCAAAAGACGATCCACTTGCGGCGCAAATCTACGACATTGAAGGCGTTGAGTCCGTTTTTTACTTGGGTTCCTTCCTGACGGTCTCCATCTACGATGGGCAAGATTGGGAGACTGTGGTGAAAGCTGTAGGGAAGGCCATCTTAAACGTCGACGATGAGATGCTTGAGACACTTCGCAACTTGACCTCCACAGACAACGAAGATCCCGAAACGGACGAGTTGAAGTCTAAAATTAACGGGATTCTCGACGAGATGGTGAGGCCAGCGCTTGCGAACGATGGTGGTGGTCTTGATCTCCTTGGGATTGACGGAAACTCCGTGTTTATCCGTTACCAAGGTGCCTGTGGGACTTGTCCCAGCGCGACAACAGGAACACTCTCTGCAATTGAGCGCCTTTTGCGTCACCAAATCAACCCAGAAATCAACGTGATCCCTTCCTAATTCGATTCTCAGCTTCTTTCCTACCTCAATCGTGTTATACTCCCTTTACATCCATTTTTGAGTCTATTTGTGCAGCTTGTGCGCGGCATTCGCGTGTGGAGTTGTAAACTGTTCATTCTGTACTGGACATGCGGAGGTCGCCATGATCGGAGAGAACGTAAGGAAGCAGATTGAGGAACGTATTCAGCAGCTGATCGAACACAACAGAGACTTACAATTTACATCACCGGACGATTTGCCCAAGGATAACGAGAGTTTTATCCTCGGTGAGTACCCGGAGTGGTTGACGCTCTATTGGCCACTTGGAGATGGTCAATTTGATATCGCAAAGAACGTCGTCGATGCTGCGGCATCGACGACCATGGCGCTTTGGTTTATGTCACAGGCCGTGAAGGATCTGGAGCGCGTGACCAAGTCCGACACACAGTCGATGTGTGACGAGTTGATGTTGCAACTCTCCGACGCGAAGGAGGTCCCCAAGTTCTTTCAGGGGAACACAAAGGACGTCATCTTCCAGGCCCCTGAGGGGGCGATGGGGTGGTGGCCATTGATTGATGGTTATCGCTTCCCTGCGGTGATCGGAGATTGGCTTGTCGACCATATCATCGAACCCACTGATCTTCGGAAGGCTCTCGCGAACAACGCCGATGGGGATTTTTGGTCTTGGTGTATGGCTGTAAACAGTACGACACCTGACACACTGGAGTACAGAGTCGATATCAACTCAACTGTGTTTTACGAGCCTCTTTTGGGGTCGCGCTTTATGTGGGATGAGCTTGCTCCGCAAGCCCAAACACTCGTTGAGCTTGTCTACGGGGATGACATCTCCAATCAAGAAGACATGAAGCTCCCAATCGGTACGTACTACACGGAGAACGCGACGATTGACGTCAAGCAAAATATCTCGGGCGTCGTGAACGTCAATATCCTCTCTGCGATTCCTTTATTGGACGGATATCAGCCATTTTTGGAAGACATCAACAACGCGATGTCTTTTATCCGCAAAGCGACGTTGATGGCGATGGACCCTGAAAATCCGTTGACCTGGGAAGATCACTCTTACGATTATTTTCCGATCGAATTTGCACCGCTCGCCTACACGATTCGCGCCCAAAAGCGCATCTTTGAGATCAAACAAGAGTTTGGGCGCGAAGACTATCCCGACCTGATGGACGAGGAACTCAAGCTCGCGGCGCTCGTGTATTTGCGCAAGAAAGCACGTGAATATCTCGACACACCCAATGTCTCCAATCCCAACGGGAAGGAAGCCTACACCAACCTGATCTTCGTGTTCAACGCGATGGTCAACTTGCGGTACATGGACAACACGCTGCTGACGGATGATGAGGACTGGTCACTGTACATGGAGGTGATGCAGATGTTGTTTATCGACATGCCTGAAGCCGATTATGTCGTGGGGACAGGTCCATACCCATTGCCTCTTGATGCGAAGCTTGAGATCTCTTCGGTGGCCTTTGTCACGCCGCCTTTGATCGAGTCATATGCGTTGTTTTTGCTCGTTGAAGGCGAAAATTGAGCCGTCTTTTGATGGGCATTCAACTCTTTGACGTACCTGCGATCTTTTCAATCCACCTGATCGAATAGATGTCACTTCTGTACTCCGAAAGCAACCGGATCTTTTTCTTGCTGTCAAGAGGATCTTTGATCAGGTAATCACGTCCTCTCTTTCCCACGATCAGCACCCAATGGACACTCCAGTTGTTGAGTTTGATCTTCGCGATGACTGGATTCTTGAGAGCCAGTTGTGACAAGATCATTCTGTGCGTTGGACGTTTGGGGGTCACGACCCGTAATCTTCCTTTTGAGACGCGATGGATGCCGCTCCAGATCAACCATCCCCTTTGGGTGAAACCTTTGTGCTTTTTGAGCTTTTGGTTGAGCTGTTTGGGGTTGAGCGTGTATCCGTATCTCGCCATCGCCATCGCTGTGCAGCTCAGGGTGCAACCTACAGCTGCGAGTGTTTCGTTTGTATGGCCGAGTTTGACCTTGCGCCAGCGCTTGTCTATCTGCAGGTAGTATGGGAGCTTGTCGACCTTCATCTTCGGAGGAGCTCCTCGATACATCGAAGAGATGGATTGACGTTTCTTCTTTCTCGGCTCCCTCCACATGTGTCCACAACCCCACCATATCAAGACGATCATCGATAGCAGCCAGCTCGTCCCAATTCCAAGTGTGTGGATTGGGAGTCTCATATCCTTTGTGTCGATCATGCCCAACTCCTTTTTTAAAAGTGGATACAGATCATTGTCTTTTTGAGGTGAATGTATCGTGGAGGGAGTGTGAATCTTCGTTGAATGGTTGGTGGGGATGTCAGAAAAATGCTCGTAGAGCAGGTCTATATATGTCGGTACATTGGTCTGTTCACCCGTGAATGGAGTTCATGTGTTTTGCATAGTGTACTGTGTTAACATCGTTTTTTTGCAATGAGCGAGAAACTTTTCGGGGGAATGTTCGATACTTGTTGTATGCTATTTTTGTATCCGGAAGGTGCTTGAGGATCGCCTGGCGAGACATCTTGACCCTTTGTATCCGTGAAATCCGCTTTTTTGCATGAGGAGTTGCTCATGAGAGTGAATGATCCCCGTCCCGAACCGCGTCGACCAATTCACCAAAAGCCGATTGACGCAGTCGAGCAGAGAACCCCAGAGCGCCGCCAACCGAACTTGCCTGATCGTCTACGTGATCTTGCTGGCCAGGCGCTCAATAAGACGAAGGAGACGTTTCAGCGGATCTCTCAGCAGATACGTGAGCGCGTCGGTCAAAAGAGCACATTTACCTCCTATGAAGAGGACAACAAAGCGAAGGCGCTCACGGGTCATGGTGCACGTGTCGCAGAGCAAGATCTGAACTTCGCGACCTCCCGTCTTCCGGGATTTGCGCAGCAGCCAGCAGAGGCAAATCAGACCCACACCGTCCGGGCCGGCGATACCTTGAGCGCGATCGCCCGACAACATGGGACGACGTGGCAAGCGCTCGCCGAAGCCAATAACATCAGCAATCCAAATCGTATCTATCCAGGACAAGTCCTCCAGATCCCAGGGCAAAGCTCTCCATCAAGCCCCACAACACCGGCGAATCCTACAACACCAGCGAATCCTACAACGCCAGCGAACCCTGCAACACCTGCCAATCCCGTTGATCCGACTGGAACGCAGACAGGTGTTTCGTTGACGCCTGATCAGGTCCATATCAACCAATTTGACGGTGATCCAAACGGCAGTAACGCCGACTGTGGTCCGACATCTCTCGCGATGGCGCTCCACTCTGTTGGGATGGCTGTCCCTGGTGACAATCAATCTTCTTCTGTACAGACGTTGCAGGCGACACGTCAGGCGATGGTCACAGAAGCTTCTCGTGATGGTGTGAATGCTGATGGGACCCGAAATGACGCAGAACACAGCACGTGGACAAGTGGCTCTGAGATCGTTCGAGGCGCAGAGGCGGCAGGTGCAGAAGCTGTTCGACTCCCCGCAGATACAGACGCTATCGCGCAGTCGATCATGGACGGAAATCCCGTCGTCGTGAACGGAAACCCCGGCGCAAGTGGAGGTGGTTGGTCATCATACAATGATGGACACTTTATCACTGTCACAGGGTATGATCCACAGAGTCAGCAGTTCACGGTCAATGACCCACTCGATCAAGGACCACGTCAAATCTCCCATGATGATCTGAAAAACTACATGAACGGTGTCAACTGGACACCAGCTGTGATCTCAGTTCGCAATCCAAACGGTACCGCACCAGCGAACCCAGCGGCACCTGCGAATCCAGCGGCACCTGCGAATCCCAATCCTTCCAATCCAACAGCGCCAGCGGCACCAACACAGCCAAGCCAGCCAACGCCTCCTGCACAGTACACAGTGCAGCCCGGTGATACGTTGAGTTCTATCGCACGTCGTCATGGGACATCCTGGCAAGAGCTCGCACAAGCTAACAACATCAGCAATCCAAACCGCATCTACCCCGGACAAACACTTGTTCTTCCAGGTAACAGCTCACAGCCAAGCCAACCTGTACAGGGGGCAGCGCCTGTCGCTCCGACTGGACCTTCCCAACCTGGTCAGGGGATCACTGCTGAACAGCTTCGTTATCTTTCGCCCAATCTCTCCGCACCAAGAGCGGAAGAGTTAGCACCCCATATCAACCGCGCCATGGAAGAGGCGAACATCAACACACCACAACGTCAGGCGATGTTCCTCGCGCAGCTCGCTCATGAGAGTGGTGGATTTATCTACAACGAAGAGATCGCTTCTGGTGCAGCATATGAAGGTCGTGCGGACCTGGGGAACACACAACCCGGTGATGGTCGTCGATTCAAAGGACGTGGCTTGATCCAGGTGACAGGACGTTACAACTACACACAAGCCAGCCAAGCGTTGGGCGTAGATTTTGTGAATAACCCTGAATTGGCTTCTCTCGATGAGAACTCTTCGCGTATTGCGGCGTGGTATTGGAACAGCCGTGACATCAACTCCGCGGCTGATGCAGGCGACTTTGAGCGTGTCACACGTCTGATCAATGGTGGGACCAACGGATACCAGTCTCGTCTGACTTACTACAACCGCGCACGTCAGATGCTCGGTGCGTAGCCAAGGTCAGGGAGCTTCATCTGCTCGTCGTAAATCATCGGGCAGAGTAGGCCACTCGCCATCGAGATAGCGTTTGATCAGGCTGGCGTGAGAGAGGGGTTTTGAGGTGTTGTTGATCTTGTCATTTTTCTCGTAATCGAGAAGCACAACCGTTGTTTTTTCGCCAAGTGCTCGCAGCTCTTCTAGCTCGCTTTGAACGCAGTGATCGAGCATATATTTGTAAGCGGGCAGATAGATCAACCACCGCGCGTCTCGATACGAAAGCAGCTCCTCCCCATCGACTCCTGCTCTATGCCCTCGTACTCGCCCATATTTCCGAACAGTTCGTTTGAGCTTCTTCATGGTGTCATTGGTAAATTTCACAGGATCAATGTCGTACGCTTCGAAGACCTTGAGACCCTGCCAGATCCCCTCGACAGATTGACTTGTGTGTGTTGGCGAGAATGGGATGGGGATGCCACCGTGTGGGTAAAATGGGCTGAGCTTTTGCCACGGTTCAGGCGCTTTTGAGGTCACATCGATGATCTCAATGTCTTCGCCGAGCTTCTTGTACAAACTCGCTGGCATCGTGCTTTTATGTCGAATTACAAATGGCATCTTTTTCTCCCTGGTGCTGTCAATTGTACGTTCGCGACATCATTGATACGAAGCATCCATAACATGGTTCGATGCAAAATGCATCTTAGTCTGTCGATGGAAAGTCCAAGTGACTTTTGTGACGATGTTGTCTCTTATCTGGTATAGGGTATGTGTAGGAACCTTGATAAAGCAGGATATTTGTAAGGAGCGAATTGATGACAAATGTATGGTTATGGGGTCTTGCGGCGGTGATAGGCATCATGATGCTTCAATTGCTGAAGGGACCATCGATGAACGCGTTGCTGAAAGATGCACGCAAGTCCGATGATGTTTCGGATCTCATGGATGCTGCGAAGAAGCTCAATCCGAATCGCCAGTTTTACTTTTACCAGGAAGCCATTCAGCGTTTGTGGGAGAGTTATCACCGGGAACTGGCTGCGGAGCTGATTCGCGAATTTGCGTTGGCCTTCCCTGAGGAAAAGATCACGCAATACTGGATGAAGCAGATCATCGAAATTGAAGGTGAGATTGCGAGGGAGACGCTAGGTGAGCACTTCATCGAGTCGTATTATGATCCGTCTGTCGCCAACTCGTGTGGCGTGGCCGGGTGAGGCCCACGCTAATCCGGCGGTCGTCGGATACAAACTCAATTGTCGTGTTGGAAGGTCTTTGTAGGGGGAACGTTAATTATTCACGCCAGCTTTTTTTCTGACCAATGAGACGAGTTCTTTTGCGCGATCAAGGTCGACTGGATTGTGCAGTTGACCATCTTGCTTGAGCCATGTGCCCACGATCAGTCCGGTGCTGTGTGGGAGCAGCTTTTGCAACTGTTCGGGGGTGACACCACTTCCTACGAGGAGAGGGCACTCTGGGAAGATTTGATTGAGTTGTCTACATTGTTGCAGGTCGGCAGATGCGCCTGTTCGTGTCCCTGTGAGGATTAAACCGTCGGCTTTTGCGCGCTTCCAGAGTTCATGGGCTTCTTCTTCCATGCTGCGTTTGGCGAGTGGCGCGGAGTGTTTGACTTGGAGATCTGCGAGGATGACACATTCGGGGTGGATGATATCGCGGTATCGGACCGTTTCGTGTGCTTTTCCTTGGATGAGTCCCTGATCTGTGACCATCGCGCCGCTGTGGACGTTGACGCGGACAAAGTCCGCGCCGACTGCCGCTGCGATCGCGATGGACGCTTGTGCGTCGTTACGCAAAACGTTGATCCCCAATTTGGGGGCGTCTCGTCCGAGTTCTTCAAACTTGCGAGAGATGGCGTATGCGATGCGCGTCATACCTGCGATGGTGTGGGGAGGGACACTCTCTGGGTAGAATGGAGCGTCGCCGAAGTTTTCGATCATCACGGCGTCAAAGCCTGCTTCGGCCAAACGCATTGCGTCTGTGACTGCGCGCTCTTCGATCTCGGAAAGTGAGTAGTTTCCTTGGAGTATGGGCCACAAGTGCACCATCCCAAACAAAAAGTGTCGTCCTCGGCGAAAGTAATCAATCTTTCTTGGTGTCATCCATCCGGTCCTTTATGTTGAGCATACCTGGCTTCATGAGTTATGGTACCCTGAACTTGGGTCGTTCTCGGCGTCATGATCTTCCGATAGTCCTCGTTCTTCGACACAAGCGAGGTTCTTGTGCATGACAGGGGAGCATTCTTCACTATTTATTCTCTGTTGTCACGAAAATATCACTTCAGTCTCTCTTTTTTCTCCAATTACCCAGAAATAGTGTTCTTATCTTCTTTGTTTTGAAACAACATCACACTCACCTTGTCAATACAATTGATGAGCATTATTGTAGGTATATCCATGCTCTGTCAGTGCCTTTCACCGTGTACATACCCAACAGGGCACGATCTGGTCTGCGCAATAGGAGGTCTTATATGTCCCGAATAAACCGGTTTTTCATCGCACTTCTTTTGTTCATGGCCTCCATCCCAGACGCAGCTCTCGCAGAAGATGGGTTGATCTATGGGAACTGGTCTTCAGACGTTTTTTCGTCTGTCACATCCAAAAAGCAACCCATCTTTTCCATCGAAGGGAAGATCTCGGCGAAGACCACATCCGGATTGTGGGAGAAACCTGTCTCATTCGTCGCTGAATTCGCCATCCCTGGTAACAGTCAACAAACAGCCCGTTTCTCCTTCTCGATCCAGTCTCTGCGACAAGTCTCAGGCGTCCACGTCTACAAGGTCTCCGAAAAAGAAGTCACTGGGACCTATACCGAATACAACGGACAACTGATCGAGTACGACGCCAAGATCACAAAAGGACAACTGATCGTCGAGTCCATCAACGTCGAACAAGATGATCTGCTCAAGCTCCGAGCGAGCTTTTGGTTCCACGTCGATGACACAAAGCAATTGCGGACATTTGAGAAGGGACGCATTCAACTCGATGTACGGATCGCTCCACCGACGCCTGTCAAGACAAAGCCTGTCGACTCCAATCCCTCTAGCAGCACAAACCAGACGACCAAGAGAAGACCTTACCGTGCGCCTGGAGGACCTGCCGTCGTTGGGTGCGGTGGAGTCGAGATTGGCGATTACGATGACTATAATGATGATGATTCAGATGATTCTGATGACTCAGACGACACAGATGATTCGGATGATTCGAGTCAGTACGATGATGGCCAAGGGTGTGGGCATGATCCCATCCTGGACGGTGATGGTGATGGCTATGGTGATGATGATGATTCTGATGATGATTATTCGTCCGATGGGTGCGATGACTATGATGATATGCCCCAACGCGCTGGGACAAAGTACACATATCTTCGCAATCAACGTCGCTGGCGTCGTCAATGGAGCAGCTTCGTCCAGTTTGGGATTCCTTTGATATGGATCTTTTGGATGCGTGTGAGTGTCCGAAGACGACGGAGGCGAGAGCAAGAAGGTTGATTGAGGATTATGCGTCGAGATCGTCGGGGATCTCAGCGATCATTCGTTTCCAGGCTGCTGATTCACCGTCACTTGGGGCGCGGTAATCACCGCGAGGGGAGAGGGAGCCACCTGAACCCACTTTGGGTCCGTTGGGGATACAACTTCTCTTAAATTGGCTGATCTGAAAGAATCTATGTACAAATGTCCGCAGGTGTGTCTTGATGTCCGCGATTGTGTATTCATTACGCCGATCTTTTGGGATAGAAGGCCACGTCCCTTTGTGCTTGTTGTGCCACGCATTGTACGCGATGAAGGCGATGCGAGGAGGGGTGTACCCAAATCGCAACGTGTAGTACAGATGGAAATCCTGCAATTCATACGGTCCAATTGAATCTTCGGTCTTTTGTTGAGGCTCGTTATCTCCCTCTTGGGAGGAGGGGATCAGCTCTGGACTGATCTCTGTGTCCAAGATCTGTTTCAAGACGCGACTCGATTCAATCCCCATTTGACCGGTCTCTGCAATCCATCGGATGAGATATTGAATCAGTGTCTTGGGGACACTCGCGTTGACCGCGTAGTGGGACATATGATCGCCAACACCGTAGGTACACCAACCCAAGGCCAATTCGCTCAAATCACCTGTCCCAATGACCATCCCACCGTGGAGATTGGCGAGGCGGAAGAGATGACTTGTGCGCTCACCTGCCTGGACATTCTCGAATGTGATGTCATAAACCTCTTCACCCTCAGCGTATGGGTGACCGATATCCTTGAGCATTTGCATACAGCTCGGTCGGATGTCCAGCTCTTCTGCGTGGCAGCCGATGGACTTCATCAGAGCATGCGCTTGTTCGAGCGTCCGCGAGCTGGTTGCGAAGCCGGGCATGGTGTACGCGAGGATATTCTCTCTGGGATAGCCCAAAAGATCCATCGCACGTGCTGTGACGATCAGGGCGTGGGTCGAGTCGAGTCCTCCAGAGACGCCGATGATCGCCTTTTTGATCCTCGCCGCCTTCATCCTCTTGACGAGCCCTTGCACCTGGATTTGATACGCCTCAAAACATCGTTTATCACGGATATGTGGGTTCGATGGTACGTAGGGGAAGCGCTCGTATTCTCGTGAGAGGAGCAGCTGTGTGCCTCTCGGTAATTGTGATGAGTATTGAATGGTCCGAAAAGACTTGATGGTTTCGGCGTGTGTCCGGGCGTTTTGTGAAAAACTCCCTTGTCTCATGCGCTCTTGAGAGAGCCTCTCCAGGTCGATGTCACCGTAGATAAGTTGAGGTTCATAGCTGAACCTATCTGATTCCGCGAGTTGGTGACCATTTTCGTAGATCAGCGCGTGTCCATCCCAGGCGAGGTCTGTCGTCGATTCACCTGTCCCTGCAGCGGAGTACAGGTATGCACTCAGACATCTGGCGGATTGGTTGGAGACGAGTTGTTGTCTGTACTCGGCTTTCCCGATGGTGATGTTGGAGGCGGAGAGGTTGAGCAAGACTGTTGCACCTGCAAGGGCCGCGTAGCACGAAGGTGGGATGGGGACCCAGACGTCTTCGCAGATCTCGGCGTGGAAGGAGAACAGTGGCTGATCGCGAAGTTGGAAGATCAAATCTGTCCCAAAGGGGATATCATCCTGGCCACACAGCGACACCTTCGAAAAGGTCGCGTGTTCAGCAGGTGTAAATTGGCGCAGTTCGTAAAACTCTCTGTAGTTGGGGAGGTAGGTTTTTGGTGTCACGCCGAGGATTTGGCCTTCGTGGATGACGACCGCGCAGTTGTACAATTGGTGACGAAAGACTAAGGGGATGCCGATCACTGCAGTGATCGGGAGCGCTGTTGTCGCGTGGAGGATGCTCTGGAGCGCGTCGAGGCATCCACGTAAGAGCGCTTGTTGGTGGAAGAGATCTTCACATGAATACGCAGAGAGCCCTAGCTCTGGAAAGAGAATCAGGAGGGCTCGTTGTGAGCAGGCTTCTTCCATCATCTCGATCACGGATTCGGCGTGGACGGCTGGATCTGCGACGTGGACTTCTGGGATCGCGACTGCCACGCGGGCAAAGTTATGTGTGTAGAGATTGAAGAAAGATGAGTGAACGTTCAATGTCGTGTCCTCTCTGGAAGGCATACGGCCTTAGGGGGAAGGGCGGGTCCATATATGCTTGGGGGTGTTGAAGACCATCACGCGGTACATGTTGTAATTGGTGACAAAGAGTTTCTTTCCGTCAGGTGTGAGGACCATCCCAATGCACATTCTGTCAGCAGGAATGGTCTCAATGATCTTGTGATCTTTGAGGCGGATAACGGAGATATTTTTGGAGTAGTAGTTGGCCACGTAGGCAAAGCGCTCATCGGGACTCAATGTGATGGTCCGCTGTCCTCGTCCTGTTCGGAGTTTGAGTTTGAGTTTTCTGCTTTTGATGTCGAACATCAAGAGCTTGCCGCCGCCGTTTGTCGTGAGATACATCGTCTTGCCGTCTTTGGTTTGGGCAAAGTGACGGGGATTTCGGGGCAGTCCTTTGATCGTCTTGATGATCTTGAAGTCCGGTACAGAGAGGATGTCGATGCAATTTCTGACGAAGCTCGCGACCCAGGCTTCTTTGCCGTCTTTTGTGAAGATGACACCCCTTGGGACCGGACTGACACGTACATCGCGGACGCGTTTGTATGTCTTTCTATCGATCAACGTGATGGAGCGACCTTTCCAGTTACTGACGATGGCCCACCGACCGTCCGGGCTGAACGCGATACCTTTGGGTTCGCGTCCTGTCCTGATCTTGTGAAGGAGCTTGTGTGTTTTTGCGTCGTACACGTGGACACGTCGCTTGTTGAGGATGGAGACCCAGGCTTCTTTTCCGTTGTTTGTGTGGACGATTTCAACGGGGGTGCCTTTGTCACGCAGGCGGATTACTCGTTTGGTGGTGAGTTTCTCTGTGTTGATGATCGTGATACGTGATTCGTACAGCTCACTGCCCCATACCTCTTTGCCGTCTTTTGAGATGCTCAGTTGCTTGGGGGCGATTTTGAAGATGGTGAGCATTTGGTGGCGGTGTTTGTTGACAACTTTTCGCTTTCTTCGTCGTTTTCGGGCGTCTGCCTCTGGCAAGGCTACGCATAACGTCATCAGACAAATCAGTCCTACCAATCGGTACCATCGCATGATATCTTCTCCAACTCAACGCAAGGCTCCTTCTTCCAATATCGCGACAGAAGGAAGCTCATTTGGGCTATGCTTTGACTCTTCGACGGACAGGGGAAGATAATGATTCAATCTCCATCCACCTGCATGTCTACGATGCCTGTTCTACCATATGCGTAGATGATCCGAAAGTTCATGACACATTTCACGGGCAATCAGGCCGTCCGACAAAAAAGTAGATGAGTAGGTGTCGGTTGGAGAGCCATCGGTTTCAATTGTTTTGTCGTAAAAATCGCATGTTGTGTGGCTATTTTTGCCTGTCGTGTTGTCGATATCGCATGTTGGATGGGTCAAGTGACTTGTTGTGTGGCAAGGAAGACTTCGTGTGTGGCTGAAAAGAAAGGGTTTTTTGTCAACGTCATCATTTCGTCTGCGCATATTGATTGTTTGGACAGACATGTCGGTACATGAAGCACCTGAGAGGTCTTTGTAATGATTCGATCATAAAGGTGTTTTGGTACGAGAAGACATCTTGCTCGTGCGTGAAGGTATGTTCATCATGCGTGGAGGGTGTATATTGGCGCGAGATACCTTTTCCCTGTTACATGTAGATAAGATTTGGGTACAAAGGACGGCTATACCACGTAAATTGTCGTGTGCGGTGCTTGTTTTACGATCAAATCACTTCAGTTTGTGTTTGGATGTCGAAAACCGTTGGTGCAAAAGCCGGTTTGTATTGGAGGTTGAGGAGGCTGGCGTTGATAAAGTGGATCCCATCTTGTTTGATCTCTCCGGCGGCTTCGTGAATGTGTCCGAAGATATGATAGGCTGGTTTCTTTTTGAGGACGATCTTGATTAACTCTTCACAACCGACGTGTTCGCCTCTTGCAGTCTTGTCGAGGATGCCATATGGGGGGCCATGTGTGATCAGGATATCTGTATCATCGGGGATTTGCTCCCACTTCTCTTTGAGCGGTTCACCTCTTGGGAGGTTGAACGCCCAGTTGAAAAACTCCGGCTGCCAAGGACTACCGTAGATCTTGACGCCTTCGATTACGATGGAACTATCTCGCAGGTACGTGCAATTCGTCAGCATAGGTTCTGCGAGCTCGGGTTCGTTTTCGAGGGCGAAGTCGTGATTACCGGCAATGACAACTTTGTGTTTATGGGGGAGTGTCCCCAAAAAGTTGTTGAATCTTCTGATCTCTTTCTGCTTTCCGCGCGAGGTAAAGTCTCCCGCGTGGATCAAGACGTCTCCGTCGGGGATGTCAAACTGGTTGTGTTTGGTATGAGTATCACTGATGGCTACAATTCGCATGGTATCTGCCTGTAAGTGAGAAGTGTGCGTTTTATCGACCTTTCACCAATCACAACGCGTTCTGTGTGTGTTAGGTTCACTTTGCACATTGGGCGTCGAGGTGGAGGATTGTTCCACCTTTTCCTACGACAGCGCCGCCTGTCTTTGAGACGGCGATCGCGCTCAAGTCAGGCAAAGTCGAAGGGGCTTCATTGCTCCAGACGTTGCCGCGATCTTTTGTACCGTAGATCACGCCTGCTGAGCCGACAAACCAGCCTCTATTCAAGTCGATGAAGCCGATGCCGTTGATGTCGGCTCTGACTGTCGATGAGCGTGATTCCCAGCTGTTACCGCTGTCATAGGTGACCTTTAAGTTTCCGTCTTCCCCTCCACACCAGGCTTCACTTTGATCGACAACATGGACCGATAGAAACCGCTTCGCTGTCCCTGTTGGAACGGAGGTCAGCGTCACGCCGCCATCGATGGTGAAGAAGATGATCCCTGATGTGCCTACGACGTACCCGATCAAGGTGTCGTAGAAGGCGAGGGCAGAGAACTCAAGGTCACTTCGGTGGACCGTTGAGCTCCAGATTTGGCCGGCATTTTTCGTACGCAGGAAGGTGTACTCATCGCCTGTTGTATAGCCATCTTGATCGTTGAGAAATTGAACGCTTCGAAGTGTTGATGTGACCGGGGCTGTGAGCTTTGTCCAGGAAGCTCCACCGTCTTCTGTGCGGATGATGGTACCCTTTGCGCCAACAGCCCAGCCTTTCTTCTCACTGATGAATGTCACCCCGAAGAGATCGTCTTGCACACCTGACGTTTGTGTCGCCCAGGTTTTACCATTGTCCTTGGTGTGGAGCACGACGCCACCAGCGCCCACTGCCCACATATATTTGTCACCAGCACGTGAGACTGCGTGTAAGTCTGTCTGTACGCCTGAGCTTACGACTTTCCAGGTGTATGTATATGTATCGCATTCGACGGGAGTGGTTCCGGAGCAATCACACCCCCATGTGAATGCTGTCATCAGCGTGAACAGTAAAAAGATTCGGGTGTAGATGATGCGCATAAAGTATTTTCGCTCCCTTCGAGGAAAGTGTTCGCAGACATGAGGAAGTATATCCCCTGTACGTGGACATTGGAACACTCTTTCGATGGAAAAGTTGCACAGAAGGAGCGGAAAGGATCACTGTGATGGAGGGACGGCTTCTTTTTGTCGGTGTCTCTTGCAACGTTGGCTACAATACTTGACTTGCTCCCAGCAGCGTGCCCACTTTTTGCGCCAATTGAATGGGCGGCCACAGGCCTCGCAGACTTTGGATGGCAGGTGTTTCTTCTTGTGGGTCATAGTGTGTCTCTGTGTTCCCTGATGTATGCGGCACGCTCGACGATCGCTTGTTGTTCATCATCGCTCATTTTATCGATATGTCTGTAAGCCATGCCGATACGTGGGTTGTGTGCAAACGCCTCTCGGTGCCTGATAAAAAACTCCCAGTACAAGGCGTTGAATGGGCAAGATTTGGCTCCATGTCGTGCTTTGTGATCGTACTGACAGCCCTTGCAATGATCGCTCATCTTGTTGATGTAATTTGCGCTGGAGACGTAGGGTTTTGTCCCTACAATGCCGCCATCCGCGAATTGACTCATCCCACGTGTGTTTGTGATCTCAACCCATTCGAGTGCGTCGATGTAGATACCGAGATACCACGCGTCGACTTCGTCAGGATCACAACCGAGCAGCAACGCAAAGTTCCCCGTAACCATCAATCTTTGGATATGATGCGCATATGCGTGCTCCAAGGACTGATGAATGGCTTGTTTCATGCACGCCATCTTTGTGTTTGCGTCCCAATAGAACGAGGGCAGGGGAGTCGTATGAGAGAGCGTGTTCATCTTTGCATACGACGGCATATGAGCCCAGTACACTCCACGCATATACTCTCGCCATCCGATGATTTGTCTGACAAAACCTTCGACCTGTGCGAGGTCTACATCCTCTCGACCTCCTTGCCATGATTCGACGACACGCTCTACGACTTCGAGGGGGTGGAGGAGTTTGACGTTGATCGAGAAGGACAGCCGCGAGTGATACAAGGACCAACCACGATCTGTCATCGCGTCCTGGAACCGACCAAAGGACGGCAAACACTGCTCCACAAAGAAGTCCAGTAGCTCCAAGGATTCTTCTCTCGTCGTCGGCCAGATGAAGGCCACTCTGTTGATCCTCCCGATGGTTTTGATTCCCTCTGCCTCGATCAAGTCGACAAGCTCACTGACGTCCTTGGAGAACAGCTTTGGTGAGACGATGTTGTCCTTTTGCTTGAGCTTTTTACGATTCTCTGCGTCGTAATTCCAGCGACCTGTGACAGGCTTGTCTCCCTCCATCAAGATGTCGTATGTTTTGCGCATATTCCGATAGAAGGATTCCATCAAGTAGGTCTTTTTCCCCTTGAAGAAGTCTTTTAACTCGTTGCGCGTGGTCAAAAAGTGCTCGCTTTCTACGGCTGATGAGTCGATGTCGATGTGTTGGCAGAGTGTCTTGAGTTCCTGATCGACTCTGTACTCGTCTGGGAGCATATATTCGAATCGCGTGGCTGCGTGTTCTTTGATGAGCGTGTTGATGTTTCCCGTGATGGTTTGTTGGTTCTCAGGTGCATCGAGTTCGATGTAGTGGACATTGTGTCCTTGTTCTTTCAGGGCTTTGGAGAACGCTCTCATCGCAGCAAAAAACGCCACTATTTTTTGAATGTGGTGATGGGCGTAATCCGTCTCTGAGCGGATCTCCATCATCACATAGAGGACGTCCTCTTGTGCTTCTGAAAACCATGAATGTCCGATGTGAAGTTGATCCCCTAATACCAGGCGTAGGGTTGTCAAGGGTGGCTCCTTGTCTTGTATATGCTTCAAATGATCAATAAATGATGAACATATGGAACATATGTCTACGCTTGGGATAGATCAAGTCTTTGGTGGGAAGGGAGGTGGCGTGGATTGAAGGATCAGGGGGCGATGCACTGTGTCTTGTAGGTGACGACGATTTGCGCGCCAGCAGCGGGGATGGAGCCTGTTTCAAAGACGATGCTGTTGGAGCTGGTGTCATAGGACCAGCCTTGTGTGACGGTTTGACCGTTGATTTTGACCACGATGCTGTTGGGGTCTGCCGCTTGTGACAGAGCGAATGAGCGTTTGCGGCCGAAGGTGACGGCACCGAGTTGGCTTAATGTGTTGGACCAATTGGTCGAGCAGATAGAAGCCGTGACGCCTTGCATTTGTGTCGCGATGTCCCAGTATCTCGGCGCGGCTTTGGCCTGTTGAGAGCCATTTGCGCAGCCGTTTCCAGGAGGACCAACAACAGCAGAAGCCCGAACGAGCGCGTTGTTGTTTTTCTTGAGACCCAAGAAGAACTTGACGTAGAAGGCGATGGAGTTCGGTGAGCTGTCTGATTCATCGGAAACGTAGACGATCGACAGAGACGCATCGTTGCGCAAGAATCCCTGGTTACAATCGTTGAGGCGATCAGGTTGCAGTGCTTTGTAGGAGGCTTCGATACCTTGCTCGTTACCGGAACCGTTGAGACCGACTTTGACGTTGTTGGAGAAGAGCGTCAAGCCATTGGGGGTTTGCGGCGTGATGACCTTTTGGCTACCACGAAAACAGCCTGTGTTTGGGATGTCAGGTCTTGAAGGTCTGTCGCAAATTTTCTTGGCGGGGTCGTATTTGTACTTGGTGCCACAGTCTGCGTCTGTTGTGGTGACGGCGATGTGGTAGTCGGCGTTGAGTTGGTTGGCCCACTTCATGAAGGAGCCGAGGTTTTGCGACAGGTTGTTTTGGTTGTCTTTCATCGAGTTGGAGTCATCGATCACAAACAAGATGTCGATTTTGGGTTGTTTTTCTTGTGTGAAGGTGTCTGTTTGCTCGCTCGTTGAGATGCCTTGGCCGGCGGTGATCACGTTGATAGGTGTTTGGCCGGGGACATCATTTTCGATTTGCAAGACACCTCTGTCTTGTCCCAGATCTTTGGGGGTGTAGCGGACTTTGATCCCCATAGATTGTCCGGAGTTCAGTTGTCTTGGTGTGCTTGCTGGTTGGGACAGGGAGAACTCAGGAGATGTTGTGGCTCCCCATTTGATCGCGGTCACACTTACCGTTCTCGTGCAGGTGTTGACGATATCCATGTCGATGTCGCGACTTCTGCAGCCTTTTCTGATAGAGCCGAAGTCGAGTGGACGTGGGATGATTTCGAGGCAAAGTTGTCCCGAGTAGCCGAGCAAAGGAATGCGCGCTGTGGGAAGCGCTGGATCTGTCGTTGTGAGTAGCAATTCCCCTTGTGCGACGGTTGAGTTTCTCGGTGCGTAGCTCACATCGATGTTGAATTGTTGACCCGATTTGATCGTGCGTCCCTGCACAGGGATGGAGGTTTGCAGACTGAAGACCTGTAATGGATCAGAGACACCAGAGATCTTGATGAGACATTCGTCGTAGCCGTTATTGATGACAGTGACGCCAGCGGTCTTTGATTGACCGATCCCGACGAATCCAAACTGTAGGATGGTGGGTTGTATTTTGATATCGCACGCTTTGGTGTTGGGGGGGCGTGACTCGATAGGGACAGTGAGAGTGGGATTTTTGGGGTCGTTAGAGGTGACGAGCAAGTTGCTCGTTTGTGGCTTATTACTGCCGCCTTTGAACGTGACCTCCACCTTCACATTTTCGTTGGGTCCGAGGACATGGTTGGCTTTGGGGGTGTTGCCAAGGGTGAACTCGTTGCTTCCTTTTTCGTCCAATTTGATGTTGGAGAGCGTGCACTTTTCGGTGCCGCTGTTTGCGAGAATCACTTGCTTGACGCCGTCTTTTGTAAAGGAGAGTTGTGCGGGAATCGCCTTGAGTGCACAGCCTCCAGCGCTCGCGAGGAGGGGGACAACGACCTGTGGTTTGTTGGGGTCGTTGCTATCGATATTGAGTTTGCCTTGTGTCTTGTCGATGTCTTTGGCTGTAAACGCGACCTCGAGCACGACTTCTTTTTCTGGGGCAATTTTCAGCGGAAGTGTCGGCGGTGATGGGATACTATATCCTTCGGCGCTGGTCGCGTCGATGTCCATTTTATTGATGACAAGTTCGAGGTTTCCGACATTTTTGAGCGTAAGCTTTGCCTTGACCATCTTGCCGACTTGTGGGTCGACAAATTGAAGGGTTTCGGGCGACACTTCCAGGTTGGGGGCGGACATGCGACCCACGAGATTGAGGGAGAATGTGTTGCCGTCATCGAGCGTCAAGTCGATGATGCCGTTGGCTTTTGGTGCTTTGGGGGTGTATTCCAGCTCCAACTCTGTCGCGCCGTTTGCGTCGAGCTCAACGGGGAGTGTGGGTTGCTTCAGGATAGCAAACTCACCTGTTTCGTTCTTTTTGAAGGTGATCTTTGTGATCGTGACTTTGGCCTGGCCATTGTTGGTGATGGTGACCTTTTTGGATTTTTTCTCTTTGGGGGGGACGTACCCAAAGTCGACGGGGTTGGGGGCGAGCAGCAGGCCACCAATGTATGTAGAGATGAGTTTGATGTCTGTTTCGCCTTCATCTCCTGCATTTTTTGCGTCTGTGATGAGCCTTACTTTTCCCTTGAACGCGCCGGCTTGTGTGGGGGCGTAGCGTATGGGGATGGTCAGTGATTCACCTTTTGAGACGGTGATCGGGAAGGTCCACTTTTTCGCGTCAGACAGAGAGAAGGGCGTGTTTTCATCGACTTCGATCAGCTTGATGGATTCGATACGGAGATCGAGCTGTCCTGTGTTGGTCACAGTTGCAATCTTCGTCTCTTCTTCTCCTACACTGATCGCTGAAAACGCGATATTTTGTGGTTCGACCTTGATTTGTGAATATTCGTTGAGATTGCCGCCTTCGCCACAATCGCAACCTGCCATCAAGCCTAAACATAAAACGATACAGAGCCAAAATCCAAAAGACCATTCTTTCATGAAGTTTATTCGTCCTTATATTCGAGGAACCATACCTTCTGAACGTACTGCGTCCATGCGATCACGCATGAACGTATATCACATTTGCTGCTGGATTGTATGCACCGAATGTGACCAACATGTGACAATGCACAATTTTGTGGGTTCCATCCGGCCACCCTTTTGATGAACACAAAGCAGAATCGATTTGTTTCGGTGGAGCCGCAGGGGATATCAGGTCGTTGGAGGGGGGATAAGACCGAAACGTAGGACTGTTGCGACGGTGTTTGCGAGTTCTGTCGCTCTCTCTGGTCCGACACCAGCGCGTGAAAAGTGTCCATCGACGTACTGACGACAAAGACCATAGACGAGGGCTCTGGCTGTCAACTCGACGTCGCGATTGGATGCTGCCTGCGAATGGTTGACGTCGCCGATCACCTCTTTGACGAGGAGTTTGATCTCTTGCTCAATCTCTTTTCTGACGTCACCTTTGGAGGAGGGCATATATTCACTGTCGTAGATCACGACAAATTGTTCGGGGTGGTGTGCTGCAAATGAGACGTATGCGCCACATACGGCTTTGAATCGCTCAAGCGGCTCGTCCGGCGCATTCTGGACAGCGACGCGTACCTCTTGCATCAACTGAATCTGCGAGCGTTCGGCGAGAGACGCGAGTAATTCTTTTCGATGCTTATAGTGTCTGTACGGAGCACTCGGGGCAACACCGGCTTCACGAGCGGCTTCTCGCAAGCTAAATCCCCTCAAGCCCTTTGAGCGGATCAGTCTCAACGCTGCATCCATCAGTGCTTCTTTCAAGTCTCCGTGGTGGTACGTTTTGCGTTTTTTCAACTTCCTGTTTACTCCATTGAAAGCTCCGTTTCTTTCTTATGCTTATCAGAATTCCTGTAAATGACAAGCTCTTGCTTGCGCCATAGCTTTAGGCGCACGTTGAAGAAATGACCTATTTGCCTGGATTTTTGCGTGTGTGAAACACGTTTTATTTTTTTTGAAAGGGAGGAGACTTCGATCGTCTTGGGGTTTGGGCTTGTCGTTCTCTTTTTGAGGGTTATTGGACACGGACGCTTTGGAGTTGGCGCTTCATCCATTGTGTTTCGGTTGCGGTGCGATGGGAGCCTCTTTGGAGATCGACGCGTTGACTTGTATTGGAGCCTGTATCGTAAAGCTCGACAGAGAGGGCACCGTTGAGATCATATCCGAGGTGTAGTTCAACGCGCTGTCCTGCGGGTCTCGGTGGGAGTCCTGTGATCTCACATGAGCCGATTTCGACACATTCTTCGGGGAGTTTACTCTCTCCTTCGACGAGTTGGATGGTGACGCTGACTTGGTTGTCGTATGCGGTGTAGTACACGTGCTGTGTGCTTGCGGGGAGGGAGGTGTGTCGTGGGAGCAACGTATCGACAAATGAACGCCCAAGTGAGTCGAGCACGACGATTCCAAGGGTGTGATTGGTGATGTCTCGTGCCTGTACGCTTCCTTTGAGTCTGTACGGTGATGGTTCTGCTTGTGCGTGGGGAGTGGGGTTGTGTTGTGTGTTGGCGATACGAGCGGCTTCGAGTGCGGCGCCTTTAACGACTGCTTCGTCTGGGTTGACCGTGGATATCCCTGGTTTTCCCCACGCGTTGGTGATCCAGGCTTGTATGCTTGGCATTCTCGTCGCGCCACCTACGAGAAACACGTTCTGAAGTGCTGCCCAAGATGTGTTCGCGTCTTCGAGCACGAGGTCACATAACGCCTTGCACTGGTCCAAGAGTGGTTTTCCGAGTGACTCGAATGTCTCTCGATCTATTTGGAGCTGGTGTTGGAAGCCTGCATGGGAGAGTGATAGGAAGCTTTTGTTTCTTCGAGACAGCGCGTGTTTTGTCGAGCGCGTTCGTTGCTGAAGCTGCTGATATGCGATGGGATCATCGAGTGGGTCGACTCCGTAGTGGGTGACAAAGTCGACACTGAAGTAGTGAATGAGTCGATCATCCCAGTCTTTTCCACCTAATCTGGCGTGCCCATTTGAGGCGATGATGTCGAGCGTGGTTCCATTTTTTTGTAAGAGCGTCACGTCGAACGTCCCTCCGCCGAGGTCAACCACCAATTGTAGCCCGTCTTCGTCGGGGAGGTCATATCCGTACGCAAGGGCTGCAGCGGTCGGCTCATTGATCAGTCTGTGGACCCTGATACCTGCGAGGGAAGCGGCTTCGAGGGTTGCCTTACGTTGCAGATCATTGAAGTAGGCCGGCACAGAGATCACGGCGTCTTTCACTGGGATGCTTGTGTATTGTTCAGCATCTTGTGCGAGCTTTTTGAGGATGATCGCGTGGATGTCCGAGGGGGTGTAAAAGATGTCATTGTGTTCCCAAAGCCAGTGCTCATCTCCGATGAACCGTTTGACATCGCGGACGACATCTCCTCCTTCGTGTCCTGAAGCCTCTGCCGCGACGTTACCTACGTAAAGGGATTCTCCTTCGAAGAGGACGGCTGAGGGGGTCAGTCGATCCCCTTCCTGGTTGGGGAGCACTTCGATATGGTTGCGGTCATCGACTCTCGCGATGGCCGAATTTGTCGTTCCTAAATCGATCCCAAAGATGGGGAATGTTTCACTCATAGTGTGTTGCTCCCATTTTTGGGAGGCCATTTGGTGAGGGCCCCTGTGCGCTTTGAGAGTTCTGACGCGAGAGATGTGAATACTTGTGAAAGATCGATAGGGTCGTTAACAGCATGACAGTCCGCAGTTGTTTGGCAGATCCTATGTTCGAGGAATGGTCGATCGAGTGCCTGCCCAATTGCGATGACTTTGATGTTGATCCCTTGTTTGTGCGCGAGGCTTGCGGCATTTTCGGCTTCTGCTTTGTTATCTGGTGTACCATCTGTGATGATCATCAAATGCTTCTCGCGTTGCGTTGTCCCAAAGAGGTCTATCGACGCGTGAATGGCTGCACCGAGTGGTGTCGTTCCAACGGCTTGTAGCTCTGCGAGATGGGCTCGTATCACGATGGGTTGTGGTTGGAGCTGTGTGCGGACGTGGACGCCTGGATCACCAAAGCTCACGAGTCCAAAGCGCATCCCTTCCGGGCGTATGTTGTTGAGGAATTCGTAGGCGGCGAGCTTGGCTTCGAGGATTGCTTTTCCCTTCATGCTCGCCGAGCAGTCGATTGCGAAGACAATATCTTTAGGCGTCGGTGTGATAAGCGTTTCGAGTGATGGGGAGGTGATAGGGGTCACGAGCAGTGTTTGTGTTGTTTCAAGCTCGACCGCTTCGACTTCGATCAGAGCGTTGAGACCATATCGAAAGGTCAATTCTATTTGGGGGTTAGGGGGGATGTCGTGGATTCTGAAAGAGGCGAGACAGGTTTCGGCCTTAGGTGTTGGCGCGTCGCTCTGCATCAGGTGGATGTCGATCTCCGTTTGGTTGTTGTGGGACGTGGTAAATCCACTCTTTTTGTACTTTGCTGGCAAAGGTGTGTGCTTTGGAAACAGGATTTTGTTGTGTGGTGTGCCGTCCTTCATGATCAAGAAACCCAAAGGGTGAGCGCTTATCTCGCTGAGTTGGGCCCCAGGGAGGTAGGCATCAGCGTCAGAGCGTCTTTGGGTTTGGGGGAGCTGTGCGAGCTGTTGTGCTCTGATCGCTGCGCCAACAGCGATCGAACGCTCCGGGTCCAATCGACTCTCCAAGGGGAGATCACTCCATGCCTGAAGCGCTTCTCTGATCATAGGCATTCGACTTCCCCCGCCAGCGAGGATGATATGATCGAGTTGTGAGATGGAGAGCTGTGCTTCATCGAGTGCGCGCTGTGCGATTGCGATGGAACGTTCGACAAATGGACGACACCATCGTTCGAGCTCTTCTCGCGTGATCGTGAGCTCTAATTGGATCCCTTCGTACGCAAAGAACAATGTCTCTGTGTGTTTGTTTGTGAGGTGTTCTCGCAGCTGTTGACATTGTCTGCGAAGGTGCTCGAACGCCTTGGGTTCGTCGAGCGGGTCCCATTCGTATTCGCGGGCGCATTGGCTGGAGAGTTTCCAGGCGATCGCGTCGTCCCATTCTTGGCCGCCGAGCTTTGTGTCGCCGGTGCTGCTGAGCATCTCGATCTTATCGGATGATTGCCGCAGGACTGTGACATCGAGTGTACCACCACCGAGGTCGAATACCAGACCACATTGTGGAGCCGTGTCTTTGGGTGGGTAAATAGCGTGATAGGCGAGGGCTGCGGCACTTGGTTCGTTGAGCAGTCCGAGGACTTGCCATCCGGCGTCTCTTGCGGCCTCGATGGTCTCTCTACGTGCGATGTCGTCAAAGTAGGCCGGAACTGTGATCACAGCTTCTGCTTGGGGATGATGTTCGCACCAGATCGAGTGAAGGTGGTGCAGTAAAAGCGTAGAGAGCGCTTTGGCTGTGTACTTTGTGGTGTCGATTTGTAGGTACCACTGTGGTTGGCCCATCTTTCTTTTAAACAAAAGACCGCCACGTTCGGGATGTGCGAGGAGCAGAGAGGATGCTTCTTGCCCACATAGTGGGGGTGCATCCTCTGGGAAGTAGATCAGCGAAGGGAGGGCATTTTGTTGACTTTCTAACTGGATGATCGTGGGCGAGGCATCACCTGTTTGGCTCGCCATCACACAACGTGTTGTCCCTAGATCAATGCCCACATAGGTTTGCGTTGTTGTGTTGGTTGATGTCCCTGTCATGATGTGTGTCCCGAAGGTCAACTGTGTCAAAGTCACAATGTAACACTCTCTGTGAGATTCTCCAATAGAATGGCTGCCAGATTCGCCATGACGGTGTGGGGGGGGTGGACAATGGATAAAGCTGTCCCAATATTGCCACGGTCTGTTTTGATAGACAGACTTCATCCACAATCAAATCTTTAGGTCGTTAGAAGGAGATCACATTATGGGGACTGTTGTTGTCACCGGAGCAAACCGTGGTATTGGACTTGAATTTTGTCGACAACTCAAAGAGCGAGGCGAGCAAGTGATCGCGCTCTGTCGTTCGTCAAGTGAAGCGCTTGATGCTTTGGGTGTTCGGGTTGTGACAGGTGTTGATGTGAGCGATCAGGCTTCACTCGATACATTTGCAGCGTCACTTGGCGACGAGAAGATCGACATCCTGATCAACAACGCAGGGATTTTGAAACGTGAGACCCTTGAGGAGATGGATTACGACACGATCTTCAAGCAGTTTGAAGTCAACAGTGTCGGACCTTTGCGCGTCACACATACGCTCTTGCCCCATCTGTCAGAGGGCGCAAAAGTCGCGCTCGTGACAAGCCGAATGGGTTCGATTGCGGACAACACATCGGGAAGTCGTTATGGGTATCGGATGTCAAAAGCCGCGCTCAATATGGCCGGTGTGTCCCTCGCACATGACCTGAAAGATCGTTCTATCTCTGTCGCTATCTTGCACCCAGGGTTTGTGCGTACAGATATGACAGGTCGACAGGGCATGATTGACGCCGATCAATCTGCTGCTGGCTTGATCCAGCGTATCGATGAACTCAATCTCGACAACTCCGGTACGTTTTGGCACACCAATGGGGAAGTTTTGCCCTGGTAGAATCCTCCCGTCAGGTGATGGCTGTTGCAAGAAAAAAGAGTTGACGAAAAACCCTCACTCCACGAGAAGAGAGCCTTCTTCCGTTTCCTTTTTTCCATCCAGCGGCCCTCACTCTGCAAAATGTGCTCGCCATATTGTCTCGATTTTGTCGATGTGGTGAGGACTTAACACATCATCCCATCCTGCCTTCACTAAAAATTCAATGTGTTTATCAATGTTGTGTTTTGGACCCTTCCAGTTTCCGTCAAGGATGAGAACCTTTCGCAGCGTTTTGTTTGTAAGCCACTCTCTTTGATCGCCGCGAGTGTAGGAGAGGATGCGTGATTTTCCAGCGAGCTCTCGTCGCTTGTTCCCCACATTGGACGCGTGACAGGATTGCACGCTGCAGCACAACATGCGGCCTGTTTGGTGATCTGTGAACAAAAATGGCATGCGGATTTGTCCTTTTTTTGAGGAGGGTTTGTGCAGCCAATGTGGGATGGGGACGCCGTTTTTGTCTGGGTATCCTTCAAGGCTCCACCGAGGTGAGGTGAGTTTGGATGAGAAGAAGTTGAAGAGTTCTGTGTAGAGAGGATGAAAGTACGAGTGGGTGTCCAGGTTGTATCGTCGGGATTGCATCCATAAAGAGGCGATGTGTTTGGGTGTTTGCTCTGTTGTGAGTGGGAGCAGCCAGCGCAAGAGTTGTCGAAGTGTTTTTGGATGTGGGCGCTGTCTCCGGCTGATCAACAGTGTGATATTTTGGTTGATTCTACTCTGTACGGTGGTTTGTGAGGTCTGGCTTGAGAGTAAAAGCAGCTCAAGGAGCCAATTTCTCGAAGAGTAGATGTCTTGTCGTGAGCCATCAGCACATTTGAGGAGTTGTTTGACCTGTGTGCGGGTGGTTTTCTGGCAAAATGTCTTGAACGCGGAGGCTTTTTGTAGGGCTTTTTGGGGATCGCTGGCGTCTTCTATTGTCTCTGTCAAACCAGGGTTGTGGTGCGCCATTTCTTCGATCCATTGGACGATGTTTGCGGCCCCAAAGTGTGCAAAGAGAGCGTGCAGTTCATCGGCGACAGTGATGTGATAGCCTCGAAGGCTTCTTTGTATGCACATTGTGTTGTCGATATTGAGCTGACTGGCTCGCTCCAGTCGGACGTGTTCATCGTTGGAGGTGGGATGTGGGATGTGGATGCGTTGGTACGTCCCGAGTCCCAACGCCTGCCATGTATGGAGTTGTTCGGTGCCTAGAATGGCAGCTCTCAGAGTGTTTTTTCGGCAACTGAGTCCGTGGGTGAAGTGGAGTGTTTTTTCGGAGCAGGTCGATTGTGGGGGGAGTGGGAAAGTGTTTTGTGTTTTCAACGTTTTGAAGAACGTGATCAATGTTGACAGCGCTGTACGGATTGTGTGTGGGAGTGTTTTTTGTGTCTTGGTGAGCTGTGAGCAGAGGGATTGTTTGTCTGTCACTGCGATATTTTCCAAGAGGATGTGAAAGGCGTTGATCTGCTTTTGCGTCATCGATGTGGGGCATATCGCGTCGAAGATCTCGTGGCTACGAGGAAGTTGAGAGGACAGCGTGGGGATGTTTGTAAAGGTGACGAGGGCGTTTTGGGTAAGGGGTCCAAAGTGTTCTTTGGTTTCGAAGGGTTCGATGATATTTCGCCAGAATTTTTTTTGGAGACCTTGGGGAGAGCTGGAGATATTGACTTGGACAAACAGGTGTCGCTTTTTGAAAGTGGCATGTAGATCTGGTTTGAGGTCGAATCCTTCGATGGGTGTGTCCCAATGCTTGAGTATATAGCCGGCCTTTATGAGAGCTGCTGCGACGAGCGCTTCGGCGATGTCAGGTGTGTTCATGTTTTATTTTGCCGTGATGGAGCTTTGGGGATTGTGTCTTGACCGATGAATGGTCTTCAGACTACTATCAACGGTTATATATGTCGAAGATGTACAGAGGCATCGATGAAAGTGGAGGCTGTGCTGCCGAGACACCCTCCTGCAAAATGTGGAATACAGGACACTTTTATGTGTGGTGAGCGAAGATGACACGTGAAGCTGACTTGATAGGCCGGGATATTGGCCAGGTCAAAATTCTTCAGGAAATTGGTAGTGGTGGGATGGGCGTGGTGTATAAAGCTCGTCACAAGATCTTGGGGACCGACCACGCTGTAAAGGTGCTTCATCCGGAGTATGCCTCCAACAAAAAGATTCTGGAGCGATTTCGTCGAGAAGCGTTGGCCATTCGGTCATTGCAACATGATAACGTCGTCTTTGTCCTTGACTTTGGTTGGGAACAAGGTATTGGTGCCTACCAAATCATGGAGCTTTTGGATGGCATCAGTCTCTACCAGGCGATCAAGGAGAAGCAGGCGTTTGGCAAAGAGAGATTGGCGAACTTCGTCACCCAGGTCGCGTCTGTTTTGGAGTGTGCTCACGAAAATAGTATTTTGCACAGAGACTTAAAGCCTGACAATATCTTTCTGTGTGTACGCCACGGCAAGCAAGAGCGCGTGAAGGTGCTCGACTTCGGCATCGCGAAGGTGGTCCAGGAGGTCTCAAACAAGCTGACTCGGACGGGGGTTGCGCTCGGGACGCCTCAGTATATGTCACCTGAACAAGCCGCCGGAAATTGGGAGGATGTCGATCATCGTTCAGATATTTATGCTTTTGCTTCGGTGATTTATGAGATGCTGGCAGGAAAGCCGCCTGTGACGTCCAACCATTTTACCGAAGCGCTCGTCAAGCAGACCAACGGCGATCTCACTCCACTGCGGATGTACCGACCTGATCTCGATGGGCATTACCTCGAACAGGTCATTCACTGGGCGCTTGCCTTCAATCGTGAACAGCGGCCTCCCACGGCAGGTGATTTTCTCCGTGAGTTGTTGGTCGCGATCGAGGCGTTGCCTGACGAAGGTGGAAGTGTAGACACCTTTGTCGACGCTGAGGAGGACACGGGGAGTGAGTTCGATACGCAGTACATGCCTTCTTTGTCCTCCGCACCGCCACCCTCTATTGATCCAAAGGCACTCGAACCGCTTCCTTTCGCGGATACATCTGTCCCTGATGGCGCACTCTTGCAGGATCATATTTTTTCGACACAACTACAAGCGTTCCATCAAATCGCGCCGGGAACATTTAAAGACGAGGCGATGCGGGGCAGTGTGATTCTCGATATCACCGGTCATGTGTTGTCTTCACAGGGGTTTTTTCCCGAAGTGTGTGTGCAAGGTGTTCACTTGGTCGATGGGATCTGTCAACAACTCCAGGCGGCGAGACCCAATGGTTCCTGGCGGCACGGATTCATCGAGACAAAAGAGAACGTCATGGGGGTGTTCCCGTATCTTGATGATGTCGCAGGGATGATCTTTGGTTGTCCCGAACAACGCGAGTCGATGGCGTTGGATGGTTACGTGCAAAACAGCCAACACACATCACAAGAGCAGGCGCAAGCTGTTGTCCAACTTGCGAGTGTCTCTGGAGTCGAGGCGGTGGCGTTGTTCTCTTTAGATGGCCAACTGATGTCACACTATGGTCTTCCTGTGGAGGGCATGGATAGGTTTGTGTTGCGTTTTACGCCCGTTGTTCAGGCATTCTTCTCACTACCGTTTGACGCGAGAGGGTTGGATGTGTGGTTTGAGGATGGTCGTGTGTTGGCGTGGCAGCTCGAACAGATCGGTGTGTTGTTCGTATTTTCTCAAAAAATGATCAATAAGTTGATGCTCTCTGTATTGATTGGACGACATTACGTCTCGTTGATCCAGCAATGTATCACACCTGTAACGATTCTTCCTGAGACCGGTCCACCTCTCAGCGGTTTGGGAGAGAGTCATGGTTTGTCCTCAGCTGAGACAGAGGACCTACCACCTGAGCTTGCAGCGCAAGTTCTTGATATGCCGGATTGTGCGGCTGCTTTGGAGGAGCTTGAGCAAGAGTATACCAAGCACATTGGGCCTATGGCAAAGCTCGTGGTGAAGAAAACCATCAAGAAGATGGGGTTCACTCGCAAGACGATTCCTTTTGGAGAGTTGCCACAATTGGTGCAACAGCTCGCAGGGCGTTTAAATGAGCCTAAAAAGTCTGATTTTTTGGCGAAAGGGGCTGTTCTTTCGAGGAGGAAGTAAGGGAGGGCTCAGAGCACGTGGGGGTTTTGTAGAGGAGCTGCTTTTTCGCGGGGTTTATTTGTACTGGTAGAGTCGTCGTTTTTTGTGTCATACCTGTGGATGACGACGTTTGTCGTGTCATTCTTCAACAGAACCACTCTATAGGCACCTGATCTTGTCGGGTTGTTTCTCACACGTCCTTTGTTGTGCATTTGGTTCTTTTTGGTTGGGGGGAGCTTTGTCGAGCTGTAGCCACTTTTATTGCTGTATACACCAAAGTCATTTCGCGACGGGGTGTTGGTTGTTTTTTCGATCTTGTTGTTGGCTTGCTGACTCATGTCTTTGTCCTTTCATCCTTAAAAGAAAGTGAATACATTTTATGTGCGAAGTGTTTACCAGAGCGAGGAGGGCGCCTCTCCTTTACTGGTCGACCTTCCTTGGCC
Source organism: Deltaproteobacteria bacterium (assembly GCA_002731275.1). Lineage (GTDB taxonomy): Bacteria > Myxococcota_C > UBA6777 > UBA6777 > UBA6777 > UBA6777. Next base: position 1,102 of record PCBK01000089.1, on the reverse strand, counting down.
TTCAAGAAACATCTGCTCTTGCGCCTCCTTGGCTGGAGAAGCAGATGAGCAGCTTGATGATGTTTGTTCTAGTCATGCTGGAATTGGACGGCAAGCAGGAAAATTGAGTGACACTGAAAAAAAACAAAAGTTGCTTCGTATCTCTTTTGGGATTATATTTTTGGATGACATGGTATGTATGGATTTGATTAGGAGCGAATGATATGGAAGTCGGAAGTCGCGTCCGTGAATTAAGGAAAGACAAAAAGTGGACCCTCGAAACGCTCGCGCAAAAGACGGGTTTGTCTGTCAGTTATTTATCCCTGCTAGAACGTGGGGGGTCAGGCTATAGCGCTGAATCTATCGATAAGATAGCAGAAGCTTTTAGTGTTTCTCCTTCTTTGCTGCAAGCCCCAGAGGTGGATCTTTCTCGTTTAACTGAAATTTCTGAGCTGGTATTGGCTCTCTCACACCTTCCTCTTGAGGAGTTTGAAGCTGTTCGGAAAGTGATCCTTGCAATGCGTGCTCGATCCTCATGACAGCCTCTCTGTAGGTCTCTTCGTCCATTCTGTAAAGTATCTCTGACCGTTCAAATAGCATCCCTCAATCCTCCATCTTTTTGTTTCCATCTGTGGTGTTTTTTCCCCATCTGCACGGATAATTCTTCATCTCTTTTGGTGATACTGTAATCATATGCGCATGTTTGGATGGGGGTATGTCATCCCGACAGGAGCTATCATATATGTATACTGAACGCTTGTTAAGTCTTGTGTTCTGTTTTTTCGATATACTTGGACTCATCGACCATCCTCTACTCTAGGGGCTATTGTCTTTGTTTCTCTGTAAACTTCCCAGAGGATTCTAGAGAAGGGGGCATGTTTATACCGTGTGTATGGTGTTTACCAGATTTCTGATCCAGGGGCAGTTGCACTTGTGTCTTCGCAAAGTGCACCCGAATGTACGCTACAATCCCTTACTGCAATACATATGTCGCAAGCGACATCCTCTTAACGCTCGATTGCTCAGGTGGCATATGCGGTTGTCATTTGCTTCATTCACTTTGCAACGACCCCTTCTACAAACCTCTCCATCCCCCTGTCACTTCGTGACTTCCCCCTTCCTC
>PCBK01000088.1 GCA_002731275.1 Deltaproteobacteria bacterium | reverse complement strand
GGTCGCCAGTGTTCGGAACGATTGTAAGCCATATTTTTTTCTCCTTCGGTTTGATATTTTGAAGGAGCTTGCTTCTTTTCACTTCCTTTTCAAGACGTTTTAGCTCGCCCGGTTACCTTCAATGCTCACATCAAAAATGACATTGATGTCATTTTCTGAAAAGCGATTTACTTCTTTTTTCTCAACAAATCACATACATCGAATCGAAAACGTGTTTTTTTCAGAAGCAATCGTATTGTATTTCGTATAGTTACTCCCCCTCTCGCCTAAAACTCCTCAACTGAATCGATACATCTTTCAGACGCCTCCTTTGTGTTGCTCCGGATCCAAACGCATTATCCTGAATGCCATCAACGATTTACTTTCTCAAAACTGGGCATCTGCACAAAAGTAAATCTACCATCATATCAACACACAGGATTTTTCAAAGACGTACCGGCTCGTCCGGTTACAGCTAAAGCGTCACAACAGCCGGTACTTGAGCATTGATCTCCAGCGAAAGGGATGGTTTTTTCGGCTTGCGTTGATACGAAATCAATCCACAAACGAGATTCACCACGAAATTCATCAGGCTACGATGTCGTGAATGCTCGATTTGCGAGATGTTTTTGAGTTGGTCGTTCACGGATTCGATGATCGCTCGTTTCCTCAACATGCACTTGTCGAACTCACTCATCAGCTTGTTTTTCATATTCTTTCTCAGATTTGTCACCATCCAAAGTCCTCTGGCAAACAACTGCTCAAACAAACTTTGGCTGATGTACCCTTTATCCCCATATAATCGCCCAAACAGCTTCTTTGTCAGGTCGGAGACTGGCTTGCGATCATCGACGTTGGCCGCGGTCAGCTCGAAGGCAAGTAGCTCTCCCTTGTCATTGACGACCAAGTGCAGTTTGAAGCCAAAATACCATCCAGTTGTCGATTTCGAGAGGCACGCCAAGCCCTTGAACACGCGATGGGAGTTGGCTCTTTTGACATGGCATACGGGAATTTTCGTGGAGTCAATGAACGATATGCCCGAGCATGAGGACATCATCGACTTCAAAAAGAAGGAAAGAGGCAACAAAGTGTCCGGTATCAATTCAACAAAACGATTGTATGACAAGAGGTTCGGAAACTCTCCTCGGAGATGATGGCAAACATATGAGAGGTAGAATTGCTTGAAAGTCCGAAATCCGGATTCGTGAAAAAGGATCAGGATCGTGCATCGCTCGCTGAGGCTCATTTTGCCCTGGCGGTTTCGGCGCTTTTTGGGTTTTTGAGGATTGTTAGTCATCAGTACCTGTTGCTCTATCTCCCATAGCCAGAAATGGTTTTTGAGAAAGTCATCGACTTCAACGAACAAGGATGTTATCTTCATGTCATGCCCACCTGTGATCTAACAAAATCGTATTAACAAATTGATTTTACAATCAAAATCACAACAGGGCAAGTGTATCTACCTTATCCCGAACTCACGTTCTTTGTAAATTTTATTCCAAAAGGAGTCCTTTCTCCTTTTTTAGATGTGTTAACTATTAGCCTCATTCTTTGTTTTCTCAAAGTCGAATATGAATTATAGGAGCTTCTTAATCTATGTTTATTATGCAGTCTGCTACGACATGGTTTCTGAATCCATTTTTACCAAAATACTTGAGAAGATGATTTCTTTTGTCTTTTGGTATTTTTCTTGAGCCAACAGCCGAAGCCCATGAATGCCAACCAGATGATCCGGTTCTAAGTTGCTCTTCCCTTATATCGGGCATGCCAAATCTGTTTTCAGGTATTTCTAGTACTTTTGCTTGAGAAATTGCTGTTGCATTTGGGTGGTCGTATAACTTGATCAATAAATCACCTGCTTTATTGGTTTTCAGCAAATGATCTTCTAATATTTTTGCCATCCAAAACAGCTGGTATTCGGTTATGTAGTTGTAGGAAGTATCAAGTATGTTTTCAATGATGTCTGCTATTCCATTTTTATCATAAATGTATTCACAGTATTGGTATATACTTTTACTAAGGTTCGGGAAACGTAAAATGAAATCTTCTAAATATTCTATTACTGATTCAGAATGCTCTCCCATTAACACTAGTATCAGTTCTGCATCTTCTTCAGGGATATTTTCTGTTGCAAGTAAGTCAAATAGGTATTCCTCTTGCTCTTCGCTTAAGCTATCAAATTCTTCTTCAACTTCATAGTAATCCAAACTTGAATCATTTGTGCTGTCGTAGTCACTGTCGACAATTTTTTCTCGTTCTTTGAGAAGTGAGATCTTAATCTCGTCTATTTCTCTTAGTATGTCAGTTTCATGTAATGAAACTATTTGGGTTTTTTGTGGGTTGATAGATAGTCCTCTTTCCCCAAGCATTCGCTGTATCAAGTAGAAATCTTCAAGTAATTCGGATTTTTCAGATGAGAAGATGTAAAAGTCATCCATAAATCTATGCATTAATGGAGATTTTATACGGTTTGCATTGTCTACGAAGCTCAGATAGTTGCTGCCGATTATTTTGCACGGCATTATTCCTTGTGGTAAGCAGTCTATCGATCTTCCTGAATTAATCTCTCTTAGGAATTGACCTAAGTATTTTGGTTCATCTTCATTCTTTGAAATTCCTCTAAACCAACTTTCGACATCGTGATGATACACACTGTTAAAATATGATTGAATATCAAACTTTATACAGTACTCATATTCTATTTGAGAATCGTATATGTTTTTCTTGAATTCTCTGTATGAAGAGCTTGGAGATTCAATTATTCCAGATGAAAATTTATAGCCATAGCTATATCTGTTTTTTGTAAGATTACTTCGAAAGGACTTTCTGTTTCTGTGTACGAACTCATATATAAAAAATTCTTCTACAGGGTGAAGCTTGAATGTTCTTCTTAGGTTCATATCATGTTTTGATGCATAGGCTCTTGTTTGCGGTATAAAGCTTTCTGATTCTACAGTGTTTCTCAGTACCTTTTGATAGATATAGTCAATTATCTTCTGACTTTGCGTCGAGATTACTATACGATTAGTATTAAGTGGGAACAATGTATGTTCAAAGTCTCTTTCATAGAAATCTAGTATTGGGTTTTTCTTTTTCAACTTGTAAGCCTTTTATGGTCAAAGGTATTGTACGAATTCTCGACTGGAGCGCAGTTTCATAGCAGTGTAGCTTCGTTTGAGGTTGAATTAAGGTACCGTTGATTGTCGCCTACCAAATTTCATATCCTAGGTCGAACTCAGTTGAGCTTGCTGTCATTGCATGCGCAATATTTCAGGGTGAGCTTAGTTGAACCCGGTTGCCGCCTTGCCCGAAGGGCCGGGGAACTTGTTATTCTATTGAACTCATTCAATGTTTGTCCGTTTTTTTGGTGATATCCACAATCGTTGTCCAGATATCGACAGAGTATGTCCAAATATCGCACACCTGTCAAGCGATATCTTGAACTCATTCGCGATATCCATCGATATCGTGTGATATCTTGAAAAAATGCTGGATATCCACCGCTCCCCAACAGGCACGTCTGTTGCTTAAGCCCATATCCAAAACAAAAAACTCACTCAAGAACCAAACAACAGAAAAGGAAAAAACATGAAATCCCCCCAACCTCCAAAAAGAAAGTTGTTGGAACGCGTCCGAGCTACCATCCGCCTGATGCAATACTCCCGTGCAACAGAAAAGACCTATACAAGCTGGATCAAGAGATTCATCCTGTTCCACAACAAAAGACACCCTACGACCATGGATACTCCAGAGATCGAACAAGACCTGACCCACCTTGCGGTACAAAAAAATGTCGCTGCCTCAACCCAAAACCAGGCCCTTCACGCAATCTTGTTTTTGTACAACGAAGTTCTAAAACAAGAACTATCAAGCCCTGTAGATGCTCTGCGAGCCAAAAAACCCAGACGACTTCCTGTGGTGCTCTCAAAAGACGAAGTCACCCAAATTCTCCAACAACTCGAAGCTCCCTATCTTTTGCTCGTACAACTCCTCTACGGTTGTGGACTTCGATTGATGGAATGTTTGACCTTGCGAGTCAAAGATCTGGATTTTTCCCAAAACTTGATTTTGATTCGTGATGGCAAAGGAGGAAAAGATCGGATAACAATGCTACCCTCCACACTACGAAAAGCCCTACAAAAACAACTCGAACATGCCAAAAAACAACATCAAGCAGATCTTCTCGATGGCTATGGTGCGACAACCTTACCTTACGCTCTGACACGCAAATCCCCTAATGCAGCAACATCTTGGGGGTGGCAATACATTTTCCCATCAAAACAACGCTGTTTTGACCCAGATTCTGAGACATACAAAAGACATCATATCCACCAGAGCAGCATCCACAAAGCAATCAAACGCGCTACAAAAAGATGCAATATCCACAAACACGTCAGTTCCCATACATTCCGCCACAGCTTCGCAACACACCTTTTGCAAGACGGCTATGATATCCGGACGATACAGGAACTGCTCGGGCACAAGGAACTCAGCACCACCATGATCTACACCCACGTACTCAATCGCGGAAGAATTTCAGTCAAAAGTCCTCTCGATCGCCTGTGAGCAAACGCCAACACCTCCAAACGCTCCCTAATCCCCGACAAACAGGCGCTCATCCCCATCCAGAAAGCACCACACCTGAATATTTGGAGTGACACCGTGTCACTGAACATAGTGATAGTCCTCATACAAACGTCCCGACTTGATCGTCTCAAACCACCAACGTTTGCGCATCTCAAAACACTCGAACCATCCGTCATTTATAACTCTTCACCTCCATAACACACAACCCAATATCTGACAAAAACCACAGATATTTTCCTCTTGACAGCGAAGATTGAATCCCCCAAAACTGGACATCTACACAAAAGTGAACCCATCATCATATCAACATGCAGAATTTTTCAAAGACGTACCGGCTTGTCCGGTTACACATAAAGCCCCCTGCCATGTTTGCTCCAACGACTTGCTCACCACAAGTTCTCTTGTTCTTTTCTTGCCTTCCAAATGAATTCTGCGATCTCTTCTTTTCCCAGACGATCAAACTCTTCATGGATCTCATATTCTCTTGCTTTCTCAATTAAACTTTCTTTCTTTACCTCACTCATAAATTCTTTGCGTATGTGTTCAGGAAGTGTGATAGAACAGACAAAAGCCAAGCTTCCTTCATCACCTATTTCGTAAAAAGACAATTTAATTGCTTGAAGGCTTTTCAGATTGGAAGAATTTGCTATCACTTTCCACCCTTCTACACCTATTGAGTTACTCAATAAACCAAGTGTTTGAAGATTTGTTAAATTGGAAGAATTTGCTATCGCTTTGCACCCTTCATCGCCTATTGAGTTATGAGACAATTCAAGTCTCCGAAGATTTGTCAGAGTTCGAGAGCTTGCAAGTGCTTTACAACCTTCATCTCCTATTGAGTTATCCGATAATTCAAGTGCTTGAAGATTTGTCAGATTGAAAGAGTTTACTATCGCTTTGCAACCTTCATCGCCTAGTGAGTTATCAGACAATCCAAGTGTTTGAAGGCTTTTCAGGTTGGAGGAATTTATAATCGATTTGCACCCTTCTACACCTATTGAGTTACTAGATAGGCCAAGTGTTTGAAGGCTTTTCAGATTAGGAGAATTTGCTATCGCCCTGCACCCTTCGACACCTATTGAGTTATCAAACAATTCAAGCACTTGAAGATTTGCCAAAGTTCGAGAGCTTGCAATCGCTTTGCAACCTTCATCGCCTATTGAGTTCTCAGATAATTCAAGTGTTTGAAGATTTGTCAGAGTTCGAGAGCTTGCAATCGCTTTGCAACCTCCATCGCCTATTGAATTACCAGATAATTCAATCACTTGAAGGCTTTTCAGGTTGGAAGAATTTGCTATCGCCCTGCACCCTTCTACGCCACAACCATCTACGAACATTGAATTATTAATCAATTTAAGTACTTGAAGGCTTTTCAGATTGAAAGAGTTTGCTATCGCTTTGCAACCTTCATCACCTATTGAGTTATCAGACAATTCAAGTGTTTGAAGACTTGTCAGATTGGAGGAGTTTGCAAGTGCTTTGCAACCTTCATCACCTATTGAGTTATCAGACAACTCAAGTGTTTGAAGATTTATAAGAGATCGAGAGCTTGCAAGTGCTTTGCACCCTTCTACACCTATTGAGTTACTAGATAGTTCAAGCATTTGAAGGCTTTTCAGATTGGCAGAATGTGCAAGTGCTTTGCACCCTTCTACACCTATTGAGTTACTCAATAAACCAAGTGTTTGAAGATTTGTCAAATTGGAAGAGTTTGCTATTACTTTGCAGCCTTCATCGCCTATTGAGTTATGAGACAATATCAGTGTTTGAAGATTTGCCAGAGATCGAGAGTTTGCAATCGCTTCACAACCTTCATCACCTATGTTGTTGCCAGATAAATGAAGGGAGAAAGTAGCAAATGGAGCCATTCTGCCCCATTCTTCTAATTCTTTAAGAGAACGAAGACTTTTGATGGGTTCCTTTACGACCTGTGCATGCTTCTCACAATAAGGCACCCATACTTCTTTGTATTCTTCTTCTCTTTCTTCATATGTTTCTTGCAAGAGACAACAAAAGTCCTCATTCCATTCATGATCTTGGACTGGGTTGGAAAGTAATTCTCGTAATTTTGAAAAATTCTCATTCATATCAAAAGACTCCTTATTCATCTGCTCGCCTGCCAAATACAAGATATCATACCTTTCATATGTTGAAAGGTTTTTCTTTCGGGGTGTTGACTCAAAGAAACAGCAAGCTATATAGGTCATGTACAGATTTTGATAAGAATGCAACGCAAATGTGCTCAAAAGAAAACAGAAAGTGCAATAAAAGACAACTATTCTACTAAAATAGAGCTTTTTCACAAAATACAGCATACATACTGCTAGAAGATACAATTGTATCTACGCTGTAATCTATTCCATCGAAATGTGTATCCATGTTCATAACAGAGAATATTCAATCATGCAGCCATTTCTCACAGTTGCACGCATCGGTGAACTTGTTATTCAATTGAACTCATTCAATGTTTGTCCGATTTTTTGGTGATATTCACGATAGTTGTAAAGATATCGACAGAGTATGTCCAAATATCGCACACCTGTCAAGCGAGCTCTTGAACTCCTTCACGAGATCAAACGAGATCAATGGACATCTCGAAAAAATGCAAAATTTCCTTTCCAACAAATGATGACTCCTCAAAACGCTCCCCAAACCCCGACAAACAGGAACTCATCCCCATCCCCAAAAGCTCATCTCTCGAATATTTGGGGTGACACCGTGTCACTGAACATAGTGATAGTCCTCATACAAACTTCCCGACTTGATCGTCTCAGACGTCCAACGTTTGCGCATCTCAAAACACTCGTTCCATCCGAAATCTACAACTCTTCACCTCCATAACACACAACCCGATATCTGACAAAAACCACAGACATTTTCCTCTTGACAGCGAACAAAAAATTCTCGATAACAATCATCATGATCCAAAAAAAGCAAGTAACCCGACAAAGAGGGACAAACACCATGGCCAAAAAAACAGCCAAACCAAAAACAACCGACAAACCATCTGCATCTGATCCCCCCAAAAAACGTGGCCGCGGACGCCCCAAAGGCTCCAAAAATAAACCCAAAGACCCAACGCCTCCACCACCACAGCCCAATATCTTCGAAAACAAGAGCGTCAAACAGATCCCCCTGACGGAGATCGTTCTCGACGACCGAACCTTCCAGTTCCGCCAAAGCCTGCAAGACCGCAACCTCCAGGAGAACATCGAAACACACGGCCAACAGATCCCGATCATCCTCCGCCCACACCCCGATCAAACCGATATGTACCAGGTCATCTCGGGATTTCGACGCCTGACTGCCATCAAGGCCATCGGCTGGACACACGTCGATGCCATCGTCCGAGACGACCTCGACGATGACAAAAAAGCCTTTCACGCTTCGCTTATCGAGAACGAAGCCCGTAAGACTTACTCTGACGTCGATCGTGGCTATGCCGTCAAACGATACCTGGAGCTGGGCCACAAGTACGAAGAGCTAGAGGCCATCTTCAAGCTCGGTACGCGCCAGCTCAAGCGGCTTAAGAAGATCCCCGACTACCCCAAAGCACTCCAGGATGCCCTCTCTGACGACGATAGCAACGTCAAAATGGCACACGCGTTCATCCTCAACGCCTTCCACAGCGACGAAGCCTACCCGGACTTTGACCTCAAGCATTGGCTCAAGCGACAGCGCAAAGAAGCTCTCAACCGCACAGCACTCCAGGCAGCGATCCGTCGAGAGATTGGCAAAGACGATGTGTTCAAACTCTTCTCGACACAAGAAACTGAAGACGAAGATGGCAACAGCACCACCCGATACATCTTCCCCCGAAGACATCTCGACCTATCATCGATGCCCAAAGCGGACAAAAAAGCGCTCAAACGAGATCTTCAGTCTCTCCTCAAGCTCCTCGGCTGAATCGTCCTGTCTTTCAGACACCTCCTTTGCGTTCTCCCTCTGAAGTTGGCCAACGGTGCTTTGGAGAAAACGTAGCTTTAGCGCGGACAGCAAGGAGGGAAATCGTTTTGTGGAGAGGATTCTGACAACGAATGCAAGCCTGAAAGGCACAGAACAGAGACGTTCTGGAGTACGTAACATCGGCGATTCAAGCGCACCGGCGTAACGAACAGCCTCCTCCCCTCTTCCCCACCCCCTGAACGGCTACCTTTGCAATTATTCTGGATCCCTGTAAAAACAACTATGCCTATCAGCTTTACACCGTCCAGCTTCACACCGAAGGTACTTCCTTTCAGAAACATCTTGATCGCATCTCTGTGCTCTGCAACGAGCGAGGTATTCTTTCTCGATAGGTTCGAGTTCGGGTTGAGCTTTTTTGTTCACAGGACTTCCGTCATAGCCAGGTCCGTACGAGCAACTACAATTCCCATGAAAGCCTAACAGAACGCAATCATCATCACTTTGACAATGACCGTATTTTTTCACGACCGAGTTCCATTGTAGGATTAATTTGTAGCAGTATACGCGCAACCTTTCGATAATGAGTTCAGGTTTTGGAGTTATTTCTTTTATCGGCTTGTCAGGTTGGATGTCTTTCGAGTCTTCATGCTTTGTTTCGTTCGAATACTCACTTTCAAGTTCAACGAAATGAGCATCATGGACGTTTGCATCCGGTTTGGTCTCGACAATGCCTTCATCGATTGGAGAAGTGCTTGTACAAGAAAATGATGACACGAAGAAAACAATCAGGGGAAGAAGAAAATATC
>PCBK01000087.1 GCA_002731275.1 Deltaproteobacteria bacterium | reverse complement strand
ATGAGGAGAAGGCATAGCATCGCTACGCCGACGACGAATCACAAAGCCTGTGGCTTCAGCAACAACCTTCTGTCTTCGTCTCATTTTCCGTATCCTTTTTTCTATCCGACGGCCTAAATAGACACGATGTTGAGACTATACGGTTGTGCGCGTAACTTGTCCATTTTCCGACCCGACCGAAGAGGCCAATTCATACGGTCAAACGGTACCTACATCAAATGACAACGAAGGCCATTGATTTTCTATTCGTCGTCGGGTACTCCATGGGAACAAACCACCAAACACCGCAGGAGGATTGGCAACATGTTCAAGGTACTGATCGCCGATAAGCTACCAGAAGAAAAAGTCGATGAAATGGAAGCACTGGGGCTTGACGTCGTCAACGCACCACAATTGACAGCAGGAGAGCTCCCCGCAAATATAAACGAGGCCAATATCCTCTGTGTTCGCAGCACAAAAGTCACCAAAGAGACCATCAATGCAGCCAAAGACCTGATCCTGATCATTCGCGTTGGTTCAGGTGTCAACACCATCGATCTCGACGCCGCAAGCCAAAAAGGTATCTATGTCGCCAACTGCCCAGGGAAAAATGCGATCGCAGTCGCAGAACTCGCGATGGGTCTGATGCTCTCCATCGATAGACAAATCCCCCAATGTACCGCAGATCTTCGCGCCAACCTCTGGAACAAAAAGAAGTACGCCAAAGCCGACGGGATCAAAGGAAAAACCATCGGCATCGCTGGGTTCGGCCGCATTGGACGAGCCGTCGCACAGAGAGCGCTCGCGTTTGAGATGAACGTCATGGCCTGGGACGTCTTCCTCACACCAGAAGGTGCCAAACAAGCAGGCGTCCAATACTGCGATACACTGCACGATTTGTGTTCACAGGCCGACGTTATCACAGCCCACCTCCCCCTTACAGACGAGACAAATGGCTTGTTTGGCCCCCAGCAATTCGCCGCGATGAAACCCAATGCCATCTTTATCAACACCTCACGAGGCGAAATACACGACGAAGAAGCGCTCTTACAGGCGATGAATGAGAGAGGGTTGCGCGCAGGACTCGATGTGTTCCACAATGAACCCTCTTCTGGTGACCATACATTTGATGCACCCATCCTCACACACCCAAACCTTGTGGGCACCCATCATATCGGCGCATCAACAAATCAAGCCCAGCTCTCCGTAGCCTCTGAAGCCATCAGAATCATCCGTGGGTTTTTGGAGCACGGCCAAATCGCCAACTGTGTCAACCTCAAAACACAGGTCAAGTCCACCTGCCAGTTGATCGTTAGACACTTTGACAAGGTCGGTGTACTCGCTGCTGTCATGGAACAGCTCAGAGAAGCTGACATCAACATCGCGGAGATGAGTAACACCGTCTTCCACGGCGCACAGACCGCTGTCGCGACGATCCAACTCAACAAAGTCCCACCCGATTCACTGATCGAACAACTCGAATCCATGAACGACATGGTCATCCAAGCGATGGTCACACAATCAAAATCCTGATCCCCTCCAGCTTCCTCCGAACCAGACCAACACATGAGCCGTATAGCGAGAGCACACGACCAACTCTCGGTCACACAACCACCCAAACCCACAAAGAGGACACAGCCATGACGCGCTCTCTCATCGATATAGGTATCAACCTGACCCACAAATCCTTTCGACGTGATCAAAAGGATGTCATCCAAAGGGCGAAGGACGCGAAGGTCTCTACCCTGATCCTGACGGGAACTTGTGAGTCCAGTAGCCGGGCAGCTCTTGAGCTTGCACAATCCTACCCCGAGATGATGTACTCCACAGCCGGCGTCCACCCACACGATGCCAAAGAGTGGACCCCACAAACAGAAGCATTTATCAACACACTCGCAATGCAAGATCAGGTCGTCGCCATCGGAGAATGTGGGCTTGATTTTAACAGAGACTTTTCTCCACGACCCAAACAAGAAGAGGTCTTCGAGAGACAAATTCAGCTCGCCATCCAACACAAGAAACCCCTCTTTTTACACGAACGAGACGCACAACAACGCTTTCTCGACATCCTCACCCCCTATCGAGATCAACTCGTCGACGCAGTTGTCCACTGCTTTACAGGCACAAAAAAGACCCTCACAGCTTACATCGACCTCGATCTCCACATCGGTATCACAGGGTGGATTTGCGACGAACGACGAGGCACACACTTGCGCCAAATCGTCAGCCTGATCCCACAAAATCGCCTGATGATCGAAACAGATGCCCCCTTCCTCACACCAAGAGATCTACGCCCCAAGCCAGCAAAAGGCCGAAACGAACCGGCGTTCCTCCCTCATATCCTGCAGCATGTCGCGACATGTCGCAATGAGCCACTCGATGAAGTCGCGGAAGCAACGACAAAAAATGCCCAACGCTTCTTCCGCCTCCCTTCGTAATATCCCTCAGAAAATATCGATATCCCCCAACGTCATTGTCCAATTTCCCGGCTGCACAAACATATCCTGTAGCTCATCAAGGCCAAAAGCCCGCGCGCAGAGCACAAAACCAAACGCCGGTTGACTCGTCCACTCGCGAAACAATGCGTCGTAAAAACCCGCATCGTGCCCGACAAAGACGAGCGTGTCTTTTCCCTCCTTCACCGCAATCTTCGCGATCTTTGATAACAGCAACCGCCCTAATTTCACGTCAAAATCAGCAACCAACAGCTCCATCAAATGCATCGCTTTTGTGTCGTCCATCCTATACACTGCCAACGCCACGATCTCCTCACCATCCACCAAATACGCATAGCGCATATCGCTCTTCGGATTTTGATCGTATCGCCATGAAAAGTACTGACTGTCCTTCCAAACAGAGAAGACCGCGTAAGAGCGTATCTTTTTCCAAAAGCTGTCCATACCCTCTGGTACTGTTGATGCATTTTTAAAGTTCACATAAGATTTCTGACGTTGATAAAACTGCCCCTGCAATGCTAACGACGCCCTCTGTTTTCCTCTGTACAAATGATCCGCGACATTTGCCAGCCTCGTCCTTGGAAGCCACTTCTCAACCACACCACTCACCCCCAAACGCAAAGAATACTCCGTCAAATACGAGATCCTCTTCCACTGCAATCGCCTCATAAAACCAGGATAGGACTGTTCATTCGGAAATCCAAATACACACTTGCCCCCACTCTCTTTGTAGCGCTGGTAACAATCTGTCGCGGTCTTCTTGAATATCTGCTGACCTCGAAACAATGGACTGACCATCGTGTCAATAGATTGAGCAGCATCAACGGCGCGTCCCATCACGTTCAAACGAACAGGCATCATCGTGTAATGACCTACAAGTTGCTCCTCGACATAGGCGACTGTCGCGAGAGGTGGCGCGTATGGATTCTCCGCAAACTTCCACCGCCACTCTTCAAGAGACAGCTCACGGGAGAAAACATTGCCAAACATCTCCACAATATCGCATTCATCACCTTCCTGGTAAGGACGAATCTGGATATCAGGTTGTGAAACAGGCATGACTAGGCCCTCCCAAGCGCCACTTCAAGGGCAAATTGGTTGGCAGATGCGAACCAGTTGGAGATGGGAACTCTTTGAAGTCGGAAGGGATCTTCGCCAGGTGAAACAGTTCCACCATAACAAGAGACACACGCGCGGTAGCCAGAACGAGCAATCACACGGCGGTTTTCTTCGAGCAGGTTGTCTGGCTGACCGTATGGATATGCGAACATATCGACATGACAAGGCACTTTTTCCATCAACTCCTCTCGACAACGCTGGATCTCCAGCTTCGCTTCATCCCCCCTCACCCGACCCAAATCCACATGTGTGGAGGTGTGGCCGCCGATCGAGAAACCTCTCGCGTGCAAATCGTTGACTTGCTCCCATGACATCCACTTTGGAGCCGATGGCATGGACTTATCCCACCATGTCACATGCTCTGTTTCGATGAATCCGCTGACCACAAAAAACGTCGCAGGGAGTCCCAATTGTTCGAGAACAGGTGCAGCGTTGGTGTAATTGTCTTCGTATCCATCATCGAAGGTGATCGCGAGTAGTCCCTTCACAGAGCGACCTCTCTCAAGGCGAGAGACGATCTCGTCGAGAGGGACCACATGAAAGTGCTCTTTGGCGAAGGTGCACACCTGCTGAAAAGACGCGACACCATATGTCAACTCGTCCTCATTCTCGTCATTCACACGGTGAAAACCGAGGATCACGGCTTTCTCTCCAAGAGCTGGTCCAAAAAGTCCGGAACGGGCGAGCACACCTCCTGCGAGTGACTTCAACTTTTGTTTGTAACGTGAAACGAACATATCCCACCCCTTTCATTACCCTTGACGACGAGCAACCACCCCACAATACGGAGCGTACGCAGGCTGGTTTTTCGGAAGGAGACGAGACAACGTCGGGGTCATGTAGCGGACCACCTTCGCCGCACCACGTTGGAGCAAGTTTTGGCCGTCATCTTCCGTCCAAAAGCTAAACGCCGAGAAGTAACCACTCTCCAAGATCTCGAACCCATCCCCCTCAAGCTGGACTCTCCACTTCTCAGGTGCCATCGCCGAGATCACATGTCTGTCGTAATTCTCTTTGTCCAGCATATAATGCAACGCTTTTTGCACAAAGCCACGAAAGTTCGGCACGGAGATCACCAGATATCCACCAGGCGCAACAAAATCCATGTGCATCTGCAACACCCTATCCCAATCAGGGAAGTGCTCGATGAAACCAAAAGACGCGACGAGATCAAACTGTTTACCAGGATCAAATTTGAAGAAATCCCCCTCGTAAATCTCACCAATCGGGTAGCCAAGACTTTCCAGCCACGGCAACATATCTGACTTTGTGCGTGGTGTGAGATCAACACCGTTGATCTCGTAGCCCATCGCACCAAAGGCCGCCAGGAACTGTCCAGGGAAACAACCAATCTCCAAACAGGAGCCAGGTCCTCCAGGGATGTGCTTCTCGTACCAAGGTTGCACCTGATTGTGCTCCGCTGGAGGTTGAAGGACAGCTCTTGTGTAATTGTTATTCCAAAAGCTCTGATCGACTAAATTGCTTTGGTTTGTAACGCTCATTCTCTTTCTCCATGCATTGTAAAACCTGTCTACCTGACCGCCCTTAAAAGCAGAATCCATGCCAACATAACCCCAAAACGTGAAAATCCTCGATCTAACCGTACACTATGAAGGAAAAAACAACGACATATCCGCGCTCAAGTCGGGTTGGGTGGGTCGGCACCCCGGTAAGAAAAAAAAGCCTGAGTCATATATGATTTACATAAATAAAACATAAACATACAACAATCAACACCATGAACAATCAGGACGCATGGGTACACAATGACTGTTTCGATCAGATGATTTTGATGCAGATCATCCAACCAAAAGAGGAAGTGTGGTAGAAATCTCATCAAACAGGTAGAGACCTGATCAAGGGCCAGTGGATGGCCTTATGGAAGATGATTGACTCATGTATTTGGAGGTGTCGATGAATGTCTCAATGAAAGAGATCTGGGAGCGTGCCAGAGTAGGGAAACCAACAGTCCTCATTGGTGCATCACCACTCTTGCGGGCCCCTTCGGGTAGGAAGGTGTTGCGCTTAAACGGAGCTGAATCTTGGACCACCGCAGGTCCAATACACAAGGCGCTCGAACAACTGCAAACATGGCTTGGCACAGAGAGCAAACGAACTGGCGCAGCACAGGACGGGAGCCTTCGCTATCAGTTACTAGGAGAGATGCCTACACAGATCGTCGAAGATGCTTTTCTCGAAAGCTGCAACAGATTCGCACTCGAAGCCGCAGGGCGTGCTGTCCTTTTGTTTGATGACGTCGATCGTGCCGACAAACAAGCGCTCGAAGTGATCCAAGATTTACTCATGGACCCTTCAAAGCTCAAGCTGCCCTGGATCATACGCTTTCAAGAAGCGCCAAAGGGCGCATCACTCGAACTCTTGCAAGCGCTGCAAGAGACATACGATGAAGACGTCTTCCACGACTTTACGACTGATGAGAACGACAGTCCATTCCAGCCCTTTGAGTGGAACACACTTCCGAAACAAGTGCTACGTGTGATGAGAGCAGCCGCTGTGATCGGCAACAGCTTCGAAGCCACACTTGTCGCAGAGCTTCTCTCAATGCCTCTTGGGCAGGTTCTGGAGACACTACAAGAAGCATCCGATGCAGGCGCTCCTATTGGTGATCTTTGCCACGCCTCATTCTTTATCCCTCCCCAAAGTGCCGAACATCTAAAAGATCAGATGCTCCCCTCACTGCTCGCATACTGGCACGAGCAGCTTGCTCATATCCTCGGCGGAGTCGAAGACACCCAACGCGCACCTGCGACCAGCTCACTCGACATCGATGAGGACTTCATCCCAACGAGGGCGCAAGAGGAGCTCCCACAAGAGGAAACAAACACAACACAGCCCAATACAGAAGATTTGTACGAAGCCAACGCTGAGATCGAGCTGCCACAGAGCGACACAGACAACAGCGACACGGTGGAAGACGAGACCATCCCACACGTCGCGCCTCCTTCCTACACACCACATCCCAAACGCTCCTCAGCCCCTTCCAAGGAGGCTACGAGCACAAAAGATCAGTCGAGAGCTGCCCAGCACCTCCACGCAGCAGGTCAGACACAACTCGCCATCGAACGCTATCTCGACGCTATCAAAGAGCTCGTGTCGATTGGTGATACAAAAAGAGGTATCCAGATCGGACAGGAAGCGATGGAGCTGCTCGACGAGTTGCCTTCTTCTCGACAAAAATCAATCCTGGAAGCGAGGCTGTTGCTCGAATTTGCGCGACTCAAATGGCACGGTGTGGTCTTCGGTAATATCGCCCCCCTGACCGAAGTGATCGAATCACTTGATGCCGCCAAAGCGACACTCCCGGCCAATCCCCCAGCGGATCTACTCGGAAGAATCGCAGCGCTCCATGCCGGCGTCAGCTACGATATAGGAGACATGAAGTCCCTCGACACTTCCCTCCGTGAGCTCGCGAGTGTCAGCCGAAAACTCCTCGAATACAACCGCCCCATCGCCTCGGCACGACTGCTCAACGATCAGGCCGCGCTTTACATTCGACTCGGTGATCCTCACCAAGCGACGAGGCTGCTGTACCATTCAAGAGAGATCTTCCAAAATCTCCTCGAACGAGATCCCAAAGACGAAGTCGCGCTTCTCGAACTCGCAGAGACTGAACACTTACTCGCGCGGCTACCGCTTCATGTTACCATCCGAAAAGGTCGGGAAGCCGACGCGTACACCATCAGCCTCCAACACACAAAAGTCGCCGCGCAGATTTACAACCAATTGGGCCGTCACAGGGAACTCGCGCGTGTCTGGGAGACAATGGGACGATTGGAGATCGGTCGAGGACGTGCAGAAGAGTCCGTCCAATACATCATCAAGGCCATGGAGGTCCAACGACAACTCAGCGACGTCATGGGCCTCGCCCGTTCAACCGCAGGACTGGCCGATGTCTTCATCAAACAAGGAGATCTCTTGCAAGCGGCGCAGTTGCTCCAAGAGTCTATCCTGCTCAACCTGCAAAAAGGGACCCCCTTGGGACTTGCGTTCAACCGACGCTCCTTTGAACAGCTCAAAACCCTCACCGCGCAAGCTCCAACAGAACAACATCTCCAAGCTATGGAAGCGCTCAGTGATCTCATGAACAGAGCAGAGAGCATCTTGGGCAAGATCTCCATCGGCGCGTAAAGCTCTGTCTTATGGTCTCCTTGCAGCGGGTCGACTCGATGGTTTCGCCAAGGGCTTGGTCGACGGGCTAGAAGCGCTCCTCACCTTTGCACCCCACCCTTTTGGGTGTGGCACCTGCTCTCTCAACTTCGACGCCCACGAACGACTCCTCCAAGTATAAGTGCCAGAAGGCAATACAACTTTCGCCTTCGCAAATTCGGTGGGTTTTCTTTTGAACGCTCTCGATTTTCCAGGCCTGATCATGAATCTATGTGAAATCTGCGCAAACGCACCTGAGACACGTTTGATGAAGACCTTCCCATCTTTTGTGGTCTTAATCCGCTGAATCGGCCCCCGCACAGTCGGCGTAATGACCAGACGGATGTAATCCTGTCCCTTGACCTTCAGATACTTCGCCTCGGAACGAAAGTGGAAATACAACCACGGATTCCAATCCGTCAATCTCGCACACACCTTCGCGAGCTGAAGTCCCCCCTTCGCGTTCTGCAAATACTCCCAATACACATCGATCTTTCCGGCTTTCTTCTCACTCATCCAACCCTTAAGCCAGAGCTGTTGGTGCCACATGCTTTTGAATCTCTTCGCGCCCTTCCACTCAGCCAGCTTCAATGGTACATCGCGGCAAATATACGAAGACCACTTCGCCACATCCGGCTTTACAAACTGTGGCGAAGGCTTGCACCCAACCAGCACAGTCCCCAACACAACAAACAACACAACACCTAGCTTACACAACCTCATCAACTCACTCCTCGCTCGCAGCAAAAATCCACTCATCATTTCATATACTTCTGAATTTCACGAACACGTTGACAACCTACAGTATGTTTCAATTTACAAGCTCGTTTGTACGTTCTGAAGCCGGCTTTCAGATCCCGGTCTCCCCCTTCACCACGAAGCATCATCTCACCGAGCAAGAGACAGGCTTGAGCGTGATCATTCATGCACGCGTTGCGAAACTGGCGCCTCGCTTCCATCAAATCCTTTTCGCCTCCCAAGCCCCGAAAGACCATGCCTCCAAAGTGGACACAACCATCCATCGAATGGAGCTGGCAGGCTTTCTGATGGAAGGCCCGCGCGGCCTTAAAGTCCTGCTTCACGCCAAGCCCACCTCCAACGATCACGCCGAGATAGTCGCAAGCTTCAGCCAAATTAAGAGCGCACGCACGAGTAAAGACTCGATACGCAACCTTGGGCTGCTTGAGACCAAAGATCCCTTTGAAGTGAAGGTGTCCCATCGCATAACAATCTTTCGCGACCCCTCGCTGACAAGCCGCATTGAAGAAGCGAAAGATCTTGCGAGAAAAACGATACGTTTCGCGTTGTCTTCGCGTCCTCGTTCTCTTGGACAGAGCCTTGCTTTTTGCCCACACTGCCTTGCGCTTGAGATACAAATGATAACAGGCTTCACCGCTCTTAAAACGACACGCGCGCTTTAGCAAAAGAGAAGCGCGTCGTGAATCCTGCTTGGCAAGACCTCGGTACGTGTAAAAGCAAGCATCTCCAAGGCGCAAAGAACAACCTCGTGTATACCACAGCCGAGGAGAGAGCGGCTTGTCTGTCTTTTTCGCGAAAGGAGGAAGCTTGAGCTGCTTCGCGTAATCATCACGTCCCTTTGGATAGGTCTCTAACAAAAATCCGACCTTCCAACAAGCACGCGCGTGCTTTGAGGCACATGCCTTTGCGTAAAGAGCCAAGGCTTGAGCAAGTTTAGGATAATTATCAGCCTGTGTCTTGATAAATTGGATGCGGATCTGTTCAGCCTGTTGATAGGAAGTCTTGGCAGTCGATGCAAACGCAACTGTTGAGACGAAGAGCAAAAAGAGACCACCAAACAAAAAACGAAACATTCGGGACATAGGACGCTCACCTCGCAGAAAAGAGTATCTCCAAAAACAACGACACGATCATGGACAGATTGTGCGAAAAAAGCAAATCCATGCGAACAAAAAGAATTGTCGAAGACATAGCAAATATGATACGTTCTCCCGACCAGCGTATATTCTCCGCAATGTGCGCTGAAAACGTTCTTTCCTACTATCAGTACAGGAGTTGAGGATGACATTGCGCAGCGCTTTATCAGCAGTGATCGAAAAGCCATACTCTATCCAACACAGAGCAACATTGGCCAAAGCCCTCGAAGAACAGGCACACCCCCAAGCCAGCGAAGTGTGGAAAAGAACCGTCCAAGCCGCTGCTTCGAGAGGAAAATTCTTCACAGCGCTTGCGCTGTGTCGCCTGCAAGTCGATCAAGGCCTTGTCGCAGGCTTGCTCTCAGAGCTCGCACAGACATTCTCGACCAATCGCTCTAAAGAAGGTCAGAGCCACCCCCTTCCCCAACCAGAACCACTCGCGGTCGAGCTTCCCGAAGATGACGAAGCACTGAAAGAGCTCGCTGTCCAGATAGGGTTGGCAACGGACGACTTACTCCCTCCCAAAGATGCGCTCTTTCCCGAAATTCCAATTTTTGGACAGATCACAGCGCTTGAGTTTGTCGTTCTCGCCCTTCAGATCGAACCAACACCTCTCAAACCTGGACAAGCGCTGATCAAGCAAGGGAGCACAGACAAATCGGTCTACCTCCTGTCCCACGGCAATGTTCAAGTCAAAAAACGACAATCAAGTGGCGAAGACATCTTGCTCACAGAAGTACGCGCTCCTGCGCTGCTTGGTGAGATGTCATTGATGACAGGTGTACCGAGGCGCGCAAGTGTAGAAGCCGTCTCCCACTCAATGGCATGGAAGCTCGACACCAATATGCTCCAGCGACTCGCTGAAACACATAGTCAGCTGCACAACGAGCTGGATCAACTGTTCAGACAAAGACTGGTCAACAACGTGATCAAATCTTCGCGATTGTTCCAAGAGTTAGAAGAAGATAAACAGCAAGCACTTATGGAAGCCTTCGAGTTACAACAAGTCTCACCAGGGAGCAAGGTCATCCACGAAGGAGAAGCTCCCTCGGGATTGTACATTCTCCTACACGGCGCTGCAGAAGTTTGGGCCACAGCAGAAGACGACAGCAAAGTGCGCGTCGCGACACTCACAGAGGGCGACACCTTCGGAGAGTTTTCGTTGTTGACAGGTGATCCAACGACCGCAGAAGTCTTGCTACCAGAGGGTGGCACGTTATTTCACTTGCCCGCCCAAAGTTATAACGACCTGCTCGGACATATCCCACAGCTAGGCGAAAAGCTCGATAACTTGATGGAAACACGCAGAGAGATACTCAACGACATGGTCGCACCTGTTGAGGCCGATTTTGAGGAGCTTGATGAAGCGTGGTTGGTGGAGGAGTTTGAAGAGTAATCAGGCACCTGAGCCACCGACGCCTCGTTTGATGCGTCGTTTTTGTCGGGCTCGTAGAGAGGGGACTTTCGAGAGGATGTGCTTGCGAACATCGCCAGCCAGCTCAAAAAGCTCGGAGCTTGGTGGGACATCCTTGAGGATATGTTCGAGAACGGCGCCCGCTTTGCGGCTTCGATCCAACGACGCATACGCAAGCGCGAGGTTGTAGTGAAAACGATACTCTTTGGGGGGCGCCAACTTCACCACACGCTCAAGGAGCGTAACGGCTTCTTCCATCACACTCTCCTGCTCATCGCCCAGACCCTCTTCATCCCACATCGCCTGTTTTTCCATCAACGTGACGGCGAGATTACCTAACGCCTGGAACTCTTGGATCGGTCGTTTGGCGTGGGAAACAGACACTCGATACCACTCTTCGGCTTCATCGTAGAGCTCGATGGAGCGGTACAAGTTGCCCATCAAAAAGCCCGGCTCCCAATGGTGAGGCTTGATCTCCATCGCACGTTGAAGGCAGGCTTCACTCTCGTCGAAATCACCAGTCATCACGTAGAACAACGAAGCATTCAACAGCATACGAAAGTCGTCAGGCTGGGCTTCGAGGAGCTGTTCGATATATCCAACGCCCTCATCAAAAAGACCAAACCGGGCACATGCAGCACATGCGCGCTCCAACAACGGAGCCGCCGCTTGGCAGAGTGATAAGCTCTTGTCAAACGCGACGATTGCATCGTCAAAGCGGTAGACATCACAATAAAACTCACCGAGCGTCATCCACAGATCAGCGTCATCTTGCAAAATCGTCGTGGCTTTTTCGAAGTGGGCGATGGCATCATCGCTCTTCCCGCTCCTCGCAAAGCACAAACCAAGCAAGTAGAAGACATCGGATGAGTCCTGCGAAATTTCGAGCGCATCGGACAATGTCTCCATTGCAAGCTCGACGTTCCCGGTATCAAACTGAAGACGTCCGAGATTGTACACCGCCAAAAAAGAGGAAGGTGTGAGGGAGACGGCGAGGGAGAGATCAGCTAAAGCGTCTTCGAGCTGTCCGTTGGCCTCAGCGAGCAGCCCTCGTAACGTGAGCGCCTGTGGATGTTGGGGGTCCATCGCAAACAAGGCAGAGAGATAGGCGTTCGCGTCTTCGAGTTGATGAAGGAATAACGCGCCTTTGGTAAGGCCGAGCAACGCATCGATGTCTGTGGGGTTGTGTTCGAAGATTTGGAGATACAACTGGAGGGCTGCTTTGATATCTCCACCATCCAACAGGCGCTGTGCTTGTGTGATCAGTGAGGGTAAATCAAGCCCTTGGAGGCTAGCAGCTTCGAGGAAGAGCTGCCTTGCGGCGGAAAAACGTCTAGATTTGAGTTCTTCTTGCGCCTTTTGGTAGGTATCGGCATGCTTTTGCATGTCTTGCTCTATTTATCACCACCGAAAAGTCCGAGAGCCATCTGTGCACCATTGGACAGCGCGGCGGGCACATCACCCCAATCCTGGACAACAGGAGCATGAACACCAAAGTTCACCTGACCTTTGTTGGACCCAAATTCTGGAGTGATATCGAGGTTGCGTGTGTTGCTTCCTGTCATTCCAGATGAACTATAGCCGATATCTGCGCGAGTATCAAGTTTACCGGGCTGGAAATTGACGCGGCCACCTAGCGGAGCAGGCGCTGAAGATTGATTCATCTCCAACATGTTGCGTTGGCTTGGTGTACCCATCTCAAAGCGCTTTTTGTGGGGGTGAGGACGGGAATACACATCCGCACGATGTGTCTCTCCCTTGAAGTTCGCGTTCAACTCACCTCTGACCTCTCCTCGATGGTGCTGGCCACCGATTTGCACATGGCCTCTCTTCAATCCGCGCTGGTGGAGTTGATCAGGTCGTTGTCCAAGTCGTCTTCGACCGGCTTGCTCTCCCCGACGAGGTCCACGCACACCCGCTCCTGAGCGTTCACGCGGTACATGGGCATTCGCGTCCATTTTACTGCGCTTTTCGATAAACTTCAGGTCGTTGTCTTTGTTCCCCTGAAATGTACCATTTAGCTCGAATTGCGAACGCTCAACACCCTGTCCCTGCTGGGGAGCTTCGGTTTTGTTGGTCGCCACATCAGTACGATGTAATGCTACGTTCGCATCGATCGGGCGGTTGTGATTGATTTTACTCATCGGCCTGTCTCCTTGCTGTTTGGCCTGCGCGAAAAAAGAATGTACCTGATATTTTTTGCGACTTTTGTGAAAAGTCGTTGTTGATTGTCGAATACACTCCGATACCATCGTGACTTGATGAAAAGCACACACGGAGTATCCCGTATTCTCTTACAAAATGATCAAAAATAGATCAAGTTCTGCAACAAGTATCGGCTCATCGAAGATAATGTTTCATATTTTTTGCAAAAAATCAAGCAATCGTAACAACACCATCCCACCCCAAGAAAAAATATCAACCATTTCAAAGCATTAAGAATCAACCATTTTCTTTCAAAAAGATTCTCAAGGGGAAAAGAAACGTAAGAAAGAAGGATTCTGACGGAAAAATGGAAGGTGAAGATTTTTTTGCCATCCACAGAAACAACGTCAAGCAGGGCTCTCCTCATGTAACTCTCTGCCAACAATTGCGTCGAGCATTTCACGAGCCGCATCGAATTCCTCCGAGTCTTTCGGAGCCTGGCTGAGGATCTCTTTTAACAGCGGGAGGCTGCGAAAATCTTCTTCGACGCTGGCGTAGGCGAGCGCGAGGTTGTAATGAAAGCGAAACTCACCAGAAGGTGACAAAGAGACGGCTTGCTCAAGGTATTCAATCGCCTTGCGGGTGTCATCAGCGCTCTGCTCTGCCCCCTCCCCCTGCCGCAGTACAGCTCGCTCCATCAGCGCAACGCCGAGATTTCCAACCGGTTTGTACGCGTCGTCAGGCGCAGCCAGCGCAAACGCCCTGAGATAAGAAGCTTCGGACTGGTCATAACGGCTCGTATTTCTGTAGAGATTACCGAGAAAAAAGTGGGCCTCCCAGTCATCAGGATCGAGCTCAATCGCGATATCTACAGCCTTCTCACTCTCCTCCATCCGATCAGAGGCCATGTGGAACAGAGATAGGTTAAGCCATCCTCTTTGGTAATCAGGGACTTTTTCCAGCAGATCGATCGTGTAATTCGCTGCCGCGTCAAATAGATTGCCGTGCAGACAGATAAAGGAAGCCCGCTCAAGCATCGCAACATCCGGATCAGTGTACTCAAGCGCTTTTTCGATGTGGTAGACAACATCATCGAGTTTATCGGCGTCCACGAGCAGCTCGGCGTAAAACAAATGCATCTCAGATTCTTCTGGAGCCAACTCAATCGCGATCGTCATCTCCAAAATCGCATCATCAAATTGCCCAAGCTCTCGATTACTGGCTGCGAGGAGGTAGCGCGCATCGGCATCATCGGGGTTCATCAAGACGGCCTTCTTCAGCGCCTCAATCGCCGCTGGATAGACCTTGTCCTCAAACATCAACCGACCGTAGTTGTAAGAGGCGACAAATGAAGTCGGATCCATCTGCATGGCCAACTCCAGCTCCTCATACGCCCGCTCCAAATCACCTTGGAGCTCATAGGCCAATCCACACAACGCACGTCCCTCTGCGTGGCCAGCATTGCGCTCGATCAAACGCTCGCTGAACATCAACGCTTGCTCTTCGTTTTGACTCAACAAGCCAAGCCGCAAGAGACTCAAGATCAACGACAAGTCAACAGGATTCGCATCGTAGGCTTGCAACAGTGGGTAAGAAGCGTCTTCAAATTCACCGTTATGCATGAATGTGACGCCCCGCTCGTGCAGCTCATCAAGGTCGAGTCCCTGGTTCTCTGCGGCCTCTCTGTAGAGCGCTTCAGCCTCTTCAAATTGCTTCTCGGAGGCGAGCTCTTCGGCGCGGTTGATCAAATTGAGATAACTGGGTGCGTATGCAATCATCAAAGTCCTCTATCACTGACAAAACTGAACACGATACCATGAAAGTTCTGTTTTCACACACAAAAAAGCAAGTCATAAATGATTGGATGTTTCGGAGAGTACATACAAACAGGCTGGCACATGTGGAAGAAAAAGAACACAAAAGTCTTCAAGAGGGCTTATACACCCCTCAGAAAAAAAAGCAAGCAAAGGATATGCTTTTGACGACGAAATCAGCGTTGGTTGCTTGGCTCAACGTGAAGGTGTGGTGAGACTCCCTCTCCCTGACCACGTAGCTCGATCACTTGGTCTGCACGATGTTGTGTAAGATAGGAGGTCAAATCGACGCCCATCTCCTTGAGCTGGGTCAGATAGGCCGCCTCAGCCTCGTGCAGCTTGCGCTTTTGCTCCAACGCAAACTCCGCATCCTGGCGCCTTTGCTCGTGCAACAACTCCCACTCTCTCTTTCTCTGCTCAAACGCACGCGCGAGCTTCTTCTCGGTCTGCTCTTGCTCTGTCTGCCACTGCTTTTCGCGAAACTCAATCTCTTGCAATTGTCGTTGTCTTTGCAATTCGAGCTCTGCCTTAACCTCGTGCGTCTTCTCATTTCGCGACTTCCCTGCGCGCTCGAATTCACGCTGTTGCTTGAAGTCACTCAACTCTTGGGCCTGACGCTCCGTCTCACGCTCTAGCTTGAGACGTGTCCTCGCCTCTATCGCCTGACCATGCATCGACTGAAGCGCTGCTGTCGTCGAATATCCCCTGTACACAACTTTGTTGATACGATAACCCACCTGCTCAGCGCGTGTATTGAGTTGGTGATAACTCGTGATCTCGTTGAGCAGCTCGATCTTGGTCTTAAACTCGTCGAACGTATAGCGACCGACGAGGTCGAGCACGTCTGAGCTCGCTGCGTTGATAAAATCCCCGATGGGGTCGTGTGTCTCATCGAGCATTCGTTCGACGTCCTTCAGCTCAAAGAACAACATCAAACGAATGGTCAAGACGACATCATCAGCCGTTCGCACATCTTCGACGTCATGGTACATTTGATCGGGCATCAACCACAGCTTCTGAAAAACCAAAGCACCCGGGATCTTTTTGTAACCGTCCCCCTTCGTCCCATGCCAACAAAATGTGTGCAGCCACTCGCCAGGACGAGGAGCAAAAACTTCTGGCCCCATCACAATCCGCCGCTGCACGCTCTCCTCTTCGGCTTCGTCCCCCTCGTTTCGGGAATAGACGACAACAGCCTCTTTTGCTGCGAGTTGGAGTGCGTCTTCTTTTTGGATATCAGCGTGAATACGAGGGTCAAACCAGATCTTCGCGGGACCGTGCATGTGCTCCTGTGAACCATCGAGGTGTCGAACGATCAGAAACTCACCAGGGTAGGCTGCATATTGCATCAAGTGGCTGATGCGTTTTCCCCAACGCCACACACGGCAAGGACCGTCGAGGATCTTCCCCTGCCCATTTTTGTCGATCATCAAGACCCGCTGGCCTTCGGAAACGGTATAGGAAAATAAGCCCATTTGATTCAAATGCCCCGTGTGTTTGAGTTGATTCGGTTTGCGTTGGATAGGTCTACCGCGCATATTCAACATGCGCCTGCGATCGGGGTGCTCAGCGCCCCCGCCTCCTGCATCGTCACCACCTCCCGGTGGCGTATCGGCCTGTTGTTGGGCAAACGCAGGAGACATACTCTGCACCCCTCCAACTGGTCCACTCGACGGAAAATTGACGACATTGTCATTCAAAAGAGAGTCGATCTCCAGCTCACTCAAGATCCCCTGCGCCTGTTCTTCCCCAAAGTCCGAAAAATTTTGTACTTGCTGCTGGATTGGGAGTGAATTGGACGCAGATGAGATCGACCGCATCGGCCGCACTTTGCGCTTCGTTTTACTTCGATTGGGAAGTCCTTCCTGCAACGCACCGGACTTCTTCATCATTTTATACTCCATGAGCTCCTCCCACTGAGGATGTCCCTGGAGCAAATCGCTGGATCAACACATGCACCTCCTGTCGGCGACCAGAGAAAACCCCTTCGCCTTCTCCAATCTTCTCAAGCCCTTCTCTCATAAAACGGTCTGTACATAACCATTGAACATACGGACGAACTGTCGCCGCCATCAACAAGTCGATCAAATCTGAATCTCGCGCCTGTCGCTCTTCGTTCAAACTACGAAATGTCAACAAACCGGAAAGAATCCGCACAAATGGCGTCTCCACCTCCCCGATCAAAGGTTGCAGGCGCTGCTGCAACATCGTCGTGATCGCATGTTTTCGCTCGACGAATGAACCATTCCATGCGAGCGTCACGATGTCCGTGAGGGGAGCTGTCTCAGCCGCACTCTCCCAATCTCCCTCAGTGGTCAAAAAGTCTTCGATGTCCACGCGTTGATGAATGGCCTGTCGCTTCACCACGTCCTGCCAGTGGCGGACCCAGTAGCCTCTCGAAAAATGACCGTACAGTTGTTGGAAGGAAGGCTTGAGATAGCCGTCGAGCAATTCGAGGACGTGGAAGGGACTTGGTGGGATACAGATATCGGATTGGGTGAGAACGTCGTGTAACAGACCAAAGTGTGCATGACCGTCGTCACCGATCAGGAATTTCGATATCCTGGAAGCGTAATTCTGGTCGAGATACATCAACGATCTGTTCATTCGATTTCCTATTTGAAATAGAGAGTATTTACATAGTGTACCCAGCCTCTAGAATCGTTCAAGGGGATGTGTCAGGCAGTGGGGACCACCCCGTGCACGCGAGATCTCATGACTGGGTAACATAATACAAACACGTTCTTGTTTGTTGAGATCCGCTTCAGCCCGGCCGAGGACGAGATCTTCTGCGGAGACAATACGAAATCCGTGCTTGATCAGTTCATCTGCCGTCACACGGTTGCGGTCGTAAAGCGTGATCATTCCTGGCGCGAGAGTGAATGTATTCGCACCATCCGTCCACTGCTCACGTTGTTGATGGAGGGGATCTGTCCCTCCACACAAAATGGGCTCGTAATCGAGTCCACGCCGCGCAAGAAGTTGCAACACGTTGCCCCTCATTGAAGGCGTCAATTCACTCGCATGTAGATCAAACTCATACGCGGTCGCCTCTTCACTGCCACCAGGCATAATCGCCGCGGGATAGACAAGACAGGCGTCGTGATCAACAGGTGTCATGATCGTATCAAGGTGCATGTATGCCCGCTTCTTCGGGATCTCTACAACGACGAGATACTTGGGTCCGTCTTCCATCTGTGCGAGGGCTCTCGCGAGATACTGAATCGCCAAGACATTTGTGCGCTCGGAGTATCCGACAGCGACAACGTCTTTGGACAGCACGAGCAGATCACCCCCTTCGATATGAAGGTGCTCACGTCCCAAGAAGATGGGCTGTTTTTTATCCTCTTCAAAGGCATCAAAGAGGATGGGTGTCCCTTGGAGGCTGGGATGAAAGCGAAAGATCAAGCGACTGAGCAGCGTCTCACGCCGACGCGCCTTTGTCGCCATGGAGCAAAACAAAACGCCATTGCCGATCACAACCTGGGGATCACGCTGGAAACACCAGTTGGGGATTGGGTGGACATCGAACAAGTCGTGATCTTTAAAATCAGCGCTGTTGCCCTTTCGCCTGACACCATGGACAAGCGCATTGACGAGCCCCTCGACCTCAAGCTCTTTCAACTGCGTGTAGACTTTTTCGGGAAGTCGCCCCGCATACACATTCCAAAACCATTCGAGAGCGCCTTCTTGTCGCAGGGATTCGAGCAACAGCTGCTGGCTCTCCAACACTTCAATCCCAAGCAGCTGCATAGTGCGTCGAAACAGCCCATGCTCGCTTCTCGCACCTTCTCCGTCGAGGATATCATCAAATAACAACTCCTCCATCATAGAGGGCGTCATCTGATCGACTTCGCGACCAGGCTCATGCACCAACACTCGCTTGAGCTTACCAACTTCGGATGTGACGTTTACCAAACCAGACTCCTACGCTTCTTTCGTCTCTGTGGGGACTTCCTCTTGTTCAGCTTGCTCAGTTTGTTCAACTTCTGAGGACGTCTGCTCTGCCTCTTTCTGCTTGCGCTCCGCTTCGAGGAGCGCTTGCGCCCACTCTCGATCTTTGCGCCGCTGCTCCGCACGCTTCTTGCGCGAAAACATCAAAGGACCAAGAGAGCTTACCACAATAAAGACGACCGAAACAAAAATGACCAACAACAAACCCAATGTCTTCATCTGAACTCCTTTTGCCGTTCAATTCGGCAAGAACATACAAAGCACATACGAGCAAGTCAAGCGAGAATATGCAACCTTCCAAACGCACGACCGCTTCGCTGACGAGCAACGCCACGAACACAAGAAGCGCTTGCCGTCCTCGTGAGGACATAGTATCAATCGTCCAGGAAGAATCAAAACATCCACACATCATCCAAGAGGCTCCCCTTGCAACGCTTGCCAATAGACTCCTTGCTTCCGTCCATTGTCGACTCGCTGACATCTTTTCCCGCGCTGGTGCTACAATCACCAACAGGCTCAGGGAAGACAACTCGCGTCCCCATCGCACTAATGGAGACCTCCATCTACACATCGACCAAGATTTTGATGGTCGTCCCCAGGCGCATCGCAGCACGCTCCGCAGCCCATCGCATGGCAGAGACGACCCACACAAAGCTCGGA
Organism: Deltaproteobacteria bacterium; assembly: GCA_002731275.1. Classification (GTDB taxonomy): domain Bacteria; phylum Myxococcota_C; class UBA6777; order UBA6777; family UBA6777; genus UBA6777. Next base: position 19,004 of record PCBK01000087.1, on the reverse strand, counting down.
GAAGAGATCGGCTATCACGTCCGCTTCGACAAAAAGTGCAACGAGCAAACAAAGATCATCGTCCTGACAGAGGGGATGTATCTCCAATATCTCCAACGTGATCCCTTCCTAGAAGATGTCGGCTGCGTGATCTTCGACGAATTTCACGAGCGGAGCCTTAACCTCGATTTGTGCTTCGCCATGACCAGAAAAGTCCAACAAGAAGCCAATGAAGACCTTCATATCATCGTCATGAGCGCGACGATCGATCCGTCAGACATCTGCGCCTACCTCGGCGCTTGCCCAAGTATCGAAGGCGAAGGACGACAACACCCCGTCGAAGTTCGCTATCTCGAACGAGACGAAGACCTCCCTCTTCACGTCCTCACGGCTAAATACACACGAAAACTTGCGCACGAAACAGACGATGATATCCTCGTCTTCCTCCCTGGCGTACGCGACATCCTCAACACCCAAGAGCAACTCGCACAGTGGGCTGAGACGCAAGGTATCCTTTTACTCCCACTTTACGGCGAGTTACCACTCAATCAACAGCGACAGGTCATTACCCCCCAATCATCGCGCCGGATCATCCTCGCGACAAACATCGCCGAATCATCTCTGACCATCGATGGTGTAGGCGTTGTCATCGACTCAGGACTCTGCAAACAGATGCACATGGATTGGGGGCATGGGATGAACAGGCTGGAGACAAAGCGCATCAGCCTCGCCTCCGCCGAGCAAAGAAAAGGACGGGCCGGTCGAACCAAGCCCGGGATCTGCCTGCGACTTTGGACCTCATTCACCCACCGCCAGCTCGACGCACACGCACCCGCCGAAATCCATCGCGTCGATTGCACAGCAGCCTTCCTCGAACTGTACGCATGGGGTGAAACAGATATCCAGCAATTCCCGTGGTATGAGCCTCCCTCAGAGGAAGCGAGAGAGGACGCCCTTCGACAACTCCATCGGCTCAACGCGCTACAAGCGAACACATTGACACCTGAAGGACGCAAAATGGCGAACCTTCCAGTCTCTCCTCGACTCGCGGCATGTGTCTTACAAGCCCACACACTCGGCCACACAAGATCAGGTTGCCTGTTGGCGGCCCGCATCTCAGAGCGCAGTCCATACAAACGGACCCAGAACAGACCCGAAACCATCGAGGTCGTCGAGGAGGTGCTCACACTCACACAACACCTGCGCACCCCTCCCAAGCGTTCAAACTGGAAGCCTGGTGTCGCCAAACAAATCGAGAAAATTGCCTCCTCCATGTACAACACTGTCCAACAAACTTGGGGCAACACACCAGACGCAATGTACCCAGTAGAAGAAGCCCTACGTCGCGCAATCCTCGCAGGATTTCCCGATCGAGTCGCGCGCCGACGCGCCCAAAAAAGCCACAAAGCTGTCACTGTAGAGGGAAAAGGCGTGAGACTCTTTGAGCCTAGCCCCTCTGTGGACACACAGCTCTTCGTATGCGTCCACACAGACGCAGGTTCCAGACAACAAAAAGACGCACGGGTCTACCTAGCCTCCGTCCTCGAAGAGTCGTGGCTTCCTCAACAACACATCCACGAAGAAACCATCGCGGTCTTCGATGAAGCTTCGGGGAAAGTCATCGGAAAACAACGAAGGCGCTTTCTCGACCTCGTCCTCGAAGAGCAAGTCGGCCCCACCCCTTCGCCGGATGCGTGCGCTACAGCGCTCGCTGAGGCAGCACGAGAACAGCTCAAAGAAGCCCTGCAGCTCGATGAAAAGAAGACAGCGCAGTGGCTCGCACGTGTCGCCTGCCTACGACAAGCGCTCCCGGAACTGGCGTATCCAGCGTTTGATGAAGAACAATTGATCTCATGGCTGCCAGAGATATGCTACGGATTGAGGAGCTTTGCAGAGCTTCAAAAGTTTCCTCTGCTCGACTATCTCAAATCAAAATGTACGCGTGAACAGCTACAGTGTCTGGAAAAAGAAGCCCCAACCCACATCGAAGTTCCCAGTGGCAGTCGTATCCGGCTCTCGTATGACACCACACAAGCCCACCCTGTCCTCGCCGTGCGTATCCAGGAACTCTTTGGGTGTCACGACACCCCAAGAATCGCGAGAGGTCGGCTGGAGGTGCTCATCCATCTGCTCGCGCCTAACATGCGCCCACAGCAAGTCACGACGGATCTCAGGAGTTTTTGGGAGAACACTTACACAGACGTACGCAAAGAATTACGCCAACGCTATCCAAAGCACGCATGGCCTGAAGATCCATGGACGGCCAAAGCCGAAAAACGCCCCCAACGAAAAAAAAAGTGAAGTAGACAGACAATCCACTCATCACGGCCTCGAATGGCTTGACGCCCCGGGGCCATTTTGGTATCCATATGGGTCGATGATCGAAGCATTGATGGTCGGGTGAACGGTACACACCTTCACCTCGCGTCGAGATAGAGACCTCATAAAAACTCCATTCCCACGTTGAGAAGGACGAGGAAGTATGAAATTACTGCAACAGTTATGTGAATTACAGGGAGTACCTGGCAGAGAAGAAGAAGTACGTGACTTCATCCTCGAACAAGTAAAAGATCACGTTGACAGCTACGAAATCGACCCCATGGGTAATTTGATCTGCAAGCGTCTCTGTGAAGGTTCTGATCGTTGGGTGATGGTCGCCTGCCACATGGATGAAATTGGATTCTATGTCCGATATATCGACAAAAAGGGCTATGTCCGCGTGCAAGCTGCTGGTGGATTCGACACCAGAAACCTCTTCGCCAGAAGAGTCACAATCAACACACGCAGCGGCAAAATCGTCGGCACGATGAACCCCGGTGGTCCTCCCATCCACATCGCAACACCTGAAGACCGCAAAAAAGTACCCGAGGTCAAAGAATTCTACATCGACCTTGGACTCCCTGCAGAAGAAGTCAAAAAGAAAGTTCGCGTGGGCGACCCCGTTGCACTCAACCAGGACTTTGTCGAGATCGGACAGTACGTCAGTTGCAAGTCGATGGACAACCGAACAGCTTGTTGGACTGGGATCAATCTGCTCAAAGAGTTGACACAACCCACACAAAACATCGCCGTCGTCTTCACCGTCCAGGAAGAAGTCGGACTGCGCGGCGCCGTGACGAGCGCATTTACAGTTGACGCAGATGTCTCCATCGCGATCGACGTCACCCTCGCCTGTGACACGCCTGGTATCGATGAAGAAGACTACATCTCCGAGCTGGGCAAAGGCACCGCGATCAAAGTGTTCGACAGCTCCATGATCTCCGACCACGGACTGCGGGAGCAGATGATCGAGCTCGCGGAGAAGAACAACATCCCCCACCAACTGGAACTCCTCCCACGTGGCGGGACCGACGCGGGTGCCTTGCAGAGAAGTCGCGGTGGCAGCAAAGCCATCACCCTCTCCATCCCCACACGTTACATCCACACGATCACCGAGACAATCCACCCCGATGATCTCCGCGCCACCCTCAGCCTCCTCAAGGCGTACTGCGAAGCCCCTGTCCAATAACTTCTTCCCCCACTCATACACCCTCTCCACGACACCACATTCTTGACAGAATGGCACCAAAACGCATACTCTCTTCTTTATATAGGTTCCCTATAAAGGACGACATCTCCACGGAAGGTGACAGCACTTTATGAGCATGCAACAGGCGACCATTCACTGCGTATCTTGTGGTTCCCCTCAACCAGCGGAAAGGTCGAGCTGCACTTCTTGTGGTGCGTTTCTAAAAACATCTAAATCTGATCCCTTAATTGGTCGAATTATCAACGTCTTCCGTCTAGAAGAGAAGATCGGAAAAGGTGGCATGGGCTCTGTCTACAGAGCCGCTCACATCCACACACACGCTCACTACGCCATCAAAATACTCCACCCACAATTTGCCTCCGACGAAGAATTATGTGAACGTTTCCGACGCGAAGCGATCGCCTCATCGCGCCTTCAACACCCAAACGTCGTGCACATTGCGGACTTTGGCTGGCAAGATGACATCGGCATGTTCATGATCATGGAGTATCTCGAAGGGCGCAGTCTCGGTCGCGCCATTCGCAACGGTGAACACTTCTCTCCAGAGCGACTCGCCTTTTTATTTACAGGGATCTGTGACGCCCTCGCGCTCGCACACTCGCAAGGCGTCATCCACCGAGATCTCAAACCCGATAACATCTTCCTCAATAGACAAGCCGACGGACAAGAGATCCCAAAAGTGCTCGACTTTGGGATCGCAAAAGTCATCCAAGAAGACGAGAGCCGACGCCTGACCATGTCCCAGATGGCGCTTGGTACTCCACATTACATGTCGCCAGAGCAAGCCAGTGGGGATTGGCGAAAGGTCGACCACAGAACGGATATCTACGCCCTTGGTGTCATCATCTATAAAGCCATCACAGGCCAGACACCCATCCCAAAAGGCCCCTTTCAGCAAGTCCTCGCGATGCAGCTCGCGAACCAACTGACCCCCATCACAAAGCACTGTCCGGCACTACAAGGAACGACTCTCTCCCAATTGCTCCACGCTTCGTTGTCCTTCCACCCAGAAGGACGACCGAGAGACGTCCTGTCATTCAAGCAAGCGCTGTTACAAGCGCTTCGAGAACTCCCATCACTCCCCAGAATCCAACAGATCCACTCCAAGCCCTACTTCGACGCAGAGAGCGGCTCGCGTAGTCCCGCCAAGCAGCTCCAACAACAACCGCTGCCGACCTCTCACACCCCAAACAGCTCACACAGCGCCCAACACACAGCCTCACTCGGTGTACCCATCGGGAGCGCTTCCATCCCACACGGTCAGCAAGATGGAATGACTCCAATCTCCTCGACGAGATCATACGTACACAACCAACACACACGGCAACTTCAGCCAAGCTCGCCATCGCTTCCGTCCATTCGAGGCTCTGCGGCTCCCTATTACCATCCCACAACAGAGTCAGCGCCTCCGGATTTCTCCAAGGAGAGGACTGAGGAAAACCACAAGCAAGCGACACCATCGAAAAAGCGCACAACAATACTGCTACTGGGAGGGTTTGGTATCGCCGCAATTATCGCGGGTTTGCTCAGCTTCGTATACATCCTGAGCATGGACACGCAACCTCAAAAACGACTGGCTAAACAACGCCCAACATCCCCTCCCCGCACACAACTTCCAACCGTTCGTCCCATCTCCGCCATCTCCGTACCATCTCGCATCCCCGCTCCTCAACCGATACTCCCGGTGGCGAGGAAAAGAGCCTTCGTCCCCCAACGTGTCCAATTGACAGTGAAGTCAGCGCCAACAGCCACTGTCACCTTGGAGGGCAAACAACCTTGTAGCTCTCCTTGTTCGTTAACCCTTACACAGCTCGCTCCCACGGCGATCCAGGTTAGAAAAAAAGGGTACATCACGATCGATCACACCTGGTACCCAGGACAATCGCGTATCCTGAGCTTCATCCTCAAGAAAAAGAAGCGTGTACGACGGCGTAAAAAATACAGACGAAGATATCGAAAGACAAAGCGCAAAAGGCGCAAGAAGCGCAAAAAAAATGGCGAAAATGATGATGATCTCTTTGGCCGAGATAAAGATATCTAGGCAACATCGAAATCACCACAGAGAAAGCACAGAATGGAAAACCTCCGCGCACACAATCTGACGCAGCTCACGTATCCGCTCCCCTCACTCCTATTCTCGCTCTGCGTGTTGATGGTGTGTTTGTGTTGCGTCCCACGACAAACAGACGCGAGGAGCAAATACCGACGCGCAAGAGCCGAGTTCCGTCGGGCCAACCGGCTCGTAAGAAGAGGACGTTATAAAGGCGCAATACGACGGTATCGACGTGTCATCCGCATCCTCACAGGGAGCAGCCGTAGAGCCGTGAAGGGGCGCTGGGAGTCGCTCTTTCGCATCGCAGTCGTGTACAGACGCTTACGCGATTATCGCGCCTCTCGCTCCGTCTTGGAGCTTCTGTGGAAACAAGCCCCTTCGCCAGCCTCTCGTTACTACAAACGACTCAAAAGACAATTTGCCAAACTCCAAGGCAAGCTGCTCTCAGAGCTGATCCTCACAATCCTCCCCACCCACAGCACCACCGCGATCAAAGACCGCACAGGTCTAATCCAGGCCAGGACGACCACAGCGCTCAATCACGCAACGAAAAAATATTTCGACGTACAGGACGGGACGATCACCATCACGATCTCTGCGCCGGGCTATACAACCGTCACGAGGCGCGCATTGATCGAGCCTGTCCGCTCCATCAGCATGTACATCTCCCTCGTCCGTCTCCGTGGATATGCGTACGCGATGTCTTTGTACCACCACGCATCGGCGCTTTCCAAACAAAACCGTCACCTCGAAGCCTACCAATGGTTCGAGCGAACAAGACAAGCCCTTCGCCCTAACCTCGTACAGCAAGCCAACGGTGCGACCCTTGAATGGCAAGCGTTGCTCTCACAAGCAGAGCTGCTCATCCTGCTCAAACGCGACTCCGAAGCCCGTAGGCGCTTTGTCACGATGTGGGACACGTACACCAACAGAAGAACTGAGTTGAAACGCGCAATGTGCCAACTCAAGCAACGACACCAGTGGGCACTCCCACAACGTTTGCAAGAGATCAATTGCGCTGCGCAGACACAAAACGCGGCGATGCAACGTCCAAACTCTCCTCCCAAAGGAAAAACCATCGGACCGGCGACGTGGCTCCTCGTCGGTGTCGGTGCAGGAGGGTTGATCTTCGGTGGTATCGCGACCTATCAATCAAACGAAGCGCTCACACAACGGCAGAAGGTGGAAACATCTTGCCAAAACTGCCCTGAATTTAAACGGTTGGAGTCCGAATACGTCGCGTGGCTCGCGACAGCCTGGACCAGCTTTGTCATCGGAGGCGCAGCCATCGCTACTGGCGTGATCATTCATATCGCGAAGTCTGCTCCCACACAGCCAACCCACATCACCCCACGCCCCCCAGTGTTCCCCACATCTTCGAGCTTACTTTTCCCCAAACACCCCAAAAAATGACTTCATCTTGCTGAGCATTTGTGTGGAGAAGCTGCTCGCCTGCTCGTCCTTCTCTTCATTCGTCATATCGGTCCGCTTTTCGACATCTCTCATCTTACGACGCGCGACGGTCTCGCTGATGCTCTCGGCAATCTCTGGCCGACGCCCGAACAAGATGCTGATATTTTCCTTTGTGATCTCGTACGCGATGATGTCTGTCGATGCCTGAATCGTCGCAGAGCGTGGCTCTCCTGTTAACAGCGACATCTCACCAAAGAAGTGACCAGGCACCATCTGCGCGACCTTCACCTCTTCTCCATTACCGTGGATATCAGCAAACACTTCGAGCAAACCTTCAACGAGGATGAACATCGAATCCCCACTGTCTCCTCGCTTGATCAAGACCTCTTTCTCCTCAAAGAATCGCCGCTCCATCGACGTCGCGAGCAGATCGAGATCTTCCTTGGAGAGCTTCTCAAAGAGCTCAATCCGTGAGAGTAAGCGCATACGGTCTTCAACCGATTGGGAGTTGAGTTGGCGAACAGGCATCTTCTCGTGATACACATCTTGCTTGGGGTAAGCGAGCGTCAAGCCCGCCTGTTGCAAGTGCTCCAGGATACTCTTTGTCACGATGTGACGAGCTTTCCCTGGAGATACATGTTTGGGGATGGTCCAATAACGTACGCGGTATTCAACCCCCATCGGCGTCGCACGAATGATGCGGATCTTTGGTTTGGGATAGAGCAAAGGAGCCTTCAGTCCATCTTCGGTACAGACGGCCTTTGTCGCGGCGTTCAAGATACGTAAAACTTGATCAGGTGGGACCGAAAAATCCAGTGTAAAGAAGATCTCATGGCGGTTGTGGACGTCTGGCACCATAAAGTTGGTGATCATCGTCATCCCCATCATACTGTTGGGGACAATGAGCACATTCCCATCTTTGGTCGTGATCCGCGTCGTCCGCCAGTTGATCTCCTTCACGCTGCCGATGATATGAAGCTCAGGACGACCACCATGCACCATAATCCAATCGCCTATCTTGTAGGGACGGTCGATGTTGATAGCCAAACCTGTGAAGACATCCAGAATGATCGAGCGCAGCGCAAAACCCAAGATCAACCCAATCGCGCCCGATGTCGCCCAGATCCCGGTGACTGAGCGGTTGAACACAAAGCCCACAATCCCCGTGATCGCGACCATATATATCACAAAGCCAACAACATCCTTCAGCAGCCTTGGTGTCGCACCAGAGAACACCCCCGAGACAATGCCATCCCAAATGAAGACGTGCACCAACCTGTTCAAAAAATAGGCCGCAGACAACCAGATCCCCACTTGGAGGATGTACGAAAAAATTCTCTGCGTTTGGTCAAACGCCTCCGAGCGAAACGAAGATAACGAACCATGCATATAGTACGCAATCCCCAAAAAAGCCAGGAAGACGACAAGGGGCAGAAGTAGTCTCTTGAGACTCCGCATCAAATACTCCAAAAATGCTGTGATTTCTCTGCAATGACCTGCAAAAATGTGTCTTGGCCACCTTACCAAGACAGCTTGCATGTATACCACAACTCCCGCACCACAGGAAGGGCAAATCACAAAAGGACGAAAAGTGCTACAAATTGAGAAAGTGTGAAGGCAAACCAAAGAGGAGAGGTGTGTTGGAAAGAAAGGAAAAGGAAGCGTTTGTGGCAGCTTTGGGAGTGTCTTACATGGCACCAAGTGCGGACTCTGCACCAGAGTTGTAGGCCTCATCCGTCTGCAACATATCGTTCACAGTCTGGAAGTTGATCTCAAAGCCAGCGCCCAATGTCGGACCAGACAACGCAGAATCAGCGCTCGAAGTGTCATCCGCAAATGCAAACTCGGATGAACAAATACCTTCATCTTCTTCGATGTCATGTGAAGCGACTGTTGTGCCCTTTTCAAGGGATGTACGATCAAGCGCACCACGCTTGCGCTTCCTTTTGAGCATACGCGAACAAGAACGCGCGAGCACCTTCAGCAGACGATTGAGACGTTGGACTTTGCGCTTGTAGTAGCGCGCTTTTCTCGCATAACGCAGCGTCTTTTTGGCTGTCGCGATGGCCGTCCTTGTCTTGTTAATCGAGTTACTCAACTGCGCCGCACGGAGTGCGTTGAGGAAGGTCTTCATCTTGTACATCCCTTGGAGTTTAGATGCACTGTATTTTCTGGTGAGATTGGTGAGCGATGCAGCGCTTATTTTCTTCTTGACGAGACAAGGCGCTGTGTCCTCGTCACGCCGCATCAATCCTGCGCTTTTTTTGAACTTCCACCCTGAGGACTTCAAACCATCAAGGGTAAAACCTTTGGAGTTCAACTTGCTGAGATCAAGTTTGAACGCAGTAAACTTACCCTTTGTAAAGTTGAGTGTAGAGCGGCGCAATTTGTAGCTGCTCCACTGTGAGTAGATATTTTGTTTTTTGAAGTGATCGGCGAACTTTCTCATGATCGGTCCCTGCAAAGTACGCGCGGAACCGTGGTGGGACTTGTACGTTCCCTTACGCATCCGTTCAAACAACCGCGCATACCGAAGAGCCTGTGTCTTCGCTGCTTTGAGCTGCCTTGCGACAGCAGAGGCTTTCAAGCAGATACGTGGCGCACGACGTGCGTGCGCTGCAGGTGCGTGAAACAAACTGACACACATTGCAAAAGATAAACCCAAAATCAAACGACTCATCAAACCTCTCCTCTTGTCAACAAGGGTGATTAGAGCGACAAAGTTGGTCATCGCAAAGACACCGCGATGACAATATGCCTGAGGCTACTGCAAGAAAAAAAGTATACAGGAAAAAGAAACGCACGTTGAGGTTGCAGTTGAAACCACAAGCTGTGTGATTCGTCGTCGACATGGCGGTGGCCATGCCTTCTCCTCATGCCTTGCTTGAGGCTCCATCGACTGCCCTCCTTCGTGCGCTTTTTTCCTTGCAGTAGCCTTGCCGCCGACAAAAATGGGATCATGGTTTTTGTAGCGGCCTCACAGCGATCTTCTTCTATTGCCGCCTTAGACGCAAGGCCTTGATGATTATTCAACCTCCCCCCAAAAAACATCGCCTCGACTCACTCGCTGTCATCATCCATCTTTGCGAGGACATCGCGGACCTTGTCCTCAAGAGGTTTTTGGCCAGATGAGGTCGCGAGTGTAAGCGCTTCATGTAAGACCTGCTGCGCCGCGTCTGCGTCGCCTGTTTGAATGTGGATCTCCGATGAGACGAGCAGCACACTGACGATGTGCTTCACGTTTCCAGAATCACGGGCAATCTCCTCCGCTTCACCACACACCAGTCTCGCCTCATCCCAACGCCCAAGTGCAGACAACGCGGCCGCATAATGTGCAAGAAATGCCGCATTTTTCGAGCCAATCTCCTCCCCCGTCTTTTTGGAAGACTCCAAAAACGCAAGCGCTTTCTCCGGCTCTCCTTGCTTCAAACGCAGCTCCCCAAGGTTCCCCAAAGACAAGAACTCCGTCCAACGATCTTTTAATTGTCGCGCGATCTCCAAACTCTGCAGCAACAACTCCCCAGCCTCATCGAACTTCTGCAACGCCAGCGCCACACCTGCCATATTGCTCAACGCCTTCACCTCGATCTCAGGGAAACCAGCCTCATGTGCGATGTGCATACTCTGTTCGAGCTTTTGCTTACCTCCCTCAACATCTCCCTTGTACAAAGACAATCCCCCCAAAGAATTCAGACAACGCGCTTCCCACTCCTTGTCGCCGAGTTCATGAGCCAACTGCATCGCCTCCTCGATCAGCGCGTATGAGTCGTCAAATTTGCCCTGCATCTGGATCAGAAATGCCTTCTGGTACGCGACCTTGGGTGCAGGTTCATCGAGCGCCTTTGCGGCCCTCTCACAATAATCAAGGCCTTCATCAATCCGCCCTAAGAGCTGCATAATCTGCGCAAAAGACAGAAACACACGCCGCGCCATCTCTCCAGCCTCAGGCATATGTTCGAGCATCCGCTCATAGAACCCCAAGGCATCCTGCTGTTGGTAGTTGTCCCTCGCCTCATCGCCAGCCTTTTCGAGATAGTACAGCGCCTTGTCGATCACGTTCGCTTGCTCGTAGTGATACGCCAACTCCGCATATACACCAGAGACATGGGGCCGGACTTCAAACACCTCGGCGGCGCGCTTATGAAGCTCTCGAAGCCGCGCCCGGGCTTGCATGTCATACGCCGCGTCCCGCATCAACGCATGGACAAAGTAATACACACTCAAGCGACTCTTCTTCCAGATCCCCACATGTGCAGCGCCTTCGAGCATATCGCGAAAACTCGCAGGATCAGCGAGCATCGCCTTGAGGATCTCCGTCCCAAACTGTCGCCCCAAAATAGACGCGACCTGTACGATGTCTTTGATCTGTGGTTCGAGCCGATCCAGTCGCGCAATCAACACAGATGACACCTCCTCTGGCAAGATCACCCCCGTCTGCAAAGGCGCGAGCAAACCATCCACCTCTTGAAGCGCGCCTTGTTCCTTGAGATACCCCACTATCTGATCGGCAAACAATGGATTACCGTGGGCTTTCTCTTCGAGCAAGGTCACGAGATCATCGTGGACCGCCTGCCCCAATTGTGCCTCAGCGATCCCACGTAACCCCATTCGAGTGAGTCGATTCAAGTCGATTTGCACGACAGGAACAGACGCATCAAGGGCGAGGCGAAATGACGTCCCGTCATCGCGAAAGCGATTGGTCATCACAACAGCGATAGGCAAAGACAAACTGCGCTGCAACAACATCTGCAACGCTTGAATGGACGCGTCATCGAGCCAATGGCCATCTTCAAGCTGAAGGATTAGAGGACGCCCCCACGCGAGCGCCTGTACCCACGATGTAATGGCTGACAACGTGTTCGAAAAACGAAGTCTTGGCTCCAATTGCTCGTACAATGAACCTTCGACTTGAAGACCCAACAACGCCGCGAGAAACGAATCAACACGCACCAACTCACCAGCCAGCGCAGCCGCCTCCTGTGGCAGTGAACGCTTTAACGAGGTCATCGCTTCGTCAAAGCGGGCCTGCTGTTCCTCCTTCGTCTGTGATGGCTCAAGCCCTGCAAATGTCCGAAGTGCATATATAAAAGGATGAAATGGACTTCGCAATGTTTGGTGTGTTGGCGCAAGCAGCCACGTGAATGCTTCTCTTCCACGAGCTTCGATCAAAGTCTTGCGACTGCTCGCGACGAGATAACTCTTCCCCAAACCAGCCTCACCATCGACATAGAACAAACCAGCCGCGCGACCCGAAAAGATCCCAGAGAGCCCTCGCGTCAATTGACGAAGCTCCCCCTCTCGTCCCACCATCGCGATAGACGCGAGCTCTTTATCCTCTCGCCTCTTTCGCCCTTTGGCCAAGTACAAAGGCACAGGCTCCGCGAACCCTTTGAGGGGCTTTGCGCCGATCGAGGCAAAGGTAAACATCTCCTGTGTGCGCTGGTAAATCCGTGGACCACAACGTAGCTCGCCCCACTCCGCCTTCATCATCAAACGAGCTGCCATCGTCACAGCCCGCCCCAAACACGCAAACTCGTAACGCTCCTCACCACCGTTAAACCCAACATACATGATATTTTGCGTGATCCCAGCGCGCATGTTGAAGGTGTCCCCAAGATCATCCATCAATTGTAAGGCAAACTCTACAGCGCGCTCTTCATCATTCTCGTGCCCTGTCGGGGCACCAAAGAACATCAGACAATTGCCCCCCTTGTCACCAAAGTCGAAGCGCGTAAATGTCCCACCAAACCGATTGAGTTCTCGCTGCAGATACCGGCCTAACTCCGTCAATGACGGCAGTTCATCAAAGGACAAAAACACCACGGCGACACGTCGAAATTCACCTGTGCGAGGGAAGTTCGCGATCTCTTCAGGCACAAAACGCGCCCCGTCACCTTGCGGCGTAGACTGCACAACAGCAGGAAGATATGACGAAAAGTTCCCCGTAAAACGCCGATACCCACCTTCAAGGAGCTCACAGGCGTACGCTCCGATCTGCCCTGCGAAAGAAGAGTCATAGATGATATCTCCCTTCTCCGCATGTTTTTCGGAGTCAGCACAACCATCAATCCCCTCTCCGTAGAAGGTATACGTGGTGGTGTCTTCAGCGGTCTCGATAATGTCCCACTCGACGTCTCCCCATGACAACCCGATCTTAACGGCAAATTGGAAAGAACCATATTGGTTCTCGATCAAGCCATGTTGGGTAAAAAAGTCCTGCATTTTTACAGAGGCTTGCAACACACGTAGCGCGACGGGTGTTGCCTCTTCGTGGGGATAGACCGCGGTGAAGGCGTCTCCAGCGAAACCTGTGATAAAACCTCCGGCTTGCTTCACCGCGCGAACGAGAGGATCAAAGTTGAATTGCAAGGTCTGTGCGAGGACCTCTGCGCCTTCTTTTCCGTGCTCCATCAGCTTCTCGGTCAGGCGCGTAAACCCTGAGATATCGACAAATTGTGTCGTCGCCTTCAACACACCGTGGCCATGGCCAAGAGCGTCCTGTTCGGCGATATAGGAAGGCACAAGTGGATTGTGGCTCATCTTTGTGGACCTTTCTTCTTTCGTATCCAAGGCGCTTTACGTGGGAGAGAGTGCAGGTCGAATCTCCCAATCACTCGCACAATAAAATGTGAATGTTTGCCCGGCTTCGAGCCGCCAGGAAGGTGAACATGAGATATATTGAGGCGCCTGATGCAGATCATCAAGGATGATCTCGCGAATCTCAATCGGCTCTTCAAAATGTTTGTGGATATGCAACGAAATATAATGAGAATTGGGTTCTCTCACCAACATCCCCCAAAACGATGGAAAAAAGATTGGCAAGGCCATCTTGGATGACATGGGATGGAGCGCGCTCAGAGTGTGCTTCGAGAAGCGCAGAATTTGCTTGGGGAGATCCAGCGCCGCGCCTGTCAGGGCCTGTGTGATCCCCCACAGCACCGGATGGCTCATATAGATACACCCTGCGTTCCCATAAAGATCAGCGCTCCATGGCCAACCACGCTGCCAAATCCGTTCATACAACATCCGAATCGCGGTCATCCCTTCTTCGATCCGGCCCGCATATATCGACGCAAAACCGTGATACGAGACAACCTGCCAGGCGTACGCATGGATCGGAAAGACACCCATCATCTTCGTGATGTGAGGCTGTCCATCGATACTCACCTCCGAGATCTCAAAGGCGGCCTTCCCACCAAGACTGTCCTGTGGTGCGACCAATAATTGATGCTGCCACCCCAAGTGCGCGTGAACTTTTTGCAGCGGCAGAGGCGACGGATAGCCGAGATAACGCGCAAACCACACACCTGCAAGTGATCCAAAGAACAACGTCTCTTTCTTCTCCGTTGCGCGATAAAAACCCCGCTCATCCCATAACTTCGTCTCGACTTGATGGAGCACAAAGCGCTTTAACTCCGCTGCCAAGTGGGCAATCGCTGGATCACGCTCACGCGCCAAATCGACAAACCCTTCGAGCACGACGAGGTAAAGAGTCGCCGTATACATAAACAACCCAGGAAATGAGAAGGTATCGTAGGTGCTTCCTCCCACAGGGATATTGTCGCGACCTTCGCGACGGAGGCGCGCAAACATCTCCAACATCTCGTCCCAGCAAGCCTCCAAGTAGGCTTTGTCTCCTGTCTGTTTGTAGTACCGCATAATCTGTAGCAACAGCGACATCGTTAAATCTGGCCACTCAAGGTCTTCGAGCGCGCCCAGGATCTGAACAGGCCATCCATAAGGGATCTCGGCGTCCCCCAAAGCGAGATCACAATTGCCGTTGCCATGTGGACACGCCCCATCTCTGACCAACGCACGGAACGCGTCGAGCTCTGCGCGATCAAGCGCCGTAAAAAATGTCGAGGTGAATGGATGGGAAGACAGGCGCTGATCATTCGTCCCTGTCAGTCCACCAAAATACCACGGCCAATCAACCCCTTCGATGGTGTACATCGTCCCATCTTTGGGGACCAATGTATTCGTAATGGCAGCATCGGCGGAGTTGATCAACGCGTTCTTCAGCCAGTGGGGGTATGTGCTCTCTTCGATCAGCAGATGGGGTTCTCTCGTCTGTTGGTAGAGTCTGTCCTTTTCGCGGTAGAGATAAGCGGACAGGGAGGCTGGATCGCGAAAGGAATGTTCATAGAAATGTCCAACACGCTCGCCATCATGTTGCCCCCTGATCGCGTTCGGGTAAGGTGTTGTTTCGAGGACATGATCGGGCATCCACCAGATCACATAAAAGCGTAAGACTCTATGCTCTCCCGGTCGCAAGAACGTCCGCGCGGAGATCGCCGAAGCAGGTCGGCACATCGAAGAATTGTCTTCTCCAGGGATATCGCCAGTCTGGACAAACGACTCCAACAGCCAGGGTCTCTTTGCGTCGGCATCCCAGCTCTCACAGACGGAGAGTGAGACGCCCGGTGTGGCCTCTGCGAGCAAGACATGCTCTCCCAAGACACTTCGTCGATGCGCCCCCTCCGGAGCCTGTTCATCCCGCGACATGGAGATCCCAACAAGTCCAGGTAAGGACACACCTCGATGGAGATGAGGAGCAGACGACGAATGTTCAAGCCATCCTCGCAACGCGACGGGGAGCTGATGAAACAAAGAGACACCTGTTTGTCCGGTCCCACCATAGCCCACGACGTTTTCCCATGAGAACAAGAAAGACGTGTCGATCAGTTGTTGGCTTTCGTTGAACAATGTCACAGTGAAGAGCGCGGCGGGGAGCGTGGAGTCCTTGGTGTTGTGAGGGATCATCGGCGAGAAGCCAGAGACCAACACGCTGACAGGCAGCGTATCCGCGAAACGCATCGCAAAACAGGGGACTTTGCCACGAAAGGAGGTGTATTGGACAGGAGTGATGTTCTTGTACTCCCTTCCGCCTGTGTGCGACTGCCTGAGGATGCGTGCGTCACGTCGTCCTTGTGCCAGACAGGAGACGGCCCAAAAGGCGCCTCTCACATCGCGGATAGGTGCCATCCAATTGTTGTTTGTGCGTAGCTCTCCAAATCCTCCTGCGGTGTCGATGCTCATCCCACCACTTCCGAGAGAGCCGAGCGGGAATCCTCTGTAAACGGATGTATTTTCGTAGGTTTGGTAGGTCGGATGGTAATGGACAGGGCCATGATGACGGTCGGAACGAAAAGACGCAAAGCTAGCGCGGACAAATGTCTGTGCTCTCTTCAACCATGAATGTCTCATCCATTCACCTCAACAACACCCCCTCTCGCCCCGAGGCAAACCGGTGGCAGAGGGTCTCTTGCGCACAATATTCAACAGGGAAACTTGACTCCACAAACCATGACGATGTTATGGTTTGTTCGGAGTGTAACACGAACCATCACGACAGAGTACCCTTCATACCATGAAACAAGCACCTATCCAAACAAAAAAAGACTTCGAAGAGGCCGTTGAAGCCGCACTCGACAGTCAAAACGAGCAACACCTTCAGGCGCTACTCGATGCGCAACAACTCTTTCCGGAGGCTGTCGATGCGCTCGCAAAGGAGCACCCTTCTTTGTTTGTCGAGCTTTGTCGACTCGCGGAGAGGCAATCGATTCATATCTCCAGGCCTTTGATGCACCGGCGAAAAGCTTGGTACAGTCCACTGCCAGATCCACTTCCTCCATTACAATCATCATACGGCCCATATGGCGTGCTACACCCTCTCCAAGAAGGGAGCATGGATTCGC
The DNA here is from genome assembly GCA_002731275.1 of Deltaproteobacteria bacterium. GTDB lineage: Bacteria > Myxococcota_C > UBA6777 > UBA6777 > UBA6777 > UBA6777. The sequence continues at coordinate 2,332 of PCBK01000087.1, read as the reverse complement.
GAAGCTACGTTGGGGCTCATCCAGACGGATACTACTGCCTGATCAAGGTATACAATCCCAAGGTGATCGGCATCAAACAGAAGGAGATGTTTGCCCACCAGGAGAGAATGATCCAGCGATTGAACCAGATCCCTGATCCGAGAGTTGAAGAGTTGCTCGATCATTTTCTCTGGGAAGACACCTATGTCCAGATCAAACCCTACTTGAGACATATGCAGCTATGGGATTGGTTGGAGTTTCACAAAGACCGCACGCTTCGTCTGAATCTATTGCGAGAGCTTGGTGAGGTCATTCAGGTATTACACACACACAATATCGCTCATATGGATCTCAAGCCTGGACAGATCTTGATGATGCTCGATATGGAGACACAAGAACCAGCTTTTCCGCCGGATATATTACTTATCGACTATGACTTTTCGATGGTCGATCAGCAACGAACACTCTCTGTAGGTAGTGTTCCGTACTACGCCCCCGAACAATTTGGTACACCAGAGAAGGACGATCCCAAAGCGGGCGAGTACGCGGATGTCTATGCGTTCAGTGTCATCATCCACAGAGTTCTCTCGGAGAGTTATCCGTTCGCCGAGGGTCACACAGAGCCTACAGACATAGAAATGCTCAAGAATCAACACAATCTGGAGAGCTTGACGACGCCTTATCCACCTCTTACGATGTTGTTGCAGCGAGGACTTGACCCAGAGCCATCAAAACGCCCATCTCTTCAGGAGCTACTTGATTGCCTCGCACACCCCGAATTACATGCGCTCTCCGAGCAATTCCAGGAGCGTCCGGAGCATTTAGAGTTGCCACGAAGACCATCGACACTAAAGCGACAAACGCCTCCAATGACAGGTGCGCTTGGGATTGTCTTTGTGATCTGCTTGCTCACGACGATATTCGCGAATAACCTTCCCATCAAATTGTTGTTTGGCGTGGGTGGATTGTTTGCCCTCTTTGCGATATTTACATCAGATTGACGCTGCACTTATAGACTTCGATAAAAAACTGTTTCGGACGATATACACGAGGGAAACGATAAAACTGTTCCGGCGGACGTTGCACTTACGTCCAAAGCAAGCGCCCTCGTCGGGCTTATTTGCTTCGTGCGCTTGCAATCATCCGCCTCAACAAACTCTCCACCCTGTCGCTTCGCGACATCCCTCCTCTCAAGCCTTTCGAGAGGAGGGACTACTTACCCGATATATACGAGTTTTAGCTATAAAACTGATCCGGTGGACGTTGCACTTGTGTCTCCGCAAACTCCCCTGACTCCACCAAACAATCCCCTTCTTGCAGGCGGATATAGCAAGGCCATATCCTCGGACTCCCTTCTACTCGCGTATTTGCAGTGGGTTTTTTGCGTCTTCACTTGCAATCATCCACCTCAACAAACCTCATCCCCAACCCTTCTCCAACCTTGGTAGAAGGGAGTATATAACCGATATATACGGGGTTTAGCTTGAATGCTGTTCCGGCGGACGTTGCACTTGTGTCTCCGCAAACTCCCCTTATTCCACCAAATCATCCCCTCCTTGTAGACGGATATAGCAGGGCCATATCCTTGGACTCCCTTTTGCTTTCGAGCTTTCAGCGGGTTTTTTGCGTCTTCACTTGCAATCATCCACCTCAACAAACTCTCCACCCTGAGCCTTCGGCTCTTCCCCCCTCTCAAGCCTTTCGAGAGGAGGGACCATTCTACCGATATATACGAAGATTTAAGAGCACAAGACCCTAATCTACTGGCATCCGACCATATATTCGATGTTATCACGATCTTGCGCTGAGGTGGGACTTTGAGTCCCACCGCACTCAGATCAATGCGAAGCCTTGAGGCGAGCGTACCTTATCTATAGCACCGGGTTTTAACCCGGTGATACCAACCAAACGAATACCTCTATCCAACCATTCAAGCCATTACCCCGCTCTCGAAAACCATCCACAAAGACACACCAAACAAATACGAACACAACCACATATGGACGGTGTTCAGGATACGAACGTAACCACATACGTATGGCAATTAGGATACGAATGGCCGTTCACCCAGGTGAAAACCTGGGCCTATAGAAAGGGTACGCGATGCCTTCGGCCTCGCATCGTTCAGAATTGGGCAGGTCTAAAGACCCCCCCTCAAAACCCCATGCAGACAGCAATCATCCCATTTCCCCTTTGCAACCAACTCCCTTGGCGCATCCGTCCAGAATGGCTGTCATCAGCCATTCTATCCAAGAAAACCGTTAGGTTTTCAAGGAAGATCCAACGCTTTGCGTTGGTGAGAGGGGGATGCAACGCCCTGCATTGCTGAAAGGAAGATCCAACGCTTTGTGTT
>PCBK01000086.1 GCA_002731275.1 Deltaproteobacteria bacterium | reverse complement strand
TGCCGTGCTGTTCACTGTTTCGGCAGTTTTCTCCGTCTGACTTCGCTGTGTTTCGGCGAACGAGGAGACAGGAATCCTACAAGTGCTATAAAGACATCTTGTTGTGCTCCTCCTACACCGGAACGTAGTAAGGACCAGGCGTGAAAGGTAAAGGACGCAGTCGTAGGAGAGCAATGCCCCTCGCATCCCCTACTCTCCCAACAGCCTCTCAGAGAGCTCAGGGCCTTTGTCGGCGTTCAACCTGCCATACCCTTTAAGAGGGACACCATGCTCTGTAGCACTCCAGCAAGAAGAGCAACGTGCCGAAGTCAACAACCCGCAATGCAACCCCAACAAGACACACACAATCTAGCAAAATCAAACACTTACACATTCATAAAGGTGGTAGAGTAAGCGTTTACACAACATCTATGGGTTGCCGCGCAAGGCCTCGACGAGCATCACAACCACATTGTAGGGTATTTTAACGCTACGTGTTCGATCTCTTTCTTCTCTCCACTTTACAACCAACCAGCCGCTTGTATTTGATATACCGCGAACCTTTCCGAACCCACACCTTTTCCCGCACACCAAGACGTTTATCCACGAGCTCCACCCTCTCGTACATCGATGCGTAATCCTTCAAAAATGCAGTCTTGGCAAGTCCAGGCAGACGAACGATCACATCGGGCTTCAACGTCCCGACAGAGTAGGATAGATCCCACTTAACTAAGCCGGGCATATACGAACTGTACCGTTTCACACCTTTTCCAGCGACATGAGCGCGCAGCTTTGCAACGACACGATCGTTGTATCCGTACAAATCGACAAACTTTCGACCTTCCAGATGATAGGGCAGTATCCCGGCGACGATGACGGCGATTTTTGCGTCTGTCTTCGTCATGCGCGCAAGCACAATACCGAGCTTGATATCTCGTTTGAGCTTCTCAACCCCCATCGCCTTGCGTAAAAACAACAGCTCAGTCCACGAATACAATGGATTTCGTCCACATAGATTGACCTGTACCAACAACAGCGCCCATACACAACTGAGCAGCACAACCCTTCGCGCCCGCTGAGAAAAGACACTCTCGCCCCAGTGCTGTTCCAACCGCGAAAACAAATCCATCCCACCATACAACGCCAGCAAAAAAAACGACCCCATAAAAGGGACGAGCCAACGGTTCGCTCCTCCCCTGTATTCCCAGGCATCCCCACCTACATACACGCTGTACGCGAGATACAATGCCCACGGCAACGATAACGCGATGGGGACACGCCAGCCGGTACGCCGCCAAAGCAGAAAGACACCGACACCAGCCAATGCGACGAGGAAGAGTGAAAGGTCGTTGAGAAAGGTGAAGGCCACAATCACACCACGAGACATCCTCAAAAGAAGCGGATACCCCGTCATCTTTAGATAGTATGTATTGGGCAAGATCTCGTGGAAATAGAGCCAGCGAAATGTCGTGATCCCCAGCGAGATGCCAAAAATCACGGATGACAACAAGAGCACACGCTTGGAAAAGAGATCACGCCAGTGGTGGACGTGCATCAAGGCTACACTGAGCAAACAAAACAAACCCAGCTCGTTGCGTAACATCACCATCAGAGCGAGTAGGCAAGCCTGAAGCCACAATCTCGGCGCGTCTCCCCTGCACACCCTGACCACCTCCTCTGTCATCAACAACACCAACGCGACAGCGAGCGAGACCTCGAAACCGATCACGGACCAGTACAACACAGGCGCGTAGAAAAAAGTCAGCGCGACAATGCCGATAGAGAGACCTCTATTGTCATCTGTCAGCACCATACTCACACGGAATAACGCTCCCAACCCCAACAACAAAAAGAGCAGCGAGACGAGTTGCACAAGGCCAGGTGTGTACTGTTTTGAATCCACGATCCAATGGATGGCCCCTGTGACCAACACCCATAGCAAACTGGAGGCTCCTTCGACACGCTCCCCTGTGGCGAACCATCTCATGCCCTCTCCTCGCGCAACATTCCTTGCGTAGTCGAGGGTGATCATCACATCATCAGCACAAGAAAAGTACCACTTGCCGTCGATCGTAAAGCTCGCACGCAAGATGAAGAACACACCATACACAAACAGCAAAGCGAAGAGTATATAGACCCATCGATGATTCCGACTCATATTGATTTGACTCCTAAGCGACTCATTCTACGAATGGATGCACGATGATGGGGTAAGTCACACATCAATTCATCGTGCTCATATGTGTACGTTGGTGTGCTCGACTTTGAAGCGAGGAAGAAGATCAACAACAAAAACATATTCAGATTGACAGTCCCGACATTTAGCCAAAAAATCCCTCCTGTCATATCGACGATCAACATGGGCACAAAAAATGCCATCGCACCCGTCGCGAAGTCAGCGTCTGCCATGTTGTGAGAGCGCCTCATTTTGTTGAGCTGTTTGTAAGTCGCAAATAAAAAAGACAGATACAAAAAGAAGGCGATCATGCCTCCCTGTTCAAAAGCAAAGACATAGGCGTTGTGAAACCCATACCCTACGCGGTAATGTCTCTCTTTGGTGTAGGGGTCTTCGGTTGGGGCGATGTAAAATCCAGCCCCGATGAGCGGCATACTCACCCCGCCCCAAAGATAGCTCGACATATCAAAGTGTTGAAAAGCAAGCATCCTGTCCATCACAGAGTTGTGCTTGAGATCATCGAAGGCATCGCCATCCTCAAACGCCATCACTCTCTGCATCGTCAAGTTCGCATCGGCTTCGATGGCATCGGGCCTCGCGACTTTACCACTAACAAAGACTCCTATCACACCGATGACAAACAGCAACACAAGCGCGGTCTTTCCGACCCCTTTTCTCAGCAAGAAAAACAACGGCAAACCAAGGGCAACAAGCGCAACGGCTGTACGAGAACCACAAAAAAGCGTGGGCCACATCACAAACATCGCGAGGCCGTACATCAACCACCTTCGACTACCTCGAAGCTGTCGACATAACGAAAGGGTCATCAAAAACGCCATCGAGCTGAACGAGGCGATGTGCAGGTACGTGTAGCCCAAAGGACCGAGTAAAGTCCCTTTTGAGACGTATGTGATTTTCTCTTCGGAGATGATCAACCTGTATCGAGACACGGAAAAATACTCGTGAAGCGCATACAGGCCGACAAACACACCACCGATCGTGATCACCCACATCAACCTGCGCTTTTGTAGTGCGCTGAGAGGAATACACAAGGCGATGAAGACGACGACAAGACCTTCGCCGTATTTGAAGGCATAAAACAGACTAAATCTTCCATACTCAAAGGGTACGAGAAAGGAAGCCCAAAACATCGCACAGAGCGAAAAATAGAAAACGAGCACGCCCCAGAACCAAAAGCTCGATGGAAGCCGTGTCCTCCCCCGCAAAGTCGGCAGAATAAAAACAGCCCCAAGGCACGCAAAGATGTCAAAGAGCCGAGGACTCGCCCGGTCCATCCCTGCAACAAGAATGATGGGGTGTTCGTAGGACAAAGAGAGTAAGACTCCGTACAACCACGCGATATGCCATCTGCTGGCTCGCACCATTTTTTTGCTATCCTTATAGATCATATAGCGCGCAAGACAAAACACGCCGAAAAGTGAGTATAGGAAGATACAAGATCTGCCGTTCATATGTCGTTCATACAAAGGTGTACTCTCTACATATGAAAATGGTACACCTCACCCCACATTTTTTCCCCACAAAAAATGTTGAACAACACTGTAATACTTTTGCACGTGTCCAGTAGTATGGAGAGAAGACTTTCCAACGTATAACCTTTCGTCTATACCCGGCACTCTTTGCGTTGGAAAGTCTCAAACTATTTCAGGCGACCGCAAAAAAAGAAGCCAGGAAAAAGCAACGATGGGAAATGAATGAGCAAGCCCCCCGACAAGAACATGCCACAGGACATCAAAAGACACGCTGCGCGCTCAGGTGTCTATGTCGTTTTAGGCCAGGCGTACAAGCTCCTCCTGCGATTTGGTTCGTTTGCGTTCCTTGGCCGCTTGCTCACCCCCGGTGATTTTGGTCAGGTCGCGATGGTCACAGCGATCCTTGGATTTTTCGATATATTTAAAGATGGAGGGTTATCGACAGCCGCCGTTCAGCGAAAAGACCTCGGTCAACAACAAGCCACGATGTTATTCTGGCTTCAATTGGCACTAGGGCTCAGTATCATGCTTGTTGTCATGGGACTCTCTCCACTTGTGGGCTGGTTTTATCACGCTCCAGGGCTAATCGTCATCACACAGGTCCTCGCGCTGCGTTTCTTCGTAGGGAGTTTGATCGGCCAACACCAAGCACAAATGCAACGCGCGCTCCGGTTTGTGGCGCTGATGTGGATAGAGATCTTTGCGATGACAACGAGCGTGCTCGTAGGGATCACTCTGGCTTACAATGGTGGAGGGATATGGGCGCTCGTCGCGATCCCTCTCACAGAATCACTCTGTCTGGGGCTTGGTGTGTGGCTTCTTCATCCTTGGAGACCAAGCGCACCAACACGTACATTGGGAAAAGAAGTCAAAGAGATGCTGTCTTTTGGTGGCTATCTATCTCTTTACAGCCTGACCAACTACTTCGCACGACATCTCGATAACATCTTGCTTGGGCGCTTTTGGGGCGCACAATCACTCGGACATTACTCGCGAGCTTATGCGCTCTTGCTGCTCCCCATCGGACAAGTGACCGCTCCCATTACGCGCATCGCCATCCCGACCTTGAGTCGTTTGCAACACGATCCGCAACGGTACCGTTCCTTTTACCTCGACGCCCTCAGAGGCGTCGCATATACGACCATCCCCACGGTCTTCGCGCTCGCTCTGCTATCCTACGAAGTCATCGGCCTGTTACTCGGTCCGCAGTGGCATGAAGCGGGCACGATCTTTCGCATCCTTGCGCTCTCGACTTGGCTACAAGGTGTCGGCAGCACTGTCGGTTGGATCTACACCTCGCTTGATCAGACAAAAAGAATGGCGCGATTCGGTTTCTTCTCAAGCCCCATCCTCATCCTCTCTTTTTTGGTCGGGCTCCCTTGGGGTGCACAAGGTGTCGCGTGGACATATTCGATCACAATCCTGCTGCTCATTTATCCCATTTACGCCTACGCGTTTGCAAAGTCGCCGATCAAAGTCTCTGATGCTTTCTTCGTGATTGCACCTGTCACAGGTCTTAGCCTGATCATGCTCGGTGTCATGTGGGGTGTGCGGGCCACGCTTACATCAAACTCCCACTTTCTGATCATCCTGTTCACCTCGCTCGCAGGAGCATTCACGTTCTCGATCCTGGCGCTGCTCATCCCCTACACAAGAACAGATGTGATTCGGTTTGTTCGAATCCTTCGTCGTCCATAAGCAAAATGGTTGCGCTAGCTTCTCACATCAAGAGTCAATACAATGCGTATCTTTCTTATCCCAACATGGCACCCGACACAAACAAGGCCACACTATTGCCGCTGGATCATCCCACACATCGAAGCCGCTCATCGAACAGGTCATCAACTCTGTGTCCTACATGTCGATATGCAGGCACCTCACAACACCAAGCGTCCAGGTGTTCCCATCTGGGAAAATGATCACCACCTCTACCTACCGCTCCCCACAAAGCTCCACCGCTGGACACGGACAAAGTGGGGGTACAAACGGTTCCTTCGGGAGTATGTAAACGGACTTCAACAGCTTTACTCCATCGCTCGTGAGGCGTTCGGTGTGCCAGATCTTCTACACGCTCATGTCTCCCTTCCCGCTGGGCATGGAGCGGCAATGCTCGGCCACAAAGAACACATCCCCACCATCGTCACGGAACACTACTCCGGGTTTCTCAGCGATATGAGATTTCCCTGGCGACTCAGAACATACATCAACACCATGTGCCAACACATCCAAGGATTGTATTGTGTCAGTCCAGGACAAGCACAACGTATTCAGAAAACAGGGCACATCGAGGTGACTGGCATTCTCCCGAACCCCATCGACACACACTTTTTTTCAGCAAACAGAGACGAGACACAAAAAGAAACCTTCAGAATGGTCACGACAGGGGATATGGGACATGTAAAAGGCACAGACCTCCTCTTTCGTGCGCTCTCACAGCTCCCCTTATCCGTACCATGGCAGCTCACGCTCTTTGGAAATATCCGCCATGAACCGCCCTTTGACGTCTGGTTACAACACCCAACCTTCCAAGAGCGCATCCAGCTCCCCGGAAGAGTCCCCCAAACACAATTACAAAAGGCATACCAAGAGAGCGATCTATTCATCGTATCGAGTCGGCATGAGACCGCGAATGTATCGATGCTTGAAGCCATGTCTTGTGGTGTGCCTGTTGTCTCAACGAGGTGTGGTGCGCCTGAAACTCTTCTCGAAGGTTCAGGCGCACTCACTGTTCCAGTCGCAGATCCGGCAGCCCTTGCCAACGCAATCATTCACATGTCAAAGAAAAACAATCGACCTTCCCCTCAAAGTACGCGGATGTTTGTGCAGCAACGATACTCCCTGGAAGCTGTCGCCTCACGGCTAAAACAAGCCTACCAAGACGCCCTCACGAGATAGACCTCACTCCCCTATTTTCCCATTCGACAACCTACGGCATTTGAAATCCATAGAAAAGCACGTTCCCGTCGATAGGACCTGGCCCCTTCATCATAGAGAACAACGCCAACCTGGGCAGAGATAACAACAGCGTCTTCAATCGCATGGATGACCAATTGAGAACAGGCATATGCCCCAACTCCTGCCGAAAGATCTGCTTGAGATCCATGTCATCGGAGAGCTGCTCCAACACAAAGAACGGAACAGGATTGATATGCCCCATCTCCCAAGAATCCTTCCCCTGGAAGTGAAAGTATCGTCCCTCTTTTAGAAAGACAATCCGACTGTAAAATGAACAGATATTAGGCGTCGTCAAAAACAAAAATCCACCTGGCGCAAGAAGCTCCTTTGCGCTCTTGAGGAACTGAAATGTACTCAACACATGTTCGATAACCTCGACTGCAACAATAGCGTCGAATGTCATCCCTTTGAGCTGCTCATGCAGAGGCGTTGTCGCGGAGACTTTTGTAAAGGTGACTTCATCGATATCGAAATGTTGATCGTCGATATCAACGGCGTGGATATGTTGGAATCCCATCCTGTGAAGTCTTAATGTAAAGGCCCCTGCGCCCGCACCAATTTCCAAGATGCGCGCGTCTTTGGGCAGCCTCTGCGCCAACGCCTCTGCAACAGGTGCATGGACGCCTGGATCGGTCATCACAACACGACCTTCAAAGACCTCTTTTTTGGGACGTTGAAATGAAAAAAATTGTCTCATGGATATACCTCTTGATAGCGATGGAGTGTGTACCGGGTTCTTTCGGTCAGACAAGATGGAGGAGCTGCTCTCGTTTCCACAGCGCCAAACGACGTGGAGGATATCCCTCAATCCAATCATCGATGGTGTCGATCGGATGAGGAAACAAAAAGGGTGCTTTTTCAAGATTCAGCAAGCGAAATCCCCCTGTGAGGATATCCCGGTTCTCTTCACACGCAAAGTGCGTGGTGGTAAGCAAATAAGGGATCTCACTCTTCAAAAATGAACGAATGGCCTGAAAGATCTCGTCTTCACGCAGATGAAACCAACAATCTCTGCTCATCCACATGTCGACCTTAGGGAGGGGATCCTTGCAGATATCGAGCCTCATAAATTGCCGCTGTTCGTTGGCAAAATTTGCTCGGTTATGCTCGATGAGAGGGGCGACAATGTCTGCACCAATGTACTCAAAACCCTCGGGAAGTTCGATATGTTGAAACCAATGAAAATCACCACAGGGTGCGTCCAAAAAACGTGAAATGTTGTATCGCTCCCACAACACAGGGAGCATCCGGCGCGCGTTCTCCGTATAGGCCAATGAAGAACCTGCACCTGAATGACTCTCACCATCGAACCATTTATGGTTTTGGTAATACTCCGTAAAAATGTCCCCTCTCGACTTCGTAAGTTTCGCGAGGGATCGCAAACGCAGCGCCCCCTTTCTAAGAGTTGGATATTGATTAACAAACGCCCGTAATCGTTGCATCATCTCGCATTCCTTCTAAGCAGACATCGCAGGATATACCTATCCCATTGAGGCTTAAGGCCGTTGGATGGAAAAAAGCGTACGTAAGAGGGTCGGTGATGGAGTCTCAGGCAAGGCATGAGAAGGCGCAATCGCAGCGCTATTGCAACGACGAATCACGATGCTTGGGGCTTCAGCAACAACCTCTACGGACCTTTCTTTTTCTGTATCCTTTTTTCCATCCGATGGCCTTATGGTGTTTCTTTTTCCTGCACTCTCTTTTTCTTGCAGCAGCCTTATCAATGAGAGCTTCTTTTTGTAGTCTTTCCACTCGTTGTACATCGTGGCTAGAAAAATATCACACACAACACAAAAAAAGAGAGGACCTTTTGTTGCACACATGTATCTGCTCTGATATACAAGAGATCTCCTCGCACGTTGTGGGGAGTGTGTTCTTTGAGAATGGAAGAGAGACATCGAACATGTAGGCTCCTTGAACAGGTGTGCGGCGTTGCCGTGCTGTTCACTGTTTCGGCAGTTTTCTCCGTCTGACTTCGCTGTGTT
>PCBK01000085.1 GCA_002731275.1 Deltaproteobacteria bacterium | reverse complement strand
TTCGAAGCCGGCTTTGCCCGAGAAGATTTGTTTTATATCACGATGGAGTTTTTGGAAGGTCAAAACCTCTTTCAGTACTTGCTCTACCACGGCAAAATGTCCGAAGTGCAAGCCGTCGAAGTGCTGAAGCAGGTCGCAAAAGGCCTCGCTGTCGCACACAAAGCAAAGATCGTACATGGAGATATCAAACCCTCCAACCTGATCATCGATGGTGAAGGACACGTCACGATCACCGATTTTGGAGCCGCAAAATCATTACGAACAAACCATCCTGGACCAAACTGGACACCTCAACTCAGTCGGATCGTCTTTGGGACACCTCATTACTTCTCACCTGAGCAAGCGATGGGGCAACCTCTTGATGAGCGGACGGACATCTACTCGCTTGGGATTGTTTTTTACGAATTGCTCACTGGAAGCGTTCCTTTTGATGGTGCCACACCGGCAGAATCGACTCTGTTGAAGTTGGAACAGCCTCTGCCTGATCCACGTGAGTTTGTGCCAGAACTTTCAAGTGGAAGTATTGTCTTGCTGAATAAACTGCTTGCGTTTAAGCTGGAGAGACGATTTCAAAGCTGTGGTGAACTCTTGGAAGCAATCGACTTGCTGTTTTCAGAAAATTGCTCAAGTTTGGAAGAGGGAGAGCCGTTGGTAGGAGGTACCAACGCTGAAGGTGAGAACAGATCGTTTACTTCACAAGACCGCCAACAAGACCTTGGTGCGGTGCTTGGCTCTCTTCGTGGTAAAGGCTCAGTGTCATTTGACACACCTCCTTTTTCGTCTTTGGAGGAAGTTTCAAATGGACATGTGTTTGATGCTGTCTACCAAACTCCAGCCGAACTCGATGAGTACGTGGAGGAGGTGTTTACGCAGGCATTTAGCGCGGTCAAAGAGTCGGATATAAAAAAGCGTATGGACATTGATCCACTAGAAGCGCATCTCGAACGAGTGTTCACCCGCGCGATGAAAAAGGAGGACGAAACTTGATGTTTTTTGGTTTGCTCTTACAAGGCGTGTAGGAAATTGTCTCTTTTTTTGTTCTGTGGATGTAAGAAAAGTTCTTGACAACATGCATGGAGTCATGTTTCCATTTTTATTGCCCTTGGGCATGTTTGTGTAAGGTTGTGGTGGTTGTGAAATCTAAACAGTTGTGCAGGAAGCAAGACAACGTGTTTCGCGAGTTCGGTCGTTTCTGGTCTGATGAGACATCAGGTCATTTTGTCGGAGAGCGAGTTAATGAAATACCATTTACTCTTTGTAGAAGATGAGCAACCACTGTTTGATATGGCGATTCAGGCGTTAACGGTTGTATCCTCATTTCATGTGACAGGCTGTGAGACGTCTGAAGGAGCGTTGAAGGTGATGCAGTCGGATCCTCCTGATGTCGCGATTCTTTCAGTCGATTTGTCGATGGGAAAGGGTGTCGAGCTGCTCCATGAAGTGAAGAAGATCAATCACAGGATGCCTGTTGTTGCAGTGTCATCACAGCTTACAAGCTACGCTCATGTACTGTCCAAGTACAATGACATTGTCACCTTGAAGAAACCATACACTCCCAGGGAGCTTCTCCTCACTGTTGAGGATTACATTTCGAGGCACTCCTTTCCTACACCAATCGGTCCTTTTCAGCTTGTCGATTATATCCAGATCTCCGGATATGGTCGTTACTCCTTGGTGTTGCAAGTCAACATCAAGGGCAGTCATACTGGTATTGTAGAGATCGTGAGTGGAGACATTTGGAATGCCTTTTTGGGGGAGTTGACAGGGTATGATGCGTTATGTGCGATGATGGATGGTGGCATCGAGAGTTTGGGGTACACTCCTCTGCCTGCAACTCCCACAGAGCGTCACATCAAGCATTCCTGGGAAGAGGCGCTGATGGAGCTTGCAAGGTTGCAAGATGAGTCTGGTAGAGATGGTGAATCGGAGTGGGATGATCTCATCGCAACGTTGCACTCCCGAGATGATTTACAGGCCATCGGAGACGACTTTGCGTCTTTCGCGTCATACGAAGCGCTGCCTTCTGTTTCACCTACAACCGAAGCTCCACCTCATCTGTACCGTGAGCTATTGCAATCCCTAGCCAATGGACAAAGGGACGAAATGATGGTCGTCTTAAAGAGGCTCAATTCCTTCTCCAACGATCAAAGGATGGCACAATCCTGGATTCGTTTGTTGGAGGTTTAAATGTTAAAATTCGCTTCCAAGGACACAGCTGAGCAGGATTCGTTTCGACTGAATGATGAAGATGTACCAATGCTTACACAATCGCAGATTTGCGTACTTCAAGTGGAGTCCCAAGATTTTTTGTCCTTGCAACAAAAGATACTGGAGGCTGTGCCGTCTTTACAAAAAGAACAGATCATCAGCACCACACCAAAAGATATTCTTGCGATGAGTTCGTTAGATGACACATTGCTCGTGTACGGATTGGCAGAAAACATACAAGAGCGTATGAGCTTTGCACTGTCTGACTTGCTCTCCCTTCGTGCAAAATACCGAACGCTTGCGTGGATTGCTTTTGGCCACACCTTTTCTGCAGCGCACTTGTCTGTGTTGTCTCGCATGGGAGCTGTCAGCAGCTTCTCTCCAACGGCAGACAATCACGAGCTATCTATGATGATCCGTGGTTTTTTCCAACACAAACCACAAGGACATCCATTTGGCCTGTGTGAGCTCACGCAAATGGCGCACTTACTGACCCTTGATGTTTCTTTTCGTATCCGTTGTGAGGATGGGAAATCTGGCATCATCGAGATGAGGCAAGGTGAATTCTCTCATGCTTGTTTCGAAGATCTTCAAGGTCCCGAAGCTCTTCGTTCTTTGATGTTTATTTCTGATTCTTTCATATCTGTCGTTTCATCTTCAGGGGATGAGACGTCTCTTCATGGTTCCTTTGCCGATGTGTTGATAGACTGCACACACACTGAGGAGGAACCTTCACTCACCCAAGATGCAATAGTAAGCCCTCCTGTTGCATCTGCCACTCCTATTGAGGTTGATGATATGGCTGATTTGAATCCTGTCTGTCGTGAAGTTGTTGATGATGTTTCGGATGCACTCGCCTTTGGCGTTGTGGACTTGAGTAGTGGGATGTTGCTCGCTGCACATCACAATGTCCACTACTTCACCCAGTCTTATCTCGATGCTGTCGCAGCTGCGGCTGTTGATATGTTTCGCGGTAAAAATGTGCGTCGCGTCGAGCAACTCTTGAGCAAGCACCGTGGATCAACCATTCAAAACACCCTCCAAGAGGTGTTTACAAGAACTGACAGCACGTTCCACTTCATGAAAGTTATCCAGGCTCGAAACGTCGTGGTCGTTCTTGTCACACGTACAACTACCAACCAAGGTATGGGGTGGTCTGGTTTGCGTATGGCTTGTACTGATATCGAAGAGGCGATGTCATAGACTTTCCCCATGGGGAGCTTGGTTTTTTTTGAGGTTGTTCCTCCTCAGATGTCTTTTCTCCAGTGCCTCGTTGATGCGAGGCATTGTGCTTCTCTTGTTTCCAATTCCTGACAACTTTTGTATAGGAGTAATGGACTCTATATGTGGTTTCCACGCCCAGTCTCCTCCCTGGATCTTCGGCTCCTGGATGGCGATAATGTATCGTATTCTCTCAGAGAGTTATTTGCTCTGTTAACGTCTTCTGATGCTATCCAACGACGCGAGAAAGTTGGTGTACTTTCACCTGGTGATGGTTCTGCCAAAACGACAACGCGCCTGCTTGAGAGTGGCGGTTATTTTTTCAAAACGGACACCTCACAACGTTTTCACTCTTTCGAAGAGGTCGAGGCGTTATTGGCGCCGATCATTGCGACCTCAAAGCGTGCGTCGCTTTGGCACCCACGCAAAACGTGGTTGGTGATGCAAAGTGAGGGGTATCATTGGCCCCTGAGTGTCTGTCCAACCCTCTCTACACTTCGAAGTATAGACTCTCCTGATGATAAATTACGTCGATGGGCCGAGATGTTTGCTATGGGTGCATTTATGCTCAAGCAATACGGCATTGGTTTGGATCTCAATCCATCCAATTTCGGTTTTCATCCTACGGAAACACGTCTTTACTACTTGGACGATGAGACCTACCCATTTCTTTCTCTTGATGACATTGGTACAGGCATCGCTTCTCGTATTCCAGAGCAGCCCGATATCCAACCTGACAGGTGGTTTCTTTGGGGGCAGGAAGTACAAAAGCACCTTCTCGTGCACTTAACATCTGTAGGGGAGTGGCTTACCCTATTGGATGGTTTGCACCAATACCCACTCACACAACAAATGTCGACAAAAAGAGAGCTGCTCTCGTTGGGGTTGCGAGATGATCATCCATTTCTCAAGAGAAAACGTCGGTTACAACAGAAGAAACAATACAAATCTCAGCCTTTGTTCATCGAAACAAAAGATGAGAAGGTTGACAGTGATACCTTTCCCAAAGATCGAGTCTCTCAACCTTTATTTCTCGACGATGAAACATCCGGGAACCCTCGTGTGATACACACTCCCGCATCCATTCAGACATTCTCTCCCATACCGACTTCCTCTCAGACACCTACACCCCGGACGTCTTCACCTGTTGAGATCAGAGAACATATCACGCCCTCTGCTGTTGAGGCGGCACCTGAAACGCATGAGTATCTCAACTCTGTAAATGTCGTGGTGCAGGACTCTCCAGACGAACCTATACCGGAAGAAGAACCTATCGCAGAACGTCTGTGTGTCTTTTCGGATGTTCACGGAAACTTACCTGCGTTTGAGTCCATGCTTCGACACAGCAAAGAGTTTGATGTCGATGGCTATCTCTTTTTAGGTGATCTCGTTGGGTACGGACCGTATCCTAAAGAATGTGTTCAACTCGCGATGGAGCTGGAAAATTGCCTGTTTCTTCGTGGAAACCATGATGAACAGGTGGCGAAGGGAGAGTCATCCGATGGAAACAATCGACTCGCAAGAGAGAGTTTGAATTGGACAGTTCAACAACTCAACAATACTGAACGAGAATGGTTACTTTCTCACCCACGGGAGCTCAGAGAAGAGACTTGGCTCGCTGTTCACAGCTCCCCGCTTGATGACAAAGAAGAACATTGGGGGTATATCTATGAGTTGACCTATCAGGATGCCCTGCGTCGTCTGAAAGACGATGGGTTGAGTTTTTGCTTCTACGGTCATACGCATGTTCAATTCATCTACAAACGCGTTGGTGAAAAAGAACAAAAATCGATGCCCGTGACAACAAAGTTGTTCCAAGAAGATGAGACGATACTCATCAACCCTGGCTCCGTTGGTCAACCTCGAGATCGTGATCCCAGAGCTTCCTTTGCGATCTGGGATCGAACGCATGAGAGAGTGACATTTCACAGGGTCACATACCCCGTTGAGACGACGATGAAGCAGATCGAAAAGGTCGGTTTACCTGAAGACCTGGCGATTCGGTTGGAGATGGGATGGTGATCTGAGTGGTTGTGTGTTGAACACGAAAGGAACTTTTTGATGAATGAGCCAAACATAACACTCGATCAAATTGATGCTGCGCTGAAAGAGGTGCTCATAGAGTTTACACAGAGCACTGACGATATCGAAAACACCCTGGTGGTGAGTGCTGAGGGACATTTTGTCGAGTCCACGACCTCTCTCGCATCTGTTGAAGACGCAACCAAATGGATTGACCTGCTTTTACTACATCAAGGCGGATACGAGCAGCTCGGAAAACAAATGGATTTTGGGATGCACCAACGAACTGTGATGCTGTTTGATGCGGGCATGTTATTTATGGCTCCTCTGCCTGGCGGGCATGTCTTTGCGCTGTTTACAAATAAACAAGCAAATCTTGGTATGATGTGGTCTCAGGTTGCTTTGTATCTCCCTCGTATCGAGGCTCTTTTTGGCAAAGATACACCAGCGGTAGGATAGAACGATGAGCGAAACGACGGAAAAAAAACCTTCATGGTGGAAACGTGTCACTGGCGGACATGAACTCGAGAAGCTAAAAGAGTATGTTGAGACTCAAGAACAAGCCTTTCAGGAGCTTCGAGAACAGCACGACTCACTTCAGCAAACACACAATAAAGCCCTCGACACTCTAAAAGAAACCCAACAGCAACTTCAAAGCCAAAAAGAGGCGTTGGAAGAGTATAAACAGATTCAAAGCCAGCTCTCCGCACAAAATGACGGCTTAAACAAACAGTTTCAGACCACTTTTGCAGCCAAAACGCAACTCGAAGAGAAACAAGTCACCGCTGAACAACTGATCGCGCAACAAAAAACGCGCATCAATGGACAAGAACGCGCCCTCAAAACGGCGAACGAGCAGATCTCCAACCTGCAGCTTGCGACAAAACACGCAGAGCAAAAGAACCAACAACTCGAACAAGTTGTGAACGATCTCTCGAAAAAACTTAACCAAAGTAACCAGACACAGCGGGAATTCGGACAACTTCAAAAACAAAACCAACAACTACAACAATCTTTTGATTCACTCCAGCAACAATACGCATCCCTTGAAGCTGCGTTTGAGTCAAGTCAACACGATAAAAATGCTCTGCAAAAGCAATCTGACGAGCAACAAAGCGTACTTCAGAAGAAACTCGAACAAGCGGACACAAAACTCGCGACTGCCAAAACAAAAGCTCAAAAAGCGACGGATGAATTAGAAGCGCTCAAGGCCGAAAGTGTAAATCGCGAGAAGCAGCTCGCTGAGCTCATCGCACAAAATGAGCGCTATGAAAGCGAGCTTCAAAAGAAAGGGGAGCTTGACACATCTTTGCAAAAGCAACTCGTAGGTGCCCATGACGCCATGGAGCTGCTTTGGAGAGTCTCTTGTCAATCCTTGACGTTTGGTTTCGGTGAGCGCGCGCCGTTAGCTCTTCAGCGTGGGTGGCAAGAGGACGTGAAGGCGTGGGTCGAGACACTTGACGGTGAGGATATCCTGAAATCCTTTGAAGCATACGTACAACAACTCGGCCTCTGCAAACAACTCTCGGTGGAAGAACATGACGATCGTTGGCAAGTTCATATCGAGCAAGAGAGCACGACTGGCGAAAAGGATTCAGCTCTGAGTTCGCCCCTCGTCACGATGCTCGCTGCCTTGTTGAGTGCCCAAGCCTCACGCCGTGTCTGTGTTCAGTCGGTCTCAACATCCGACTCTACTGTTGAGGTGACTTACACCGCTGTTTGAAAGGAAGGTTCTCGATGGAGCTCAAGCTGATCTTTTGGACATACGCACAAAGCGTGTTGACCTTATGCATGCTCTCTGCTGTCTACGGTATTCGCCAGATCACCCTCGGGCAAGTCGAGAAGCATCGAAAAGCGATGAATCTCTCTGGGTACTTGATCTTGTTTTTTGTCCTCTCTTATGCAGGTAAACTCTTTTTTTTTGGACGAGAGTTGCTTGATACTTGGGAATCCCAATACGTCGTTGTCTTACGTATCCACGAGGTCTTTATTCTGGGGATGCTGGTGACTGGAGGCTGGGCGCGTTATCTCGCATACCGATGGCAAGTCTCCGGCACTACAAAGCAACTGTTCCAAAAAGGGACGCTTCACAAACAACTCGGAAAGGCCGCACAACTCTGCGCGATTGCCTCTTGGCTTACTGCAGGCTTTGTTCTCTACGGTATGTACCAACGTCTGTAAACTCCCCTATATCTCCCTTGTTATCGTAAAAACCCCCAATCCAAGTGCTCGTCCTCTCTCCAACATATCCCCATTACTCTAACCACACCTTGTATTGACGTTCACCTCTCTCTGTAGAGAAGAGTGTAAATGGAAACGTGTCTGCACTTTGTGCCTTTTGTTCGACTTGCTCGATGTCTGTCCCTTGTTCGTGGAGAAGCTGTTGCACCTCTTCGGGAATCCATTTGCGCAGTGAGATGACTTCGGCCGATGGGATAGTAAATTGCTCGATAACTGTATCACGTTCGGAGATCTGGACATGGATTGTCTTGGAGAAGTCTGCAAATGTCGATGTCGTTGTGTATTCGATCGACACAGCCGCAGGTTGGAAGTCAGCAGCTTGTTGCAATCGTTCTTTGCCGACTGTTTGCGTGAGCAGGGGCCACCAAGGGAGGTTTACCTCCAGTATGTCGAGTTGTGAGAGTAGACCCTGGAAGGCCCTGATGATAAAGAGTTGGATGGGATTGGCGGCTGAACGAAACCACCACCTTTGTTCATCGAGCAGGTGCCGGGTGTGTTGGCTGAGCTGCCAATCGCGCAGAGGAAAGACACGATCTTCCAGAAAGGGGCGAAAGAGGATCAGGCAAAGTGCCGGGAGCTTGTCCTGAATGTGTTGGAGTTTTTGTGGATCGTATCCAAGCTCGACAAAGTAGGGGATGAGATCTTCCTTGCTCCTCGCGCGAGCAAGCTGGAGAAGTTTGAGCAGGGCGAGTGAAGGGCGCGTTCCAATATGGAGGATCGAACCAAAGTCGAGCATTGTGACCTGTGGTTGTCCTTCTTGATCGTGTGAGAAAAAGTAATTGCCGCTGTGTGGGTCTCCGTGCGCCTGTCCGTGTAAAAAGACACTCTGGAACATCGTCTTTAAGAGTGTCCTCGCTGTGAGTAACCTCTCTTTTTTGGACCAGGAGGTCGTGGATTCGATGAGGGCGCCGTCAATCCATTCTTGTGTCAGGACGCGCTCCGTACACCACTGTATGTGGACTTTGGGGATGCGCAAACCATCGACGTTGAGTTGTTGGTAGAATCGCTGTTGACTTTCAGCTTCGGTGCGGTAATTCAACTCGCGTTTGAGGTTTTCGTATATCTCGGTTTTGTACCCTTCGATGGGGAATCCCCATTTTTTGACGGGCCCCATACCGGGCAAAAGGCCTAGAAGGCTTAATTCTGCGTCGATTGCATCGGCAATGTCTGGATATTGTATCTTGATCGCGACCCACTGACCGTCGTGCAGTCTGGCGCGGTGGACTTGACCGAGTGAGGCCGCGGCCTCACTCGGTAAGATCTCTGCAAAGAGCGTCTGTGAAGCGTCCCCCAGTTCTTCTTCGAGGACTGGGAGCATCTCGTCCAGCGGTCTTGGAGTGATCCCGTGGGCGAGTGATTTGTAAGCCTCTTCACCTGTGGTTGTT
This sequence comes from Deltaproteobacteria bacterium, assembly GCA_002731275.1. Classification (GTDB taxonomy): domain Bacteria; phylum Myxococcota_C; class UBA6777; order UBA6777; family UBA6777; genus UBA6777. The sequence continues at coordinate 9,754 of PCBK01000085.1, read as the reverse complement.
GCGAGTATTTGTCCGATCTTTAGGGGGATGCCACGTGCATCAGCGAGCAGGCGAGCCAGCGCCTGTTGTGCTCGAAGCTGTGTGTCTGGCGTGGACTTTTTGAGCTGCCAACCGGCTCTCGCGATGCGAGCCAATTTGCTCGTGCGTTTGAATTTGTCGAGTAGAGAGCTGCTCATGTCACACGGCGCCTTTCAAATTCGTCTTCGTATGGGCTCATATCAAGACCTGTTTTTTCCAGTTCTTCGCGCAAGACTCCATGCATAAAGAAGGGGGCCTCTCTGATAAATGCTCGCACTGCTGTGTCCATGTCGACCTCTACATCACCGTGTTCGACGGACATCAGCTCAGCTTTTTCAGTGCAGCGTGTCCGCGCAACATCTCGAAAGACAACAGGAACAAGCCGAAGTGACGAACGCATAAAGGACTCAGCTTGTGGTGACCAACAAAGGTTCATATTGAGCTCTGGGATGATACCCAGCTCATCTTCGTTGAAGTTCCTCGTCAGAATGAGCGTGATGCCATAAGGCGTATGAAAATGCGCCTCGGCTCGCTCTTGGCTTACGTGGTGGAGTGCTTGTACTTGCTCAAATCCCTCTGTTTTTTGGTACTGCAACACATCTCGTTCGATATGTTTGGTCGGTTGTTCGAGAAAGATCTGTGTTGCGGCGTTGGTTTCATCTGCTTGTGCGAGACAGACGCGAATGGAGCCGTTTTCCACGGAGGTCGTCGTTTGTGTGGAGTGGACCTGTTCAAATCCCAACGTGTCCAAAAGAAAGGTCTTGGTTTCAGCTAGATGTTCGACATAGTGATAGATGGAGAGGATATGTATCTTCATCTGCACTTTCCTTCCGCTGTGTCGCAGGTGTAGTTGGGTTGGCAGTGGCTATCTTTTTGACAATTGGCGCGACACTGCCGGATGCCATTCACGAGTGTACAAGCAAATCCACCACTCCCACAAGCCGCGTCATTTGTACATTGTGTGCCTGGAGAGACGAGGTTTGCGATACATTTGTTGGCTTTGCAATGAAAACCAAGCTGACATTCAGTGTTGGTTGTACAGGTCGTGAAACATTTTTGTGTGAGGAGAGCCTGTGCTTTTTGGCAGGCGAATCCGTTGGGACAGTGAGCATCGAGAATGCAGACGTTGGCGATGGGGGATTTGTAGCATCGTTGTGTCGTCTGATCACAAGCGTAATTTTTATCGCAAGCTCCCTGTGTCTTGGGGATGCAGTTTTTACGACAGTAGCCATTTTGACACGCATACCCTCCGCACTGTTTGGTCCCAATACCTGAGGAGCATTTGGTGCTGATTGGTTTACATTGTCCGCTGTCACAGAATTGATTGTATGGGCACTCGAGATTGATGGTGCAACCTGCTTTGCACAGTTTTGCGTTTGTGTCGCAAGTGTATCCTGTCGAACACTCACCAATCTGTGTGCATGAGGTCGTACAGACACCTCCTACACATCGATATCCTCTGCACTCCGAATTACTTACGCAGCTCGTCGAGGCCTGTTTGCATGTCGCTCCCTGACAATTGAAGCCCGAACGGCAATCCTCTGGACGAAAGCAAGTCGTCGCACATTGTTGTCGTACTAAATCACATCTGTAACCAGCGCAATCTGTGTCTTTGTTGCAGGCGCCGGGGGCGCTTTGGATACAATGGCCTTCTACGCAGATGTGATCGCTCTTGCAATCGTTTGTAGACAGACATTGCAACATACAATCGCCTCCTTTGCAGGCATATCCACCGTCACAGTCTTTGTCTAGTGTGCATGTTTTGGCAGTTCGTTTGATACAGCCACCATTGCTTCCACCTGCGCCATTGTTGCAACGAAACCCTTGCTTGCAGTCCGTGTCGGCTGCACAGGCTGGAAGACATGTCTTGTACTGTTCGAGACAGCGGGCGTTGTTTTTACAGTGCGCTTGTTTTGTGCAGCGTTTGCGCGGGAGACCGCTTGTGGGGGTTGTTCCCAAGTAAAAACACTGTTTGCGATCTGTATCGCAAGCATATCCGTCCTGACAATCTTCATCGTCATTACACGACAGCAAACAATACCCTGATGAACAAATGAAACCGCCTTCACATCCCGCGTTGGTCGTGCATTTTGGGGAGAAGGGCAGGGACGTGCATGTTGGGTTGCTGCTTTTGGTGTTGCAATAGTTTTCTTCGATACAGTCTCTGTGTGATGAGCAGCCAAGATTACATGTGTAGCTCTCCGAATTACACGAGAGTTTGGTGAAGGCACAGGGGATGTCGCTTGTACAGAAGTCACTCCCGAGTGGGATACAAGCCTGATCTTTACACGTATATGCATTTCCGAGTGTGTTGCAGTCGCTGGCTTTTTCGCATTTGGTCGTGCACTTGTTGTTGACACATCGATATCCCGAACACTCCGTGTTACTCGTGCAACTTGCTGGGAGTTTGTTGCAAAGGCCTCTGCTTGTACAGTAGTGACCACTTTGACACTGTCTGTTGTTTGTGCACGTCGTGTGGCAGACCTTGAGCGCCTCGTGGCATCGATAATGTCCAGGGCATTGTGTGTGGAGTGTGCACGTTTGTTTGAGGTCGTTGGTAGGACATGTTCCTTGTTCGTTGAGACAGGCGCTGGGGAGTGATACACATTTTTTGGATGGCGTATCACATGTGTATCCAGCTAAGCAGTGGGTGTTTTCTGTGCATTCTGTGTGACAGGTTCCACCCGACGTGCTTTGCTGACAGCGATATCCAGGAAGGAGACTCTGGCAATCACTGTCTGCATTACAGGAGACCAAGCACACACCATTCTTCGACGCTGAGAGTGCGCCTACATCGCATCGACTTCCCGAACAGTCTGCATTTTGAGTGCAGCCCTTAAGTCCTGTGGGAGGAGCGCATTTTCCGGCTGTACAGATATTTGCACCTCGACACTGAGCGTCTTGGGTGCACGTTGTGTGGCAGCGTTGGGTGAGCGCGTCACAAGCGAAACCGTCCGGGCATGTGCTTGTCTTTGTGCACTTACCTGCGGGCAATTGGACGCAACGTTGTCGAGCTATATCGCAGGTGTAGCCAGGACTACAATCCGATGGTTTTGTGCACAAAAGGCAACATTGGTTGTTGTTTTGGGCGTCTTGAGCGCACCCACAGGCGTAACCCAGACACTCACTTTGTGCGTTGCACGTTTTGTTGTGAAGTCGGATGCACTGGTTTGTTTCGGCCTGACATGCGTATCCTTGTTGGCAATCTCGATTTGTGAGGCACATAGGAAGGCATCTTCCCACGTGGCAGAGTGTCCCTGGCGAGCAATTTGTATCCTCCGTGCATGTTTTCAGCTTGTCCTGAAGGCAAACAGACACACTGGCACCGTCGAGCTGCGCTTGGGTACACTTGAAGCCTGTTGTGCACTCCTCATCCTTTTGGCAGGGGACAGTGCAATGACCTGTTTGTGCGTTGTCGTAGCGCATACAAAGCCCCGTGGAGTTGTCTCCAAGGGGAGGGCATTCCTGGTGTTTTTCACATGAACGAAAACGTGGATCAGGTTCGGGAGGGGCTTCTTTCTCGACGTCGGGCTCTGGAGTCGGTTCAGGTTCTGGCTGTGCGGAAGGTTCTTCTGGTGTGGGGCGTTCAGGTTCTGGTGTGGGCTCCGGCTCAGGTTGTGCTGAGGGCTCATCGATGACGTTTGCTTCGGCGTCAGGAGCGGGCTCTTCAGAGGGAGTTGATGAGACGCAGACATTCTTGACACATGTTGAATCGTCAGGACAGTCGCTTGTTTGTGTACACTCTCCCGGAGGTGTTGGGCACGCAAACAAGAGAGCGCTTGATAAACATAGCAAGAAACAGAGAATAACAGCACGCATGGACATATCATATATTCCTGTTTAAAGACGGAGTGGTTCTCTCACCAAGTGTATGAACGCGACGTTGCATTTTTTCGCAGAGTCAGGACGCGTATTCGACCGTTGTGTCGTAGCTCTTTCGCGAGAGGTCGTTGAATGGAAAAAAGCATGCGGGAGCGGGCTCCTTTCGTAACCTTTCTGTATTCAACAGCCTACAATGTCGACAGAATCACTTTTTGTAAATGCAGGTGCGCTGACATTTGAGAAGGCAATTCTGGATAGGATGTTGGTCTATGGTAAAAGGAGCCATGTCTGGACGTCAAGGTGGGATGTCAAAGTGAGTGGGATTGCTTCTTGGATTCGCCTAAGGTTTTTGTTGGGCGGTGCAAAGGTTGTCTTTGCAGCCGGCGAACTCCATCTGAAGGCAGTCATATGCGCAGGTTGATGGGTATCCTTTGATCAGGCCTTCGATATGCTCTTTTTTGTCCTTGTGGACGTAAAGTGCACATCCAAAGGGGCACTTTAGATGAGCGACGCTCACACAGTCTTCGTCTTTGTCACAGGCTCTGGCCTTCTCGATTTCGGCTTTGATCATCTCTTCTGATGCGCACGCGAGCCAAAAGAACGAGCTCACAACAAAAAGCGCCATCAACCATCTCTTTATCATTGTTCAAAACCTCCATTTGTTCGTTTCTCAAGTTAAAGTGTATCATCCCCAAGCAAGACCTGTTCCACGCGGGGAGTGTTGGTGTTCCCTTTTGTTTTTTCTCGACTGTCCCTATGTTTCAACGAACGTCCATGTCATAGTCATGGCCAAAAACCTCGAATTTCTGATACAAAATGAACGACTCGTTCAAATTTTAGGAGCGTCATAGCGATGTTGCGGTTGTCTTTGTTTGTGGGGATGGTGTTGTTTTGTTGGCCTTGTTTGTCAAAAGCATCTACACCACCAAAAAAACACGTTGATAAGCATGTCATTTCCAAATACGTCTCCGTAGACCCTGCGCTCGCATATATTCAGCGGTTTGCGGGGCCGTTACCAGGGATGTCGATGCATCCGTACACACTCCGTCAAAAGATGTCCACCGCATACCGCAAAAAAGGAAAGGGATACAAGCCAAGGACACATCATTTTCAGGCAGGTGGTTTGCCCAAGTATACCAATCGTTTGATCTTTGAGACGAGTCCTTATCTGCTTCAACACGCACACAATCCGGTCAATTGGTATCCGTGGGGAAAGGCCGCCTTTGACCGAGCAGAGCGCGAAAAGAAACCCGTGCTGTTGTCTGTGGGATATGCGACGTGTCATTGGTGTCACGTGATGGAGCGCGAATCTTTTGAGAACAAAAAGGTCGCTGCGTATCTCAACAAACACTACATCGCGATCAAAGTCGACCGAGAAGAGCGGACTGATATCGATGGTATCTACATGCAGGTCGTCCAAATGTTAACAGGCAGCGGCGGTTGGCCTATGACTGTCTGGCTGACACCCAAGAAGCAGCCATTTTACGGTGGGACGTACTTTCCTCCAAACAATCGATGGCGTCGACGTGGTTTTTTGAGCGTCTTGAAGCTGATGCGCAAACGTTTTAAGCAACATCCACAGACGATCCAGTCGACTTCAACCAAGTTGTTACGCCGTCTACGCTCTTATGCCTACGTTCCTGGAGCTTCTAGTGTTCCGTCTTATCACCCCATCCATACACTGGTTCGTCAGTACCACCAGCGCTTCGACGATGTCGACGGAGGCGTCAGGCGTCGGATCAAGTTTCCAAGCAGTCTGTCTTCTCAGTTGTTGTATCGATATGACCGACGTACAGGGCATCCTCGCGCTCGATATATGGCGTCATTTACACTGCAAAAGATGGCGAGAGGGGGGTTGTACGATCAGCTTGGTGGAGGATTTCACCGTTACGCGACTGATGCGAAGTGGCTCGTTCCGCACTTTGAGAAGATGCTCTACGACAACGCACTGTTGACGTTCTCGTATCTGGATGGGTATCAGGTGACAAAGCGTGCGGAGTTTCGTCGGATTGTAGAGGAAGTGTTGGATTACGTCTCTCGTGAGATGACCGCGCCTGGAGGAGGGTTCTTTTCCGCGACAGATGCGGACAGCGAAGGGCATGAGGGCAAGTTCTTTGTCTGGACACTTGCCCAGATCAAAAAACACCTCCCCGCACGTGATGCGAAGATCTTTGCGACCTACTACGCGATGACCTCCAAGGGCAACTTTGAGGGGAAGAATATCCTCCATATCCCAGCCGCGCCAGAGAAGGTCGCGCGGCAACTCAAGATCACGAAGAGCGCGCTGAGAGATGTGATTCAAAAATCCCGCAAGCGACTCTATCTCGTGCGCAAAAAACGCATCCCGCCGCTCTGCGACACCAAGATCATCACCTCCTGGAATGCGTTGATGATCTCTGCTTATGCACGAGCTGCCCTGGTTCTTGGACGTGCCGATTACAGAAAGAAAGCCGTGGCAGCCTCGCGTTTTTTGTGGAAACATGTGCAACGGAAAGGGCGTTTGTTCCGCACGTGGAAGGATGGCGTTGCGAAACACAACGCCTACCTCGAAGATTATGCATTTCTCATCGCGGCCTATCTCGATGTGTTCGAAGTGACACAGGATGTCCACTGGTTACGCGCTGCGCGCTCCCTTCAGCGAACACTCCAACGATACTATTGGGACGCAAAGGCCGGAGGTTACTTTCGCACGAGCGCAGATCATGAAAAGCTCCTCGTCAGACCCAAACCCCAATACGATGGCGCTGTTCCCACGGGGAACTCGATCCAGGTGATGAACTTACTGCGTTTGTATGAATTGACGACAAAACCGCGCTTTCGTCTGTATGCTGAGAAGACAATGCGCGCGTTTGGTCGCAGGATAAAGACCGCCCCCATGGCGCTCTCCGAGATGCTCTTGGCGCTGGATTTTTATCACGATAAACCCAAGCAGATCGTGCTCATTAAGCCAAAGCAGACTGCCTCAATTACACCCTTTTTGAAGGTCTTGCGACGGTCGTTTGTGCCCAACAGAGTCTTCGTGGTTACGACCCAAGGCGCACGACAAAAGCAACTCTCCGCGTTGATCCCTCTCGTGGCCCAAAAGAAAGCCCGAAAGGGACGGGTGACTGCATATGTTTGTACACATGGAGTGTGCGAACTGCCAACGGCTGATCCTCTTGTATTCGCAAAGCAGATCCTTACAATACATAAGCTCCAAGCCAAATTGTTACCCAAGAGGAAGTAACTATCCTCTCACGCACAGGAGGTCCAGCATGGGCGAGCCCAAGAAATTGGAAACATTTGATGATTTTTGGCTCTTTTATCTTCACGAACATTCAAATTTTACGAACAGGGTCTTGCACTTTATCGGCTCTGCGATCGCGCTCGGGTGGTTAGGATATGCGATTTACGCACGTAACGCTTGGTTTGTGCTCGCGGCGCTTGTGAGTGGTTATGCGTTTGCGTGGATTGGTCACTTCTTTGTGGAAAAGAATCGACCCGCCACCTTTACCTACCCATTTCGCTCCTTGGCTTGTGATTGGGTGATGTTCTTTTACATCTTGACCGGACAAATCGGCAAACAACTCAAACGTGTCGAAGAAGTCTATCCAAGCGCTGAGGGTGCAAAAGGTTAGGACGTATCCGTTTTTCTATCCGACGGCCTTAAGGTCTAAAGCCTTATTATGATGTAGCACCAAAGTGCCGTGACAAGGAGTGCTCATGGGTGAAGAATATCGTTGGGGAGAGGTGTGGAAGCGCCGCTTGCTTTCGCTGCCTTTGTACGGTGTGCTAGGAAGTCTCTGTTTCGCGCTCTCTCCTTTGTTGTTACTCAGCATGTTTCTCCTTGGGATCGTCAGACGCAAGCGCTTCGCGGCGCTTCGTGTGACCTGCTTTTTTCTGTTGTATCTACTCTGCGAGTGGGTGGGGATTGTCGCGAGCTTCTTGCTTTGGCTGCGTTTTCTCTTGCCAGGTTATGATCGTGTTCGTTTTGTCGACGCCAATTACCGATTACAACATCTGTGGGGAAAGACTCTGTTGTTTGGTGCTGGGTGGTTGTACTCTTGCCGTTTTGAGGTCGAAGGCGCCGAACTTGGAGAAAATGGTCCCTATCACCTCTTCATTCGTCACGCGAGCGTCGCTGATACAGTGTTGGCTGTTGGGTTTTTGTGTGCGCCCTACAGGATGCGTTTACGCTATGTCCTCAAGCACGAGCTCTTGTGGGATCCATGTCTGGACATCGTTGGACTTCGTATCCCAAATGCCTTCGTCAAAAGGGGGTCGGGAGACAGTGAGGCTGAGATCGAAAAAGTCCGGGCACTCGCGAAAGATCTTGGACCCAAAGATGGAACGTTGATCTATCCAGAGGGGACGCGATTTTCCCCAAAGAAACGCGCGCGCATCCTACAAAGACTTCGAGAAAAAGGGGACACCGAGAGCCTTGAGAGGGCTGAGTCGTATGGCCATGTGCTCCCTCCGCGCTTGGGAGGCCCCCTTGCCTTGCTTGAAGCGGGTGATGAGGCAGATGTCTTGTTCTGTGCACATGTCGGCTTTGAGAATGTCTCGACTTTTTGGGATATGTGGAATGGTTCGCTGATCGGAAAACCCATTCGTCTGTATTTTTGGCGAGTCGCAAACAAAGATATCCCCAAAGAACAAGCACAGCGACGTGTGTGGTTGATGGATCAATGGAAGCAGGTCGATGAATGGGTCGCCGAGCACAAGGACACAACTTCGTAACCTTGTTCTTGAGAGGGTTGAGTCTCTTCTCTGTGAGAGCTGATATATGGAGCGTATCGTGAGGAAATCTATGTGGGTTGTCGTCTTCGTCTTGTTGATGGGGTATTCATTCGATGCCAGCGCGACACAACACCCCTACTATGCAAAACACCCGAGGCACAAAGAGCTCCTCGACATTCTGTTGAAGCAGACGAGACAGCTCAAACCCACACGTCTACGTCGCTTCCCTCTCAAGATGTCTGTGAAGGACACCAATGGAAAGACCTTCTCCTTTTGGACACTCAAGGGAAAGACCATCTTGCTCACACGTTGGGCGACGTGGTGTAAGGCTTGTAAAGCTGAGCTGCCTGGTAAGCTGGCGCTGCAAAAGTCAAACACAAAGCTCGCGCTCGTTGGTGTCACCAACGAGCGCGCCGCTGTCGTTCGTCCTTTTATGAACGCTCTGAAACCTGGAGCATTTTTCCCCATCACACTCCACGATCCTGCGAATCGACTGGCTCAATTGCTGCCCACTGCCTATTTACCTGTGACGTTGATCGTCGATCCGTGGGGCTGGATCGTGGCCAAACGTGTCGGTCCTGGGATGTGGCATTGGAAGGCCCACCGTGAGGCGATTCAATTTCTCACACAGCCAGCACAAATGTGGCGTCTGCGAAAAAAAACATATCGACAGTGGCTGCGTGCCGCACGTGGTGTCGCGCCCCCTCAGATCTTGTTTGTGCGAGGACACCAGATCAAACAGGGACGCCCCTCCAAGATCAACTTTGTGATCCGTTGGCGTGGTTCAAGAGACCGTTTTCAGGGGATTGAATGGGTGCCGACAAAACTCCCTGCAGGGTGTCGTTGGCACAAGACGACATTGACCCCTATTTCGACGTATGGTGGTGTACATTCACAAGTCCTGAGTCTCCATTTGCTCGGAGAGAAGACCGGGAATTATCGTATCCCGCTGCGCTTTGCCTACAAAAGGAGCGGGCACCCAACGCCGCTGCAGATCGACAAGGGGACGCTCTTTTTGTACGTCAAAGCACCACCTGCTCCTCAAAAGCCCCTAAAAAGAAAAGCATACACCCCCATACGCTGGAAGTAGAAGAACGGTCAACAACCTCCCCCTAAAGGGAGAGGCTTGAGAGAGTCTCTATGTTGACCAGCCTGAGCGAGAATACTCGAAAGGAGGATTTCAAACTACGTTAGG
>PCBK01000084.1 GCA_002731275.1 Deltaproteobacteria bacterium | reverse complement strand
GTTCATCAAAGTAAGTCTTGTGGCTGAAACAGGAAGCCGAGGCTCTGATTCTCAGATGCCCTCGGAAGCTCGCTCCTTTAGGGGCGAGTAAGTTCACCTCCAGAGTGGGATATGCTCATACCGTATCTCACTCTTTTTTGTTTTCTTCGCTGGTTGGTATGTCTATGTATCGGATGTCTCTGTTCATTTTATTGCTGTCTTTCGTCGTTGGGTGCACCTCTTCCTCACAACACGAACCCGTTTATGAAGCTCCTTCCAAGAGAGAGAATCCAGGAGAGAAGCATTTTGAGCGCGTTGCTGAAGTGGGACAAGAGCCTGGATCTGAGGTGACGCCTGATGAGGTCCACGACGCACTCGATGCAGGTGTTGCTGATAGAGAAGTTTTTGTCGAGCTGGCTCCTGAGCCAGCCCTAGAACGTCCACCTGAGCCTGTCTGTCAGACGAAGACACCTACATTCCCTGAACCTGCACACATTGAGGCATGCAAAGTCATCATAAACGGGCCTTACAAGGACAAAAGCCTTGGCAAGGAGCACAGTGAAGCGCCTGAAATCCTCGTGGATCATCGCGCGATGAGATTGAACGTGAAGGCTGGGGAGGTCGGCTACTTTAAATACGATGCCTGGAGAGGATGTGACCACCACTTTTACTTCGATGCTGAGGTGAAAGTCTCCGTTGAAGATGGGCAAAAACGCTCGATCCCAACTGTCGCGATGTCAACAAGTGTGCGAGAGTGCCGGAACATTAAATATAAACACACTGTTCGTTTGACCCACGCGCAGTACTACTTCCTCAAAGTGGGACCTTTTGAAAAGGACATGATCTTCTCGGTCGTTGTGGACGATGGTCATATCCATGAGTGAATGAGGGCTCTCCCTTCCTTCCTGAAGATACTCTTGACAATTCCGAAAGTAGCTCCCTATACTTGCGCTCATTGCAGTAAGGCCGTTGGATAAAAGGGCCTCACATCTGGCCTCAAGTAACCGTAACTTTGCGATGGGAGAAGACCATGGGTAAGTTGGCGACGATTAATTTCAAGCAATGGATCGATGAGAACCGCGAGCTGCTTAAGCCTCCGGTTGGAAACAAGATGGTGTATCGTGGTAACGATGACTTCATCGTGATGGTTGTCGGTGGTCCCAACTCTCGTAAAGACTTTCATTATAATGAAGGCGAAGAGTTCTTTTACCAAGTCGAAGGTGATATCACTCTTCGCATCGTAGAAGACGGAAAGATCCGCGATCTACCTATCAAAGAGGGGGAGATCTTCTTGCTGCCTCCCAAAGTTCCCCACTCCCCACAACGTACAGAAGGTTCCATTGGTCTTGTCATCGAGCGCTATCGCAGTGAGAGCGAGAAGGACGGCTTTATGTGGTTTTGCGAAAGCTGTGATGAGAAGCTCTACGAGGAGTATTTTGAGTTGACAGACATCGTGACGCAGTTGCCGTCTGTCATGGAGCGTTTTTACTCTTCTGAGGAGAAGCGGACCTGCAAATCTTGTGGTGCTGTGATGGAGCGGCCTGCTTGAAGCGAGTGACTCGCTTCCATCCTCCTCCGAAGAAGGGGCTTTTACGCCTCAAGCACACGAAAGGTTTTGATCCGATGAAGACGTCACTGACGTTATCAGGTGAATGCTGGCAGGCTGATCTGGCCCACCCCATTGATATCTCCATTCCGCTGGACTTTTTTGGTGCACAACCAGGCGCCTTTGGTATCCAGAGAGCTGCCGCGCAGCCCTACACTGTCGGCGAATTTGTACTTGATACACGAGAGGGCGGCAGCGTCAATTGCTTCAATGTCCAGCTCAACCCCCACGGAAACGGCACCCACACCGAGTGTGTCGGACATATCCTCAACAAACGCATCTACATCAATGATATCCTCAAACAACCGATGTTTCCCGTACGTCTGGTGACCGTTACACCTCGTACGTGTGCTTCTGTCGATGACAAGGTGCATGGACCCTCTACGCCAGAAGACCTGGTGATCGATGTCGAGTCTCTGACCTCTGTCCTGTCGAAAGAGAGTGTCCCAACGGGAGGTGGCGTTGTGCTTCGTACATTGCCAAACGAGGTCGGTAAACAGAGTCGGAGTTATCGCCAGAAAAGACCGGCATATCTGACACCTGCATCGATGACATATCTGGTGTTATTAGGGGTTTGTCATCTGTTGCTCGATGTGCCCTCTGTGGACCGCGATGACGATGACGGGGCGCTCGTCGCGCATCACTTGTTTTGGGAGGTGCCACAAGGGTCACATGAGGTGGTTGGCGAGGTCAGTACAAAGACCATCACAGAGATGGTATATATCCCCGAAGAAGTGCCAGATGGTTTGTATTTGGCGAACCTTCAGATCCCTTCATTTTGTCTGGACGCGGCACCGTCGCGTCCTCTGTTGTATCGTATGGAACAAGTACCCTCTTAACGAGCGAAGGTCGACATGGAAAATCTGCGAAATGACCGTGACTTTGCATTAGAATTGGATCGTCAGGATCCGCTCGCCTCTTACCGCGATGCGTTTCTATTTCCCAAAAAGAAAGACGGCGAACCCGCAATCTACTTGTGTGGTAACTCTCTGGGGTTGCAACCGAAACGTGTGCAGGCGTGTCTTCAAGAGGAGCTTGACAAATGGCATACGTTCGGTGTGGAAGGTCACTTTGAAGAGCCTCACCCGTGGTACAGCTATCATGAGGTCTTTCAGCAATCAGCCGCACATATTGGTGGGGGACAACCCTCCGAGTTTGTCGTGATGAACAGCCTGACAGTAAATCTTCATCTCGCGATGGTGTCCTTTTACAGGCCCACACCAGAGCGGTACAAGATCGTGATCGAGGGCGGAGCGTTTCCTTCCGATCGTTACGCTGTTGGAAGCCAAGCACATTTTCATGGTTATTCGTTTGAAGACGCAATTGTCGAGCTACAACCACGTGAAGGGGAGTATTGCTTGCGCACTGAGGACATCGAGGCGTACTTTGCCGAGCATGGCCATGAGGTTGCGTTGTCGATGCTCAGTGGGGTCAACTTCTACACTGGACAGGTGTTTGACATGGAGCGGATCACAAAGGCCGCCCATGATGCAGGTTGTGTCGTTGGTTTTGACCTCGCACACGCAGCAGGGAATGTCCCCTTGAAGCTCCACGATTGGGGCGTCGATTTTGCGGCGTGGTGCTCCTACAAATACCTCAACTCCGGACCTGGTGGGGTCGCGTTCTTCTTTGTCCACGAGAGACACGAGAAGAATCCAGATCTACCGCGCTTTGCGGGGTGGTGGGGCAATGATCCCCAAACGCGCTTTGAGATGGGGCCACGTTTTGAACCCCATACAGGTGCAGCAGGTTGGCAGCTGAGCAACGCACCTATCTTGTCGATGGCATCTCTTCGTGCGTCGATGGAGCTGTTTGATGAGGTGGGGATGGAGAAGCTACGTGATAAGTCGCTCAAGTTGACGACTTATCTGCTCGGTTTGATCGATGATATCTCCACGGATGCCTTTGAGATTATCACCCCAAGAGAAGACGCCGCACGTGGCTCGCAGCTCTCGATTCGGGTGAAGCAAAACACGAAGGTGCTCTTTGAAAGTCTTCAAAAGAACGATGTGATCTGTGACGTCCGTGGTGATGTGATCCGGATCGCGCCGGCACCGCTGTACAACTCCTTTTTGGATTGTTGGACATTCTGCCAGATCTTGCGAGAGTGTGTGTCCTAAAGTTATGTCCATATAGAAGGGAGTGTTTGATGAGCTTATCCTATACTGCACCTGACGGGTTTGATGTTGTGACCCGCCATATCGTGATGGAGCGACACCTGAATGCCTTTAACAACCTCTTTGGGGGTGTCATGCTCTCTTGGTTGGACGAAGCCTCTGCTTTGTTCGTGATGGAGGAGATTGGGTACACCAACTTCGTGACCGTGAGCCTGGAGCAGGTGAATTTCAAAACTCCGGCTCATCGTGGTGATGCGATTGTCTTATACTGTCGCACCCTAAAGACAGGGCGTTCATCGATTACTATCGAGACAAAAGCGCTCGTCCACGAGCCCACGTCAGGGCTGAAGAGAGAGGTCATCACGTGTCAGATTACGTTTGTATGCCTGAAGGACGGGACAAAGTTTCCTTACTTTGAGAGCGAAGAGTACCACCGGTGGTCCGAGAAGAAGCGAGGTGAGTGAGATGGAAGTGGAAGAACAAGTCCTTGCGTGGAATACGCTGCAAAACTTTATCAATGGACAATTTGTACCCGCCAAAGATGGCGAAACGCTCGATAATATCTATCCAGCGACCAGTCAGGTCGCTGGGACCATTCCACGTTCAAAGTCGCAGGACGTTGAAGTCGCTGTCTCCTCGGCAAAAGATGCGCTGCACCTTGGACCATGGGGGAAGACCTCTGTCAACGAACGTGCCGATCTACTAGAGGCGATTGCGCAGGAGATTGAGGACAATTTTGAGCTCTTTGCCTATCTCGAATCCCGCGATACAGGCAAGCCCCTAAGTCTGACAAGACGTGTCGATATCCCTCGAGCCATCAGTAACTTCCGCTTTTTTGCTGGGGCAGTTCGACACAGCCGTGATGATTTCCACCCGATGAGCGATGCGTTTAACTACACATTACGCCGACCTGTTGGTGTTGTCGGTCTGATCACTCCCTGGAACCTTCCTCTCTATCTTCTCAGTTGGAAAGTTGCGCCGGCCCTCGCGATGGGTAACACCATCGTGGCCAAACCTAGTGAATTGACGCCCTCGACTGCGACCTTGCTGGCGGACGTTATCTCTCGTGTGGGGGTTCCACAAGGCGTCTTCCAACTCGTCCATGGACTTGGCGCAGAGGTTGGACAGGCGATCGTCGAACATCCAGACATCTCCGCGATCTCCTTCACTGGTGGGACTGTCACTGGGAAGCGAGTTGCGGCGACCGCAGCACCCCAATTCAAAAAGCTGAGTTTGGAGTTGGGTGGAAAGAACCCCAATATCATTTTCGCAGATTGTGACTTCGAGAAGGCTGTCGAAGGCACAATGAGGGCGAGCTTTACGAACCAAGGACAGGTGTGCTTGTGTGGTTCGAGAGTGTTGGTGCAGCGTGAGATCTTCGACGCATTCACGGAGGCGATTGTCGAGAAGACCAAGGCGTTAGTGCTTGGTGACCCAATGGATCCACAGACAGAAGTGGGGGCGCTCGTCTCTGTTGATCATCTCGAAAAAGTCAAAGGGTATGTCGAGCTGGCGAAAGAAGAAGGTGGGGATGTTCTCTGTGGAGGTGAGCGTCCTGAGATGCCTGGTGTTTTTGCTGATGGGGCGTTTTTGCTGCCGACGATTATTTCGGGGCTGACACCACAGTGCCGGACAGTACAAGAAGAGATCTTTGGGCCGGTGATCACCCTTCATCCTTTCGACACAGTCGAAGAAGCGTTGGAGATCGCCAATGGTGTGCGCTATGGCCTTGCGGCGTCTGTGTGGACACAAGATCTTCAGAAAGCCCACCGCGTGAGCGCAGCTCTTGAGACTGGGATGGTGTGGGTCAATACGTGGTTGCATCGCGACTTACGTGTGCCATTTGGTGGATTGAAGGATAGCGGTGTCGGGCGTGAAGGAGGTGCGTACTCGCTGTCGTTCTTTAGCGAGGCGCGTAACATTTGCATCCATATGGGCGAGCACTGGAACAATATCGGTTCATGAGCTTGGACGATTAGTGGACAATGCGTTTCATGTAGAGACCTGTATCATGGCCTGCGATGGCGATGTATTGGTCTGAGACTGTGACGCTGACGGGTTTGCAATTGCTCGGGAGTGTCGATTCTTCGAGGATAGTTGGGGCTGAGGGGGCGGAGATGTCAATGGTGACGAGCGTTGGGGTGCTCGCTGTGCCGACCACGTAAGCTTTTTTCCCGTACACAGTCATGGCTGTAGCCTGAAGCTTTAGATCGAGAGTCTTGAGGAGCGTAGGTGTTGTGGGGTCCTTCACATCGATGATCGCGAGTCCTTTGGCGAACGCTACGAGCAAAGTGTCTTCTACTTCGTGGGCAGAGACAGCGAGGTGTACGGGGAGGATGCTGCCTTTTGTGTTACCAGCACCGTCGATTGCGAGTTGGGAGACCTCTTTGGGCGCGCTCTCCGTTGGTGGGAGGGCGACGATTCGGAGACCAAAGCTGTTTGTTGCGAGTGGACCAAAGATGTAGATCTGGTCCTTTTTTTCGGAGAGGTGGACGACATTTTGCTCATTGGATGAGGAAATCGTCGCGAGCGTCTTGAGTGCACCTGCGCTGTCGACGTCCCAGATCTTGACGGGGCCTGTTCCTCCTGCGACAGCGAGCCGTGACGACGTGGTATGCAGGTGTGTAAATCGATCGAGGGTGAGTGTCCTGACGCTGCCTGTCGCAGTGGGGGCAGATGGCGTGCTCATATCGTATGTCGAGATGTTACCTGGAGCATAGGCATCCAATGCGATGAGTGTGTTCCCAACATGAGCGATGAGATCTGTTGAGGCGATCCCTTTGCTTTGGTCTGGGGCGAGTTGTGTGAAGGTGCTCCCATCGACCATGTTGATCACAGATAAGCCTTGTGTGTTCATGCTGACATAGCCGGTTTGATCGATGATCAGGATGTTGTTTGCGCGGATGGGGAGGGTGAACCAGTCATGTCCAGCGACACAAGCGAGCTGTGTGTGGAGGCAAAGTGTGGTTAGTAAGGTGATGAGGGATAGTCTTGTTACAATGGATCTCATATCTCGTGCTTTTTGTCGTGGGGTTGATGTCGTTGGCTGGCCTTGAGAGAGGCGAGGACACTTTAGCACGATCGAGGGAGGAGAAGGAAGAAAGGGTGGTGGAGTGTAAAAAGGACACCTTGAGAAAAAGGATGTTTGGGGTCTTTTTTCGAGGAAGTGTCCATATTGTGAATGTCCGGACTCCACCACACCGGGGACTTGTACATTAGTCGCCACAACGTCCAATTTGTTACTCATGTATGTGCATTTTTTTGAAATATTTTTTTCGAGCCCTATTTTTCAGTTTGTGTTTGGTGTGGGAAAAGTTTCGTTGACCCATTTGGGATCTGGTGGTAGCTTGGATACCTCACGTCTCTTGAGGACGTAAAAAGCCCATCATCGAAAGGAGTTTGTGGCGTGATATCTTCTCGTAAGCGTTTTGTTTTTTTGTTTTGTATGGTGTGTATTGGGGGGACAATGACCTTCTGTGGAGACAATCTTGTCCCTGATCCCCGTCCATGTTCGACTGACAAAGACTGTCAGGCTGATATGACGTGCGTAGAAGGTCTCTGTAAAGCCAAATTATCCGAGCCTGAAGAGTGGGAGCAGATCATTCGACCTGAACCTACAGTCTCAGAGTCTACCGGTGAACAGAATCAGGACGCAAAAGAAGGACAGACCGAGAACATCGGTGATGCTGGAAGTGAAGATGTCCCAGAAAAGACATCGGAGCCTGCTGTTGAAAAGCCTGTCGAACCGTCTCCCGAAAAGACCACGGAGCCTGTGGCTGAGAAAAAGAGTGAGCCTGTGTCGGAGCCTGCGGCTGAAAAGACAGCAGAGCCCGCGAAGGAGCAAGTGGCTGAACCAACAGCTGAAAAGACAGCAGAGCCTGCGAAGGAGATACCCCCTGAGAGTGGTGGAGAGGCGACGACTTCAGATGCAGGTGCTGGTAAAGAGACTTCCCCTGAAACGACCCCCGACGATTGATCCCCAAACCCTTCTCTATCCAACAATCTCTTCAAACATCTTTGCGAACGTGATGTCTTTCTCCGTCACCTTGTTGCCGGCGTCGTGTGTCCGGAGTGTGAGGTCGATGTTGTTGTAGACGTTGAACAGCTCAGGGTGATGATCGAGTTGTTCAGCGATAAATGACATATGAACGATGAGCGCGACGGCGGCGCGAAAGTCTTTGCATTGGACCTTGCGTTTGAGGGAGTCATCTTCAAAGCGCCATTGTGTGAGTGACTGCAGCGCTTTGTCGATATCTTCACGAGAGAGTGGTGTGGTGGACATGGATCTTACTCCTTTGGTATGTGGATGTGTGTTTGTGGAATGCTTTGCTGGAGGGGGAGTCGTGTTGGCTTGGATGAACAGAGCGTTTGCTTTATTTTTTGACTTTGACGGACTGGAGCGCTTGAATGCGTGCACGGGCGAAGGCGACACTGGCGGCTTCTTGGGGG
Organism: Deltaproteobacteria bacterium; assembly: GCA_002731275.1. GTDB lineage: Bacteria > Myxococcota_C > UBA6777 > UBA6777 > UBA6777 > UBA6777. The sequence goes on along the minus strand of PCBK01000084.1, from coordinate 54,423 downwards.
AAGCTAGAGGCGAAGCTCACGTATACATTCCACGCGGCGACCGCAGCGAGTCGCTTCTTGAGCAGCTCATAGCAGTAAGCGGCGTTGTAGAGGACCTGACCTTTTTCAAAGAATTCGGATTTTTCGTTAAAAAGCCTGGATGAACGCTGGAAATAGTCGATCGCTTTGTTGTACATTTTTTTGGTCTTGTAAGCATATCCGAGCAGACTGAGAGTACGAGGTGAACGTGGGTATGTTCTGAGTAAGCCAGTCGCTGTCCCAATGGCTGTATCGACCTGTCCAACCCTGAGCTTTTGTAATGCTTCTTTGTACATGCTCATGAATTTTGTGTTTTGAAGCTCTGAGGTGATCTTGAACTTCTTTTTTTTGGGTGCAGCGTACGTGTTGAGGGGAGCGTACATGGCAAGCGCGAGGCAACACGCGAGGCATGAGCGCAGAAAGTTCGATCTCATCATGACCTACTCCTTGGGTGTATCCGTTACAGTCTCTTCTTGTGTGTGAGGAGAGACCGGTTCTTCTGTATCTTCTGTCTGTGTCTCAGGATCTTGTGACACGACAAGTGTTTGTGCGTTGGCTATCATCATCTGAAATGCGCGCGAGGTCAAGATACCGACGATCCATTTGCGAAAGCGAGCGTTGGAGTAAATGTCGGAAGAGGGGCGCGCAGCGCGCCTTGCTTCGTCGGCGGCGCGGTCGATAAGAGGTAGGTGTGTGATGGGCTGTCCTTCCATGAGTCCTTCAGCGGTGACTGCTCGGATGATTTTGGATGAGACTGCGCCGAGAGCGATACGCACCTGTCTGTAGACGCCTTCTTGGATGATGCAAGAGACCGCGACGGAGACTTTGGCCATAGGGAGATTGTTGTGGAGTCCACGCATCAAGAAGACGCTGTGAATGGCTTGTTTGGGGAGGATTATCGCAGTGAGGACTTCTTTTGGATTGCGCTCTGTCATTTGTAGGTACTCGGAGATGGGGAGGGTACGTTCTTTGTATCCATCTTCGAGCTTGACAGAGGCATTAAGAGCGTAAAGAGCCGGAAGGATGCAGGCTTCTGAGGAGGCAAGAGCTATCGTCTCGCCGATCGTGATGCGATTGCGCATTTGCCATGACTGTACACAAGAGGCGGCCTGGACGAGTGCATGTGCGTGTCTCTGGAGCAATGGGGTGTGACAGAGTGAGGTGTATGTTGTGGAGGCACCGATGGCGATGTGTCCTTCATGTTCTTCGATGCTCGCAAGCTCTGTGATACGTGTCAGATCGATCCATGTTGTGGGTGGGGTGTGTTGAGTGGTGTGTGGAAAGAGATCCAAACCACCGTATAAAAAACCTGTTGGGGTGTCTTGTTGGTGAAGATAGGCCCACAAATCACCAAGTGTTTTAGGAGCGATGTAGTGTTCGATCGACAGGTTCATGATGCAGGTTCTTCGTCTGGAGTGTGGTGGAGCTCGTGGATGGCTTCATGGATGGCTTGCACGATACGTTGGTACCCTCCACAGCGACAGAGATTGCCCGAGAGGGCGTCCCGGATCTCGTCTTCTGTTGGGTTGGGTTGCTGTTGTACAAGCGCGACAGCAGAGAGAAGCATACCGGGTGTACAGAAACCACATTGGATCGCGTCGGATTCGATAAAGACCCGCTGGAGGAGGTGAAAGTCACCGTCGTCTGCCTGGATACCTTCGACAGTTGTGATCTGTCGGTCTTGAAGCTGTAAGGCGAGCATTGTGCATGCGTACACGGGCAATCCATCGAGGAGGATGGTGCATGCGCCACAAGCAGCCTGATCACAGCCTTCTTTTGCGCCGGTTAAGCGCATCTGTCTACGCAAGACACTCAGGGCTGTTTCATGGGGATAGACCAGTATCTCGATGGGGGTCTGGTTGAGCGTAAAAGACAGCGATATAGATGTTTGTGACATGGTGGACGCTCCTCAGTCGCTGTAGCGCTTGTCAGCAGAGAGAAGTTCGTAGAGGGCTTCGGGAGTGACAGGGAGAGAGTCGATCGGCACGCCGATCGCATGTGTGATGGCGTTGATGATAGCGGGGGGGATGGCGAGGAGCGGACTTGCACCCAAACTTTTGTACCCAAAAGGGCAGTTCGGTGCTTCTTCTTGGAGGAAGAAGGTCTTGATGTGTGGAAGATCTTTCATGGAGGGGATGGTGTAATCGCGAAGGTTGCCGTTGTTCATCTCACCATTGGAAAAGGAGAGTCGTTCGAGGAGGGCCAACCCGAGTCCTTGTATGACACCTGATTCTACGGCGCTTTGTGTGAGCATTGGGTTGATATTGTGTCCGATGTCGTGTGCTGAGTAGATGTTGCAGACGCGGATGTCAAACGTCTCCATGTCGATCTCGACTTCGGCGATTTGTGCGGCGTATGCATAGAGAGGGTAGAGTGATTCATCGCCTTGGTGTGGGAGGGCATACCAGCCGTATTGTGCCATGGGCATACCGACATTCCAGCAAGTCTCGACGACCTCTGTGAAGGAGACGTGTTTTCCACTTTTGCTGATAAAGCGTCCTGGTTTGAGGATGATGTTGCTTTCGGCTGTGTAGAGCATTCTCGCAGCCGTTTGGATGAGCTGTTGTCTTAGAGGGGCGGTTGCTTTGAGGAGCGCGTGTCCACTCGCGAGGAAGGAGTGAGCGTGCATTCTACGGCTTCCATCAGTGACGCGCGTGGTGTCGGATTCAAGGACGCGAATGGACTCATAGGGAGCGGCGAGGTCATCTGCGACCATCTGCGCGAGGAGCGTTCGTGAACCTTGTCCTGTTTCGGCGTGGGCCGTCGCGACGAGGACGGTTCCATCCCGTTGTAATTGAATCGATGCGGTCGCGTGTTCGGGGACGGATGACTCGTATCCTGCGCCAATACCGGTGTAACTGAGCGCGATACCAATGCCGCGTTTGATGTGCTCTGGCGTGTCTGGGGATTGTGTTCGTGCCGTGTGCCAGTTCGACGCTTCTTCAACAGCCTCCAACAAGGCCGGGAGCTGACAGGTCTCTGCGGTGGTTTGCTCCCAAAGCATTGGGGCACCGGGTGTAAGCATGTTTTGTCTGCGAAGCGCGAGCGGGTCGAGGGAGAGCTTTTGAGAGAGCTCATCGAGGAGACATTCGATGGCAAAGCAAAGTGCGCTTTGTCCGTATCCGTTGAGGGCTATGTAGGGGGCGTGGTGGGTGGCGATGACTTTGGCATCGATGTGGACGTTGGGGATATTGTACGGCCCAACAGCGTGTGCAATAGCTCGTTTGAGTGCGCTCTCTTGTGTCGAGATGTAGGCTCCTCCCTGCAGGAGGAGTTGGATGTGGCACCCAAGAATGGTCCCATCCCGAAGAGCGCCACATTTGACTTTGATCTGGCAGGGGAGTTGTTTGCCTGTGAGCAAAAAGTCCTCGGTGCTGCTGTAGATCATACGTGTTTGTCGACCTGTGAGCCACGCCGCAAGGGCTGCATGGCCGGCGAGCAAGCTGGCACCTTCGGCCTTTGCGCCACCACTTCCGCCGAGTGGACGTTGGACGATGCGGATGCGATTGTATGGCAACTCCAACAAGGTCGCGAGTGACTCTTGGACCGCGAAGGGTGGCTCAAGAGAACCTGAGACGATAATCCCACCGTCTGGATCGGGCTCGGCGATGACACCTGCAGGTTCGAGGTTTCCCGTGGCGTGAAAAGGGGTGTGGTAGGTGCGCTGGAGGAGCACATCCGCGTCCGAAAAGGCTTCGTCGATATCGCCTTGTGAGCGCTCTTCGCGGAACCAGACATTGCGACCGTGACGTGTGACTGTTAAGGCTGGGGCGTCTTCTTTGAGCGCGCTTTCGATGGAGGTGACGTGGGGAAGGGATTCGTAGTCGATATGGATGTTGTCGACACCAATACGGGCAGCGTCTTCGCTTTCGGCGATCACGAGGGCGATGGGGGCGCCGTGATAGAGTGCTTCGTGCTCGACGAGGAAGGGCTGAGGCCACCAAGGGAGGCGGTTGGTTCCTGGAATATCTCTGGCGGTCAGGACTTTGATGACCCCGGGAGTCTGGAGCGCTGAGGTGATGTCAAGTCGACGGATGCGGATGTGGGCACTGGGACTTCCGAGGGTCGCGACAAAGAGCGCGCTCTCCTCAAAACAATCATCAATGTAACGTGCCTCTCCTGTCGCTTTCTCGATCGCGTCGATGCGCGGCAGTGGACGTCCTACAACACGGTGCGTTGCCAAATTGGATACGCCTCCTCATCTTTTGTAGAGCTGTATGTTGGGCAGCGCTTGCGGGGTCAAGACCATGCCCAGACGGTGATTTGATGGTATCCTCTCCATGCTCCTGTGTCAACCGCTCGTTTTTTGCGGACAAGTCGTCTTGGAATGTTGACTTGGATGTGATAGATAACGATCTTATGAACGAACCTCACTTCATGCACTCTCGTAATGCATGGATTTATGTTTAGAAAGGGTTAGTATGTCGAATATTTCATCCGAATTCATCCAGGCCATCCCCAAAACAGATCTTCACCTCCACCTTGACGGCTCAGTACGTATCCAAACGCTGATCGAGCTGGCACGCGATCAAAAAGTTCCCCTCCCATCCTATGATGAAGCAGGACTGAAAGAGACCGTTTTCAAAGATCGGTACGCGAATCTGGGCGAATATCTCCACGGCTTCCAGTATACCGTCGCGACACTCCAAACTGATGAAGCATTGCAGCGCTGTGCGTATGAGCTGGCCTGTGATAACTTTGCAGAGGGTGTCCGTTATCTCGAAGTCCGTTTCGCGCCACAGCTCCACGCACGGCCAGGTATGAGCATCGCTGAGGTGCTTCGTCACGTCAACGCTGGTTTGCTCCGTGCCAAAAAGGAGTTTAACAACTTTCCTGCGGTCAAAGAGGGCAAAGAGCCACCTTTTGAGTACGGCATCATCGTCTGCGCGATGAGGATGTTTACAGGAGGTTTCTCCGAGTACTTCCGAAGGTTTACAGGTGTCTTGACGCACACACAAACGCCGCGCTTGTACGGACTCGCGTCAATGGCGCTCGCGGAGGCGGTCGTCGCGATCAAACGCGAAGAGAATCTGCCTATCGTCGCCTTCGACCTCGCTGGACAAGAAGATGGTTATCCCGCAGAAGATCATGTCCAGGCGTTCCAATACGCGCACAAACACTTCCTCAAAAAAACCGTCCACGCTGGAGAGGCTTATGGTCCTGAGAGTATCTTCCAGGCCATCACGGATCTCCACGCCGATCGCATCGGTCACTGTTATCACCTGTTTAGTGCGGATCGTGTCAAAGATCCACGCATCCACGACAAGCAAAAATACGTCAACAATCTCGCTCAGTACATCGCCAACCACCGCATCACCATCGAGGTCTGCCTCACGAGTAACCTCCAGACCATGCCTGAGCTCAAGAGCCTCTCTGAGCACACGATGAGACACATGCTCGACTCCAAGATGAGCATCAGCCTGTGTACGGATAACAGGACCGTCTCCAACACAACTGTCTCCAACGAGATTGAGCTGGCTGTCGAGCACTTCAACTTGACGCCGAAGCAGCTTCGAAATATCGTTATCTACGGGTTTAAGCGAAGTTTTTACCCCGACACCTACCTCGAAAAACGCGCATATGTGCGCAAAATCATCGACTACTACGAGTCGATCGAAGAGCGCTTTGGTGTGGTACGAGAGGACGCGTAATGCAAGCACAAGAGACAACCGCAAAGACGCCATTAGGTATACAAATATTTTGGATTCTGCTCTTTGCGTTGCTCGCTTACCAAATGTTCTTTAGTCGTGGGAAAACGCTCTCTCGTGGAGCGCCCGCGCCCTCTCTCTCTCTACAGTCCGTTGCAACGTCCGACGCCCCAACGACGATCCCTGCCCGAAAGCAGGTCACCGTCCTTCACTTTTGGGCGATGTGGTGTCCTACATGTGTTCGAACCCTTCGTTCTTCCACGCGTCGTGCGCTCGCATTTCGCAAACGTGGTGTTCGGTATCTGATGGTCAACGTCGATGAACCGAACCAAGCCGAGCAGCTCAAGGCGTTTTTGCGCAGACAACGTATCTCACCTTCCCAATTCACCGTTCATTTTCATGATGCCAGAAAACAGGCCTTGTCGAGCTACGGTGTGCGCGCACTTCCCTCCCTTGTGATCGTCGATCAGCACGGAAAAATAGGTGCCTTTATCAAAGGGTACATTCCAACAAAACCACTCATCAACTTGATCCAAAAGGTCAAGTCGATGCAAAACAAACCCTCATAGTGTGTCCGTCGTGTCCTTGGATGATGTGTATACATCACAAGTGATACGTCGTGACAGCTCCGGCTTTTTGAACCATATGTATAGATTGGAGATCGAATGATGATGCGTCATCTGTCCAAGAAACACCCCGCACACAATACTCTGCGGTTGTGTTGGGTTGGACTCTTCTTGACCATGGCACTGTCAACGCCTTCTTTGTTGTGGGCTGACACCCCCGCAAATGCACCGACAACTGTTCGTCCTGTGAGTGTACGACCGATCGCAGTTCGTCCTATTCCAACACCTGCACCAAACATCAAGCGTGTTGTGCCTACACAGGGCCGCCGTGTTCGCTTGCAGCCTATCCGAAACAAGAAGACGCTCTCACGAGTGCTGCGTGAGCGACGACAGGTGCCACCTGTCCGGCGCAAAACAGTCGTCTCCAACAAAGTCGTGAAGCGCCTGACCCGCGAACAATTGCTGCGTTTTCGGCGGCTCACAGACCTGATCATCTCACCTTGTTGTTACACACAACCTGTCTCTGTCCACCCGAGTGGAGCGTCCGATCAGGTCAAAGAACAATTACGTACATTTATTCTGCAGGGATTCTCGGACAAGAAAATCATCGCGATGTACGTCGGCAAATACGGTGAGCGTATTTTGAGCATACCCCAGGACCAAAAACTCTTTTGGTTCCCTGTCATCGTCTCCATCATCGTCTTTTTGGTTGCGTTTGGGATGATCAGGGTGTGGCATGGCCGCTATGAGAAAGATCTCGCAAAGACAAAGTCTGCGGAGAAGGTAGACAAGAAGAAGAAGACCGCGTCTGCTGAACAAGAGACGAAAAAGTCCTCTTCGAAGAAAAAGAAGAAAAAGAAGAAGTCCTCCTCAACGAAGAAAAAGGAACCATCTAAAAAAGATGGTGACAAGACCTCGGGGGATTCCTGGTATGACGTCGTTGAGGAATCCTGATCTTTCCACCTAAAGGAGATGAAGACATTGACAAAGGTATCCGATGAACAGTCTGCGTCGCGGTCTTTCGTGTTGAATGACATACGCACAAGTAAGACCCTTCGGTGGTCTGGTATGGTCTCTTTGGTGCTCTTTGGATGTGGGGGACTGGCGTCAACTGCCATCGCAAAGCCCTCTTCTGCGACCAGCAAGCCGACAAAACGAGTGGTCAAGCGTGCACCTGTTCGCAAGCTAGCGGAAAAGCGCCCTACAAAAAGAGTTGTGGCCCAACCGACAACCCGGCCCACTTCTCGTCCTGCACATATGCCCCCTCGACGCGCTTTGTCGAAGGGCAAGCACTTGATCATGCCGCCGTTCCCAAAGGTCCCAGTGCTCAAAAGACGCATCCCACCAAAAGCGATCAAAAACAACGGACCTTTTGCCCACTCTGTGTTGATCAGTGGTGGATGGAAACCTCATGTCAATTACTACTCTCACTTGCTGTACCTTCGATTGATGAGGCAGGTGCTGCAAGAGCTCGGTGTGGAAGACCCATTTATGTCGATCTTTGCGAGCGATGGTGAGGACACAGATCCAGATCTTGCCATTCAGCGAAGCGAAAAGCGACCTGAACATTGGCTCTTTCGTTTTCGTCGAGAGCTTCGTTTCTTTCCGAGAAAACCCACCCTTATCAATTCGAGCATCAAAGGGACGCGGTTGCACGAGGCCAAGCGTTCTGTCCTCGTAAAAGAGATGAAGCGCGTGCACAAGACGCTGAAAGACGACGGCAAGCCTCTCTTTGTCTTTGTGACAGATCACGGGACGCGAAATCGTCGCCTTCGTCATACACGTAATCAACGCATTTCGTTGTGGTACGAGAGCCTGAGTGTTCAACAATATCAACTCATGATGAGGCGCTTCTCCAAGCGCAAAGTTGTGAGCGTCATGTCACAGTGTTTTTCGGGCAGTTTTGCCTGGAGCATCTTCCGCAAGCCTGGGCGCTTTGGTATCCCAACAGGCGATCAGTGTGGCTTCTACGCGACGCTCCCAAATCGCTACTCTTATGGATGCTTTCCTGAGACCAAGTTGAAAAAGAGTGTGGGGCACGCCTACCGTTTTATCCATGCGATGAGACAAGCGCGTACATTTAATGAAGCGCACAAGCAAGTCCTGTTGACTGATGTGACCCCTGACGTGCCTAACCGTAGCTCCGATGGATATCTGTACTTCTTCTTGAAAGGGGACGCAAAGGCCGATGGTGTGAAACCTCACGTATACGTGGACCGCATTCTCAAGCGCTTTGAAGGAAAGTCCTACCCAGGGATGAAAGAAGACCTGTCTGTGTTAAGCGCTGTCGCACAACGCTTCTCTCTAGCACGTCCACTCAACCTCTCGGCGCTTCGTGCACAGCGCAAATCATTAAATAAAAGACTTCGGTGGTTCCGTCGTGTTGAGCGAATGTGGCGCAGCGTCTTTTCAACCGCGCGCAGTCATCATCTCGATGGTTGGCTCAAAGAGACACCTATGTTGCGTGGTGAGGTGAAGTACCTGCTCAAAAATCTTCACCTGTTGAAGAAGAGCAAGAAGCAACGCAAAGCTGAGCGTCGAAAGCGTCTCAAGCGCCGCCTCGCGAATGCGTGGAAGAGGGCGCGCCTGTGGAAAAAGTATCGAAAACTCTCCAAGGAGGTCAAAGATCTCCGCGGCATGCTGAAAAAGGTCAGAGGGACCAAACGCAAGCGTCGCTACCGACGATTGACCAAAGCACAACGTCTAAAAGCCTGGAGAGATAGACAATTTGAGCGAACTCGTCGAAAACTCCGACGTCGTTACAATCGTAGACGTTGGCGCAATCGACGTCGCCGCAATCGACGTGGTCGTGCTCGACGTATGCGGAACTTGCGAAAGCTTCGCAATCGTATCTTGCGCAAAGGTAAGCGATTGCACTGGCCTGTCGAGCGGATCGTCGACACCTTGCGCAAAGGATTTCTTACGTACGTCGACTCTAGACCACAGCTCAAGTCGCGACTGCAGCTCCTTTACAGCCGTGTCGAAGAGATGAAAAAACACGTCTTCAGGTTGAAGGTCCAACGTGCGGCGCTCAAACGCATGGAGTTGTTGTTGTATCGTATCGCCGGGCGGAAACTCCTTTATCTCGATAAAGATCCCGAGTACCAGGCTCACCACCAAGGGCTCCAGCGTTTACTTGGGTGTGAGCAGACGCCTCTGTCCAACGAGCCACAACTCGCCGACACAAAGCTCGCTGCACCCAAACCGATGAGCTTTTCGCTTAAGAACGTTCCTCTACCTTCGTGGTTTGGGATCTCCTTTCGACCCGCTCACAAGCGCCACCCTGAGCTGCCAACAGGTGCCATCGAGATCCAGAATGTCTACTTGAACACGCCAGCGAAAGCCTCTGGCTTGATGACTGGTGACATGATCGTCGCGGTTGGTGGACGCCAACTCCGTGAACCCTATGAAATTCGCGAACGCGTGATGCTTGCGAAGCCTGAGCAACCTGTCTTGATGAGGATTATCCGTAAGGGACACATTCTCGATCTTCCTGTGAGGCTCAAGCGCCTCGTCTCACCGCCGACGATGAAGCTGCCACCGATCATTGGTCGTAAGCTGCCAGGACTGAGTAGCCTCGAATTGTTGAGCAAACAGTCAAAGCTTCCCAATCTCGACAAAGACACAGTCCTGGTTTTCTTCTGGGCGACGTGGTGTGGACCTTGTAAGGCTGCGCTGCCGACGATGAGACGTTGGAAACAGAAGTACGCCAGCCGAGGATTGCGCATTGTGACCGTGAGCAACGAAAAGGCGCACACGATCGTTCGCTGGCTCAAAAGCCATCCACGCGATATGCCGTTCTACAATGCACGTGATAAAAAGCGCGGATTGTCGAGGAAGATGAGAGTTCGTGCGACGCCGACCTTTGTGATCCTCAAGAGAGGAAAGATCAAGCTCTACCACGTTGGATCACGTGGACTGGGAGGCTTCGAGAAGAAGTTTCTGCGTTTCCTTCGATGATTATACGCTGCACGACATCTGCGACAGTCGCGTTGCGAGCGCGTCTGCGGATTGATTGTGTGTGCCTGTTTCTTGCCAAAATGCCCTCCACTCCAAACACAACGACTCCTTTTCCCCTTGTAACATGATGGTCCCATTGTCGTGCTTCACGTTGATAGGTGAAGTTTGATTGATGCGGTGCAGCTCTGCGTAAATGTCGTCGAGCTGTTCTGCAAGCCATTCGGCATCTGCTGGGTACATCAAGGACTCACAAAGCAGCGCCTTGATCCGCGCTTGTGTGTCTTGCTGTAAGGAGTGTTGAAAGAGCGACTGGAAGGGGGACGTTGACGAAGGTTGAACTTGCATAAGTATACGATCCTTTTGACAAAAAATAAAATGAAAATCATCTTAACATTACGAAAATAAACAAAAAATCATACATTCGATGGGGGAATTGTCGTCGATAGGTGGAGGGAAGGCAATTTTTTTGCGAGAGGATGATGGAGTGGGTGGGGATGGCGGCGTACAAACTCGATGTGACATTGCTTTTGGATGGTTGGGTCTTGAGTCACGTGAGGTGATTGTTTCGCAAGGGCAGGTTTTGTGTCCTACGACGATGTCGTAGGTTTATTTCGTGGGGGGAGGGGTGAAGCGGCCGCGGTGTTTTTGGATGAGGGGGCGTCTATAACGTGGGCAATGACTCGTATAAATGCCTGTTGCGCGGAATCCTGCGCAGCTGTTGTATCTGATCATGTAGCGGTAGGTTGGAAAACCGCCGGCCCGATGAAAGGTCGTGTATTGTGCAGGAGCGTGCTTGTATTGTCCAAACGCTGTGCCGAGTTTGGGGGCGCGGCGAGGGATGCGAATGCGTCGTTGACGTACCATTGAATCGGACTTCCCGCCTGTTGCTGGGCTGGATTCTTTTGTGGGAGATTGTTTGGAGAATGTGGAACGTCCTTTTCTGTGACGTCGAAGATGTGGATGTGGTCTGGGGATATACGCGATGGGGCGCTTTTCGTGAAAAACGGCGATCTGGATCAGGCCAAGAGCATAACGACTATCACCCCATTTGGTGGCGTAGGCTTTTGGCGGAGAGGAGAAGCGAAAGGCTGCGACACCCTGGATGCTCGTCCTGTAACCTGTAATGTTGACGTATTTGTACGGATTCAGTATATACCCTCGTCGGCGAAAGTGAGTGGCTTTTTCACCTGTAACGACATCCCGACCATCCACTGAGACGACGACCTCAAGTCGTTGCCCTGTGAGGTTTTGGATGTAAATCGAGTACTGGGCACCTTTTTGGCCAAGTGTATAAAGACGGCCCCTGTGTGAAAAAGTGGGGAGCTTGCGGTGTCCAGCTCGCAAGTGGAAGCGAACGGGGCCGAGCCGCAACCCTGGTAAGACTTTGTGTGCTTGTGCGCTCTGTATGCTGGGGAGACAAAAGACAAGCGCGAGCAAAATGCTCTTGAAAATGTATGTCGTTTGCGTGTTCATATCCAACTCTCCGAACGTGATGAAGTATGTGGATGTCCCAGTATCCCGGGATGATGGTTGTTTGCTTCGTTTGCACTTGGTGCGCTGTGTTGTGGGCACGTCGCAGGGCTTTTATTTTCTTGCCCTTTTTGTGAAACGTATGTGTTGAACAAAAGATCTTTTTTCGCTATAAATTGGACGAGTTTTTCGTTTACACCGAATGAGGATGAAGCATTGCCCCGATTGTGAAGGGCTTTGCGTCAGGCCGCTGCAAAAAAAGGTGACCAGAGGACGATGACGTCTTCGGGTTTTTTTGCGTTGTGGCCTAAAGTTGCGTCCGCGGATGACCATCGGATGATGCGCAGAGGAATGGAATATGGTTGAATCGAAGCATGAACAAAAAACGCATACAACGGACATGGAGTCCTGTCGTCAATGTGGATCTCCAAACCCAGTTGGTAAGCGTTTTTGCGGGGAGTGTGGTACCCAACTCCTCGCAGATGCTTCTTCGTCAGAGGGGCCAGCGGGGCGAAGAGGGCCGCGGATCCAGGTGACGTTTGTATATGGAGAGTTTGGAGGCGATGGAGCGCTTGACGCGGCCGCGATTGAAACGCTCCACAAGCGTATGATGGGACGTGTGCGTCTCGTGATCACAGAGAGTGGGGGACACTTCGAAGACCTCGGTGAAGGTCGGTTTGCCGCAACTTTTGGCATGCAGTTTCCCACAGAAGAAGATCCCATCACAGCAGTCACCGTTTCGTTAAAAGTGTTGCGGTTGGTCTCACTCTCAAAAAAAACACCTCCTATCCGTCTCGTCGCCTGTACAGGTCGGATCTCCAACGACGCAAAAAATACAGACCTGATTCGCGTTGGGGAGGACGGCGAACTCGAAGGACATGAGTTACTCGACAAGGCTCTTCGTTACGTCGAAGAGGCCGAAGCCGGAACGCTACGTGTCGATGGCTTAACCCACCGCATGATCCGCGACACGTTCAGATGTGTGCGCGTCGAAAATCTCGAAGGGACCTTTTTTGGTCGTGGGTTGTACGATGTACAAGGGACGCACACAACTACAGAGTTGAGTGTTGAGCCTGAGCTTGTCGGAAGGACAAGAGAGCTTGGCCGTATGGTACGTGCTTTTGAGCGCGTTGAGCGGGGAGAAGGCCCGATCTTCTTCTCTCTGACAGGTGAGCTCGGGACTGGTAAGAGTCGTTTGGTTCGAGAGCTTATCAACGTCGCCAAAGGTCGCGCGACGTTGTTTAAGAATCCTCGTCAACGACGACGAGTGGATCGTTGGCGTCGTACGCCTTACTCGTACTTTGGCGACATCCTGCGTTCCTTCTTTGACATCCAGGAAAACGACGAAGGGGATGTCTGTAGACAAAAGCTGCTCGAAGGTGTGGAAGCCGCGCTGATCGGTACGTTCCCTGAGGAGTCGATCCACCTGATGGGCCTCTTGTGCCAGGTTGATTTTCCTGGCTCGCCTCATATTGCGGCAGTCGATGATGATCCTGCGCAGCTTGAAAAGCTCGCCTTTACAGCGTTCTCCGAGTTCTTGATGTTGTGCGCGCAGAGCAAGCCGATGTTATTTGTGCTCGACAGCTTGTACTCCGCAGACAGCTCTTCTTTGCGTTTGTTGCAGTTTTTGACTGAGGAGTTAGAGGACACACAGTGTTTGTTCATTTGCACAACACGCACTTCGTTCTTTTTGGAGTTGGAGAGAGACGCAGGGTTGCAGCTGCCAGGAGAGCGTCTGGTGCTCAAGCCACTGGATCACGAGTCGGCGCAAAAGATGGCTGAGGAGCTCTTGCCTTCGGGGAGCCAACTTCCCCGCAAATTGCTCAAACGTATTCTTACTATCGCCGAGGGGAACCCCTACTTTTTACGCGAGAGTATTCGCGAGCTTGTCGAACGAGACTTCTCCGAAGTGCTCGTCCACGGCGACGATGTCGAGAACCTGGAAATCCCTGGAAGTATCGAGGGGATCTTACTCTCTCGCTTGTCTCGTTTGGATACATTTGCGCGTGAAGTGTTGCAAAAAGCCTCTGTCTTTGGAAAAACGTTTTGGCGCGGTGGTGTCGAGATGTTGTATCGTAAAGAGGGAGACTTTCGTCCTGGCTGGAAGATGCAAGATGGTGTCTTCCTCAATCGCAAAGATGACTTGGAAGAAGTGCTCGATCAACTCGTCCAGCTTGGCGTGATCCAGTATCAAAACCAATCCGTCCTGGAAGGGGAAGCACAATACCTGTTTGTTCCCTCTTTGATGCAAGAGTTAGTGTACCAAGAGATCCCGATGGAGACGAGAATTTCGTACCATCGAAGTGCTGGTCAGTGGCTTGAAGTGACCGCACGCGAGCGTCGTGTTGAGCTCTTTATGGAGCTCGCGCACCATTTCTCGACAAGTCAGGATTTCGAACGTGCTGCGGCTTATCATCTGAAGGTTGGAAAGAGCGCGAGCAAGATCTCCGCCACCAACAAAGCTGTCGAACACCTCGAACTCGCCCTCCAGTATATGCCAGAATCCTGGGTCCAAAAGCGCATCGATGCCTTACGTTGTCTCGCCGAGACCTACATCGTACAAGGTCGCTATCCCCTCGCGATCGAGACTTTTGAGCAAATTTTGTCGATCTCTTGGCAGATGAGTTTGCGCGTCTTGGCCGCGGAGATCTTCACCCGTATGGGGTGGACGTTCTTTTTGTTGCGCGACTTTCAAAGAGCCCTCGAAGTCCTGAAGAATGGACACGCGCTCCACAAAGAAAATGACTACGCCCGTGGCGTCGCAATGTCCCTCTCTCACATGGGGAAGGTCTACACAGTCATCGGTGACTACCAAACTGCGCGCTTGTATCTCCAAGAAGCACTCGACCTGCGACGTGAGATGAAAAATCCTGGTGACATCGCATGGACGCTAAGTGATATGGGGAACCTCTTGCTCCAGACTGGGCGTCTCGACGAAGCCATGGCACATCATCAAGAGGCCTTAGAGATCCGCAAAGAGCTTGGCCAAACAGCACAGACTGTACAGTCGATGAACAACCTCGCCGCGATCAACGTCCTGAAGGGGAACTACGATGCGGCCCTTGCTGAGCTGCTGCTCAGCGCGAATCTCGTGAAGAAGATGGGTGAGCGCCTCATGATGGCTGTCATCCTCGTCAATATCGGCGAACTGTATCTCCTTCGTGGTGAACTCAAGCAAGCCTCTGACAATCTCGAAAGAGCCCTCCATATCGCTGAGAAAATTGAAGATAAGCTGATTATGGCGGAGTGTTACCGACTGCTCGGGGAGCTTGAGCTCAAGCGCAGCGAAGCGCTCCTCGCGCTCGATCATTGTCGTGATGCCTATGCGTTGATCCAAGAAGGTGGGATTCGTTCGGCCCTCGCTGGAATCTTCCGTCTTATGGGAGATGTGTACGCTGCGCTTCCCCAAGAGGTCATTGAACAAAACGAAGATGATGAGATTGCAGAAGGTTTACCTGAAAAGTACTTTGGCAACGCGCTCGCGTGTTTTGAAGAGTCTATCGAGATCGCGAGTAAACACGAAAACCTCCAAGAAGAGGCCAAGAGCCGCATGAGGCTTGGATTCTACGAGGTGAATCGCGGAAATGTTGAGCGTGGGCGATACCACCTTGAGCTTGCGAAAGCCGACTTCCGAAGACTCAATATGCAGAAGTTTGAGGAAGAGTCCGCTCGTTTCCTAAATGAAGTCAAACAGTTTCAGGAGGAAGAGAAGGCTCCAGCGCCCGATATCTCTCTCTTCTCAACTGGGGCTGGTCTCTCCGGTCCTGACAGGACCTTACAGTTCAACGTCCAGTTTGATGAAGACGAAGTTGGGCCTGCACCCACACCAGCTGTGATCTCCGAAGAAGAGAAGAAGGTTCTGTTACAAGATAACGAGCCTCCCCAACGTTTCCGTCAGCCCAGGGTTGTCTCCAAGCCGTTCTTTTTGCCTGAATTAGAAGAATTCCGTAGGCAAAAGGCCGCAGAGAGAGCCACGTCTGAGGGGGACACAAAGGCACAAAAACCCTCCGCTCCTCTTGTGTTTGATGCCGAGGATGTTGAGACCTCCGATGAATTACCTGCAGCACAAGTCGCAGTGCAAGAGAGCCTCTCACAAGAGGAGATCGAGGCGCTCAGCGCAGAAGATGCACTTGATGACGACGATTTACTCGAAATTGAAGAGGAAAATGAGGACGCCAAGACTGTCATCGGCGCCGTCCCACAGGTGAGTCCCTCCAAAAAAATAGTCCTCCCTCCTCCTGTCTTTCCACAACCTCCTGCGAAGTCCAGCGAAGAAAAGAAGGAAGAAGAGAAAGCACCGACTGCTTTGTTGCCCGATATCGAAGAACTGGAGGAAGAGGACTCCGATAAGGCCGTCACGAGCTTGGAGCGCCTGGCGATGAGTCTGCCGCCTTTGGAGCTACCTTCTTTGGGTCTTGACGTTGAGGATAAAGCTGCACCTGTCGAGGAGACACACGCTGTTTCTGACGTTTCTCCTGCTGAAACCCCCGATGTACACGAACAGGTGGATGTTGTTGTCGAAGAGAGCAACTCCGAGACAGAGAATCAATCCGAAACTCAGGAAGCTTCAAGCTCCGCCCCTGATGAGCTGATTGTTCCAGAAGCCCAAGAGGCTGAGGTCGCTGAAGTCTCCTCTGAGGAGGAGGTCGAGGACATTGATGACGTCGCAGAGGCCGAAGGAGATCTGAAGGCAACTGTGCAAGAATTCCCCAAAGACATCAAATCCTTGGTGATGAATACGAGCCCGAAAGAGGTTGAGGAGGATGCGACAAAAGATGAAGTCGAAGAACTTTCAGAGGACTTTGAACCGACGTCGAAACACGAGACGTTCTCTCTCGACAGACGTGAAGCCGATCAGGTCGAAGCACAAGAGACGTTGAAGGTGACCTTGCCTGAGAGCTTGATGAACGTATCACTCGAAGACCTTGGCGCTGAACAGAGTGAAGAACATGCTCCATACGTCGAGGAAGAGGATCCCCTCTCTGATTCGTTGATAGGTGAAGAAGAGACGATCTCAATGGTGGTCATCGATCACTCTGAATACGGCAAACCCAAGAAGAAAAAGAAGGGTGTGACGCGAATCCCCATGCCTCCTTCACCAGGGAAAAAGCAACACGTTATCCCTGTTGCGCCTCCAATGTCTCCATCATCGGAGCATTTGCCGGCTATTTCTTCGGAGCTGCTCGCAACAACGGAGCTAAAGGTCCCCGATATCAAAGACGACGTCGACGTGGATGTAGATGTGGATGGGCAGGAAGATCTCTCACTTGAGATGTTTGAAGATGCTCTGTCTGAAGATGAAGCAGGGCCGGATACTATGCGTTATGCTCCCGTGATGATTGGAGATACGACAAAAAAACCGTCTGTCTACGACTCTATGGTTATCATCGCCCAAGTTGCCGAAGATGATGATATATCTCGAGATTGGTTCGAAGAGGGACGCAGTGATCGAACCAAGACGTTTTGGAAAGAACGTCGTGAAGAGCGCGAGCAGGTCAAGGAAGAGCTGATGCACGAGCAAGTTATCGAAGAGATCGACAAAATCGAACTCCAGGATGATGAGCCGGAGGACAAGAAGTCATCTGATTGAGCCAAAGGGGTCGTGATTTGAGGCGGAAGAGGGGACGTCCAGACATCTTCGAAAACATCTGACATACATGTTGTGAGGCTTTGGTGCGAAAAGAGAGGGCACTTGGCAGGAGGGAAACGAGGCCTCAGGAGCTTTTAGCCTTTGATTACAAAGAAGTAAAGCGCTGCTGCGACACCACCTGCGAGGACAAAGGCGATGGAGAGCCCGAGCATTAAGGAAGAATTCTTTTTCTTTGTCTGGTTGGGCTGGATGGCTGGGACATGGGGAGAGGTCGCGGGTGGATTCCACGAGGGAGCCGGTTGTGGCATCGTACTGGGATTGGAGCGTGGTTGTGCAGGTCTTGCGATGGGGATGGGGCTGTTGACGACTGTAGGAGCAGGTGTGTTCGCTCCTTTGCCCATATATGAGTTTGCGATCTCTTGAGGAACAGGTTCGTCCAGCCGTGTCATCGAACCTGGTGACTCTGCGCTGGGTTCGTAGACTGTATCGAGGTCTCTTGCACCAAGCTGGCCATGAGGCATTGCGACAGGGGATGGGGTGTGGTGTCTTTGTGGTCTATTCGACGATGGTGGGAAGTTCAAGATCGTGACTTCGTCATCATCATCGTCATCCCATGAGCCAGCGTTGTCGTGGTGGTGGTTACTCCACTGGTTTTGATGTGAGTTATCCCATCCGTTGTTGTGGTTATTTTGGTTGTTTTGGTTGAGCCTGCGAGGATCGTTGGCCCAAGCGGTCTCTTCTTCGGCAAAGTTATTGGAGGGCGCGGGGGCGTGGACGGGTTGTGGGAGTGGTGCTGGAGCTGGGGCGGGGGTTGGGGGATGATGGGAGGCGTTATTCTCGCCATTTTCGAGCTGTTCAACGCGGTTGACAAGCTCTTTGAGTTGGTATGTGCCGATGGGTCTTCCCCATGACTGGAGGAAGTTTTCGAGATCCCATTGGACTTCACGAGCCGATTGATACCGATTATCTCGGTCTTTAGAGAGACATCGTGTGATAATGCGGTTGAGCTCGTGTGGGAAGTCTGGGCGCAGGTGATCGATAGGTTGGGGTCCTATTTCGAGGATCGCGCGGAGCATGTCGATATCGGTCTTTCCGTGGAAAGGCCGTTGGTGAGTGGCGAGCTCGAACATGACGATCCCAAGCGAGAACAAGTCGCTTCTGCGATCGAGCGTTTGTCCTTTGACTTGCTCTGGTGACATGTAGGCGAGTTTACCTTTGATCACGCCTGCTTGTGTTTCCTGAACGTTGGACTTGGCTTTTGCAATCCCAAAATCGACGATTTTGATGATGCCTTGTTTGGAGAGGATGATGTTTTGAGGTGAAACATCGCGGTGGATGAGGTTGAGGTGGTTGCCATTTGGATCACAGAAGTTGTGAGCGTACTCAAGACCTTCGGCTATTTGTGAACCTATTTTGGCGATATATTCGGGCGCAAGCCACATCCCATGGTTGTTGGATTGCTGGATAATGGAGCGCAGGTTGAAGCCTGAGACGTACTCCATCGCGATGTAAAAGTTACTATCTTCCTGACCCAAATCAAAAATTTGCACGATGTTGGGATGGTTCATCATGGCGGCAACGCGTGCTTCATCCTGGAACATCTGCAAAAACTTCTCGTCATTGACGAGATGAGGCAGGATGCGTTTGATGACGAGTTGCTTTTTGAATCCACCTGGACCGCTCTGTTCGGAGAGGTGAATTTCGGCCATTCCGCCAACGGCAATTTTTTTGAGGAGTGTGTACTTACCTATTTGTTCCGGCATGTTTCATCTCGTTCAAATCGTGATTACATACCTAGTTTCTAGCGTAGTTTTGTGTCCCTGTCAATGTGGGAATGTGAATCATTTTGTTTCTTGGTGATGAGAGCTGGTTTTTTGTGTGATTTTGGACGACTTTCTCATGACGTTGTGGGAATGTGGCGTATGTGTGACATTTGTTATTCGAGCTTTGGCATGCAGATCTGTTTCCAGGCTTTGGGGGGATGGTAGCAATAAAACCCTTCTCGACAATCAGTGGGGTAGACGCACGTCGCGACACAGCGGACGAATTCGAGCCCATTTTTGAATCGTATCTTGGCACATGTACTTTTTGCAGGGCAATCACTGCTCTGTGTACAGGGCTTTGTACAATATCCCGTGGGGACCTGCATCTCACAGGTCAGTGGGGATGGACAAGACTGTTGGGTGCAGGACTGTCCTACAGACGAAATGTGAGTGCGCTCGGGTACTGTGTCTGTGTTTGCGTCTGGAGAGAGCCGTTCGCTCTCTGTCGAAGGCTCATCAGTGTGTTGAGGCGAACAGTGAAAGAGAAAGGGGAGTACGAGGAGAGCGAAGACGTATCGCAAGCTTGATGAGGGGGAGTGGGAGATGTTTGTGGACATTTGTGTCATCGTTGAGCCCATCGCGTCATCGTCAGAACCCCCCTTGGCCGCTTAGGAAGTTGATACTGCCTGTTGGGACGATGACGGTTAAGCCGAAGAACAAGCGCATGTCCACCTGTCCTCTCGTGTCGATTGCAGTTTGGAACTCAATGGTTGGCGCGACAAAGTACATGTAAAATCCTGTCGCGACACGGACACCAGCCTGAAAGTGTTGCAAGACTGAAAAGCTGTTACCGATTGAGAAAAACCAACCATAGATAAGCGGTTGAAAGCGCAACACGTGAAAGACGACTTGTGGATTCAGATCGAGCGCGAGTTTGGAAAAGCGAAACCCCAAATTCATCTCAAAGCAGATGCGGTCGATGAACGTTTCAAATGTGGAGAGACAGTAACCATCGGCAACTTGGATCTGATGGTCTCCGTCCACTTTGTCGTACTTCCCATTGTAGAAGAGTTTGTACCCGTAGGAAATTCCGGAGGCTTGTGCGATGTTTGCGCTTGGAACAATGAACAACAAAGATACCAACAATACAACACGTGCATACATACTTACGACTCCTGAATATGTCATCTTTTGAGAGTCCCTGCTAGCGAACGAGAGATCAAAAATGTTTTTGTCGAGGTCCAACTTGAAGAGTGTGCAAACTTCCACTGTTTGATCACAAAGAGTCGCTTGGATTCCGTGTGGTACACCGGATCGAGGTAGCGTACTTGCGGGTGACCTGGCATCCATGTCTGCCACTGTCTCGCACGCAGAAGCCTCAAAGGAGCACCCCACGGTCCAGCTGATACAAGGAGCCCTTGGCTTGTGCTACGAAGTTGACGGTATCGCGAAGGCAGTTGTTTGTCGAGAGTCTTCAGGTGGTGTCCTCTTTTTGAATAGACACGCAACCAAGTTTGCTTTCCTTCTTGGGTGAGAAAGACGAGCGCCTGTTGTCTACCAAATGTGTGCTGCACGATATCATGTAGCGCGCCGCCATTGGGTAAGGCCCACCTTTTTTTGATCAGCGGATCTGGTGGGATGCTGTGGAGAAACCACTTCTGATCTGGTAAAGGACACGCGAGCTCGACACTTTGTGAAGAAGCACTCTGAGATTGAATCGGGATGATCATTCTATGGGGCGCGCGGTTGGCTTGTATGAGTGTTGGTAGGTCGAAGATATCCCTCTGCGTCAACGAGAGGGGAATGCGCCATAACGCTGCACCTGCATCGCGAATGGCAGGGAGTGTACGTGTATCCTGTGGGGATTTCGGGGGAGGGGTTCGCGTCGTGAGCAAGAGCGCTCGTTTTGCAGGTGAGCCTTCTAGCTGGACGTGTTGTGGCCAGTCTGTAAGAGGGAGGTGGTGTCCTTTGCTGTAAGGTTGCCCACTCCGATCGAGTGGATAGATGCTCACAATGGTCTGTTTTTTAGGACGCTCACGATCACCTGCCCGATGAAGGGTGCAATAAGATTTGCCAACGTCCGGCATGGACTCCCAATCGAGGAGGTCAAAGGTCACAAACGATAAAAATGAGCCGTCTTGTGAGAGGCTGAGATGACGTGTTTGTTGTCGGCCGTCTGTGTGCATCTGAAAGGACGCGAGCTGTACATGCTTTTTGACGTATTGCCCCGGCTTGGGAGCGAGTGGAAGCAGCGCGTTGGAGCCGGGAGCTTTGTCTTTCAAGTAGAATAGATACCACATGCTCCTGGGGGGTGGGGTGTCGAGTAGGTCCGTTCGCAGCGCGGGGAGCCAGATCGGTCCGTCGTTGGTCTCTCCTTGCGGCTGCACTTCAAGAGCCCTCATCAAAGAGGTCGGGGTTGGGAGGTGTTTGGGCCAGAGTTGAATGTATAGATTGGATTGCTCTGGTGCGCTCTTGACATCGAGCTGGAATCCCCACGCTCGACGCAGTCGTTGGCAGCGTCGACCACATTGTTTATATCGCGCGAGTAAGTCCATGTAGCGGAGGCTTCGCCGAATACGCCAATAGTACTCTCCTAGATGAAAGACACCTTCGCCTGCTGGCTTTTGCTTGGTCCAATACAGGCACTTGCGTTTGCGTTCTTTTTGCACAAAGCGACGAAAGTAGTCGAATTGTTCCTCTGAGATCTGCAGCTCCTGACGCCACAATGTGCGACACTGTCTACATGCGGCTGTCGAGGTTTTACACGCCTGTCGGCACTTTCTCTGTCGCAGACTTTGGAGTTGCTTTCGCTTCTCTGGATCGAATTGTGCTCTGGTCCAGACCATCTTGCACCATCCGTACCAGCGCAGGTGCAGTTTGGCGTTTGCATGGAGGCTTTTGCTGTTGTTGTAGAGCTGTTTTTTGAGCAATCCGATCAACCTTGGAAGCTGCGTACAGGACTCTTTTGTGCGACTACGAGGTCGCGATGGAGTCTGGAGGACCTTCGCGCGAAGATCTTTGTACTGTGTCCGGAAGGTCGAACGAATCCATGTTTGGCTGAATTGGTGTGTCTTGGTGAGATACCGTCTCCAGGCCGGGAGGTCTTTCGAGAGAGGCGTGGGGCGGTCCATTGTGCAGTAAAGGCGTTTTGCATTTGTGAGCGCGCTGAGGATGCGCTCGTAGTGCTTGGTGTACGCTGCAAGTGAGCGCAACGTTTTTCCACGCGGAAGATGTGTCAGCGCTGTCGCTTGTTTGTTGACAATACTATCTAGTTGGCGAATCGAACGTTGCTTCCAGTGATCGGACTCAAGCGCCCATAGAGCGTAACCACCCAACGTGAAGAGAAACATCATGAGCAGGATGAAGCGTCGCTTCCACTTCGGTGGTTTTGGTGCCTGGTAGGTCTTTGAAGAGCCTGTGTAGCGAGGTGGTGGGCTGGTTTTGCGTTCGACCTCTTCTGCTTCGAGTTGGTCGATCTGTGTGCGAACAGATGGCGGAAACCGCATCAGCATCAGTTCATCTTCGAGGGATGAATGATCTTGTCGTGTTGTGGGCACATCTTGTGTTTGCATTGTCTCGTATGTCAGCTCTGTAGAGATTCGTTGATTGTCCGGGTATATTGACAAATGGTAGCTCTTTTGCCCGGGAAAGGCAAGTGAGCGCTTTTTTCCAGTGGTCTTACTTTTTGGCTGAGGCTGTCTTGGTGGGTGTCATGGGCATATATGCGAAAGTATACCCCAGGATATGGTAGCGGCTCTTGGGGGAGTCGTCGTAGTATTTCTGACGCCAGCGTGTGTATTTGCTCAGAGGTTCTTCGCGTACACCCCGCCTACCAATGTTGGCATGTCGAAAGTACAGTTTCCCTTTTTTGCGCACCAGAAATCCAACATGTGCGATAGAGCTGGGGTGCGATGGTTGGTCGAAGACTTCACCCATCCACAGAAGATTGGGCAAACGATGTGCGATCTTGTGGACGTCTTTGAGCGGGACATACCACACTGTATAACTCTTGATTCTGAACGGCTTGGGAAGCCTACGTCCCCAATAACTCGAACGCCAAAACGCGTTGGTCACTTTTTGTGCATAGGGTTTGGCGTATTTTCCCGCGAGTGCCTTCGTCGCGCGCTTGATATATCCCTTCTTCTCGTTCTCGACCAACCACTGTTGGGCCGTAAAATGATTGCGATACTCATAACGGATGATCCCATCTTTGTAGCGGATCTGCTGCATGACTCGTTTGGTCTCCTTCAACGAACGAGACAGAGCCATCGCCATCACTGTTTCGATGAATGTGACACAATCCACTTTGTCGAGGCGGAACGTCGGGTCTCGATCCCATCGTCCTTTGCGCCCCTCTCCCAGGGGGCCGAACTTGTACCTCCCGCCCAAAAACATTCTCCCAAAGAGCTCCAGGCGTTGGGTCACATTGAGAGCGCGCTGTGCGTAGCGCAAAAGGCGATCAATGCGCTTCGTGGACATTTTGTAGAGCCTTGCACGACAGCGCTTTCCACAATCATGCCATTGTGTTGATTGGGCGGTTGGCGATGGACGCCGCTTACGCGCAGCTTCGCTTTGTGTTGGGAAGGAGAACATCAACACAATGCTCAAACAGAAGAGACTCAATTTCATCGAAAAGACCTTTCATTTCGGTGTAAGAGGATGTTGAAGAGGTGAACTTCGTCATTTCGTGCGTACTTTTTTCAGCCACGCCCGGTGGAGCTTGATGCGGTGTGTGATGTCCTTTGTTAGG
Source organism: Deltaproteobacteria bacterium (assembly GCA_002731275.1). Lineage (GTDB taxonomy): Bacteria > Myxococcota_C > UBA6777 > UBA6777 > UBA6777 > UBA6777. The sequence goes on along the minus strand of PCBK01000084.1, from coordinate 30,658 downwards.
GGATGCCCCTGAGGGATCCATCGCATCGCATGATCAAGTGTTTGTAAGCATCGCCGTAGTTGTTTGCGAGCTCTTTCTTTGTCTTGTCGTTCCCACCGTTCTGTGTGAGAAAGTGATGGGTGGTGGACTCTTTGTTCGACCAAAAGGGCGAGTCGCCATGAACGCCATGTTTGTGTTTGGGCCTGCTTCCACCAACGCGCGATTCTTTGTTTGTTGGCGCGTCTCCATGAGAGGGGATGTGGGTGCGCGAGCTTAGGGAGCTTGGTCGCCTGTCTCATCTCATCGAGATATTGGAATGTCCCTGGATTCGTCGATAACAGCAGCGACAGTGTGGTTTGGCGAAGTGCGTTGTCAAAGCGCATCAGATCACGTCGTGTCGGAGGGAGCTTCTTGGACAATGCTTGAATGGAGGTGATGTCCAGCGGTGGGCGTTGTAATTGTTTGGAAGCCCGGAGAAAGGAGTGGTTGCTGAGCCCCCAATGTGTCTGAAGCACGATCCGTTCGCGTTGTAGCGTATCAAGCCAATGCATTCTTTGCTCCCAAGGAGGATCCTGGAGGTTGGTGGGGATCGGGAGTGATGAGGTCAAGTGTGGGCCTTGCAATGATCGTGAAGGTGGAGGTGTCGGAGTCCGTCGCCTTGTTGGAGGCTTTTTGTTGACGAATAAGGCCCCAGCAAGGCCGAAGACAACAGAGAACCAAACGATTCGCTCAACCCAAGGCATAAAGGAGGGAGGGGGTTGAGAGGGTTTGGGATGCTTCACGACGTGTGGTTGTTCGCTTACAGCGATCTTGGTCGGCTCCTCCTTTGGTGTCGAGGGAGAAGACATTGTCGATGAAGGTGGTGTCTGTCGTACTTGGGTTGTCGGGGTTTTCTTGTCAGGCACTTCGGAGATGTGAAGCAGGAGCAGCGAGACATTGTCGTCTGAACCTGCTTCGAAGGCATCCTGGATCAGGAGGTCACTTGCCCATGATAATTGCGCCGCTTGGGAGGAGCCCTGCACAAGTTGTTGTTGTAATTGTGAGAGCCTTTGGGCGATCTTTTCGTTGGTCAAAAACCCTGAACAGCCATCACTGCACAACAAAAAGAGGTCTCCTGCCTGAAGCGCACTTTGCTCCGGAGAGCACGGTATGTAAGGAGAGTGTGGAAGATGTGTGTGTTTGCCGAGCGCATGAAGCAGTCCACTTTCATGTGGAGCAGGTCCGACGTCATCTTGTGTCAGTTGGTGGAGTTGATCTGCCCTGAACAAGTATATCCGACTGTCGCCGATGTGACCGATGTGAAAGTGTCTCTCCTCCAGGTGGAGTAAAGAGAGAGTACTTCCTGTGAGGCCGGGGCCTCCTGCGTGTTGGACGATTGATGTGTTTGCGTCTTCGAAGTGTTGTGAGATGTGCTCTGCGATGGTGTGTCTTTCGCTTTGGTGGGGTCGAAAATCCGAAAGCTGGGCGATCGCGGCTTGCGCTGCATACTGACCATCTCGTGCGCCTCCCATTCCATCGGCGACAGCAACTGTACATGGGGGCGTTGTCTTGTGAGGGAGCGCTGATATTGGAGGGTAGATGGCGTCCTGGTTTTCGGCGCGTGAACCGCACTCATGACATCCTACAATGGTCACCTGGAAGCTCATGCTGGCTCGCTCCGTTTGATTTTTCGGCAGTAGTCGATTGTTTCACGTGCTCTCGCTCTGATCTCCCACAGACGCCCTTTGTGTTGATATGTGTTCTCTGGATCTGTTCTGTGGAGCCACCGTTCGAGACTCACGCAAGGATCGAAGCCAAGTTCTTGTTCCCAGCGAGGGTGAAGTTGTTGCTGAAAAGCCGCTTGGTAGCTGCAGATCGCGAGATTGTTGAGCAAAAGTCCAATGGTTTGTTCTGTGGCGCCAGGTGATTCAAGGAGGTCCGCGAGTGCTTGTAAAGCTTCGGAGGAGGGAGTGAGTTGATTTTTTTCGAGCGCGAGTTGGCATCGTCGGCTGAAGGTGTTGACGAACAGTTGATAGCATTGGATGTCGTCAAAATGGCGCTTTGCGATGTCGTCGATTTCGTCGAGTCTTTCTGTATAGCTGCAGCCATGGGCCTCTCGCATAAGGCTACGGATGTCGATGTCGGTGTGGGAAGAGAGTTGCGCTGAAGCCGCTGATGGGACGCGCTCATCTCGATTGAAAAAGCCAGTCCCTTCGCTCGCACCTGCTGGTTTCGGGGTCGTGGGAGGAGGAGGTGTAGAGATGTGAGCGTCTCTGTTAAAAAAACCAGTGCCACCGCTTGCATCAACAGGAGGCGGTGTGTGGACTTGTTGAGGCGCAGGCGTCCAGGCGTCTTCTCGTTGGAAAGCACCTGTCTCGGGAGCTGGTGTTTGGGGAGGGGAAGTGAGCGGTGCAAAGTCACTTCCTTCGAGACCTGGATGTTGGAGATCCAGAACCGTCCTGGCTGGCTCAAGGAGTGTCGGTTGGGCGACAGGAGCTGCGAATTCCTGGACTTGGTGTTCGATGTTGTTTGTTTTGGAAGCTACAATCTCGACCTGAAGAGGGTTTGCAAAGTCCACACACCCTGCAAAGCTCGCGTAGACTGTCAATGTTCCTGTTGTATGTGGGAGCAGTTGGCCTTCTTTGATAAAGGGTAGATTGTTGTCTTCTTGGAAGAAAAAGCACGCCTCCGGTGAAAAGTCAGGGTGGTGAAGGCGGCCTTCCTCGAAGGGACCAGCTTGCCAATGGCAGGAAGGCATATCCATGTATGTGCTGATGCTTTGTGGCGTGTGGCTTTGGGGGATTTGAATGCGATCGGAGAGCCACTGCACGTGGAATTGGCGCTGCATACAATTGCGAGCGAGGAGATCCATAGCCTTGGGCAAGAGCATCCAATCTGAGGTTCCACGCCAGTTGAGGGGAGGAATCCGCTGGAGTTGGTCTTCTCTCTCTTGCGGATTTGACTGGAAAGCTGCGGTCATCAGGGAAATCAGCGCCTGTGGTTGAACGCCTTTGTTCTTGGAGATTTGTTGGTATAGCTGCTCGGCGAGTTGGTTGGATTGGATTTCTTGGTAAAAGTACGCGATATCGTTCCAACGGGGGATGTCCTGGATACGTTTGCACTGTAGATCTTGTCGGCGTAGGTAGAACAAGCCGATCACGAGGATGGCGTACAGGTCGTAAATGGGGTTGGAGCGAAACGTGACCTCTTCTAGGGCCGAAGAGGCTTGTGCTCGGCGTTCTGGGGGTTGATAGTAATCTTTCCCGGGGATGGTCTTCCACGAAAAGTCGGAGTACTCCGTTTCCGCCATCCTTGAGGCGTTGAAGTCGATTAAGATGACCTTGTCTGGAGCACCTTGTTGGCCTCGACGACACATGAATTGATCCGGTGAGAGATCGTAGTGAAAGGGCCGCGTCAGTTGCACATACGGTGTATGGATCATCTCCCGAACGATCTCAGGTGGGTACGCGTACAGTGGCACGAGCATCGAATGCAGTTGTGTGACGGCCGCCATCATCTCGATCAATCTGTGGACGATATTCAGGTAGTCTCCTGGAGCTGGCGCTTCTAATTCATCGAGCCGTTCCATCTCGATCACATAGCGATACGAGGGACGCTGAGGGAGGTAGAGCGGACCCCATCCATACGTCTGTACGAGGCGATCACAACCGTATCGCATGGCAAATTGTGTGATCAGCGCTTCGACCTCAAAGGAGTACACATTAAACAGGTTGCGAAAGAAGAAGTGCTGGGCTGGACCTTGTTCTTTGATCTCTTCCTTCAATGAGCCGTCTACGAGCCGGTTGTAAAGTTCTGCTCGTTGGGGGGAGAGCCCTCGCTGTGTGCCTGACAGATGTGAGAGCTGTTTTAGCTCATGCCACCGAGGTGAGGGGAGTTGTCGGTAGTAAGTCTGTGGATCTGCAATGAAAAATTCTTTTAAGCAGCGTTCTTCATTGTTGTGTGATTGTGCCCACCATATCTGCGTTCCAAGCATTGGGCGAGTGATGTGACTCGCGGTCACATGTTGGTAGAGTTCTTGCCAAGTGCTTGCCTGATCGATGTGCAAATCGAGCTCTTCGAGTGAAAAGTGGGATAACGCTCCACGGCTCATTCCTCTGACTCCTCTTCAGTACTTTGGTCGATCGTAATGCCCGGACATGAGCCTTGCACCTCTGTTATGGTATGACCTGGTTGAGAGGGGAAAAGCAGATACGCCTCTGTGTGCTCTGTATGAAGTGGAAAGAGCCGACAACCCCCGGCTAGCTCTGTTGGAGACCAATGCACAATCCGTTGTGTCGGGAGCCAGAGCCACTTTCTTAACAGCTTCAGTCGATTCTCGGACAAGACGACCTGGAAAGCCGCCTGACCACAAAGGAGGATGTCGTCATGTTGAAGTCGCTGTTCACCACCCAACCAATAGAATTGACCTTGTCGAAGGAGCGCTGGTTGCGTCGACAAATCTGGTTCTGCGTTGTAGGAAGCGGGGCGGGCGAGATAACCTTCTAGTGTCTGCTTGATATGCAATTGCACACCATCTTCATCGCTGACGTATCCGAACATATGCTCGGACACTTCGTCTCCTTGTGTGGGAGAGAAGAATCCGACTTGTAAGAGCGCTTGTGAGGTCGTCGCCAACTCTTCAGTCTGGCCCGTTGGGAGGCTGTGTGGAGGCGTCATACCTTCCATGGTTGGGGTGTCGCTGTGGGGATCTTCGTGGAGAGGAGATGCCAACTCTTCTGTACCACTGGAAGCAAACGTCGATGTCTGTGAAGGACGAGGTGGGGTTGTCAAAGGCTTGGAGGAGACAATGTCCTCGGAGAGGATCTCTTGTGTCATGTTGTTTGTGGGACCAAATGCGAAGGAGCTGCCTTCGTCGGCTGGCGATGTCATTGAAGATGGTGGTGGGGTTGAAGAGGTGAAGAAGCCAAAAGAACTCCCTTCATCTTGAGATAGATCGGGGAGACTTTCCGCTGGTTCTGTCTCTGGTGTCCAGGTGAAAGGTGTGTGTGCTTCTGTTTGGGTGAACCACAACAGGCGATCCGTTGCTGGAGGTTGATACATCGCCATAGATGTAGGATCGACGAGGACTGCATGTTCGTGTGGAGCGACCTCGAAGGGACCGAGTCGACGTGTTGAGGTTGTGAGCTGCGCGATATGAGGCGGAAGCTGCGTGGGGGTCAGTTGGAGCGACTGTGTTGGCTGCAATCCACGCAGATGAATGTGTCCCAATCGGTTTGAGCGCGTCAACGTCACAGGGAGCATGGAAGATTGCTGGTGAGCGAGCAAGAAACCTTGCAAGACGAAGTGCAAGCGTGTGTCTTCTGGTTGGATGATACACTCGATCAGGTGGTTCATGTGAAGACGTAGGGGGCGGTCGATGAGGACCGTTCGGGCTTCAAAACATGGCTCACCTTCGAGGACGATGTGATATCCTCCTGGTGTGCGAGGGGCTGGGATCTCCAACATGAGCTTATTTTGAAAACGCGTGATCGAAGCAGCCCGTCTTGGTGAATAGCCGTGAAAAGAGAGCTTCGCGGACTGGATATCCTGCTCTGTAAATGGTTCGCTGACTCCGATGTATGCGTCTTCATCGAGCTGCTCTTCAGGCCTCTCTGGATCCCACCGACCAAAAAAGAGTTGCTCGATAAGTTCACCATTTGGGTGAAGAAATCCATCAGCTTCTTTGCTCAGCTCGATCGTGATTGTGGGAGGAGGTGACAGGACAAGTCGGGCTGGACACTCTGTGTAGGTTGGGGACGTTGCGTCGACGGGGCGTTGTTTGTATTGGGCGGTGTGTTTGTCAAAGTGAAGCTGTGAGGCGCTTGTGAGGATGTGTTCGTGAAGTGTGACACCCATCTCTTCGAGTGTGGGGGGCATGGTGACGTGCTGATCGGTTGATTGATGTTCTGGGTGGAGAGCGTAGAGAGTGTCAAGCGGCGTCGTCGTGAGTTGAGGAGTGTTGGACATGGAGAGCTCATTGCGGAGCTGATCGAGCAGTGAGGAGAGTGTTTTGGGACGTTGGAGGCCGACAACCCCGTCACCCTTGTAACGTAGCTGAAGATCCGGAGAATAGACCGTAAACAGCGGTTCTTCTGGAGACTGTTGAGGGATCGCGTCGAGGAGCGGAAGAGGTGTATGGTGGGGAGGTCCACCGATCACAAAGGCCGTGTTCGCTGGGTGGAGGGTGCCTCGAATCGACAACAGGTAGTCCGTTTGGTGCAATTCGTCACAATCATCCTGATGTGCGCTCAACTCGAAGAGCAGATGACCGATGCGAACATGGAGCCTTTTGGAGGTTGAGAAAGACAACAACCTTGGTGTTTTGATAGGCTCTTCTGCGAATTGAATGCGACCATCTTGGTGAGGGTGAAGATGCACAAGCGCGATGTCTTCGGTGAGTGGTCTGAGCTGTAATGTATTCTCTCTGGCCGCGAGGCTAAAGAGTTGTGGAGATGAGAGCTTGAAGAAGTCGGGAACGAGCAGGTCTGATTGGGTTAACTGCGTACCGACGACCAATTCGCCGGCTGGTATGTCCTTCCCTTGGTATGTTCTGGGATGTTGAGGGGCAAACATCGGACGGAGTGGACCGTTGGATGGGAGGAAGGCAGAGCCCTTGCTCCAGTGTCCGAGTTGACCCGACATCGTCGATAGAAAGTAACGTTTTCTGGCGTACTTTTTGTTGAGCTCCAGGAGCAATGTATGGCCTTGTGGGAGGCTGTCTGGGAAGGCTTCGCGAAATTGTGCCTCCCAGACTGTGAGATGAAGTGGTCCTCTTTTGAGCGTTTTTCCAAGTGCGAGCTCTTCTGGGAGGGGGCTGTCCATGCGGTTTTCTTGTAGCAGAAGGCGCGGAAGAAGCTCCTTGGGGGGCTTGGTGAGGCCGCTCACAATAAGCTGACAAGGTCGTCCTTCATCGGAGATATGGATGTGTGGAAGGTGTGGATTTGGAGGAAGAGGTGCGTCCTGCCCTGTTGTGAAAACGACGTTCTTGTGTTGGCTATCGTTGGGGAGCAAGAGTCCGTACATCGTGAGATCGAGCTGAAAATCAATCCCGTATTCGTAACGCAGGAGGATGTGATCGATCAGCAGCCAGCCCCGCTTTTGTTCGGGGGAGAGGAGGTGTCCACGTGCCCGATCATGTGCCTCACAGGGAAGCGAGACACCATCGGCGATCACCTGAATGTGCTGTCTATGTCGGTAAAGTCGAAAACCTTCGGCTGTCGGACGAATTTGGGCCATCTCTTGTGTCTGTCCGACACCAAGCCCAAACGCGAGGATGGGACCGCCTTCGGGATTCCTCTCTTTGGGGCTATCGATCCATTGGTCTTGTGTGGAGCAGCTTAGCCATAACGCGCGGATGTCACGGGAGCGTTGAGAATGTGCTGTGTTGTGTCGAGAGGAGGCGTGCATCCAGCCTGGGTAGCGGTAGACGAGCTGGATTCGCCTACGTCCTCCTTTGGGTTCCAAGAGCAGGACCTGTCCGTCGGGGGATGTTGTCGGGAGCGCAGTGTCTTCCGCTCTGTGCAGTTGAATGCGGTGTCCCTCGACGACGATCTCTTCGTGGCTGGGAAAGATCACCGTTTGTTCTGTAGGGAGGATGCGACTGACATGGTCAAAGTCGATCAGCTTGAGACGTGCGAGTGGTGTGTGTGGACGCTGTGTACGGCCACTGATGAGCCATGTGTTCGACGGAAAGGGCGTCTCGTCGTCCCGGTGTTGTTCGAGGGAGAGGGAGAGATACTCGCAGTTTTGGAGTGTTTCAAGAGGTAGTTGCATGTGGACGGAGCGAGGTAAAAAGCGAAAGAGGAGGGTGTTTTGTGTCACACTCGCGAGAGGAATTTGGACAGGTGGATGTTGATCGGCTTGTAACCAGAGGGTGAAGTCGTTGAGCGCGAACTCCGGGTATGGAGCTTCGCCCTGTAACGCGATGCGAAGCTCCCATGCACGTTCGAGCTGGCTCTTTTGGAGCAGTGTTGGTCCCAAAAATTGCGGATTGACAGCCTGTCGAAGGGTGTGTGTGCGGATATCGTGCTCAGCGAAGGGGAGTCCATACTTGTTTTCGCCCTCGGGAATACATCGGAGCGTTTGGTTTGGACGGAGATCTTCGACCCCTTCCAGGATTGTGTGGAAGAGATGGAGATGTGGAGAAAGTGTTTGTCCTTGGCGGCATTGAATGGTGTGGGGGGTGTCTTCCAGTACGAGGGAGAATTGATCATCTTGTAACGCGACACCATGAACCCAGGCTTTCACTTCGAGCAATGTGGGTTGATCAGGGGCTTCGTGAAGAAACAGCTCCAGGTCTTGCAGAATGGGGGCTTCTGGTGTCGCATCCTCTGGGATGATCAGCATACGACAACGTAACTCATCATCTGGTAAGCCGTCTCGTTCTCCCTGGTAAAAGTCGAGAGGTTCGCCGAGTGGGAGTGTGATATGTTCGCTGAGGAGGAACTCTCCTCCTTCGAGATATCCGACATTGTGTACATCTTTGAACGTGAGCTGTGGTTGTCCTTTGGGTTGGCTAAAGTGAAAGGTCCACCCGAGGTATCGGAGATCTTCGAGCATCTTTTTGGGGATCATGGGGTGCAGTGGGCTGTTTTTGTAACACTTTTGGATGGTTGAGCTGCGCGTCATGCCAAAGCGTCGGTGGACGGCGAGCTTGCATCGATCCCCTCGTAAGTTGATCTCACCAAGCGAGACAGAGCCGATGCGCTCTTGTCCGAGGTAAAAACAGCATTTGAGCTCCTGCCTGAGGGGGTGTTGTAAGACAAAGGCGAAACCCCTTGGATCATCAAGTTGTAGGACTGCATCATCTGCTTTGTACAATTGAAAAGTGAAGGTCAGGCGTTCGTTGTTGATCTTGGGTTGAAAGTGTTTTTTGAGATAATCGAGGTGTTGATGCCAGTGGGGCCAAATGTCTTCGCGCAGCGCGATGGAGAGCGCAGCTTGCGGTGAGAGCTGTGCGGAGGTGTGAGTGGTGTAATGGTGCCAACAGTGCTGTAACACGTCGAGGAGTGTCGAGGCGTCATCGAAGAGGCCGCCTCCTACGCGAATGTGATCTGACCAACCCGGCCACTTTTGGGGATAGATCCATGGACGATTTGCCGATAGTTCTGCCATCAGGTTCAACCTTTCGATACTTGCGAGTTGCGGGCGTGTGGCTGCGGGCTGCCATGCTCTCTTGCTGATCATTATAGGTATAGGCTCGCACAAAAGGAAAGGGGGCAGTCACCAACCTGAACGTACAAAAGTGCTTTCTCCCTGATGTGGCTTGGAGGATGTTGGGTGTGGGGTCGCTTGGAGGGAGGGGAGATGTCTGGGAAATGGTGGAAAACAAGCTGTGGACAAGGTCGTGCTGTCAGTTGTGGCTTTTTGCGATCGTGTGCTGTTCAAAAAATGGCTTGCAAATCGAATGCGAAGTCGTACGATCAACGTTCTCTGAACGACTCTTCACCTTTTTGCTGTCGGGATATGTATGTCACGAGAAATACGTTCTGTTTTGGTTGTGTACAAGAGAAGTACGTTTATGTACGTCCAAGAGGAAAACGACAGCCATATGCAGGAGCTGCTTGCGCAGAATGAGCCGTCTGTTACGAGGATGATGAAAGGACACGAGGAGAACGAAGCGTCTATTGAGCACGTTCGTCACGTGTTGGAGCGGCGTGGTGTGGATGCTGTGTGGGAGCATCGTCCTGATATGGAGAAGCTCGGCTCGTTCGACTTGGTGATCTCTTTGGGGGGTGATGGGACTTTGCTGGAGGCGGCACGTGCGATCTCGGATAGTACGCCGCTGCTGGGGATTCACTCATCGCGTATTTCGAGTGTGGGTTATTTGTGTGCAGGGGAGGCGGAGGATTTCGAGGAGATCTTCGATCGTTTTGTGAAAGAAGAGCTTCCTACATACAGACTGACACGTATTGAAGCCCGATGTAATGGAGAGCTTATCCTTCCCTACGCGCTCAATGATATTTTGTACGCACATGACGTCCCTGCAGCGACGACGAGGTACGATATTGGGATGTTGTACGATGGGCAGGATGTGCTCGCGTCCTACGAGGAGCAGCGTTCAAGTGGAGTGTGGGTCTCGACGGCGACAGGCTCGACCGCGGCGATTCACTCGGCGGGGGGAAAGATTATGCCTCTGCAATCCAGGAGATTGCAATATCTAGTGCGTGAACTGTATGCCCCTCCGGGGATTGTACCGTTTCATTTTGATGGAGGCTTCGTTGCGGGAGGACAAAAGCTTGAGATTGTCTCAAAGATGAGGAAGTCGACGATGTTTATCGATGGCCCTTGGAACCGATTTGATGTGCTTTACAACGACAAGTTGGTCTTTCAACCTTCAAGTCAACATCTCATGTTGTACGGGGATATTGAACGTACTCGTCGCCAACGACATCATCGGGCGCTCGATCGTTAATGTGGCATTTGGGGCTGTTGGTTTGACTCTTTTCCTTGGGGATGTTTTGTGGGGGAGCACTTAGATGTGTGAGATGATATCCGTAGTGTTGGCTGGGGGGAGGCTTTTGGTTGGTTGTCGCGCTGGGAGTTGTTGTGCTGCTCTGAAGTCTGCGAGCCAGGTGGCCTTTTCAGACAACTTGTACGTGACTTCGTGGTGGTATCCTTTTGGGTCGCCGCCAATTTGGAGGGGGAGCAGCTCATCGCTTCTTACAGTCACCTCTTCGACGTGAAAATCGAGCAGTTTTTTGCTTCTGTATGTACCGCGACAGATACGGGGGATGTTGATGAGCGCTTCAAGGACCGGGGGAAATGCGAGTCGCAGTTGCATGTGTTGTCCAGACTCGGCGAAGGGAAATCCCTTGACGCCATATCCAAAACACGGAACTGTCGAGACAGAGCTCATCATTGCCGGGCCTTTGTAGAGGCGTGCACCTGGCGCAAATTCTTCGACATAATCACCTTTTGGGCCGAGGAGATAAGCTGGCTTGTTGCCGTTGAAGACCTCGATCTCGGGGAAAGGTTGGGTAAAGAAGTGGGGGGTTGTGTAGACAAACAACGCGCTGAGATAGCCTCTCAGTCCCTCTCCTAAAAAGGCGAATGGTCCGTCCTTGAGCTGATCTTTGAGTTTTTTGTAGTGGTTGATCATCAAGCTATCGAGGCCTGTGCCTGCGAAGGGCGTTGACTCACCGTTGACTTCGACCCAGTGCTGTTCACGTAGCGCGAAACCTTGTGTTTTTTGTGCTTGTTGGATCGTCTTGGTGATGTTTGCACGTGCGCCAAGAAAACCGGCAACAGCGTTACCTGTCCCGAGGTGAAGGACACCGAGCACAGGGAAACGACGTTTGGTCACGGCTTGTTCATGGCAGCGTTGCAGCTCTGTGACACCGTTTAAAAGTGTACCGTCGCCACCGCCTGTAAAGACGAGGTCGTACTCGCGTTCGTAAATCAATTGACAGAAGCGCTTGGCTTCTTCAAGTGTTTTCGAGAAGTAGATGTCTTTTCGGGGGACTGTATAGGAGAGTTGATCGACGAGGGCTTGTGTCACCTTGCGCGCGTTTCCATTCAGGAGAATGGCGATACGCTTGGCTGAATGGTATGTGTTTGTGTGACCTGACATGAGCTTCCTCAATCTTATTCTATGGGTTTGTGGAGTGTTTCCACGAAATATCTCTTTTGTCTTCTCCCTTGATTTGCATATTTTGTGCCAGGGGCATTTTGTGACGAAATGGTGTCATCTATGTGACAGCTATTTGTCTTTTTATCTGTATGATGTGTAGATGTTTTTGGTTTTTTCTTGTGGTGAGGAGGGATGACTTACTGTGACAGGGAAGGTGCGAACGAAACTTCGCGGTGTCACCTTTGGGTTGCGAAAAAGATTGCCTTGTAGAAGATTTTCTGACGAGAAGGCTAAGACTTTTTCGAGATGTTGCTGGATAATTGGAGCGCGGAGATAAGCAAATGTTGTGAAAAGGACTTTTTCTCTACTTTACTTTCAATGTAGTGTTGACTATGATGATTTGGTACGAAACCATTGCATTTTGCGAAGGTTGTTTGAAAGAAGCGGTAAAATATGCAAGCACCACGACTTCAACTGGTAAAAAAAGGCACGCTGTTGCGGTATCGTTGGTACGCACGGCCTCGTCAGGCTCCTATGGAGTTTCGACGTGAATTGGGGGATAGAGGCGAGAGCGAGCGGAATGCGCTCGTTGAGCAGCTATACAAGCTTAAAGGCTTGCCTGACGAAGAGCCCACGCTTGAGCAAATTGGACGCGCGCTGTACAAGCTGCTCATCCCTGAAGACCTCCACCCACTGATTCGCCAAAACACGCGTCCTTTGACGCTTTTTGGTGGTGAGCCTTTGTTTCCGTGGGAGATCTTGCACGACGGAGAGGAGTTCATCGGTGTACGCTTTCCGATCGGTCGTTTACCTAGCTGGTTTGAGCCTCCTTCGCGGGAAAATCCCAAACAAACAGGGACGACGATTGAACGCCTGAAGGTCGCTGTTGTCGCTGATCCTCTTGGTGACTTGCCAGCCTCAGAGCGAGAAGTTGGGTTCTTGATCGATAGCCTTCCCACCACGATGTCTCAAGATGTCTTGCTCGGTGATCAGGCAACCTTTGAAGGTCTTGAGCGCATCGCGGATGAGGGGCCTAGCCTCTTACACATCGCTTCAAGGACTGTCGCTGAACAGTCCGAAGGTCCTCGTATTTCTCTCACCGACACCTCCATCGCTCCTCACACTTTGCGTTCTTTGTTTCCTGGCCCTCTTTGGGTATTTTTCCACCTCCAGCAGACAGAAGAGACGGATATCCATCCCTCTTCTGCGGCCTTGTCCTTTGCCACGACGTTGCTCGACAAAGGGGCTCATGGTGTTGTGCTTTCGCTCTCTCCTAGCTTTACGCCAGGAGGGCGACAGATGGTCGGCGACTACTACCGCGCCTTATTCGAAGGGCTCCCTCCTGCTGAAGCCTTGCGCTCTGCACGTCAGCGATTCATCCGTCGTAATCCCTCAGACCCTAGCTGGATCTCCTTTGTCTTCTTCGGTGAGCCTGATATCCCACTGTTCAAGCGGACAAAAGCACAGTCCGAGAGTCAACTGCGTTCCATCGATACGGGGAACAGAGGCGAGACCGCGAGAATGCCCACTGGGGAGAATCAGGCGTTGCCACCATCCTCACCCCATCGAGACGGTGCCTCTGTTGATCCATCGATTACAGGTGAAAGCTCACTGGAGTACGACTTCGATCTCGAACAGGCGATTGGTATCGCGTTGATGGAGGCGAAGAACCTGCGTCAGGATTTCATCGGGACACCACACCTGTTTATCGGTTTGACCAAGTGCCCTGGTGGTGTGACCCGAGCGTTGTTGGAGGTCGCAGGCTTTGAGCCAAAGAAGGTGCGCGATACGATCCGCTACGCGCTCGGTTTTGGACACGCTTCGCTCGATGCAAAAATCCTCCCAACACAACGCTGTGCGCGTGCCCTTAAATCTGCAGAGCAAAACGCACGAGACGAAAATGATCACGTCGTGCGCGAAAAACACCTGCTCGCTGCAATCCTACAAAGTGGCGAAGGACTCGCGTTTGAAGTGCTCAAAAAGATGGGCGCTGATCCCAAAAAATTGTACGAAAAATTGTTGCGAGGTGAGATCCCACAGGTCCGCACTCGTACAGGTGGCGAGACGCCTACCATCGATCGATATGGCCGAGATCTAACGCTCCTCGCAGAGCAAGATGCATTACCTCACCTAACAGGTCGCTCCGAAGAGTTGATGAGGCTCGCACAGATCCTGCTGCGTCGCTTCAAAAACAACCCCTTGATCATCGGTGAGGCTGGTGTCGGTAAGACTGCCTTGGTCGAAGGTGTCGCGCAGCGTATTGTCGCAGGGGCTGTCCCCGAAGAGCTTCGAGGACGACGTCTTGTCGAGCTTTCTCTCTCCAGTCTCGTCGCTGGAACTCGTTATCGTGGTGATTTCGAAGAGCGTCTCACGATGGTGATCAGAGAAGCGCGCGAACATCCCGAAGTGATTCTCTTTCTCGATGAATTCCATACTGTGGTGGGGGCAGGAGAGACACACCAAGGAACACTCGACGCCGCGAATATCTTGAAACCTGCGTTGGCGCGTGGAGAGATTCGTTGCATTGGCGCGACAACACCTGTTGAGTACAGAAAGTACATCGAGAAAGATGCTGCGCTTGCGCGTCGCTTCCATCCTCTGTTCCTCGAAGAACCCTCTCCCGAAGAGAGCTTTGAGATTATGCGTGGCTCTCGAATTGGCTATGAAGAACACCACTCTGTAACCATCCCTGACGAAGTCCTACTCGCCGCTGTTGACCTCGCTGTGCGCTATCTCCCCGATCGACGATTGCCGGACAAGGCGCTTGATCTGATCGACGAAGCCTGTGCACTCGTGACGCTTCGTGGCGCGAGTATGCCGGTGCTCACGCCGGAAGGAAAGATCCTCGCGAGCACCGGAAAACCTGTGGTCAATGAGAGTGTGATCTACAAAGTCCTCGCAGACTGGACGGGTATCCCTATCGGTGAAATCTCTCGTGAAGAGAGCAAGCGTTTACTGGAACTTTCAGAACGTCTGAAGAAGTCTGTCCTTGGGCAGGATGAAGCCGTCTCTTCGATCAGCCAAGCTGTGCAGATTGGCCGCGCCGGTCTCAAACGCGAAGGTAGTCCCACTGCCGTGTTGTTGTTTATCGGACCAAGTGGTGTTGGGAAGACCGAGCTCTGTCGTACCCTCGCGAGAGAGCTGTTTGGGCAAGAGTCTGCGTTGATACGTCTCGATATGTCTGAGTTCTCGGAAAAACATAGCACCTCCAAACTTGTTGGTGCACCTCCGGGCTACGTCGGACACGGTGAAGAGAGCCAGATCCTCGCGCAACTTCATCATCGCCCTTACAGCGTTGTCCTGCTCGATGAAGTCGAAAAAGCCCACCCCGAAGTGCTCGACCTCTTCCTACAACTTTTTGAAGAAGGGCGTCTGACAGATTCACTTGGTCGGACGATTGATGGGCGCCATGCGGTCTTTATTATGACCTCGAATATCCTCGCGGATCGCTTTGAGGTGAGAAAGTCTGTTGGTTTCCAAAGAGACGACAAAATCGAGATCAAAGATGCTGAGATCTCCAATGAACTCAAGCGCTACTTTCGCCCTGAGTTTATGAACCGGATCGATGAAGTGCTCTTGTTCCAACCTCTACCACCTGAAGTGCTCCTCTTGATCGCACAAAAACACTTTGAAGAGCTCGCAGAGCGAGCCATTCAACAGAATGTTATGTTGAGTGGCGATGAAGATGCTTTGTGGAAACTCGTCGAGGCTTCTGTCGATCCGACCTTGGGTGCGCGTCCTCTGTTGCGTGCCATTGAGCGAAATGTTGCTCGTCCCCTGAGTCGGATGTTGCTCGCCTCGATGTCTGCCCATGGACGTACCGAGGAGACCTTACAGGTGCGCTTTACGCTGATCGATGATCACCCCACATTGATCCAAACACACGCGACCTCACCTCCCTCCTTTAAACGCTCTGCCGAGCGAACCAAACAAGACAAAGACAAAGTCGATTGACGTCGACACCAGCTTTCACTTTTGTGCGGTCTGTTGTATGATCCTGAATGGTTTTTTGGCCCACTCAGGTCTTCTCAGACTGTCTTGAAAAGATGTCCCTTTTTCGCTGGGAGATGTTGATGCAACAAAGCGAGCGTCGCTTTTCTGTTCTGCTTTCCGTGTTGGTCGCGTCGATCGTGTGGATTGGTTTTGTGGCGGCTGCGGGAGCTGTTGAGATTGAACTTTCGTCGGACCGGTATATGGTGTTGGATATCAAAGGAGATGATGTCTTCCACTACATGTACCTTTCGGACTTCTTGCTTGATGACACAGGCGAGCGAATGGGGGAGCAGGGGACAGGAGGGTTGTACCACCGCTTTCGTTTGACACCTTCTCTTCGTTTAGGTCGTCGTGTTCGCTTTGTTGCCCAAGCGGACTTTGCGATGGTGGATTCTCCGTATGGTTTCGAGAAGGTGCTAGGGGTGGCAAGGGACAGTTACTTCTCTCCGATATTGCCACAGGTCTCAGGTGTTCGTTGGGCTGACTTTCGGCAGCTCTATGTCTCTTGGCGTTCTCCTGTCGGCCTGCTCCGAATCGGTCAGCAGACGAGTGATTGGGGATTGGGCATTATCGCGAACAGCGGACAGCGCGCGACAGGTGAGTTTGGGATGCCTCGCTTTGGCGATCTTGTCCTGCGCGCGAGTTGGGCGCTACCAATCATCGGTTTGATTCGTCGTCATCCGATCGCGCGTAGGTTTATCCTGGCAGCGGCGTTCGACGTTGTGTACAGAGATGAGACCGCTGATCTTTTGCAAAACGACTTCGCGTTGCAGGGGGCATTTTCCTTCTTTTACAAGGATAAAGAAGACGTCTTTCTGGGGATATACGTCGCCGTCCGTGATCAACAAACGCGTAACGGGACACACATCGAGGCGCAGATGTTCGATGTGCACGCAAAGCTCCGGCATCGCTTTGATGACAACGGGACGATCCTGAACGTTGCCGGTGAAATCGCAATCTTACAAGGGAAGACCGATCAGCTCCTCAACGAGAACGCGCGCACGAGCACGATTTTATCGTCAGTGGGGGCTGTGGGGCGTGGTGGGGTGACGCTCTCCAAGGTTGGGCTGCGCTTTGGTTTTGAGGTTGGATATGCGTCAGGTGACAACAATCTAGATGACACATATAGCCGTTCTTTCCGGTTTGACCCCAATTATCAGCCGTCATTGATTCTGTTCAAGCGGCTTTTGGGGGCGATCTCAGCGAGGGGGTATGATCGCCTCGCTGATGCAGGTCGTGTTGGCGTTGCACCTCCTGGAAGTGAGCTTGTGCCCTCTGTTGGGCGAGTCCAGAATGCTCTATACATACAGCCAGTGATCGCCTATAGACCATTCTCGCGCAACGACATCCTGCGCAAACTTGAGCTGAAGGTGGGCTTGTTGTACGCGCTGTCCGTCGTCGACTTCCTCGATCCATTCAACACTTTTCGAAATGGTGGTGTGAACACGACACCGATGGATTTACTCGCAGCCGAACGACACGAACTGGGTTTTGAACTCAATGTGAGCTTGAGTTACTCGTATCGTATTCTCAAGTCCGTTTCGTTTGGCCTCTCGTTGCTCTATGGGCGCTTTTTTCCAGGAGATGCCTTGCACGATGTGAACGGACATGCTGACGCGATAGACGTTTTTCAGTGTCGAACCTATCTTCACTTTTGAGCTTGAGGAGGCAACATGTTCCAACGTTTTCATTGGCTCATCATGAGTGGGTTTGTTCTCTGCATGGCGTTTGCATCTATCCACTGTGCGCCAAGCCCCTCAATCCCCCAAGGCATTACCAAAACCGAAGACGGTAAAGGGCCACTCATCATCTTCGATCTGGATGCCAAACCACTTCCTGAGATCCCACTCCCCAACGATCTCGCGACACGCATCGATCCAACTTCAGTCACTGGACGTAGGGTCAATGTCAGTATGCTCGCGCCGACTGTTCTAGAGAGTGGTGTGCGTAAAGAGGTGAATCAGCTCACAGGGTTTGGTGTGTACATGCCTATCACAGTGCGCTTCAAGCGTCCCCTTGATGTCGGAGACATCGTCAAAAGACATCAACAAAACGATGACTTTCAGGATGACGTGCTCTACGTTGTGTGTCTCAATAAGCGCTCACCTATGTACGGAAAACCGGTGCTGATGGACATGGGGCGAGGTAACTTTCCCGTTACACTTGAGCGAACCAACAATTACTTTGCCCACGATCCACACAAGGAGAGTCGCAACCTCTTCTTTGAGAC
Source organism: Deltaproteobacteria bacterium (assembly GCA_002731275.1). Lineage (GTDB taxonomy): Bacteria > Myxococcota_C > UBA6777 > UBA6777 > UBA6777 > UBA6777. The sequence goes on along the minus strand of PCBK01000084.1, from coordinate 12,905 downwards.
CCGCGCTGAGGTCGATGTCAACAAAAATGGCAAGCTCGATCCCGACGAAGATCTCGATCACGATGGGGTGTGGGATACACCCAACACTGTCGATAAAAAAGAAGCCACGGTCGACAATGTGATGACGTACTACGAGCGTGAGACAAATACGCTGATTATGCAGCCCGTCATTCCGCTCGAACCAGAGAGTACATACGCTGTTATTCTGACCAAACGGCTGAAGGGGGAGGCTGGAAATCCTATCCGTTCACCCTTCCCATACATCAACCACACAAGACAAACGCAAGCACTTCTGCCGCTCTTCGAAGAGGGGTTGCTCAAACCCTTTGGTCTCGAAGAGAATGACGTCGCTTTCGCCTGGACATTTACCACCGGCAAGACAACACGTGACATGAAGGACATCAGGGATGGACTTTACGGTCATGGACCATTTCAAGCGCTGCGTACGATGTATCCAGCAACGCTCAACAAGATCCATACATTGGCTGAGGACGCTGAGAAACCCTGGATGGTTTCCGGTGAGAAGATACGCGCTACTTTACAAGGGGTCGCGCAGATCGTGCTTGGTGGGAGCGTGACGAGACAAAAGGCGCTGCTCAAGACGTTCGATTATGTCGATTATATCGTCGCAGGCGATTTTGTCACACCGTACTTTTTGACCGCACGTGATAAGGATGGCAATCCTGTCGATGCCAAGACGTTGACACCTGCACAGCGCGCCAACATCACACACGATAACCAGACGATTTTTCGCCTCAACCGGAACACTGGGAAGATGATCGTTGGCAAAGACACCGTACCTTGGTGGTGTGTGGTTCCCAAGGCCACTGAGCGCTTTAAGCCTCCATTTCCCGTTGTGTTTTATGGACATGGATATACCTCTTCGCGATTTGAGATGATCGGTTTCGCCGGGAGCCTCGCGCGATTTGGCCTAGCTTCGTGTGGACTTGATGCTGTCGGGCATGGCGCGAGTCTGTCACCTTCTGAGACAAAGGCTCTCGAAGCGATTTTGGGAAAGGCTGGTCTACTTGGGGTGTTTCGCTCTCTGTCGCCTGGACGTGCGCGTGATCTGAACAACGACGGATATCCCGATTCAGGTGGAGACTTCTGGACCGCTGATATGTTCCACACCCGCGATGTGGTGAGACAGAGTGTGATTGATCATATGCAGATGATTCGGATCATGCGTACGTGGGATGGGAAGAAGAAGTGGTCGATGGATGGTTCGGGAGATGGAAAACCTGATCTGACAGGAATTGCTGGTGACTTTAACGGTGATGGGGTTGTCGATTTCGGTGGACCTTCCGAGCAGTATCATGCTTGGGGGATCTCGCTCGGTGGTTTCCTCTCCTCGATCCTGGCAGCAACAGAGCCTGCGATTGCAGCGGCTGCGCCTGTTTCTGGTGGTGCTGGTTTGCTAAAGGTTGGCGCCCGTTCGAGTCAGGGGGGTGTTGTGGATGCTGTCTTTATGCGGACGCTTGGTCCCTTTGTGATGGGGTATGGAAAAGCTGATGGGACGACAGAGCTTCGTTTTGGCGTCGCTGACGTCGCCGATGAAGCGTGTAGCCTCACCCCAGAGGTTGCGGAAAACAACCCCACGAGGAATTGTTTGTTTATCGATAACAGTCAACGTGTGACTGGGGTTCGATTTTACACATCGGACAAGATCAAGGTGGGAGACAAAATCGTTCTTCGCAACCTACGTAACAAAGAAGAACGTTGGGCGATCGTGCGCAAGGATGGAAGTGTACATTCTTTTCGTGTCGCAGTGGCCTCAGATGCGCTCGACGCGCTCGAAAAGGGAGCGATTCTTGGTGTCCCTTCTGTGCACACCAAGATACTTGAGGACAGTTACCAACCTCCAGAGCTGCGTCCTGTCGATGGCAAGAGTGACGTGATCCAGGCCGTTCCTGTCGGAGGTTCACAGAAGGAGATTGTGCTTCCTGGTGACGCGTGGGAGATCGTCGTTTACAAAGGGACAACTGACGAGGTGCGGGAGACGATCAAGACATTTGGTCACGACGTGTTCTTTCAGGGGATTCTCTACAAGAAGGGCTTGCCTTTGTTTGCGCTCTCGAAAGGATTTGGTCTCAAGCGCCAAACGCCAGAGCTTCGTCGTTTTATCGGATTTGGTGGGATGATCGTTTCGCCTGGTGATCCTGTGGCCTACGCCAAACATTTCCATTTACAACCGATGACATACACCTATGAAAGGCGTTTGAATCCTGGCGCCAATGTCTTGGTCATTCCGACGATCGGCGACGCTGTTGTTCCTGTTGATACGGGGATTGGTATCGCGCGGGCTGCTGGGATTATCCCTGTCCTTCGGGCTGATAAGCGGTATCCACATCCAGAGAAGGCGGGCGCGTTTTTGACGCCCAATCAAGTCTTGATCCGCTATCATGTACTCGAAGGCATCGAATCGCTCAATCGATTTCTTGGTCCCGACAACAAAACGGGTGTGCTCTTTGATCCTGACAATCTCAGCAATGGGCGTGATGGTTTGGGTGTGCCTCGACTTGAGCCGCCATTGAGACTGACTGTGCCAACGCACTCAGGTGTGGCTGGCATGAGATTGCCTTACATCAAGACCAATGGCGCACACGGATTTAGTAACCCAGACCCCGAAAGGTCATTCGATGTGCACCAGTACATGATCAATGTGCTCGGTGTCTACTTTCGCTCCAACGGAAAAGAATTACGTGACCACCTGTGCCTCGAACGCTCGACATGTTCTGATATACAGAAGGCTTCGGAGTGATCGATTCTTTGCTTTTTGTGCATGAACAACTCATGTTGACCTGGTGATGTGCTTCTTGTTATCTTCTTTGCATCATCAAGCGAACGATCAGACTCTCGAATGGAGACGACAATTGGGTTCACAATACTTTGTACGTGTTTGCCTGTTCTCTGTATTGCTGGGTGTACCAGTCTCTGATGCAGCGTACACTCCCTCTGCTGCATTCTATAAACTCCGACATTATCGACACCAAGAGCGTGGCTTGCTTCCTTACGTAGGCAAGCATTTTTGGGAGATCTATGGCCAAGAGCCCATTCATTTTGGCAAGATCCGACCTATCTCGCCGACGCTCGGGATGACCGCTTTTGCTGCTGTTGGACAGACTGTCTACGTTGAATATCTGGCCGATGCTAGCGCGAGAATGATGTTTTCCAGCTCGTTGACGCTGCGATTGATCCCCAAAGGGCAAAAGGATTGCACAAAGGGTGGCTGTGTGTCACTTGGAAAGCCGTCCGATATCGCGATGCGCTATGTCAGCAAAAACACCCTGTACGTCAAAGGAAAGATCGTCCTTCCTGCCGGGGTAAAGCCTGGATACTACGACCTTTTGCACACGCTCCAGTCATTTTTGTTTCGCGCAAGGCGACAGAGACAGCAGAACGCCACGACGAAACCTTCCAAAAAGACTTCAACTCGCTCTGTTCGTACAAAGGGGGCGATTCTTGTCCTCAATAAGAAGCCTAAAGAGATCGATAACTTCCAGTTTGTCCACATGAGCGATCTACGTTTCTCTGCTGGACACAAAGCAAACGCAACACGCAGCATCGAAGGGATCAACAAGCTCAAACCTGCGCCTACATTTGTCGTGTTGACAGGGGATGTTGTGCAATATGGGAACAGCCCATCTTTGTGGAAGCAGGCGCGTGCGTTACTGAGCAAATTAAAGATGCCCGTGATCGTCTCGATTGGAAACAACGACTACTACAGGGCCTGGATTGGTCAGCCTCCCAAACGATCTGGGATCGAGCGACAAGAAGAAGGCTTGCGCTTGTTTGTCCGTTATATGCATCCCTTTTTGGCCGGACGTTTTGCGTTTGGTGGATACAAGTGGATGCTCTTGGACACAGGGCCGTCTGCGACTTACCGCACCTGGTACAAACTCAAGTGGGTGACGACGGAAGGGCTGACAAAAGGGCAGCTCAAGGATGTCGCGTCCTTTTTGAAAACACCTGCGCGAAACGGTCATATCGTACTTGGGCATTCTGGGACACGCCTCGCAATTCGCCACACCTCAAAGGGATGCGCAGCAGGGCGACACGGTGTGTTTCTTCGGGGAAGAGACGCCTTTGAAGCATTGCTGATCAAGGCCACCAAGAAGACCAAAAAGCCTGTTGTGTACATGTATGGTCACCAACATTGGAACGATCTTTACGCCTACAATGCGGCTTCACCGAGCTGTTCGTTTTCTCGTATGCGTTTTCGCTACACGATGATGGGCAGTCAACCTTGTTGGCGGACGTTGCCCGTCAAGCGCTCACCGCTCTTGATGGCAACACAGTCAGCGAGTAAGCACCAGTCTTTGCGCTCTGGAGGATGGCATCAGTGGGGCATGAAGTACGGAGAAGGAGCTGGGGCTTCGCACGGTTTTCGCGTCATCTCTGTAAAAAAGACCGTGTGGAAGAGTATGAACCTTCGGTTCTATCGAAGAAGAAGTATGTTTGCGACGAAGTACACACATGGATATATCACGCCAAATGCGTTTTCGACAGATAAACTTCCCGTCTGTTCGAAGTAGCGATTAGTTTCCAGCTTTTGTTGGTGGGGTGAGGGTGCCTTTGTTCATTTTTTGGGCAAATTCGTAGGGAGCTTTCCCAAGCTCGATAAATCGATCGAGGAGCAATCTGTTTTTTCTGATGACTCTGTTCATGCGTGCCGGGCCAATGTACTGTTTGTAGCCGAGCTCTAGGACGAGAGAGAGGGCTTTGAACTCTCCAAACCCCCAGTCTCCGAGTGTTCCTTGGTGGGGATAGAGGCGGTGAGCTGGATAGTATTTGTAGCCGTTGGTCGCTGCGAGGTAGCGGCTTAGCTGGACGTATTGTCGTTGGTACGGGGCTGGGAGCGCTGTTCTTGAGAAGGCGTAGGGCAACAAGACGACTGCACCGTATTGGTGGACGTCGAGGATGGCTTTCAAGCGGGGGAGTTTTTTGGCGAGACGTCGCAGCGCGTTCGTCTCGGGTTCAGAGAAGGGGCGCGTACCTGGTAGGGTGATTCGACCTCCTCTATAAAAGCTCCATCGTTTCCACTTGTATCCGAAGTTTCGGTTGAGATCGACACCTATCTGGCCGTCTGTGTGGACTTTTCTGTTGTATCGCCACCACTTGATGATCCCGCCGAGTAGATCGAAGACCTTTCCATCGGGATTGAGAACAGGGATGATCCATAGCTGTCTGGTCTTCATCCATGTGCGAACTTTGCGCTCGCGTTTTTTGTAGCGTTTGAAGAGGCGACGTGTGAAGTCCATCAACACCTCTGTTCCTACGTGTTCGTCGGCGTGTTGGTTGCCAACGAGGAGGATGGAGTTTTGTTGCGCGCGGTATTTTTTGTACCTGTATCCGACTTGGAGCGCGAGCAGTGGGCGTCCTTCAAAGGAGCGACCAAAGTTGTGTAGCTTGGCGATACGAGGGTATGTTTTGGCCCAATGTTTGAGCTTTTGGTTGACTTGGGTGTCCGTGTGATATCGGAGCTCGTTGAAGACTTTTTTGGCCTTGCACCACGAGGGGGATATCTGTTGCGAGACACGTTGTAGGCCTTTCACGTCGAAGGTTCCCATGAAGACGAGATACCACCATGGGCATTCTTTACGTGCGAGCATCGAGGCGCTGGCTTTTTTGACGATATACTGAACCGTTGGAGGGTGGGGTTTTCGTTTGAGCCAGCGACTCAGTCGAGATAATAAGGCGGTCTCTCTGGGGAGTGAGAGGCCTGGGTGGCCGAGTAAAGAGGAGGCTGTGGTCAACAACTTTACGTAGAGAGCTTTGGGATATTCGTGTAGTTTGGGTTGGATCAGACGATCGATGGCGTCGAGCATCTTGTAGATTTTGTCTCGTTTGTATCGATCCCACCACCATCGATCGACGCGAAAGTACTTTTGCCTTTTGGCATCGAGCGCTTTGCGTTGTGCAGGTGTCGTCGCGTCGAGCTGTTGTTTCCAGCTTGTGAGTAACTCCATCACGAGTTTGTGATACTTGCGGATATTTTTGGTGCGCCATACCTTTCGACACATTCGCCAATCTCGTCCAAAGTGGCGACATGAACGCCCCCATCTGAACCTGTATCTCCTCGGAAGTCGTGAGCGCCGATGTCGTCTCCTCGTGCGTCGTCTTCTTCGACGCCTTTTGAGCCGTTTGCGCTTTTTACGTCTGGCAAGTCGACGCCGCTTTGTATGAAGCTGTTGGGAGAGTGTTGTGTTTTTTGGTTGGTGATATTGTGCCGGAATTGCCCAGCTAAGGCTTATTGGTAACCAAATCCATATAAGGACCACAGTTGACCATCGAAAACAACGCATACGTCTTTATCCTCGCTTTTCATGGATGTTGGGACTTTGTCTTCATCCAACGGCCTTACGGAAAATGACATGATGGTCGGACACAAGGCCCGACCCTACGGTGAATATGTTGAATTGTGTGACGCAGTGATCGGACACATGCCCGACCCTACGGTGAATATGTTGAATTGTACGGCGTCGTGATCGGACACATGCCCGAACCTACGGTGAATATGTTGAATTGTATGACGCAGTGATCGGACACATGCCCAACCCTACGGGAAATATGTTGAATTGTGTGACGCAGAGATCGGACACAGTCCCGACCCTACGGGAAATATGTTGAATTGTGTGACGTCGTGATCGGATACAAGACCCGACTCTTCGAATGAAATTCCACATCATCTTTGTACGCTTACCTCGCGAGAGGACTGTTCACTTACTCCAACCAAGATAGGACATCTTGGCTGGAGTTGCAAAATTCCACAAATCCTTTCTTCTTCGAGTTGGGTGCTTTGATCTGATCTGCTGTGATCGTGCGATATCGAATATTGTAAGAGTATGCTTAGATAGTAGTCAGTTTTTGTCTTGGTAAGTGGGGGATGTTTTTACCGGTGGGAGTCTTTTTGAATAGATGTCTTTTGTTCAGTTGTTTGTGTCTGTAAGTCGCTGCTTTGAATCGTGTTTTTATATCGGTTTTTTATGGCGTGAGGGCTTGTGTTTTAGGGGGATATTTGCTATCTTGTAGACGTTGTGGATGGCCATCCCAAGTGACCTCTTTTTCACCTTCAATACAACCCCCGAGACATCACCAAAAGGATGATGTTGACAGATAATCTGATCAATATGCCGATTCATTCTGATGAGGCGAATGGAGAACTGTACCATGTCGCATGAAATCCATGACAATGATCCACAACAATCCAATGACAGCGAGTACGCCATTGAAGTTTCGCTTTATTCTGCCGAGAGCATTCAGGTCTTGACTTCGATGGAGGCCATCCAAAAACGTCCGGCGATGTACGTCGGAGATCTGACGAGGAAGGGACTGCATCGGCTGTGTCTTTCGACCATTCATGAGTGTGCGACGTTTATGCACGAGTTACATCTTCACAGGCTCGAAGTGACTCTACATGACGACTTTGCCTTGACGATCCGTGTGCCTGGTTTGTGCCTCCCGTTGGAGGAGAGTGAGCACGAGCTGGATATGTCCCACTTTGAGTCGATGATGTCGATGCTTTACGCTGGCGTCGATGCGCGGTGGGAGTTCGCCAAAGACAACGACCTCTTTTTGTTGGGTTGGTGTGTGACCAACGCTTTGTCCGAGCGTTTTGAGGCGATGACCTGTTGGCAAGAGCGTGTCGAGAAGATCGTCTACGAGCGTGGTGAACGTTTAAGCCGATGGCGTTTTGATAGTCTTGAGGGAGCACCTGAGACAGTGCTTTACTTTCGTCCTGATAGTGAGCTTTTTTCGGATGTCCAACTCAAGGCAGCTCGTTTTGTAGATGAGCTGCAACAACTCTCCAAGACACTTCCTGGTTCGATCTTTTGTCTGAGGGATGAATGCTCACGTGAGCAGATGATGTATCTGTTTGAGTCTGGATGGGTCTCCAGGCGTCCTCTCCTCGATCTCTGAGACGGCTGCAAGGAAAAAAGAAGTCGCTTTTCCTTTCGTTGCTACAAAGGTTCCTCCAAAAGGTCAAACCCTGCGGTTGCTTGACTCTATCGTAAGACCCCTGCTATGTTCCTCTTGATGTATTTTTGGATTCCAGGGGAGGAACGAATGGAGTCAAATCAAAAGATGATGTGTATGCAAAGATATGATCGCATGAAGCGAGTGATTTCTTTGGGTTTGTTGTTTGGTGTGTTGTTGTGGATGACAGGCTGTACTTCGACGAGAGGTTCGCTTTATTTGCGCAATGAGAGTGTCCACGATTATCTGAAGAAGAAGTTGGAGGTCTCCAAAAAGTGTAAGGAGGCCAAAGATGATTCGATGAAGAAAGAGCATTGTCAACTCGTCGACAGCGCTGTTGAAGAGGCTCGCGAGATGCTCAAGTCTGTACCGGATGCGTCTCGTCGTTTGGGTGGATTTTGTACGAAACCTGAGATTCTTTCGCAGCTTCGTATGATTCAGGATGAGGCGCCTACTTGCCGTAAAAAACTCAAGTCCTACCAAAATACGAGTAACACCAACGGGATCGTTTATTGGAGTATCCTTGGCGGGACCGCTTTGACAGGTGCCGCGATGGTGATTGGTGGTGTGCTGGCTCCTGACGATGGGACCAGAGCGGGTGTGGTGTTGGGATTCGGTATCCCTATGACACTCGCAGCGTTGACCAATGCGATCGCTCCCTTTGGCAGAAATTACACTGTCAATCAATACAAGGCATACCGCATCGATAATTACTTGTGGAGCTTGCGTGTTCGTATCAGCATCGAGGTCTGCAACGCCGCTGATCTTGATGCCGCTGTGCGTCACGTTCAGGAGATCGTCAAAGACACCAAGGCATACTGTGCCGGACGTGATGACGATGGTCTCTTCCGTCCAGATAAATCCTAGAGATAGCGCATCTTGATCGAGATGCTTTGTTTGTCCTTTGAGAAGCGTATCTTCGCTTTTTTGAAGGGTGGGGGGCCAAACCAGGACTTGGCGTTACGGGAGACGCCAAGACCTTCCTTCGGGGGACCATACCACTTCCTATCCATCTTGTTATTGTTGTTCTCATCATGCCACAAAGCGACTGCGTATTCGCCGTAAGGGAGCTTCTCAAACGCGAAGGTGAGGGTTTTCTTTTTGAGCGTCAAGATGAGCAGACGAAAGGCCTTCTTGCGATCTTTGGGGAAGCCTTTGGCCTGATTGAACAAGGTGATTCGCACCACACCTTTTGTATTTCGGAACCCGTGCGCTTTGACGATCAGCTGTGGTTGCTTCTTGTTTTGCTTTGCGGTGTGTTTGTTGGCGAGGCTTGTCGAGCTGACGATGAGCGGCAGTAACACCGCGAGGAGGCTGGTGCGAGCGAGCATGACTTTCTCCGAGAAGTTGGATCTTTGGTTTCAGGCTGCACGTGAGATGGTTTGTGGGGTCAGTTGGGCCAGGAATTGTTCGAGGGCTGCGCAGTACGTTTCGGGGAAGTGGAGTGATGTATGGTGTCCACCTTGTTGGAAGATGTGCTGGTGTGCGTCTGGATATAGACGTTGTAATGCTGGGAGTTGGTGGAGGGTGTGGGGATCGTCCTTCGAGGTCATGAGCAAGACCTGCCCGTGCCAGTCTTTGGTGGAGGGAGTATGTGTGCTGAAGTGGCGGGCTGATTGCAAGCTTGCTTCGAGGGTTTGAAGCAGGATTTTTTTGTCGACGCTTGAGAGGACTTCTTTGATGTAAGAGCGAGTGAAGTCACCCCAGTGGCTTGCATGTGGTGTGTGTGCCGCGAGTTTTTGTAACATCATCTGTCTCACGACGAAGAGAGGTTGCAATCGAACGAAGAGTTTGATCTTTTGCAGCTTTTCTTTCATCTGCGCGAGTGATTGCAGGGTGGTGCTGTGTGAGAGGATGAGATGTTCGACGCGTTCGGGATACATTTGCAGAAAAGTTTGTGCGATGCCGCCACCTGCCGAGATGCCGACGACGATCGCTTGCTCGGCATCTTCATGTTCCATCAAATCGTCGAGCGCGTGGCTGACATCTTCCAGGGCGTACATCTGGTGGAGAATATGAGCGTCAGGTGCGAGGATGCGATAATGATGTTTGAGTTGTTGGATGACATAAAACCACATGTCCGCACGCATAAAGCCGCCTGGAAGGAGCAAAAGGGTGCGTTGCCCTTGCCCACATGAGATGTAGCGCCAGCGTGAGCCGCTTCGACAGCGCAGCGTCTTGTAAGGATGTTGTTTACGAAACTGTGCGAGTGTGGAGGCTTGTTGGCGAGGCACATGTTTGTAGTATTTTTTGATGTCTTGGCTCTGCATGTTGTTCTCCTGGAGCTGACTTCACCTGTTGTTGGTGTATCAGTTTTGTCTTTTGTTTGACAATTTTCTTGCTCCTCGGTGGCGGAAAATTGTTAACCTGTCATCCAGGTCCATGATGGTTGCGCGCTCACTTTGATTGTGGGGGCGTCTTTATCGCAAAAGCAACCCATCCACTCTCTTTTCTGTGTGGGTCGCCTCTTATCACAGCGAGCAGGTCTTTCACAAGCCTGAAACACAAACAAGCGTTTGTGACTTGTGGACATTTGTAGCATTTGTTTGTATGTAGTATGTGCTCGGTACAACGGAAGTACCCATTTTCCATCCAGGGGAGGAAGAATCATGAGAATCAACCGCGAAACGTATCAGTACGTGTGCATTTTTTTGCTTGGCTTGTTCGGTACCACTGGCTGTGTGACCTCTGGTGAATACCAGCGCATGAAAGCCGCGCTCGGACAAGAGATCATTGAACTTCGCCAACTACGTAAAGATAACGGCAAGGAATTGCAGAAGTTGAGAGCGAAGTTTAAAAACGACTTTGTCGTGATGCAAAAAAAGCTCAGCACGACAAAGAAAAACTATGACAACCTCAAGATGCAATGCTCCAAAGAGAAAGCCACACTCAACTCCAAGCTGAAAGTCCTGCTGTCTGAGCAAAAACGCAAGGCTGGTGAAATTGATCGTTGTGGGAAGATGCTCAAAGGACGCGGCAAAAAGTTGTTTGATCTGCAAGATGAACTCAGCAAGAAACAAGCTGAGTTTGAAAAGAAGCAAGCCGAATTCGAAAAGAAGAGCAGCCTGCTCAATGAAGCGCTCGCCAAAAAAGAAAAAGAACTCAAAGACAAACAAGATCTTCTCAAGACCTCCATCGCTCGCGCTGAGCGACTTGAAAAGCAAGTCAAAAAGTTGCGCAAGATCTTCGATGAACTCAACGAGAAGTTGAAGGCGCTCGTCTCCGCTGGGAAGCTCAAAATCCAGATGGTGAAAGGACAACTCGTGCTTCAACTGCCCGAAAAGATCTTGTTCGCTTCTGGTAGTTCAACTGTCAAAAGTGCCGGTAAAAAAGCTATCACCAGTGTCGCTTCGATTCTTCAGACGATGAACCATCGTTGGCAAGTTGTTGGACATACTGATAGCGTCGGAAATGCCAGAATGAACTGGCGACTGTCTGCACGTCGTGCGACCTCTGTGTTGTTCGTTATGATCAAAGCCGGCATGCCCCCCGCACAAATGTCCCTCGCTGGCCACGGTCAGTACCAACCAAAAGCACCTAACGATACTGCCGAAAACAAATCCCTCAACAGACGAACTGAGATCGTACTCGTTCCCGACCTTAGCGAGATCTTCGCTAGCGTCAAAAAGAAAGAGTAGTTTCTCGTTTCTCCATCCTGCGCTCAACAAACCTCTCCAGCTCCCTATTTGATCCAAGGGCAGTTGCACTTGTGTCTTCGCAAAGTGCACCCGAATGTACGGTTGTCATCCCTCATGATCATACGTATGTCGCAAGCAGTATCCTCCACATGCTCGATTGCTCAGTTGATATGTGCGGTTGTCATTTGCGACGCCACTTTGCAACGACCCCTTCTACAAACCTCTCCATCCCCTTGAGCCTTCGGCTCTTCCCCTATTTGATCCAGGCGCAGTTGCACTTGTGTCTTCGCAAAATGCACCCGAACATACGCTACAATCCCTCTCGTACAATACGGATACTGCAAGCAGTATCCTCCTAATGCTCGATTGCTCAGTTGATATGTGCGGTTGTCATTTGCGACGCCACTTTGCAACCACCCCTTCAACAAACCTCTCCATCCCCCTGTCACTTCGTGACTTCCCCCTTCCTCTCCGACCTTCGGAGAAGGAAAGGAGGGCGTTTATACCGTGTAAACGGGGGAAACTAGATTTCTGATCCAGGCGCAGTTGCACTTGTGTCTTCGCAAAGTGCACCCGAACATACGGTTGTCATCCCTCAGGGCAATACGGATACTGCGAGCAGTATCCTCCAATCGCTCGATTGCTCGGACAACATATGCGGTTGTCATTTGCTTCATTCACTTTGCAACCACCCCTTCTACAAACCTCTCCATCCCCCTGGCCTTCGGCCTTCCCCCTTCCTCTCAAGCCTTTCGAGAGGAAGGTGGAGTGCTTATACCGTGTACACGGTATTTAGCTTGAGTTCTGATCTAGGGGCAGTTGCACTTGTGTCTTCGCAAAGTGCACCCGAATGTACGACACAATCCCTCATGATCATACGTATGTCGCAAGCGACATCCTTCAATCGCTCGATTGCTCGCAAACTTGCAGCGGTTGTCATTTGCTTCATGCACTTTGCAACGACCCCTTCTACAAACCTCTCCATCCCCCTTGCCTTCGGCCTTCCCCCTTCCTCTCCGACCTTCGGAGAAGGCAAGGGGGAGGGTTATACCGCGTATACGGGGGAAACTAGATTTCTGATCCAGGGGCAGTTGCACTTGTGTCTTCGCAAAGTGCACCCGAATACACGTTACAAATCCCTCAGGGCAATACGGATACTGCAAGCAGCATCCTTCAAACGCTCGATTGCTCGGACAATATATGCGGTTGTCATTTGCGAGGCCACTTTGCAACGACCCCTTCTACAAACCTCTCCATCCCCCTGGCCTTCGGCCTTCCCCCTTCCTCTCC
>PCBK01000083.1 GCA_002731275.1 Deltaproteobacteria bacterium | reverse complement strand
TTGTATTGGGTTTTTTGCGTCTTCACTTGCAATCATCCGCCTCAACAAACTCTCCACCCTGAGCCTCCGGCTCTTCCCTCCTCTCAAGCCTTTCGAGAGGAGGGACAAACCAACCGATATATACGATGTTTTCGTTTGTATTGCGATATCTCGTTTGATATGTATCGCTCCCCTTGCCAACGAAGTTGAACAGCAGGGGGAGCTGGACGACCGCAGGTCGGACTGAGGGGATCTTGTTCCCTCTTTTGTATCGCTCCCCTTGCCAACGAAGTTGAGTAGGGGGAGCTGGACGAGCGAGAGCTCGGACTGAGGGGGTTCTTATTCCCTTTCCCAAAAACAACGGGTGTCTATCAATCAGCGTTGGAGAGGAGGTTAAAGAATCGAAGTGTTTGGTGTTCGGCCCAATTGTATGTTTTCCAGGGAGCACCTGCGACAAAGCCGACGTGTCCACCTCGCTGCGTAAATTGGGGGATCAAAAAGGGAGAGCGTTCAGCGTGCTCGGTAGGGAGTGTCGAGGGTGGATTGAATGGATCATCAGCAGAGGTCAAAAGCATCGTAGGCACATGGATATGTGGAAGAAATTGCCCACAAGAGGACTGCTCCCAATAATCCTGTGCGTCCTCAAAACCATGCAGGGCAGCCGTCGCGTAAGTATCGAACTCCTGAAATGTCTTGGAGCGCCTGATCTTTTCGGCATCCAAGACCCCTGGGAACTGCTTGTGTTTTTTGAGCGCTTTGGGGATCAGTGTCCGCAAAAAATACCGAACGTAAATCCCAGCAAAGACCTTGTCGATGTGTGGACCAGAGATCGTCAGATCAAAAGGCGAGCTGACAATCGACGCACCCTTGATCTGAGAAGGCACTTTGTCCGCCTTCTCACCGAGCCACTTCCCGGTGATATTCCCGCCCATCGAGAATCCCGCGAGATACAAACGCATCGCAGGATCGCGTTCGAGCAAGAAACGAACAACAAGATCCAGATCCGTTGTCTCACCGAGATGATAGAGCCTCTGTGCGTTGTTAAATTCTCCACCGCACGTCCTAAATTCCAGCGCGTAGGTGTTCCACCCTTGCTGGGCAAATAATCTCTGTAACCCCAATATATAGGGAGATTGTGCGCTCCCTTCAAGGCCATGAAGGAGCAAAACGGTCGGCTTCTCTGGATCACCTGCGATCGAATAGAGACGAAGCTGATCGTTGTCGGGAGTATCGAGCCACTCTTGACTGCGTTGGATCCCCTTGGGTCTCCTCGCGAGCGCAGCCCAAAGGGTCTGACTGTGTTGACCACGAAGCCAACGCGGGACACGAAAGGGCGTCTTATTGAGGGCTTGTAAAAGGGCTTCTTTTTTGGCTTGTTGCGCGGGATGGGACTGAGTTGTGGGTGTAGAAGACATGATACCTACAGACCGATGTACAGGTTCCGTGACGACAAAAAGGGTAACGACGACGTCTTGGAGAGTGGGAATGTGTGGTGAGCTAGAGACAGCTTACTGGGTCGTCTGACTCTCGAAGACTTCGAGTCTTTTGAGGGCAGAGAACATCTCTCTCTTCGCGAAGAAGGCTTTACGTTTGGCCTGATCAGCGAGCATTTTGGTGGTCTCATTCTCGTGTGCACGGGCTTGTGCGCGTCTGTATTTTTGCTCGGCTTGTTTGTAGTATCGAGTGGCGCGAGCAACGCGTTCAACGAGCATACTGCGTGTTTGTTCGTGGTTGGCGAAGGGTTGACCGACCTGGAACATTGGATTGGAGACGGCGGGTGCCGCTTGCTTGGCGATGTGGTGTGGCCACAGATCATTTCGATGTTTTTGCAGTACCATGGAACACTCCCTTTTGGTGTGAAATCATCCCTTTGGAGCCTGTCATTTGACAGGATCGTCGTTAACAGCGACTATAGGTCGAGTTGATTGTGAAGCGCAAAATTCTTGCACAATTTTTTGTTGTTGGAGGAGCATCCTCGTATGACGAGTGACCCCAAAGAACCCAAAGATTCGTCCCAGCCGCAGCCTGATGTCCCAGAAGATCCCACCTTTGTGGGACCCGCCCACCAAGACCCTTTGGAGATCAAACGTCCAGACTCGATGACCGCGATGCGACCGATCGATATCGTCGAAGATTCTCCCTTTGTCCCGATGACCCCTGTCGGTTATTTTCAGGACGATGGCGCGCCGATGACCGAGCTTGAACTCCAAGAAGACGATGGCCCCACAGAGATGGTCAGCTCCAAACTCTACGAATCCATACAATCCGCCGATGTCGATGAGTTTGGTAAACGATATCAAGAATTTGGTATCCTCGCACGTGGTGGCATGAGCTTGATCCATAAAGCGCTGGATCGCACATTGTTCCGACCTGTTGCGCTCAAAGTCCTGGACGAAAAACTCGTCGATGAGTCGATCCACGCCCAACGCTTCGTCCATGAAGCCCAGATCTCCGGTCAACTTGAACACCCACATATCGTCCCCGTCTACGAATTCGCCCACAACAAACAAGAGATCCCGTTTTTTGCGATGAAGTGGGTAAAAGGCAAAACACTCAAGGCCTACATCCACTCACGTGAGTACCAGATCGGCTCAGCACGGTGTTTGTACGAGGCCCTTCAGATCTTCATGAAGATCTGTGACGCCATCTCCTTCGCCCATAATCGCGGCGTGTTGCATCTCGATCTCAAACCTTCGAATGTCATGCTCGCATCTCACGGACAGGTCTATGTCATGGATTGGGGGATCGCACGGACATACCAGGAACTTCCCGCACAAAAGTACAAGGCCGTCGAAGAACCTGTCCGGATCACAGAAGATGTCCAGGAAGACAAAAACCCGGTCCTTGGGACGTGGAATTACATGTCACCAGAGCAAGCCAAAGGCGCGATTGAGCAATTCGATGAGCGCACGGATATCTTCGCGCTTGGTGCCATCTTGTACGAAATGTTAACAGGAAACCCGCCTTATCTAGGCGAATTGTACGAGATCTTGAGCAAGATCCAGTCTGCAGATATCGAGCCCGCCGAAGAGCGCGTCTCAGATGTCTATATTCCCAAAGGGCTGTCCAAGATCGCGCAAAAGGCGCTCTCCTACAAACCCGAAGAGCGATACAACAGTGTCGAGAGCCTTAAGCGAGATATCGATGACTTCATCCGTGGTGGCGGTGATTTACCAGTGCGTCAATTTGAGGCGGGTTCGGTGCTCGTACGCGAAGGAGAGCATGGTGAAGAGGCCTATATCATTATAAGAGGGCGTTGTCGTGTCTTCAAACGCTCAGAGAACAGGGACGTTGTCATCCGTGATATGGGACCTGGGGATGTCTTTGGCGAGACCGCTGTGTTCTTGGAGCGCCGTCGCACCGCAACAGTGAAAGCACTCGATGAAGTGACTGTCGCGGTCGTCTCCCACGATGTCTTCGAGGAGAAGATGTTGCTTGGTTCCTGGATGGAGCGTTTTGTGAAGACCCTCGCCGAACGTTTCCAGGAGCTGGATCAACAAAAGATGAAGCAGTTACGGGAGAATGAGCAGCTAGAACTCTTCCACGATCTGTTGACATATCTTCATCTGTACAATGAGAGCGATGATGATTTTCGGATGCAAGCGAAGTGGTCGCCACTACGTGATATGTTGACGAAGAAATTGGAGTGTTCAGCGATCGAGCTGGAGACGTTGGTGGAGCGCTTGGGGGTCTTTCAATTTGAACCTGAGAATGACCTCTACTACGCGACCTCAAGTGCTCTTCATTTCTACTTAAAGCGCCGAGGCTTCAGTTTGTAGGTGGTCCTTCCTCAAAGTAGGTATATGGCAGAATGCTCGGACACAAGGCACCGACCCTACTGAAAAAATGTCGCATCACACAACACAATGGTCGGACACAGGGCCCGCCCCGCG
Organism: Deltaproteobacteria bacterium; assembly: GCA_002731275.1. Lineage (GTDB taxonomy): Bacteria > Myxococcota_C > UBA6777 > UBA6777 > UBA6777 > UBA6777. The sequence goes on along the minus strand of PCBK01000083.1, from coordinate 42,084 downwards.
GAAAACGATACGACAGTCGGACACAAGACACACCCTACTGAAAAATGTCACATCCAGTTTGTAGTCTATTCGTCTTTGACAGTGGCGTTGGGGTGGCTCTCTGCAGCGGCTTCGGGGGTGGGTGTCGCTTCGGGGGGAGCGAGGTTGACGTCTTTGGGTGGTTTGAGATCGGGGATCATGTCCCAAGGCAGGAGTTTGGCTAGGATGGGGAGCAACACGGTCCCACCGGGGAGTAAGAAGATCGCCAGGACGGGGACGAGTTTGGTCATGTCTGTGATCTGTTTGCTGACGATCTCAAGTTCGTCTTCGTTGAGCTCTTTGCCAAGGGATGCGTAGTAGAGAAGCTCCATGGCGCGTTGATTTTGTTGGATTTGATAGGCGATGATCTCCCTGTTGGTCTCGATCACTTCTTTGAGCCATGGGATACCTTCGCTGTCCCTGTACGCCTTATCGGTGACAAAGCGGCTCGTGTTGATCACGCTCCCCACGATGGTTTCGCCAACACTCAAGACACCGTCTTTGACGACGACGGTCCCTTCGACAGCTTTGCCACCAACGTAGTACACTCCATCCCGAACAACACCGATACTGCCGTTCACCTGATCGGCGACAAACGCACCTGCTTCGTTGATATCTTCGAGCAAGATGTTCCCCCCATCAGAGAGCACCTTTCCGATCCGCTGTACCCCGTCGACGACGGTTTCACCGAGCAGTTTTGCGCTTTCGGAGATGGCCTGTGCGCCTCTCTCGACGGTTGTACCGGCAGAGTTGACACCGTCGTTAATGGTGTTCCCAACAGCCTGTGCGCTCTCAATAACAGTTTCACCGACCATTTGGGCCGCTTCACTTGTTTGTTTGATGCCTTTGTTGACGCCTTCTGTGAATTGGTTGAGGAGGCTCTTCTTATCCTTTGTCATTGTTCTATCCTTTTTGTCCCATCACATCGTGTATATGGATGTGTTTGTCCTTTGTCTGGATCAGCTCCTGGGTGTGGTTGTCAAAGGTGGTATCCCATCACCATACATGTTACAAGACGTCCTGGATCTTGCAAGTGATTCTTGTGATCCATCTACGCCAAACAATCCGTTGATGGACCAAAAAAGGAGCGGCTGATGAAGTCGTCATACAAAGACACCTGTACTCCCGACATCACAGAGCGCATTGCGCAACTTGAAACCCTCTGTCATCGCCACACAGAGAACCGTGGGATGTCTTGGGCCGCTAAGAAGACAAGAGGACAATTACGTCAGGCAGCAGAACATATCGTCCGCACAGTCTCTCCCCACATCGCGATCATCACGGGATTCTTTATCCCACACGCAAAAGCCACACTGCACGGAAAGATCATACAAGGCGCGGCAGAGACAGATGGTCCCCTTGGTGCCGTTGTGCTCGCGACAAGCCTTCATGCGCTGGGGATGAAAGTGCGCCTTGTCACAGACACCCATTGCGAAGGCACATTGAAAGCCAGCCTTGCGGCAACAGGGCTTCTGGAGAGCATCCCCATTGACGTGATAACACGCGAAGAGCCAAGGGAAAGCGAAGCGCGACAGTCAGAGGCGCAACAGTCAGCGGTCCAGCAGTCAGAGGCAAGCGAAGCGCGACAGCCAAGGGTAAACGAAGCGCGACAGCCAAGGGTAAACGAAGCGAGGCAGTCAGAGGCGAACGAAGCCCGACAGTCAGGGGCAAGCGAAGCGAGGCAGTCAGGGGCAAGCGAAGCGCGACAATCAGGGGCAAGCGAAGCGATGCAGCCAGGGGCAAGCGAAGCCCGACAATCAGGGGCAAGCGAAGCCCGACAATCAGGGGCGAGTGGAAACTCGCCCTCCCCAAATCCGTATTCTTCGCATTGGTCATCTTTTGCGTCCCCTCTCACCCATGTCATATCGATTGAACGTGTGGGACCAGGTCAGCACGGCCATTGTCGGAATATGAGAGGGGAGGATATATCCGCATTTACAACCCCGTTGCATCATCTGTTCACGTCTGAATATGGCTGGTATCGTGTCGGTATTGGCGACGGTGGCAACGAGTTGGGGATGGGATGCCTGGACAGAGAAGAAGTCGCTGCGTACGTCCCTCACGGAGAAACGATTCATTGTTGTGTGGAGGCCGACGCGTTGATGGTGTGTGGTGTCTCGAATTGGGGCGGTGCAGCGCTTGCGGCAGCGATCGCCTTGATGTGTGGAGAGGGTGAGAAGATCGCCGGAAATTTAACACGAGAGGTCAGTGAGCGTATATTGGAACGGATGGTGTATGAAGGTCCGGCTGTTGATGGAGTCAGCGGTGAACAAAGGCTTTGTGTTGATGGACTCGATTGGGAGGCTGTTCATGCACCGATAATGGACGAGATGTACATGATCTGTAAAGGATCTTCCAACCAAGAGGAATAAGCGTATGGCACAAGAGATGCCTTCATTTGATCCTGCGAGCGTCGAGACGTTCCGCTTTGTCTCCTATGACTTCGACGAAACGCACGCTATCGCCTCACTTCACTATGCTTTTGATGATCAGCACACCTTCACAGAGAGATTCACCTTTGAAGGTTCGATGCTTCCGCTTGATGATGCTCGTCGTGCTGCACTTGATCGGAGCCTGGCACAGCTTCATTTGATGGCCGGGATCAGTTACTACAAAGCGGCTGTCCCCAAGAATATCGTCGTTGAGACGGGACCTTTGACAAAAGATGCGGCGTCCTTCTTCGAGAAGATTTACCTTCATGGTCTCGGTGAATTTGCACACATCAATGGCTTGAATCTCCACCAAACGCTCTCTTTTCCCTTTGAAGAAGGGCTTGAGAGAGACGTCGTGTCATGTCCATTACCACGGAAGACGGCCGTTCCAGTCGGAGGTGGTAAGGATTCGCTGGTAACAATAGAGGCACTGAAGCAGGCAGATGAGCCGATGGTGTTGTTCTCGATCGGAGCACACAAACCAATCGTCGACGTCGCAGGGGTATCAGGTGTCGAGCATATCATCGTGAAGAGGGCGCTGGATCCCCATCTGTTTGCGTTGAACAAGCAGGGGGCTTACAACGGCCACGTACCCATTTCAGCGATCATCGCGTTTGTGCTCGCGGTCTCCTCCGTCCTGTATGGTTTTGATCGTGCCGCGCTTTCCAATGAGCGTTCGGCCAACGTAGGGAACTTTGAGCGAGAAGATGGCTTTGAGGTCAACCACCAGTACAGCAAGAGTCTGACCTTCGAGCGTGATCTGCATGCGTTTTGGTCCAAAGAAGGGCTTGGTACGTTTCGGTACTTTTCGTTCCTGCGTCCGCTCTCAGAATTACATATCGCACAGCTATTTGCACGATATCCTCAGTATCACAGTGTCTTCACGAGCTGCAACAAAGCTTTTCGTTTGGTGAAGACGGCGCCTGAGACGAGATGGTGTCTCGATTGTCCGAAGTGTCGCTTTACGTTTTTGGCGATCGCGCCGGCCTTAGCCAAGGAAGCTCTGCTCGCGATATACGGCGCCAATCTGCTCGACATGCCTACGCAACAGGAAGGATTTGACGAGTTAATCGGCGTATCAGGTCACAAACCTTTTGAGTGTGTCGGAGAGGTCGAGGAGTGTGTGGCGGCATTTTGTCAGCTCGCGACACGTGATGAGTGGAAGGATGCTCTCCTGGTCAAGCGCTTTATTGAGCAGGTTCTACCGCAGGTTGAAGATCCATCTGCGTTGATTGAACGTATGCTGACACCTTCTCAAGCACACCACCTTGAGCCTTACTTTGAGGAACGATTCCATGCTGCTCTCTGAATTATCACAACGTCGTGTCGCGATCTGGGGTTTTGGTAGGGAGGGGCAGGCGACCCTTGAGGTGCTACAGGAGAAACTTCCCTCACTTGAGGTAACCATCCTCAACGACAAAGAGATTGATATGTCGGCACATCCGCGCCTGTCTTCGGAACATTGTGAGGTGCTCACAGGCGCACGTGTGTTGTCGTCACTTTCAGACTTTGAGGTCGTGATCAAGTCACCGGGAATCACACCATATATTCCAGCCGTCGAAGCCGCAAAGGAGCAAGGGACGGTCTTTACATCCGCGACGAATATCTGGTTTGCCAACCACCCAACACAGAAGACGATCTGTGTCACCGGTACAAAGGGCAAGAGTACGACATCTTCCTTGATCGCGTTTTTGCTGGAAGCAGCAGGACACTCCGTCACACTTGCCGGAAACATCGGAGTGCCGTTGTTGCAGCACTTCCAATCACCTGAGCCACCAGATTTCTTTGTGGTGGAGTTGTCGAGCTACCAGACATCCGATTTTACAGGCGCACCGGATATCGGTGTATTATTGAACTTGTATCCCGAGCATCTGAATTGGCATGGTGATGTGGAGTCATACTTTCGCGACAAGACCAAACTTTTCAACCATATGCGTTCAGACGGGATCACCATCCTCAACGGACAAGACGCCCAAACGAGCCAAATGCCCAATGTTTGGACAAATCCATATTACTATATGACGGAAGAAGGTTTTCACGTTCGAGAAGACGGGATCTATAAGGGTGACATGCTCGCAGTACCAGGATCTTTGCTGTCCTTGCGAGGCGCTCATAATTGGGCAAATGTATGTGCGGCCTTGTCCGTCCTTGAGGCGCTCTCTATCCCCTGGCAAGAAGCTGTTCAATCACTCCCTTCATTTCGTGGATTGGCCCATCGGTTGATGCCTATCGGTGAACGTGATGGGCGTTTATTTATCGACGACAGCATCTCAACGACGCCCCAATCAGCGATCGCAGCGATGGATGCTTATCGTCACAGGCCGATAACATTGCTCGTCGGGGGATATGATAGACAGCTTGATGTAACGCCCCTTGTCGAATCATTGTTATCTACGCCCATCCATGCCGTGATCACGATGCCTGACACAGGTTCACGCATCGCAGAAGACCTCTTACATCGTGGGGCAGCACTCGAAGGTGGCGTTCCCTTTTTGTTGGAGCGTACACAAAGCCTCGAAGAGGCTGTCACCAAAGCGCTCTCTTGTACAGATGAGGGAGGTGTCGTCTTGTTATCTCCAGCAGCGCCAAGTTACCACCAATTCAAGAATTTCCAGGAGCGCGGAGAGGTCTTTGCGAAGCTCACAGGATGCGCCAAGAAGGAGACACAATCATGATAGAGGGTGAAGCTTCTTCTTGGACACCAGAGGAGGCGAGAGAGGCGATCAGAGAAGGGCGCTGGCGACGACCAACAGCAGGTCTGTGTCCAGGTTATACACAGGTCAATCTCGTGATCTTACCTGCTGAATATACCAATGATTTCCGTACATTCTGCCAACGCAACCCGAAACCATGTCCACTTTTGGAGGAGCTTCCACGGGGTCAATCACGTCTACAAGAACTATCTAAGACCGCCGATGTGAGAAGAGATCTCGGAAAATACAGGCTCTTTCAGGGTGGAACTTGGACAGAAGTTGGAACGCTTCAGGATATCTGGCGGGATGACCTTGTGAGCTTTTTGATAGGATGTAGTTTTACATTTGAGCAGGCTCTCTCAGATACAGGGCTCCCAATCAGGCACATCGAAGAAGGTCGTAATGTACCGATGTACATCACAAATATCCCCTGTGAAGGCGTAGGGGCATTCCAAGGCAAGATGGTTGTGAGTATGCGTCCCATACCCAACGCGCGTGTAGAAGAGGCCTATCACGTCACGGAACAATTCCCTCAAGTCCACGGTGGCCCTGTACATGCAGGTGCTCCAGAAGATATAGGTATCAAGTCTTTGACGTGTCCAGACTTTGGAGACTCCGTCCATACGTACACAGGTGAGACGCCGGTTTTTTGGGCATGTGGTGTGACCCCACAGCTCGCAATCGCACACGCCAAACCTCCCTTCGCGATCACACATTCTCCTGGATATATGCTTATCACAGATACAAAGAATAGCTCCTTCCAGGCTCTAAGGCCGTCGGATGGAAAAAAGAATACGGAAAATGAGACGAAGACAGAAGGTTGCTGCTGAAACCACAGGCTTTGTTATTCGTCGTCGACATGGCCCTGCCATGCCTCCTCCTCATGCCTTGCCTGAGGCCCCACCCACTGCCCTCTCTCGTCTACTTTTCCTTGTTGTAGGTGAAGGCGATTGTACATCCAACACTCTCACTCTTCGGATTTTTGGATACCTTCGCGATAAATAACGCCCTCTCCAAAGACTCTCAAAACAAAGGGATAGAAAGAAGCAAGCAGCCCCTGTTGTTCTGGTTGTGTTGTTAAGAAAAGGAGATTGTGTTGTGTTCTCCGAAGCTATCGCGGTTGTAAAGAGCATCAAGAGAGGAGAAAGAGAAATGGTACATAGGAGTCATTGGGAGTCAGCTTTTTTTGTCACGAGTCTGCTTTTTGTGACGTTATGGTCTGCTTTTTCATGTAGTACGAAGTCAGAGATTGTGAATGAAGTTCGCAGAGAATTTATCTTAGAGTCAGCAGGTGCGAAAGAGAAGGCAAGAGAGAAAGACAACGAGAACAAGACAATACCAGACATGCGGGGGGATCTCGACGAGACATTTTCGGACGCCGCTCTTGAGAAAAGAGTTGAACAAGTTCCAGAGAAGCGGGTGTACAAAGTGAGTGTACTTGGCAATTATATTTCCGGGGGTCATGGTGTCGCTGTCGACGCAAAAGAGAACCTTTACTTTTCAGACACATATGGTCGACATCGTGTTGGCGTAAAGGCTGTCTACCGGCTCGCACCTCCCTATCGCTCCCCACCTGAACAGCTATCACTTCCAGTGTCTTTTCCAGGTGGACTCGAATGGAGAGAGGGTTACCTTTATGTGTGTGACTTACAAAAGAATCAGGTGATGAAGTTCGACGAAAAGCTGCAGCTTGTGGAGAGCTTTCAGGCGACGTCACCGTGGAATCTATCGATGACAAAGAGTGGCGAGTTGTACACTGTCTCTTACGCTGGGATGGTGCAAAAGCTCAACAAGGGGCAGGCCCCGACGTCGTTGTTTGGAGGCTTACAAAACCCGTTTGACTTGCACGTACTTGAGAATGGTCACATCTGGTTGAGTGAGCAAGGTCCAAGCGGGACAGAGCCAGGTCAGGTGACCCTTCGAGATCAAAAAGGCAACATCAAAAAGCAATTCTCGTACAATTGGAGCAACCCTGAGGGATTGGCTGTTGATGATGAAGGTGGTGTGTGGGTCGCAGATACAGGTGCAGGGAAGCTGGTAAGGGGGGATGAGAATGGCAGCGTTGTGATCGCAGCTGGCCTTGATTTGCCTGTAAATTTGAACGTGTTTGTGAATGGGGATATGCTACTCGCGAGTGTTGGAGGGACACAAGGCATCCCCAAAGTGTACCGTGTGTCACGTTGACATTTTGACAGAGGAAGTAGGATATTTTCTGACAGAGTTATTGGCCTCCAAAGTTCATCCATATGAGTGTCCATTTTTTGAGGGGCATGAGAGATGCTTTTGTTTCGGTCCTGTCGAATGAAAAACCTTTTCTCTTGCTTGTTTTTTTGTATTACTTGTGTTTTTTTTCTAAAAAAAGACTTGTCATACACCAACACATTCGTTATAAAGGGACTTGGTGTTCATACATCATGAACAATCGACCGGGTAACACGAAAACGAAAGGAGAACAATCCATGAAAGAAGGAACGCTTGCATACGCGGTGTTATTGGCCGTTCAAGAAGAACCTGGTATTACGCTGGCAGAGATAGCAAAGACCATCGATGAACCGATTAACCTTGTTTCAGGAACACTCAAGTATCTCATCAACAAGGAAAAACTCGAACGGAAGAAAAACAACTCCGTTTATAAATATTACGCCCTGCCAGAAGACTGACTAACTCCTCCACATCACAGTCTTCAATCATATCAACGACATACATACACACCAAGACATCTCCACCCTCAAAAATCATCCATCCCCCACATCAAGACGAGAAAAATTCGGACAGATCTTGTCAGACTTTCGAAGGCTGGAATATCCTTGTACAGGATATCCCTACAAAGTCACAAATAGAGCATCAATTTCATCTTTTTTCCAAAAAAGGAAATGTTTTTCAGCAAGCGACGACCCTATATCATAGGGTAACCTCTTTTGGAGGCGCTGAAGGAAAAGCTCACATGCCCTGTGAAGGATGAACCACGAATGGAAGATTCAAGAGGCCGATATATGGAAGATTTTGAAAAAAAAGATGCTGGTGATTTGGAGCGCGCACTCGTCTTGCGTATTCGAGAAGGTGATGCATCAGCGTGGTCCGAATTTGTCGATACATTTTCACAGGGTATCTACACTTTTGTGCGCTGTCAGATCAAGGATGAGTCGTGTGTGGACGACATTGTCAGCGAGACATTTGTTGGGGTGTACAGGAATATCGAGCGATTCAGGATGGATTCATCTTTAAAGACGTGGGTGTACAGTATTTGTATGCACAAGATCAAAGATGCACGTCGACGTTTTGCGCGTGAAAGTCAAAAGCGTCTGGCCTTGTTTTTTGATTGGGAACTCTTCTTTCATCGTTCTCGTCCTCCGGAAGACGTCGTGTCCACACAGAGCGATTTTGAGCTGTTGATGTCAGCCCTTGAGGCGCTCCCCGAGAAGTACAGAATGGTCCTTATCTGCCGCTATTTCAATGAGTTGTCTTTAAAGGAAACATGTGCGCTCTTGGAGATTACAGAGAACCAGCTACACCAACGAGTACGTGTCGGGCGAAAACGCTTGCGAGCATGGATGGATGAACAACGCACGATGTCGTCGACGCTTCAACACAAACTCTCAAAGCATACGCTATTCTCGGAGGGGTAATGTCATGTGGGATTGGGATACAGAGCACCCGCACAAAGAGAAAGATGACGAACTGCTTGCGTTGATCACCTTTGAATGTCGTAAAGTTCCAAATGCTTCACTTATACGACGACTCAAAGAGATTCCTTTGCAGGAGTCCGTACACCATCCAACACCTGTTTCACAACCATTCTTCTACACACGGCCTTTGTGGCGGGGTGCTTTTTCGTGTGCGATGTTGTTCTTTTTTGTGTGGTGTGGGGCAGCTGTGATGCTGCCTCCAGGATACCAACACAAAACAAGCGAGGCACAAGGCCACGCACAACACAGACTCAACGCACACCCAATAGGCGCAAAACGGGCGACGATGTTTGTCGAGAGAATGGGCTATCTCTCTACTTCCACACAACACTCTATGGACTTTGTGCGACGTGCACCAGATACTGTCACGGAACGCCAGGAGGACATAGACGCTGGCGCTGGGGAGTCAATCCCCTGAGAGGGCAAGGAGGGCGAAGTCGAAACGACAACTTCGCCAAAGCAGAAAAAAAGAGAGAGTCTTTATAGGGGATCTACCAACTGATGAGACTGTCCATCGCGTCGTAAACGTGTCTTGTCAAGTCATGCAGTCTGTCTAGACCTTTTTCAATCTTTTCGGGAACATGTGGGTAACTTTGTTGAAACCGAAAGGATGCCTGTAACATGTCATGGCTGCGCGTTCGGAGGTAGTCTATCGTGCCATAATCGACAACAATCCCCTCTTCGAGCTGTTCAAGTACTTGGAACAAATAGCACATGTACTCAAGGAGCTGCTGGTGGTGAATGTGGAGCATGGGAGGGGAGACAGGTGTGTGTTTGATCTCTTTCACAACTATTTCCTCCTGATGTAAAACCATTTGCGGGCCACTGCATGTTGCAATCATCTTTGTCTCACTTTCCTATGACTGTGGTATGAACGCTCCTTTCACTCAAGCAAACCTCATGCCAAGAGGAAGCATAAATGCAGTCAATTGCTTTTCATAGTGTTTCTACCCACTACCCCAAAGTTCAACATCGAGAGTCATCGATCGATGAACAAGCAAGCGCCATATCAGTCATCGTTCGCAGACTCACAAGCCACAAGTCATCGATCGATGACTCACATACAGAGAAGACACGAGGTCGCCCAACGAAGCATCACTTCCAGGACATCGCGATACGTGAAGGCTCATCCCACACAGGATTGTCACCGTATTGGAGCTCTAGCTGGTTGGCTGAAGCGAGAAAAGAAATAACCTGTTGAAACTCCGAAGCTTTGAGCGCCCGTAGCGCTTTTTTTCCATACTGGTTTGCGTCTTCTGCGTCTTGTTTGCACTTTTGGGCGTAGGCAACACCACACGCGGCGACCTCCTGAATCGCAAGACGAAGGATGTGTTGATCTGTCTGGCTCAGGTGCTGAAAGCGCAGGTCAGGTGTTGGAAAATATGGAATGTAGGACTCTGTCAACGCTCTAATATCCTCATCACCTCGGAGACCTTTGACGTTTACACTTCCTTCTAGCGCAGTGTCGGCGTCGGGGAGATGAGTAGACCAGTGAAGAGAATGGTTCCATGAGCAACCCGTCCATTGATCGATAGCTTTTTTGATGGCGTCTTCAAGTATGGATGTATCCATGTTTCTCCTCGGTAGCTTGTGGTTTTGGAGTACAAACGATCAGCCCACATGTGGGTTGTTTACAGAGCCTACAACCCACGTCTGACACAACGTGACAGATGTGATATAGGGCTCCAAAGATTGAGCCGTTGGGAAAAAACACGGCCATTTCTCATAGGCTCATAGGAATGATGCAACATACCAACATAATTGGCAAAAAAACGGTATCTCTTTTCGGGGGGATGAGCATACGTGGGGTGATGGGAGGTGCATTACTTTTTGGACGTAGGGGTCCACTTGAAGATCAAGGAAAAGGAGCGCGAAGTGTGTTGGATCAGAATGACCTTGTTGGTCTCTTTGGCTTTGTTAAGGAGTGGATACCACGCGACTTTTTTGTAGTGCGCGTCCTCATAGATGTATTCAGGCACGTACAGATCGAGCTCGATAAACTTTTTCTGTGCTTTTGCAGGCAGAGTGTGAACATAGGAGAAAGGACGTAACGTCTCGGAAGGTTTGATATCGTTGTGGATAGCTCCGCCATAAATCGCGATGGCAGCCTTCTGCTTGCGCTTCTTTCTCTCTTTCAAAATCCAGGTCGTGGTCTGCCCCAGTTTATCCGTCACAAAACGCAGCATCTTGACAGGATCGAAGCCTGTCTTCTTTTCGTCTTGAAGGGACTCATAATCCTTACAATGAGCCCGGAGGATGTGTGGCGCCATCTTCATCCGTTTGCCTGCTTTGAGCAGCTCGATGATGTGATTGGTCGTCTTTTTAGGACGCTTGATAACTTTCTTCACCTCTTTGACGACGACCTTCTCTTGCTTTCCACATTGTCCCGTTGTCACCCACGTCTCAACAAGCAAGTCGCTGATTTCCCCTCCAAGTTGAGGAAGCATTTGCTTACGGAATCGTTCAATCGCCGGAGAGATATGCTTAAATCGATGTTGCTGGTGGTACTCCCCGATGCCCAACACACTGTGAGGTCTCTTCAATAGATAAGTCATCGCCTCTGATGCGTTCTTGAAGCTCATGTAGGGAGGGAGTTTTTGGGTGACAGTCCTTTGCACGGCTTGTTTGCGATGCTTGGCGTTCGCTTTAGGGGGTGTCTTCCGACACGCACATAACGAAAGGCAAACGAGCAGCATACCCAGATTCCGAAACAACATAACAACGAATCCTTTCAGATCAGCGGAAGGAAAAACGCATCAAAGAGGAGCGTCTCCAAAAGTTCCTACGAACGGGCCTTTGAGAGCGCCATGAGAGTGTAGATAAGGACCCAAACGAGTGTCCCTGCAGTCGCTAAGACACAAGCAGCGGAGAGCATCTTGTGGTAGAGCTTGTCTGCCACTCTCTGTTTGTAACCGAGCAACGCAGCGATAATGATTCCACCGACAAGTCCGCCACCATGAGCCCAGTTATCAATCCCACTGGAGAGCGCACCAAAGATCGCGAGCCACAACACCCAACCTCCAGCTTGTTTAAACAACTCTTTGCCGTATGTCCCACCACGTTTGTGACCGAAAAACAACACAGCACCGATCAACGCACACAAAGACGCCGATGCACCCAATGTAAACGGAGTATGATGAAGGTACACAGACGCCGCAAATCCCGCGACCCCGCCAACGGTATAAATCGTGACAAACCGATGCGTCCCGTACTCTTCAAGCACGAGTGGTCCAAGCTGCATCAACGCGTACATATTGAAGCCAATGTGCAACAGACTACCGTGCAGATAATTGGCCGAAAGCAATGACCACCAATGGCCCTGTGCCATGGGTCCAACACCTGACATCCCAAGCATATAGAGGACGCCCGAGCCAGGCGCAAACAACGAAAACAGACCACCACTCAACATCTGCTTGATGTATTCGGGATTGGCCATCATGCTCATCGCCAACGAGACAACGTAAAGTGTCACGTTCACAATGAGCAACGCCTTGAGCAGACCATCTTCCTTAAATAAACCCTGCACGAGAGGGTTGTTCTTCAGCCATGAACCAGGGCGAGCTGTTCCACAGTAGGGACAGCTCTCTTCATCTTTACTGATCAGCTTGTTGCAATTTGGACAGAGTATCGAATTCCTCTTCGCACTGGACATATGATGCCTCATCTTTGAAAGGTCTTGTAGGTAATTTGTCTTGCCTCAAAGTCTTTTGTGTCCACTTCTTGACAAAACACAACGTGATCCTGCAGATGGTTTTCCAACTTTTGCGAGATCGTCAAGAGAATATCCCTTTCGTACCACTCTTTGTCAATCTCAAGACAAAAAAGTTCAACATAAGCCCACCCAAATTCTCCCACGTGCATCCAAAACAAAATGTGCTTTTTTGAGAAAAAGTGTGGACAAATAGTATTCCATGTTTAAACTGTTCAAAGAGTCGTGAACAATTTTTTTGCATCGGAGCAAGTGAGGATAAAAAGATGAACGGATTAGGCGGATTCCACGAAGAACGCTTTGTGTCGCGTGTGGAAGGGAAGCTGGACGCCTTGTTGTCAAGGGGTCACGGAAAGCTGGACGAGGCAGCTCGTCACATCTGTCTCGCCCCAAAGGCCAAGCGTGCACGTCCGCGTCTATGCTACCTTTTTGGTCAGGCATTAGGTGTCGACAGTCCATTGTTGGAGGATGTAGCGGTAACAGTTGAGCTCATCCACACAGCGAGCTTGCTCCACGACGACGTGATCGACGAAGGCGATGTCCGCAGGGGATTTCCCACAGTCAACGCAAAGTGGGACAATTTGGTGGCGGTGTTGACAGGGGACTTGATGCTCTCAGGCGCGTTGCTCCAACTGGAAAAGCACCCTGTCCCAGTCATCATGGGGGCCGCAAGGGTTGTCTACCAAATGACACGCGCAGCGATGTTCGAAGCAGACTCTCGTGGCAACTTGGATCTGACCCTTGAAGAGTGGGAATCGATCGCCACGGGAAAAACAGGTGTGTTGTTTGGCTGGTGTGGTGAAGCAGCAGGACATCTGGCAGAGAGACCAGACATGGCCGAGAAGTTCTCTCGCTGTGGTCATCTCCTCGGTGTAGCCTTCCAGATGGCAGATGATCTGCTCGATCTGAAGGGCGGCGCGGCCAAAGATCCATTCGCAGACATCAGCAACCGCAATCCGAGCTACCCATTGCTACGGGCCATTCAGATATCACCGTCACTTGGTGCAGATCTCAAAGCAGCGTGGGCAAAAGATGAGTTAACACCTGAAGAGGTTCGAAAACTCGGTCATGCTGTATTGGAGACAGGTGTAGCAGGGCTTACGATGCAGGTCTTGAGTGAAAAGATCGCCGAGGCAATCGATTGTTTGGGTGACTACCGTGAGGCTCCAGGAGGAAGTGATATCGTCGGCTGGGCGCGTGCGCTCTGGGGGAGCTTATCCTCCGATCCCATGCCCGTTTGACGATAACGACCCGACATCACTTCGACGACAGGAGCGATCAGCGCATGGCCCATGCGCTCACACTTTGAGAGTCTGTCTCAAGAGACAAGCTCTCAAAATGAAAAGTCCGTCGGAGAGACTTTTCACCATCCACAAGGAGGACGAAGATGTTCGTTCTAGAATTGACACCAGAGTGTCCCCAAAGCCAACGTGAGACCATCCTCCACGAAGTCGGCTTGTTGTCGGAAGACACGACACCGACAGACCCGCAGCGGTTGCGCTGGATCATCACAGCGGACTTAACCCCTACACAACTCAAAGATCTCAGCGGCACACAAGGCATCGCGCGCATCGAAGAGACCACAATCTCTTACCCACTTGTCAGCCGACAATACCACGAAGAAAACTCCACCTTCTCGCTCGGCGAATGGCAAGTTGGAAGTGCCGATATCGGCGTCATCGCCGGACCATGCGCTGTCGAAAGTCGTGAACAGATCATCGAGTCAGCATTTGCAGTCAAAGAAGCCGGTGGAATCGCTTTACGTGGTGGTGCTTACAAACCACGAACATCTCCCCACAGCTTCCAAGGACACGGGATCCAGGGACTCCAGTGGCTCGCCGAAGCACGAGAAAAAACCGGACTCCCCATCGTGACCGAGGTCATGGATACAGAGACCCTTCCCTGGATTGTTGAGTACGCCGATGTCCTTCAGGTCGGTACTCGCAACATGCAAAACTTCTCTCTTCTACGCGCGCTCGGACGTGTCCGACTCCCCGTCCTGCTCAAACGCGCGATGCATTGTACACTCAACGAGTTTGTCTCTGCAGCCGAATACATCCTCCAAGGTGGCAATGAGCAGGTGATGTTGTGTGAGCGAGGTATCCGTACCTTTACACGCGTTTCACGGAACACCTTTGACGCCAACCTGTTGCCCATCCTAAAGGATACGACTCACCTCCCTGTTGTTGCCGACCCAAGTCACGCAGTAGGAGACTCAAAATACGTCGATGCGATCGCACGTTGTGCGATCGCAGCAGGTGCAGATGGCTTGCTCGTCGAGATGCACCCTCGTCCAGAAGAAGCGCTCTCCGACGGCGCACAAAGTCTGCGACCGGAACAACTCGCGTCGATGATTCGACAAGTCCGTCGCATCGCTCTCGCAGTGGACCGAGATGTCGTCACAGGGAAGCCACAGACGAGCCCATTTCACGGACAAAGTGTCCCCAATCGCGAAGAACACATTTGATCACAACACATAGGTGAGCCCGATGAAGAGCAATTCTGAGAAACGTGAGTGGTCCGATGGACCTACATTCAAGACGTGGCAGATGTTTGACCGGATCGCGACAACATACGATCTGCTTAATCACACACTATCCGGTGGTATCGATATTATCTGGCGCAAAAAGCTCGCACGCATGGTCCCTGTCGACGCCAAAGATTATCTCGATCTCGCGACAGGCACTGGCGACCAATTGATCGCCGTTTGCCGTGAACGTCCTGGTATCAAGAAGGCGACAGGGATGGATCTCTCCGAAGGAATGCTCGCGATCGGTCGCGAGAAGATCCCTGGCCTCGCGCTTCGACAGGACATCTCAATGGTGACAGGCGATGCAATGGACCTGCCCGCCGAAGACAACAGCTTCGACGCGATGACCATGTCTTTTGGGATCAGAAACGTCGAAGATGTTCCCAAGGCGCTCTCCGATATCCATCGCGTCCTGCGTCCAGGCGGAAAAGCCTTGATCATGGAGTTCGCGATGCCCACAAACCCCGTTGTGCGTGCCGGTTACTCCCTATATTTTCGACATATTCTCCCAACAGTCGGGGGATGGGTCTCTGGTGACAAGAGCGCATATGCCTATCTCAACCAAAGCGCCGAAGCTTTTGCGCAAGGTGAGGCATTCTGTACCTTGATGAAAGAGGCTGGCTTTGGAGAAGTCTCCTTTACCCCTCTGACCTTCGGCATCGCAAATATCTACCAGGGAGTAAAACGTTGAGTGGGTGGAGTGTGCGTATGACGGACTCTTTACGTCATACAATCGAAACACATTGGCGAGGATGGTGCGACGCGCTCGATCAAGATGGGCAGTGGATACAGATCCACCTGCCGCTCCCTGAGACGACTCCCCTTCGCTGGTTACAGACACATCCCCACATGCAGGCCTTCTATTGGTCGAGCCGTGATGGTCACACCGAAGTCGCTGGGATCGGCGCCGCAGATGTTCTCTCTGCCGACTCACACCGTGCCCTCCTCGCTGCTTTGCGCCAAGCAAAGCAACGCCTCTCAACATCTTCTTTGCCAGTTCATTACTACGGAGGTGCGCGCTTTGCCCCCTCCGTTGCACCTGCGCCTGAGTGGGCTGACTTTGGTACAGGCCACTTTGTCGCGCCTCGCTTTGCCTTTCGACGAGACAAAGATCAGCATCTCTTCGTCTTCCAGGCCCTCCTTCAACCATCTACAGCAGAAGGGCTTGCTCGCCAAAAAGACACACTCCTCCAAGAAGTCGATGCCTTTTCGTGGGATGCACACCCTGAATCGTACCTTCAAGCGACGGCAAACGATCCTCTCCAAGCCCTTGAGCGAGTTGAAGTTCCTGAACAAGATGGTTGGGAAACACAGCTTCAGCACGCGCTCAAAAGCTTTGAAGAGAGCGCGCTACAAAAGATCGTCCTCGCGAGGCGATTGGCGCTTCGCTTCCAGACACCTGTCTCCCCCACACAACTCTTACATGCCCTCAAAAAGCGCGCGGAAGGGACATACTCCTTTTTGTTCCAGATCGACACAAAGAACACCTTCCTAGGCGCAACTCCAGAGCTTTTGTTCCGTCGTCACGGTCAAATCGTTGAGAGCGAAGCGTTAGCAGGAACACGCAGTCGTGGTAAGACGCCCGAAGAAGACGAAGCGCTCGGGCGTGAGTTGTTGGAGACAGAGAAAGAAGTCCACGAGCACCAGATCGTGCTCGAAGTCCTCACAGAGCACTTTGCAGAGCTGTGTCACACCTACAAAGTTGAAACGCAACTCGCCTTGCGAAAACTCCGCCATATTCAACATCTACTCTCAACCATTCATGGTGAGATCAAGGAAGATGTCGATGATTTTACGATCTTGCAAACGCTCCATCCGACACCTGCAGTTGGCGGACGTCCACGTGGGCAGGCTTTGGAGTTAATCCAGCAACTTGAACCCTTCGATCGCGGTTGGTATGCAGCTCCTGTCGGTTGGTTTGGTGCAGACGCCGCTGAATTTGTTGTGGGGATTCGCTCAGCATTGGTGCAAGGAAAGCAAGTCTCTCTTTATGCTGGCGCAGGTATCGTCCCCGGCTCAGATCCAACTCACGAGTGGGTCGAGACAGAGAAGAAGCTCACTCCGTTTGTCGAACTCTTTTCCTGATGGGGACGTGATGGCGATGTACAACACGATATGGGGAACAGTCGTTGTCGACGAGTTGGTCGCTTGTGGTGTCTCATTTGCATGTATCTCTCCTGGCTCTCGCTCCACACCATTGACCGCTGCACTCGCAAAGGATACACGCATTCACAAGCAGCTCTGTATCGATGAACGTGCAGCCGCTTATGTGGCCCTTGGCTACGCAAGGGCCACGGGAAAACCTGCTGTCCTTGTCTGCACATCAGGAACGGCTGTTGCCAATTACCTGCCCGCCGTCGTCGAAGCCTCCGTCGATCATGTCCCGATGCTGATCTTCTCCGCAGATCGCCCCCATGAGTTACTCGGAACAGGTGCCAACCAGACGATCGAACAAGCCCGTATCTTTGGCTCGTACACACGCTGGTTCCAGGATATCCCCACACCCTCAAAGGACATATCTCTCGATTGGCTACGTTCAAGTGTTGATCAAGCCCACTTCCAGAGCGTCGGACTCTCACCTGGACCTGTCCATCTGAACTTTCACTTTCGCAAACCTCTCGACCCAGTAGACATCGATCGAGAAGTGCTTCTCTCCGAAGGACAAACACCACACACAAGCTGGCCACGTCCCAAACTCACACAACCGACAGACGTCGAAGAGAGCGTGAAGCGCCTCGAACACATCGAACGCGGTCTCGTCGTCCTCGGTCGCATGCCGTCTTCGATGCCAAAACAAGAGGTGCGCGCGTTTGTACAACGTCTCGGATGGCCTGTCTTGAGCGATATCGGCTCTGGAATGCAATTGGGTCCCGATTGGGGCGGGCATATCCCACGTTTCGACCAACTCCTCTCATCGCCCCTCGCTGCGAAGATGAAGCCAGATGTCATCTTACATATCGGCGGACCTGTCGTCTCAAATGCCTATCTCTCCTGGCTCAAAGAAGACACGCCCCTTATCATTCAGCTTCAATCGACTCCTGATCGAGAAGACCCCGACGCAAAGGTCACCCTTCGTATTGTGGCAGATATCCCTGAGACGCTGCGCCAGTGGTCTACATACCTGCCGATCAGCGAGCTCGGTGATCAACGTTATGAGTGGCGTACCAAGTGGAATGATCTTCAAGAGTTGTACGACAAAACGTGTCACGCTCTCATGGCAGACTCCCCCTTCAGTGAGCCGTCCATTGTCAACGCCCTGACACAAATGCTGCCCGAAGAGCACGCTTGCTTGATTGGAAACAGTATGCCAATCAGGGACATGGATCGTTTTGGTCGCACCTCAAAGGCTTGCTTGATCGGTGCCAATCGTGGCGCGAGTGGAATAGACGGACTGGTCGCTTCTGCGGTGGGTTTTGCCTTTGGTCACCAGCGCATGACGACCTTGCTAATCGGTGATTTATCCCTTCTACACGACCTCAACTCTCTGTATCTATGCAAGCACGCCCCCTATCCTGTGATCGTTGTCGTCTTGAACAACAGCGGAGGAGGGATTTTTGGACACCTCCCCATCGCCAAACAGCCCGACGTGTTTGATACGTATTTTACGACTCCCCATGAGCTTCAGTTTGCACCTCTCGCCGAGAGCATTGGCCTCTCTACAACACAAGTACAGACAGTAGAAGCCTTTCGGGATGCGTATACACGAGCATTGGAAGGGGAGACGTCGTGTGTGATTGAGTGCATCACCAAACGCGATGACAATATGGCCTTTTACGAAAACCTTCGCGCACACATCCGAGAATGGAGATAGACCCGTGTTGAAAACGATAGTGATGGCGATCCGCCCCAAGACACTTGGGGCAGCAGTGGCACCTGTGTTGATGGGGACAGCGATGGCATACAGTGACGGCAAAATGCACATATTGTCTGCCGTCATCGCGTTTGTTGGGGCCTTGTTGATCCAGATCGGGACCAATTTAGCCAATGACTACTTCGACTTCTTGAAGGGCGCAGACGAAGAACGCGTCGGCCCTGTACGTGTGACACAAGCCGGACTCGTTTCACCTGCCGTGATGAAGTGGTCGTGGATCGTCGTCTTTGGTCTCGCGGCGTTGGCTGGTGTCTACCTCGTGATGCGTGGTGGCTGGCCACTCGTTTGGATTGGTGTTCTCTCGATCGCTTCGGGGATTTTATATACAGGGGGACCGTATCCCCTTGGCTACCTTGGCCTCGGAGATGTTTTTGTACTGATCTTCTTTGGCCCTGTCGCTGTAGGTGGGACCTACTATGTGCAGGCACAAAGTATTCATCTCGCGCCGATCCTCGCGGGCCTCGCGCCTGGTTTAATCTCGACCGCGTTGCTCGCCGTCAACAATCTTCGCGACGTCCATACAGACGTCAAGGTCGGCAAGAGAACGCTCGCCGTTCGTTTCGGTGCGACCTTCGCGCGTTGGGAGTTTGCGTTGTCCTTGATCATCGCGGCGCTCGTCCCTGTCGGCTTGAGCCTTTGGTTGCAAGGCCACTACTACGTGATGTTCTCACTGCTCGGTTTTCTCGTGCTGATTCCAGCATTTCGTCGCGTCTTTGGCAACGAAGAAGGCGCGATCCTCAACGAAGCCCTCGCACAAACAGGTAAGTATCTTCTCGTCTTTGGCGTTTTGTTCTCGGCGCTGTGGGTCATCTGATGTTGGAATGGCGTCTGTATACATACTCACTTCCGCTCCGAAAACCTCTCCACCTCGCACACACAACCCTCCAACAAAGGCAGGGCTTTTTACTCCGATTAAGTGATACACATGGAAGGCAAGTCTGGGGAGATATTGCTCCGCTGCCAGGATTCCATCGGGAAGATCGCGCCTCAGCCCTCGACGCTCTCAAAGACTTACTCTCCAACCAAACCTTCCTGCAACGTGCATCACGTATCCTGGAAACAGACAACACCACCTTTTCAGAAGTCGCTGGATTGACAACACAACACACTCTGCCTCCTTCTGTGTGCTTTGGTGTGGACATGGCCTTGATGCAGTATGCCAGTCTAAGAGTCGGCCTCAACGCCATTGGCAGGAGCACGGCCACGCAACCATTTGTTCGAGTCCAAGCCCTCCTAACAGGTCATGTTGAAGACTTACAAGCACGCTGGAATGCTCTACAAAAAAGAGGATTTACTCACATCAAGCTGAAGGTCGGTCGCGTCCCCATCGATGTTGATGTCAAACGGATCTTGTCTCTTCGCGAACTTGTCGGTCCAGATATCCGCATACGCTTGGACGCCAACAGAGCCTGGACATTGGAAGAAGCGTGTACACTCGCAAAAGATTGTTCATCCGCAGACATCGAGTACATCGAAGAGCCCTGTTTGACACCTGACGCTTCCTTTGTGTTTGCTGAAAAAACGGGCCTCTCAATCGCCCTGGACGAGACCGTCGAAGAGGCTGTTTCTGTTTGGGAAAACATGTCCTCACTGCGTGAGCGTGGTGTCCAGGCCTTGATCCTAAAACCTTCGTGGATAGGGGGAATCGGTCGTACAATGGAGTGGATTGACAAAGCCCATGACGCGAAGCTCGTGGTCAACATCAGCAGCATGTTTGAATCGGCGATAGGGCGAGGATTTTTGACCTGTATGGCGGCCTACCTTCCTGAATCCTCCTGGATGGCGATGGGATTGGACACAGGCAAGTATATCGCTGAAGATATCGTCCATTCCCCCGTCTCTGTCGAAGGTGGAACACTGGACGTGACGAAGTCAGGGGCCTCTATGCAACGTGTACGGACCGAGCGATTGGAAGAGGTGATCTGGTGAGCAAACACAAGGAGCGCGAGCTGGAATGTTTACTTGAACGCGCGGATCGCTTATTCGGCAACGAAGAAGCGCTCTTTGATGGGAACACAAGTTGGAGCTACAGCGCATACGCGGCCCACGTTCGGCGTATTGCGGGGGTCTTCTCCTCTCATGGATACAGAGAGGGACAACGCATCGCGTTGTTGGGTGAAACCTCACTGGAGCTGATCGCTTGTTGGATAGCCTGTTGGCGCTTGGGCATCACTTGTGTCCCCATCAACACACGCCTTCCACGTCAACGCGCCCAAGAACTCGCCAAGGAAGTCAATTGCTCTCTGGCCCTTGTCTCTTATCAGTACACCGCGACAAAAGGAAGCTGGGAGGCCACCCCCTCTTTGGTGATCGAAGAGGTCTTTGCGTCCAAAAACACAAGAGCACACTCCATCAAGACCCAATCTTCGATGGATGCGACGATTATCTTCACCTCCGGAAGCACAGGACACCCAAAAGCCGCGCTACACTCCCTCGACAATCACCTGTACAGTGCAATGGGCGCACATGAGAACATGCCGTTCGGACCAGGTGATCGTTGGCTTTTGTCTTTGCCTCTGTACCATGTTGGAGGGCTCGCGATCCTCGTGCGTGCGTTGTGGGGAGGGGGTGCAGTTGTCTTTACCGACAAAGAGAGGCCTCTTCACGAAGCGCTCACACTCGACATCACACACGCCTCGATGGTCGCGACACAGCTCTACCGTTTGCTTCAACATCCAGAAGCGCTTGCCTCTTGTAAGACAACCCTAAAGGCCATTCTTGTCGGAGGTGGCGCAGTCCCACGTGAACTTCTCGCCCAATCACATGAGTGTGGACTTCCTCTATGTACGACGTATGGGATGACGGAGCTCTCTTCTCAACTCACGACGACTGCGCCCGGTGCACCCTACGAAGATTGGATGACATCGGGACAATTGTTACCTCATCGTAAGCTGAAGCTCCACGATGATGGTGAGATATGGGCAGGAGGCGAGACGCTCTTTCGAGGGTATCTCACAAAAGACGGTCTCCACGACCTTCGCAATGAGCAGGGGTGGTTCCAAACAGGGGATATCGGTCAGGTCGATGAAAAAGGCCGCCTATCAGTCATCGGTCGCAAAGACAATATGTTCATCTCAGGTGGAGAAAATATTCATCCCGAGACGATCGAGCAGGCCTTTGAGCGTTTAGAAGGTGTGATACGTGCGCTCGTCGTCGATCGACCCGATGTAGAATTTGGTGCACGTCCTGTTGTCTTCGTCGAGTTGGAAGATGGAAAAACGTTGGAAGGATTAGAATGGAGAGAGCAGCTCACCACGCACCTTGCACGGTACCAGATGCCAGATGCCTGTTACTCTTGGCCTGAGGGAGAAGAGTACGAAGCGTTAAAGCCAAAGAGAGCGTCTTTTCGAAGGCTCGCAGCAAATCTTCACTTGGACTTAAAGTCCTGAATGTGCTTCATAAGATCAGCCACCTTAAACAGATCGATCTTCCCCGATTCGATAAATGTCCCAATCGACTCACCCACCTTTTGTGAGATCGCGTGAATGCGATGAAGGCGCTCGATACGCTCTTCGGGGACGTCAGGTGTCTCTTTCGCGATCTCTTCGGCCTTGGCGAGGTCTGTTTCGATCCGAGCGACCATATCGGACTCTCGTTCCTTGAGTACGCGGCCTATCATCTGCATCAAATCATCTTCAGCGACAAAGTGCCACGATGAACTCGTCTCGATACGTACACGATGAATGACACCCCAACGCTCTAACTCGCGGGTGATCATCGAGACAGCTCCTTTGGAGAGGCTTAGTGTCCTTTGGATTTCAGCGGAGGACATCGGTTCGCCACGAAGGTAAAGACACGTCCACACTTTCCCGTGATTGTGCTTAAATCCCCAAAACTCGATGAAATTCCCTACAGCATCACCTGCGTACTTTTCCCACTCCGAGATCTCTTCGTCTGTGTGGTTGGTCTTGTCTTTGCCTGTCAACAGGTAGCCTCTTGTCATTATCAATCAACCCTTTACCCTGGCATCAAGAGATCTATACATGCGGATATTCCATGACGAGCAGATCCTTGCTGAAGATTAACTTTCTTTCTCGCCCAACATCATAACACAAAAATCCCCCAATCGATGAACGAATTTTTTTTGTTCGAAACCCCTTGAACTTTTTCATCGAAGCTCGACCAAACCAAACATTCCCCTTCTGTTGGATCGGGATTCGCGGTGTTCAGGGTGTACGAAGCACCGCCTGCACACGTTTGGGGCCGACGCTGACGATAGAGATAGGGATCTCCGCGATTTCTTCGAGCATGAGGACGTAATCTCTCGCGGCTTTGGGTAGATCATCGAATGTGCGTACATCAGTCAGATCTTCTGTCCAGCCGGGAACATCTTTGTACACAGGGACAGCATCTTTCAGGAGCTTCCCATTGGTCGGGAGATGCTCAATACGCTCACCATTGACTTCGTAGTGGGTGCAGACTTTAATCGTCTCAAAGCCCGTCAACACGTCGAGTTTTGTGAGCGCAAGTTGTGTCAGACCGTTGACTCTGATCGCAAATTTCATGATAGGGATGTCAAACCACCCACATCTTCGAGCGCGCTGTGTCGTGACACCGAACTCATGACCTTTTTGTCTGAGCTGCTCACCTGTTTCATCTTCTAGCTCTGTCGGAAAAGGACCATGACCAACACGTGTGGTATAGGCTTTGATGATTCCGATAACT
The DNA here is from genome assembly GCA_002731275.1 of Deltaproteobacteria bacterium. GTDB lineage: Bacteria > Myxococcota_C > UBA6777 > UBA6777 > UBA6777 > UBA6777. The sequence goes on along the minus strand of PCBK01000083.1, from coordinate 18,480 downwards.
TCGTCGATGTGAGCGGGACCAAAGCCACAACCGGTGCAGACAGCGCCCGCTGTTGGGTTGGAAGATGTGACAAAGGGGTAGGTGCCATGATCCAAATCGAGGAGTGTTCCTTGTGCGCCCTCAAAGAGGATGACTTTTCCTTCTTTGCGGGCTTGATCGAGCATCAAAGAGGTATCCGCAACGTGGGGACGAAGGACTTCGATCAGAGGTTTGTACTCTTCGACGATGTCGTTGGTTGTGAGCAGCGGCTCTTCGGGGAAGTTGTGCTGAATGTAGGCATTCGCATACGCCAGATTTTCATCGACTTTCTCCGTAAAGAAGGCTAGGTCCAGCATGTCACCGATGCGAATGCCTCTTCTCGCGACTTTATCCGTGTAAGTAGGACCAATACCTTTTTTGGTCGTCCCGATGGAGTCGTCGCCTTTGCGTTCTTCTTCGAGACGATCAAGCTGCAGGTGGTATGGCATGATCACATGTGCGTTCTCACTGAGGAACAAGTTATGTGTCTGAATGCCTCTGTTCTTAAGTCCTTCGAGTTCTTTGACGATCGCAGGAGGGTAGACAACGGTTCCGTTCCCGATGATGTTCTGTTTTTCGGGGTGAAGGATGCCTGATGGGATCAGGTGAAGTTCGTATTTTTCGTCACCGACGATGACAGTGTGTCCGGCGTTGGGGCCTCCGGAAAAACGTGCGACGACGTCGGCATTTTCGGCTAACATATCGGTGATGCGGCCTTTACCTTCGTCCCCCCATTGGGAACCTACGAGCACAGTGGCTTTGCCTTGTCTGACCATTGAGACATTCTCCTCTATCTTTGCAATCATGTTCGCTTCTTTGGGCACGGAGGTATCGGCGACACTGCGCAAATCAAAAAGCCCCCTCCTGAAGTTTATGCCGAAGGTGGGGGTTGTTTACTTCCGTCAGTGTTTTGTAGTCCAACCACCAAAAAAAAGCAATCCCATCATTAAATATACAAGGCCCAAGCGCTCGGAGGGGAAATCATACAGTCCACGCTAAAGCGTGTGGGCTTTTGCCCCAATGTCTCTGCGAAAGTGGAAACCACCTTCTGTATCGATACAAGCAACGGCTTTATAGGCCTGCTGTTGTACGCTACGAAAATCCCCTTCGCCTGTCGATGTGACACCGAGGACACGGCCACCTGACGTCAGCAGCTCAGTCGACTCAAGACATGTCCCTGCGTGGAAGACCTTCACCCCATCGAGCGCATCAGCCTCCTCAATGCCCTGGATCTTCAATCCTTTTGTCACAGCTCCTGGATAACCTTTGGAAGCCAACACCACACAACAAGCGTGGCCATCGCGACAACGCAAGGCATGTCCTTTCAGCGTGCCAGCCGTTGCTTTTTTGAGCAGGTCGTAAAGATCATCTTCGAGTAACATCATCGCAGGCTGACACTCAGGATCACCAAAACGAACATTAAACTCAATAACCCGTGGTCCCGTCTCAGTCATCATCATGCCAGCGTACAGAAAACCACAGTAGGGCGTCCCACGCTGCGCAAAAGCCTTGACGATCGGCTCCATCACACGTCGATGGACCTCCTCGATCACCTCTGGCGGAGCGATTGGAGCAGGACCATACGCCCCCATCCCACCTGTATTGGGTCCTTTGTCTCCATCAAAGACAGGTTTGTGATCCTGGAAGGCGACGGGCAACGTCAACACATCCTCTCCATCGCAGATACCAAAGACAGAGAACTCCTGACCAAACATCCTCTCGGAGATCAAGATCTCGTGGCCAAAGCGGCTCTTGTGTTCTTCAAGAAAATCGATGGCTTCTTGTGCTGAATCGCAGACTTTGACACCTTTGCCGCCTGTCAAACCACGAGCTTTGATCACCACCCCATCTTTCGAAGATTGCTCCTTGATGGCTGTGATCGCTTCGTTGATATTGTGGCACTTGATCCCTTCAGCCTGTGGGATACCGAGCTCTTGCATGATATCAAAGGAGAAGAACTTATCCTCTTCAAGTCGCGCAGCCGCCTGGATCGGACCAAAGACGTCGTGGATACCTTTCTCATGAAGGAAATCAACGATCCCTTCGGCAAGTGGAGCTTCTGGTCCAACAACCGTCAGCCCTATCTCCTCTTTTTGAATCCACGCCGCGATGGCGTCAAAGTTCTCCTTCTTGCTACCATCGATTGGGATATTTCGCCCTTTTCCACCTGCTGTTCCACCATTACCAGGCGCATAGTGGACCTCTGTGACCTGCTCACTTTGAGAGAGCTTCCATCCTAGCGCATGTTCACGTCCACCCGAACCAATCAAAAGCACTTTGGCCATGTCTCTTCTCCCATCATCAGGACACAAGAGTAGACAGGCTGTGCCTGTCTACTCTCGTGTCTTGTGTGTCTGCGTTTGTTACTTCTGGCTACCACTTTGTCCCGGATAATTCGGGGTCTCTTTGGTGATCTGGATATTGTGAGGGTGGGACTCTGCGCGACCAGACGCTGAGATTCTGTGGAAGTCCGCCTTCTCATGTAATTCGTCGATGTCTGCGGCACCCACGTATCCCATCCCCGAACGCAGTCCCCCGATATATTGGACAAGGACATCGTTGAGCTTTCCTTTGTAGGGAACCATTCCCTCGACACCTTCGGGGATCAGCTTCTCAATGTCTTTTTGGCGGTAACGTTCACGAGAGGAGCGGCTCGACAGCATCGCGCTGAGTGAACCCATTCCGCGATAGTACTTCCACTGACGACCATTCAAGAAGATCTTGCTGCCAGGGGATTCGAGTGTACCAGCGAGCATACTACCCATCATCACGCTGTCCGCTCCGGCACCAATCCCAATCGTGATATCTCCAGAGTAACGGACACCTCCATCGGCACAAAGTGGTATCCCCGAACCTCTGATCGCCTTGCTGCACTGATAGACGGCGGAGACCTGAGGAGAGCCAATCCCTGCGATGATACGGGTAGTACAGATACTCCCCGGCCCTTGTCCTATTTTGATTCCATCGGCACCAGCGTCGATCAAGCGTCTTGCAGAGGGCCCCTCTGAGATGTTTCCGACAACGACATCGATACGGGAATGTGTTCGTTTGATGGCCTTGAGGGTCTCGAAGACAGGTTTGGAGTCACCATGTGCAGTATCGATCACAAGGACGTCGACGTTGGCTTTGATCAGATGCCTGGCACGTTCGAGGGCTTTCTCGCCTGTGCCGATGGCTGCTGCGACGCGGAGCTGACCCTTTGGATCTGTGTTGCAATTGGGAGATGTCCCTGTGATCACCCGTTGCACATCGCTGAAGACATAGAGACCCTGCACAAAACCCTCTTTGTCGACGAGTGGTAAGAGTTTCTTTTTGTTTTTGAACATCATGTCGTAGGCTTCGGCGATCGTCGTCTCTGGATGGGACTTGATCACCTGTGTCGTCATCGCCTCTTTGACCGTGATGCTAGGCTGATCACAAAAGTCGAAGTCATTCTTCGTGATAATCCCGACGAGACGGTTCTCTCTATCGAGGACAGGGAAGCTGTGGAAGGTCAACTCTTCCTCATCACGCTTATTGATGAGCTGCTCGATGGTTTCGTCTTCGTAGACACAGGTAGGTTTCTCGATACGGGCGTTGAGATGGTTCTTTACACGAACAACTTCAGCAGCTTGGCGTTCCGGTGTCAGATTGCGGTGGATCACGCCGAGTCCACCGAGAAAGGCCATCTCAGTCGCCAAGCGGTGTTCTGTGACAGTGTCCATCGCGGCGCTGATCAGAGGGATCTTGAGGGGGACGTTACGGGAAAACTTCGACTCGATGGAGATCTCATGGGGCATGGTCTCCGAGTAACCGGACTTTAAGCGGACATCATCATATGTAAGGGCAAGGCCCAGGTTGTCCATCTTTGCGAAAAATGCATCTTTTTTCATGTCTTTGCCCTTTCTGTGTGTGGTCTATTTGTCTTCGTCAATGTGTGCAACACGATCCGCTCGTTATTCCCACTCGATGGTGCTTGGGGGTTTCTGGCTGATGTCATAGACAACGCGGTTGACACCGGGAACTTCGTTGATAATGCGGTTGGCAATCGCCCTCAGATCGCTGCCCTTAAAATCGAACCAATCAGCGGTCATGTAATCTTGTGTTGTGACGGCGCGCAGCCCGACAATCCCTTCATAGGTCCCTGCATCTCCCATCACGCCGACAGAGTGAGCACCTGTAAGGACCGCAAATGCCTGTCCGATATCGTAGTAAAGCTCGCGCTGCTTCAACTCTTCGATGAAGATCGCGTCGGCTTTGCGGAGTAAATCGAGCTTCTCTTTCGTAATGTCTCCGATGATCCGGACGGCGAGTCCAGGACCAGGGAAGGGGTGACGCCACACGACGTCTTTGGGCATTCCCAACTTCTGCTCGGCGATTGCGCGGACTTCATCTTTAAATAAGTGTCTGAATGGCTCGACGACATCGAGTTTCATCGTCTCAGGTAAACCACCAACGTTGTGGTGACGCTTGATCTCCGAAGACGCTCCGTACACAGGCACACTTTCGATCACATCGGGATACAACGTCCCTTGTGCCAAATAGGCGACGTCTTCGATGTGACTGGAAGCTTCTTCGAAGACAGTGATAAACTCGTGCCCAATACGGATACGCTTTTCGTCCGGATCTTCGACACCTTCGAGCTTCTTCAGAAATTGCTCGCTGGCGTCGACATACATGACATTCAATCCAAATGGATCGAGAAATGACTTAACCTGTTCAGCCTCATTGAGACGTAACAGACCGTTATCTACGAAGATGGGGTGATAATTGTCGTTATCGATCTGCCCCATCAAAACGGACAATGTAGACGAATCGACACCACCACTGATCCCACCAATACCGACGCGACCTTTCATCTGCTCGCGGGTCTCTTCGACGATCCTGTCGTACTCTTTGGTTGGATCCCACAGTCGACTCGCGTCACAGATGTTGATGAAGTTCTCAAGCAGCTCACGACCATATTCAGAGTGATCGACCTCTGGATGGTATTGAACTGCAAATACATTGTCCTTCTGGATCGCTGCAACGTGTCCACTGTGTGAACGAGCTATCACGTCAAAGCCTTCGGGGATCGCCTCGACAATATCACCGTGACTCATCCAAATTCGCCACGTCCGAGCATCAAACCCCTTGAACAATGGGGTCTCTTTCTCAACGACGAGTTGGGCTTCACCGTACTCTCTCTTGGAGGTCGGTGTGACTTCTCCGCCAAGCAGATAGGTCAAGGATTGGAGGCCGTAACAGATACCGAGGATGGGAAGAGGGAGGTCCAAAAAAGCCTTGTCGTAGATGGGCGCGCCCTCGTCGTAGACACTGAATGGACCGCCTGAGATGATCAATCCTTCCGGTTTATTCGCCAGTACCTCTTCGACGGAGGTGTTAAACGGCACGATGTCCGTGTAGACACCAAGTTCCCGGACTCTTCTTGCGATATTTTGTGTCAGTTGACTTCCACAGTCGATGATCGTGATCATCTGGCCATTCTCCTGCTGTTAGGTGAGATGAAAGATGGAGCTCATGCAAAGTCGCAAAATCTTCATAGAGTCGGACATTAGGCCGACCTGTGTAGCACAATGACATTCCAAGAGGGTTGCTCTGGGAATGGGTTTCTGGAGCTTATGAGGAGGTGTCCTCATTCGGGAAGGGGTAACGTCCGCCAAAGCATCCCGAACATGTCCCACAGCCATAGGTCTCTTTGGACAGCACATCGAGTCCTTTGGGATCGACGTAGATCAGGCGATCGGAGTTGATACCTTCACAGATATCCTCGATCGATTTGTTGTAGGCGATGAGTTGGCTCTTGTCCTGAAAATCCATACCGTACGGGCATGAATCGACGATTGGAGGTGCGCTGATGCACGTCGTGATCGAGGTGACACCAGCCTCACGAAGGCGCTGGTTGATGATCTTCATCGTCGTCGAGCGAACGATGGAGTCGTCGACAATCACAACGCGCTTGCCTCTGACCTTCTCTTTGCGCAGGTGGAGCTTTTGATACGCTGTACGCACACGTTCATCGTAAGTCGCCGACGTAAATGAACGACGCTGCGCACGTGGTGGGTTGTGCAGGCGCTTAAAGTACTCCCGATAAGGAATCCCCGAAGCCTCTGCGAGACCGAGCGCCGCGTGCTTCCCAGAGTCAAGGACGGGGATCACAACGTCTCCCTGGATATCTGGATGTTGTCGATACATCTGCACACCCAGCTGATAGCGGAAATCCTCGTGCCAATAACCGTTATGACGAGAGCGTGGGTCGGAGAAATAGATCCCCTCAAAGATACAAAAGTGTTCCTCTGGCTCAGCATATTGGATACGTGTGAAGTCGTCTTTTCCGCGCTCAAAGACCACCATCTCACCAGGCTGAATGTCACCAACATGGCGACAGTCGGGATATTGATCGAAGGTATAGTTTTCCGAACATACGAGATAGCCACCTTCAATGGTCCCGATGCTCAAGGGACGGACACCGTAAGGATCGCGCAGCGCGATGACTTTGTCCTGTGCCTGGATCAAGAGGGAGTACGCTGTCGGGATCACTTTCGTCATCTGGATCACAGCTTCTTCGAGGCTGTCAGAGGATGAACGGGAGATCAGGTGCCCGATCAGCTCGGAGTCTGTCGCAGATTGGAAGAGCGCACCTTCTTGAGCAAGACGTGTGCGGATCTCGTTACTCTTGGCGAGTGTTCCGTTGTGAGAGATGGACAGGGAACCGTAACGTGTATGGTTGAAGAACAGCGGCTGTGTGTTGGTCAGTGAGGTCGCGTTCCCTTTGGTCGCGTAACGGTTGTGTCCCACGGCGATATCCCCAGGGAGTTGCTTGTCAAATTGCACACCGTGGAGCTGCTGTTTCACGCTCCCCACTCTGCGCAACATATGGAACTCTTCTCCCTCTTGGCTGACAATGCCCACACCGTGCTCACCACGGTGTTCCTGGAGCATCAAACAGTCATAGACGTACCGCGAAGCATCTGGGAGATTGATCGCAGCGGCGAGTCCACACTCCTCAGGGAGAACTTCTCGGAGATTGCATGTTAATTCTTCGGCTACACTGCCTCGAAGGCTTCGGATATGTCGTTGCATCGTTCGATTCCGTTCTTGTTGAAGCCTACGCAAAAGGCCAAAGTTCTAGGATGGCATCTCTGGGGTTGGCTGCTTGTGTGATGGCGCGTCCGATGATGGCGTGCCAGTGTTCACCTGCGACTTCATCTGCGGCTTCGAGGCTACCACCTTGTGAGAGGAAACCGGGCGCATAGAAGCGAGGCTGAATACCAAAACTCTCGATCTCTTTACGAATGTAAGCGATCACGTCAGGGCGGTTCCCTGGGACGACGTAGTCTTGTACATTCATCTCTGCAGCGAGTCGATATATCTGCAAAATCCCCTCATCCGTAAGATAGCCACCGTCACTTTGCTTGTACTGCGCGTGGGTCATATGTCCGCCCACCATCAAGCTGAGGTCATACTCTCTCATCGCCTCAATCCACGCTCTTTGTGTCGCTGGCCCTGCTTGTGGGAACAAGATCACAGCTTCCACACCGGAATCCTTGAGGGTCTTGGCGAACACTTTACCTGTCGCGGGGATATCCGTCGCGGCTTTTTGATGATCGTAAATCAAGGGCTTCTCAGTGTAGCGACGTGTCACCTCGACAACCTTGGGCAGACCGGCCCCAAGACCTAGCGAGAAGCCTATTTTATAGGCGCTGACCATAGGGAGATCGGCTGTTTGCTTGACGAGCTCTTCGTAGGCATCGAGTGTGATATCACATGCTGGGATCACACTGCGTTTGGCTTGAATCAATCTATCCATCGGACATTCCTTTACTATGTGGACCCTGTTGGGGTGGTGTTAGAGTTCCGTCAAGAATGGACACTCACGCACGAGTTGTGCACGTGTCTCTTCGTCGAGGTCGTGTTTTGCAACGGCACGAGGCAACAATTGACCTGCGTGGCTCATCGCATAAAAGGGGATATCTTGTGTATGGAGCTGTTGCGCGACGGTCGAGTGACCTGCTTCATTTAATGAACGGTCTGTCAAACACAGCGCTCCCACAATGTCCACATCCAACTCTTTGAGCTGTGCCAAACACGCAAAGAGTGAGCCACCTGTCGTCGTGACATCTTCGAGGACGAGCACACGTCCTCGTGGTTCACCCAAAAAAAACCTGTCCTTGGCAGCACCATGTTCTTTGGGTTTCGCTCGCCCCATCGCGAGTGTATGAGAACCTTTTGCGAACGCCTTACTTGTGAGGGCGGCTTTGTACTGTGTGAGGACGCCGAGCTTGCTCGCCCCCTCAGCGACGCCAAAGAAGCAATCAACTTCTATCCCCTGTGCGTCGACAAAATCAAGAACAGCTTGGCTGATCTGATCCATCAAAAAGACATCCGCTGTCGCTGTTCGCCAATTGACGTACCACTTTGATATCTTGCCGGACTTGAGCGTAATGGGCTCCTCAAAGAAGCCGATCACATCGTGCTCGATGACAAAGTCGAGCCAGTGTTCTCGTTTGGAAGCGGCCTGCTCAGGCCAGCTATATGAATCGATCATGGATCAAATCCTTTCCAAGGTGGGTCTCACTTGGTTCACACACAGGTACAAAGTTTGAGCTGACAAAGAGTTCACATGATTGTCACGTTCGAGCCAAATACCGAAGCACAGTCTGTGGATAGAGCTTGTGTTCGAGTGCGTGAACGCGCGCTTCGAGATCTTCGATAGGTTCTCCAGAGAGGATAGGCAGGCGCGCTTGTGAGAGGATCTCACCGTCATCGACCTTCTCGTTGACGAGGTGGACGGTGATACCGGTGATGTGCGCGCCAGCATCGACAGCCTGTTGAATGGCGTTGAGTCCGGGAAAGTCAGGTAACAGTGAAGGATGAATATTGACGATCTTGCCTTCATATGGGGCGACGATGTGTTCGGGGAGGATGCGCATATAGCCGGCGAGAACGAGTAGATCAAAGGGTTGTTGTAGGAAGGCAGTGACAGCTTCGTTGAGCGGTCCTTTTTTGGAGCGAGGAGGGGGTTGTGTGATGGGGATATCGAGACGTTTGGCGCGTTCGGTGATCTTGGTACCATACCGATCACAGAAGAGCCCGACAAACTGGATCCCCCAAGGACGCAGAGCGTGAACGAGCGCTTCGAAATTGCTACCACTGCCAGAGCCCATGACGAGGACGCGTTTTGGCGTAAGGAGCTGCGCAGAAGGGGGAGCAGTCTCCATGCAGAGCGCAGGCGAGGGGTCCAACAACGTCGGATGGTTGAAGTGGATTTCTCCATGCAGTGGGATAGATGTGGACACGTTCTCTTTCATATCAATCGCCCTCGTGCGGGATGCAAATATGGGTCATATATACAAAAAAAAGGCGCCGTGAGGGCGCCTTTCGACATGTCATTCTATGTTGGACGGGAAATCCATGGTGATTTCCGCGGTATGGGGGTCGAAGGTGTCCTTGCAAACGACACCTTTTCTCTATATGCGTGGGTTTGGTATAGGCACGGAGCGACGCACGTCACCTTTTGATAGCATCTTGGAACATAAGGCATATTTTGTGTGCGATGATGGCTCAACATGGTCTTTCCAAGTCCACGCCCTTCCACAATGGCAGCCCAAGACAGGCTGACGTTGTTGATGGCTTCTCTGCTTGGCGGAGGCAATTAGCACGAGCGCTCTTTTGTTGTCAACACCAAAGTTGTATCTTCTTTGTTTTGAAGACGTTCTTTCCGTTTCAAGCGTCTCGCGGCCTCCGCCTATGTGCGTTTTGATGCAATACCGCTGAGAAGGTTTCGGAACGGCTTGACAAAGATCTGCACTCGCGCTATGTCGCTCTTGCCTTCGTGAAGGGCGTTGTGAAGTTTTTTGCATTGTCATGTGCATTTGGTAGTACAATCCAGCCTTGTGCTATCCAACTATCCAAGAGAGGATCAAAAAATGAAAGCCCCATTCTCAACGCTCGCAACTCGTGAATATCCCGGCCGTGTCATCATGTTTGGACGTGACGTCAGTGGTGAACACAACGTGATCGGCTACGCGATCACCGGACGTAGTCCCTCCAGCCAAGCCCGAGTTCTCGAATTTGACGAAGAGAACAGCCTCGTCACAGGCGTCACAGACCCTGATCTCCTCATGAGAGGCAACCCCGATCTCCTGCTCTACGCCTGCGCATTCCACTTCAATCAATCAATTATCGTCAGCAACAGCGCGCAGACGGATCTGCTCTTTGATGCCGTTGAATCCAACTACGAAGGCAACACACGCGCAAAACCTCTCGACATCCTCGTCGAAGCGCTCTCTCAACCGACGTGGATCGAAGGCCACGAGGATGGGCAATTTCTCGACTTGACGACCTTTGAACCGGATGCGCCCAACTTCACTCCACGTATCGGCGGCATCATCTCCGATGACGAAGGAGCGATGGTCATCTGCAAAGAAGACCACGGAAAAACCGCGCGTTCCTTTTACTCCTTCCCTTTACATCCAGGGAAAGCCCGCCTGATCTCCACCTACGAAGGGACCAATGCAGCCTCAGGCGAAGCCATCCAACCCTTTGGTGGCGAACCCTTCGAAGAAGAACTCAAGGGCGACACGCCCGAAGAGATCGCGGGACAATTGTACCACGCGCTCGGGCCCAAAAAACCCGGTCCTGGGATCGTATCACCGGGCAAAGATTTTCGCGTCAGCGTCGCCGTGATGTTCCTCGGCATCCACTCCCGGCGTGTGACCTCTCATATCATCAATCGTTATGAACTCGAAAACGAGTCATAACCTTCTCGTCACAATCACATCACCCCATTTGATGGAGCGTTGAGCATGTCTAGAGGCACAGATATCTCCCAATTTAAGCGTGTATATCGGCAAAGAAATGAAGGCGAATTCCCTGATCAACTCACCATCACACTCCAAAAAGAGGCCGACCTGAAATACGGTGAGAACCCCAATCAGCAGGCCGCGCTCTACATCCTCGATGAGATCGAGGGAAAGAGAGCACGTCAAATCGCTGAATGGACGGACATCCAATCGGTCCGAAAAGACGGTCGCGGAAAAGGTGGTCTCTCCCTCACCAACCTGATGGATATCACCCGCGCGATGGATAACCTCAAGTTCTTCGAGGTCCCCGCCGTCGCCATTATGAAACACAACATCATCTCCGGCTTCGCCAAACAAAATCACGTCGACCAATCACTCGCGGAGATCTATCGTCTCGCCCGTGACGCTGATCGACGCAGTAACTTTGGCGGAACCGTCGTGCTCAACCGTCCTCTCGACGCTGACACGACAGAGGCAATTCTCGAACTATACCCCCGCCATATCGTCGATGTCGTCGCAGCACCAGACTACGAAGAGGGACAAATCGAGAAGCTCCAAGAGGGCTCCAAAAATGTCCGCCTGTCGACCTTCTCCCGTCTCGATACGCTGCCCAAATTCAAGGGTGATGACACACATGGATTGTGGTCGATCAAGGAGATGCCCTCAGGTCGACTTGCACTTCAAGAGCTCTACCTCAGCTCCGTCCGCAGCGCAGAAGACCTCGTCCTCGACCCCATGAAGATCGACAAACACGGCAATCAACACACCATCCAACGCGATCCCACAGCGCAAGAGATGTCCGACCTGCTCACAGCATGGTATCTCAACATCGCCGGCGCACGAAGTAACGGTGTCGTCGTCGTCAAAAATGGTGCGCTCGTGGTCAATGGTTCAGGACAGGTCGAACGTGTCGGCGCCATCGAGCAAGCGATCATCAAGGGATATCAAAAAGCCTTTGACCGTGAAGGCATTGAATACGATCCGCTCTTTGGCATCACCGGACATGAACAGCTTCCAGAGAACCCCTTTGAGGGAGCATCCTGCGCCTCTGATGCCTTCTTCCCCTTCCCTGACTCTGTTGAACGTCTCGGCCGTGTAGGCGTCTCAGCGATCTTACAGCCTTATGGTTCGGTTAGAGATGGTCTGGTCATCGACGCTGCAAATTCCTTTGATATTGCGATGCCTGCGACACTTGAACGTTGCTTTGGTCACTTCTAGGAGGTCATCATGGATGTGCTCACAAACACATCGCAGCTCCCCATCATCCACGAGGGAGATGTTCACGATGGCAAGGTCCGTTCGTTATATTGGCTGACGAAAGAGGACAGTCGACGTTTGATCACCTCTCGTGATTATCCCGTCTCATTTGATTCTCAGCTCGGTGTTATGGTGATCTCAGATCGCATCTCTGCCTTTGACTTTAACTGGAGGGCAGAAGGTGGGATGGACGGTGTACCTCAAAAGGGTGCAGCGCTCAACGCGATCTCGATGCATTGGTTCTCTCAATTCGAGCAGGCAGGGATCGCGAGACACCACGTCCTCGAAGAACCTCATCCTCTCGTGTGGATCGTCCAACGAACACAACCACTCTACTTTGAAGCCATCGCGCGCAACTATCTCGCAGGTAGCATGGCCCGCGCCTACACAAAGGGTCAGCGTACATTCTGTGGGATCGCGCTCCCAGAAGGGCTTCAAACCAACCAACCGTTACCAGAGACTTTGCTCACACCTTCGACAAAGGGCATGCTCTTCGGCATCCCAGGCGTCCCAGAAGAAGAAGACACACCCGTCTCTATCGAGCAGATCAGAGAGAATGCGACGGCCTTTGGCCTCAAGTCTCTCGATGACCTTGAACAATCACAACGGATGTTGCTCGAAGGTGTCCAACTGATCGGTTCACAGCTCGAAAAGGTCGGACAGATCTTTGTCGACACCAAGTTCGAGTTTGGGTACGCCAAGAATGTCCACGGTGAAGATGAGTTGGTGTACATGGACGAGGTAGGGACACCTGACTCTTCGCGCTTTTGGGATGCAGAGGCATACAAAGAAGGTCGTATCGTCGACTACTGCAAAGAGAGCTTTCGCCAATTTTTGTTGTCGGCCTTTGACAACGAGATCTTGCTCAACGCAAACCGTATGAGTGAGCGCAAAGAACTCGCCGCAAATACGCAGCTTCCGCAAGAGGTGTTGTTGGACGTATCAAAGCGATACACCAACATCGCCGAGAAGATCACAGGCAAGGCTGTCCCCACGACTGAGAAACCACACACCGAGATTCTCGACGCATTGGCTCCGTTAGGTATCCTGGTGTAGTACGTTTTTTACCGTGCGAGAGTCGCCACTCTCAGAGAGCAGGGCAAGTTGCCTGTATTGGGGCAAGTTGCCACTTGCCCTTACTGTCGTTCTTTTGGGGCAAGTTGCCACTTGCCCTTACTGTCGTTCTTTTGGGGCAAGTTGCCACTCTTTTGGGGCAAGTTGCCACTTGCCCTTGCTGTCGCTCTTTTGGGGCAAGTTGCCACTTGCCCTTACTTTACTGCCGCGCTCCGCTTGGCATAGTGGGTTTGCCACCCACCCCCGCCTGGGGTTTTCACCCCAGACCCCACGATGCTCACGCATCGTTTGTCTTGCGCTCTTTGAGCGCTATGAGTTGATTCTTCTTTTCTCACACACCCAACCATGTTGCAGTGAAAGGTTTTATCCGATGACGACATATCAAGATGCAGGTGTTCATCTCTCATTAGGGGACAAGGCTTCCGAGATCATGTATGAGGCTGCACGTGAGACCTGGAAGAACCGCGCTGGTCTGCTCGGTGAAGTGATCGTGCCTTTTGATGACTTTAGTGGTCTGCGTGCCATCGACGTCTCCAACCTACCGAAGGGGACACTGATGAACATCGGCTTCGATGGGATCGGCACCAAGGTTGAGATCGCAGAGCGTGTCGGTGACCATTCGACAATGGCGTTTGATCTGTTCGCGATGGTGTGTGATGACGCTGTCATCCGTGGAGCCGAACCTGTTTTGATCGGCTCGATCTTGGACCTCAACACACTCGGTGATGATCAACGCGACCATATCGATGTCATTCGTCAATTGGCGGATGGGTATGTCAAGGCTGCAGCAGACGCAGGTGTCGCAGTTGTGAATGGTGAGGTCGCCGAATTGGGCCTTCGTGTTGGAGGTGTTGGGGATTTTTGCTGCAATTGGGGTGCAGCCGTCGTGTGGTTTGCAAAACGTGAACACATATTGACAGGGGAAGATGTCCGTCCTGGAGATACGATCGTCGGCTTGAGAGAAGAAGGTTTTCGTTCAAATGGATTGTCTTTGTTGAGAAAGGCCATGTCAGATCTACACGGTGATGTCTGGCATACACTGCCCTTCGAAGGAAAGACAATGGGCGAGTGGGCGTTGTGGCCTTCGAGGATTTACAGTCGCACTGTTGTCGATATGGTCGGAGGCTTTGAGAAGGGAGCGCGCGCAAAAGTCCATGCGGCAGCACACATCACAGGAGGTGGTGTTCCAGGAAAGTTGGGACGCGCGCTGAAAAAGTCCGGCTACGGCGCTCGATTGGACGATTTGTTTACGCCTTCACCGCTGATGTTGTACTGCCAGGAGCATGCTGGTATCGCAGACAAAGAAGCATACCGGACGTGGAACATGGGGCAGGGGATGGCCCTTGTGACACCCGAACCTGACGTCGTCTTGGACATCGCCAAAGAGCATGGTGTCGAAGCCAAGGTGATCGGTTCAGTCCAAGAACAAGCGACGATCGATATCAAAAGCAAAGGCTTTGCCAGCCCCGACAAATGGTTTTCCTTTGGTCTTGACGAGTAGGAAAAAGGGGGCAAGTGGAGATTTTTGAGGGGAGTCAGGTTGCCAGCTTCTTTTTTGAAGCTCGTGAATCAAATGTACGCTTTTTCTATCGACGGCCTTGTCGGCCACATCAACATCATTAGCGAGACATTTGGGTGTTGAGGGATTTGATTTGTGTTGTGGCGCTTCGAAGCTGTGTCACAAAAGTCTTACCAGGGACACTCGCGAGAACTTTGCTCACACTGTTGAGTTTTTTGTTGATATTCATCTTGCTCGCGAGTTTGGACAGTGAGCTCTTCATTTTACTGAGGCCAGGGATCTTCATCACCTTTCTTTTGACTCTATTGATGATGGGATCGATGATTTTTTGTGTCGCCACTTTGAACGCCTTTTGTGCTGCTTGTGTATACTTTTTGATGGTCTTGACGAGATTTTTGGGGCGTGAACACTTCTTACTTTGTTTCTTGATCTTTCCAATCTTGATTTTGAACTTGATACAGATCTTCTTGTTCATGGCTTTTTTCACGGCAGTCGAGAACACTTTGAATGGGGATAAACCTTTCTTCAACACTTTCATAGCCTTATCGACTCCACTGAGTGTGCCTCTCAGGGGACTGAGCGCAGCGCTAGCTTTTGAGACCATCGCCTTTAAGGGTTTCAAAGCCTTGAGGATTTTTTTGTTTGCCGCACGCATTTTGCGAACAGTCGGAGCCAGGCGGGTCATCAAAGCGGTGTATTTTGCCGCCGCATCATTTGCACTGCAAGAACTCCTTTCAACAGACATATCAGCATCTGTTTCGGGGAGATCGTTGAAGCTGATGTCGCACTTGCTCTTGTTTTTGGCTTTGTTCATACACTGTTGGTGTGCTTTTTTCACCTCTGCGCAGGTGATCTTTGCGGCGACCTGATACGCAATGATGGAACCAGCTACAAAGTCCCAGTATTTGAAGAACTTCAGGGAGTGTTTGTAGAAAGTCACGACAGGATGTGATGCGTATGCCGAATTGCCAGCGGTCAAACCATCTTGGTTCAATCGCCCAATGAAGAGTTTCTTAAAGTATCCATCACTCCGACTAAGCTGTCCTTCTGCTGCCTTGATCGTGGGAATAAAAGCCTTGAAAAAGGCTCTCGTGGAGGGCGCAAACACTGGAAAGATCTTGTCTCCAAGTTCTGCGGTGTCCCCTACGATCTTCAACGTCTCCTTGTTGACTCTATTGATGATGATGACATTCGCAGCCGTCGCGAGCACACCCTTGATCAAGATCGTCCCCATCGTGATCGAACCAATCATCGCCTTGATCTCTTTGGATGTGTTGATGTCGTGTTTGCAAAACTTGTACATCTCAGATTCAGCTCGCGCCTGAGTCCCAAAAGACAGCAAAGTTAAACACATAAGCATAGACAAAGCCAAACGTTTCATCATTTTTCTAGCTCCAAATTGAAAATGTTTGTTTCAAAAGACTCACCACTTATCTTCGTCAGCAACCATACCACATGTCACAAGCGACGAAAGTGACACCACCACATAATGCAAAAGATAAACCAACAACAACTTCATCCAAAAGTGAAATCAAAACAATCACATCCTTTTTCCCACACACACACACCTCTCCATCTTCCTAGAAATTTCTCTGATCGTTGAATCGACTTTCAACCTTTCTTGATCTTGTTGACATTCCAAAATACATCGTTATTATGACGATCGGTCTATATATGACGATCGGTCTATATACACAAGCAAATCATCCACACAAAGGAGAGAAAAGATGAACATGATCAAACCTGAAAAAGTGAAAGACAAAGCCGAATCCTTGGACTCTGTGTACACATGGAGCACAGGCGTCAGCACGAACAATCGCTTGGTAAAAGCCTCGACAGAGGAACTTCTTGCCGAAAAGGACGGGAGGATGACAAAAGGAATGCTCTCTCTTTACGACACATGGGGGGCGTCAGGGGTAGGTATGATCTTAACAGGGAACATGTTTGTCTCGCAGGAGGGAAAATCTCGCAATGGGAATCTCGTCATTTTTCGGGATGATCAGGGATTAGCAGAACAGTCGGAGTTGGCAAAGAGGATACAAGCACACGGAGCGAAGGGCATCGTGCAGATCAACCACGCTGGGCGTCAGGCGATGGCACACACGGGGTTTCAGCCAATCGCTCCGTCAGCGGTCCCGCTCGAAGGATACGGCAGCATTTTCCAGGCACCAAGAGCTGCGACAGAAGATGAGCTAGAGCAAGTGATCGATGATTTCGTCGAGAGCGCAGTCTTCTTGGAGAAGGCAGGTTTTGCAGGCGTTGAGATCCACGCAGCACATGGGTACTTGCTGAGTCAATTCCTCTCCCCACTGCTCAACCTCCGAGAGGACAGGTGGGGAGGTCCTCTGGAAAACAGAGCCTCATTGTTGCTTCAAATCGTTGATCGCGTAAAAGATGCGGTCTCCGAGACATTCCTCGTTGGTGTGAAGCTGAACTCTGCGGACTTTCAAAGGGGTGGATTTGGTGAAGACGACTCTTTGCAGGTGATCGAGTGGTTGTCAGAGCGCGAGATCGACTTTTTGGAGATCTCAGGTGGTAACTACGAATCGCCAGCAATGATGGGGAGTGAATCGACCCAAAAGCGTGAGGCCTATTTTCTCTCCTTTGCAGAGCGGGTTCGCGCAGTTTCATCTGTCACACTGATCGTAACGGGCGGTTTTCGCTCGTCTTCGTTTATGGATGATTGCATTCGTGACGGAGAATGTGATTTGATTGGGATCGCGAGACCTATGATCGTCGAACCTGACTTGCCCAAACGTCTGTTGGAGAGCAGAGAAACCGTCGCTCTTCAAGCACGAGATCGTTTGGGGATCAAAACACTCGACAATATGTTGCAGACATTCTGGTATAAGCGACATATCGCATCTATCGCACAAACAGGTCAATCACTTGGACCTCGTGCGAGTCGGGTATGGGCGTTGTTGACAGAAATCCCCAAAGTGCTTTGGGGTTAAAAGGATAAAAAGGAGAAGAGCAAGATGGCGCAAGGTAAGAACACAGGAGGACAAACACGCCAGAAGTTACTGGACACAGCAGAGCAACTCTTTGCCAAAAAAGGCTACAGCGCAACGGGTGTACAAGAGATTTTGCGTGAAAGTGGTGCGCCAAGAGGTTCCTTCTACTTCCATTACCCAAACGGGAAAGTCCAGCTCGCAGTCGAAGCCATGAAGAGCAGCGCGACACATCTTCAGACGATGTTGGCTGCACAATTCACACAAGGCCTGACCAGGCAAGAGAAAATCCACATCATCTTCGCAGCTTTCCAGGAGCACTTACTCTCCCATCAGCTCGAACTTGGTTGCCCGACAGCGACAATCGCCCTCGAAGCCCCCAACGAAGAACTCCAGACAGTCGCACAAGAGATCTTTCGGGAGTGGGAACGTCTTATTCAGGAACATCTGGGAATGGAAGAGCAAGAAGCCACAGCGCTCTTGTCTGCGGTCGAAGGTGCCTTGATGTTGTCCAAAGTATACGGACATCCCGGTCCACTTCGTGCAGTTGCCAAGCAATACGATGTGAATCTACCCACAAGTGACGAAGTGACTTAACACATAGACAAAAACGAGGGGAGTCGCTCAAGATTCGGTTCACGCGACTTCGCGGAGTGGAATTGTCTCATCTGCAAGCCGTTCACAATCAACCACAGCCTGCTGGTTGATGAGACGACGCACTGCCATGAAGTCCTTGGGACGATTGAGCACATCAGCCGCCAAGATATGTTGTCCCTGAAGGTGAACTTACTCGCCCCTAAAGGAGCGAGCTTCCGAGGGCATCTGAGAATCAGAGCCTCGGCTTCCTGTTTCAGCCACAAGACTTACTTTGACGAAC
>PCBK01000082.1 GCA_002731275.1 Deltaproteobacteria bacterium | reverse complement strand
TAGACGGATACAGTTACAAAAATCGAATGGGCGTTTCCTCCCCCCTCTGAAGAAGGGGGTATCCACGCCTCAGCAAAACGAAAGGTTAAATTTCGATGAGTGCCCCTAATGAGAAAAGACCTGAAGCGCCTGAGGAAGTGCATTGCATGACAGAATCGAGCGCAAGTGTGAGTGATATAGACCCAACTTATCGTGCGGTGCGCAACGCGATGCGTTGGAGTCTCGCGGTCTCGGTCGCGATGTTGGTGGGGAAGGTGGGTGCATATCTTCTGACAGGCAGCGCGGCGATCTTGTCGGACGCGATGGAGTCGATCATTCATATCATCGCGACAGGGTTGGCGGCCTGGAGTGCGTGGTTTGCCTCCCTACCGCCGTCCAAAAAATACCCTCACGGTCACTTCAAGATCTCTTATTTTTCCGCAGGTTTCGAGGGTGCGCTGATCTTTGTCGCGGCGCTCTCGATCATCTACAAGGCCGTTGAGGCGCTGATCATAGGTCCCAAACTGCACCGACTCGATCTGGGGTTGTTGTTGATCGCGATCTTAGGAGGGATCAACCTCTTTTTGGGGATGCACCTACTCAGAGAAGGTAAAAAGCACCAATCGTTGATCCTACAGGCCAACGGAAAGCACGTCCTGACAGATATGTGGACCAGTCTGGCTGTGTTGGTCGGGGTGGCGATCGTGTGGGGAACAGGGATCGCGTGGCTTGATCCGGTCGTCGCGATCCTCGCAGCTCTTCATATCATCTCAAGCGCGTTCTCTTTGATGCGCTCGGCCTTTTTTGGTCTCATGGAACAGATTGATACGGAGCTTTCGGAGAGGATTGTGGGGGCATTTCAGGAACAAGTGACACAGCAGATCATCGTCGATTTTCACGAGTTACGTGTGCGCGATGTTCAACAACACCTGTGGATCGAAGTCCATCTCCTCTTTGCTCCAGGCTTCTCGTTGTACGAAGCTCATACAAGGGCATGTCAGGTCGAATCCCATATCATGTCGTTGTTCCCCAAGCATGAGGTGCATATCACCACACATCTGGAACCTTCAGTACACGACATCGTCCACCCTGAAGGGCACGGTGAGCTACCAGATCCGCTAGGTCAGGAAGAATAGGAGTTGTTTGGTTTTTGGGTGGGGGTGGTTTCTTTGAAGAGCAGAATTATGCAGCGCCAAACCAGCCTTTGACTTTACCGAGCAGGCCAGGGTTGCTTGCAGTTGGAGCCGCGACCTCATCGGAAGACGCATCGGCTGTGGGCGCGGGGGCTTTGGTGTTGCGTTTTTTGAGCTTGAGGACCCACTTCTCGATGATACGTGGGCTGAGGAAGCCGATCTTCACGTCGACAACTTCGCCCTCATGAAAGGCGATCAGTGTCGGCAATGAGCGAATGTTCATACGCTCTGCGAGTTTGGGGAGGCGCTCGGTGTCGACCTTCGCGAAGCCGATCTCTTCGCCGTGTTGTTCGGCCATTTGCTTGAAGACAGGTGCCATCGCTTTACAAGGTCCACACCACTCAGCCCAAAAATCGACGACATATGGTTTATCCGATTGAAGGACTTTTTGTTCGAAGTGTGCAGAACTTTGAATGGTCAGCACGGGACCAGAGTCGACCTTGGCTTTTTTGCTCGCCATGCGCTTGGAGGCTGGCATGGAGTTTTTGCGTGGTTTGTTGGTGCCTTTTTTACTTTTGCTGTTTTTACCTGACTTCTTACTCATGACTCTATCCTCTCAGGCCATCTGTGAGTGACCTCTTGATTCGCGACATTGACTTTGTGGCGGGTACACTCTCTAGGAGACAGCATCCACAGAAAACGTTGCACGCATCTATTTTTCTTTTGCTTTTTGAAGAGATAAGAAGCTCCATTGAGAAAGTCAAGAGAAGATCGGGGAGAGGTCGGTGTTTGGGTTGGGGATCTTTTTCGGTTACACTCCAAGTCCATCCAAAAAAAGATCACTTTTTGGTTTGCTACGTTCAATGTGAATACGCACGAATTCGTGCCCCTTTTTGTCGCGCCTGCGACCCTCTGGAAGGGGTAGGTGTTGATCTTCAAGCAAAGGAGTTCTTTGATGCAAGGTACCAAAAGACGTGGAGGCAAGAGACTGAGGTGGATACTCAAGTTGTTGCTTCTGTTGTGTATGAGCGGTGGTTTCTTTACGGCCGCCGTCTACGCGAAAAACAAGAAAGCCGAAAAGCGCAAAGCTTTTTGGAAACACATCAAACAGTTTGAATGTTACAAAGCCCGCAATCTTTCGTATTCTCTGACAGGAAGTCGCAACAAAAAAGACAACAAACGTTACTTTTTGGCGCTCGCGCGCTGCTTCCGCAGTCAACGCTCCTACACATACTACGCCCAACGCTTTTACCAAAAAACCTTGATGTCCAAGCCCACACGCAAAGAGAAGCTTGAGGCCAAACTCTTCATGCTCTCCTATCGAGTGAGGTACGTTTACTACTACAACAGCAGCTACTACCGCAAACGTCGGGATGCCTTTCGCAAGAGCCTCGAACAGATGCGAAAGGAGCTGAGCAAAGCAGGTGTCGGTCCTCACTCACAATGGATGGGTGAGTACGAGATGATCGAGATGAAGTTCCACACAAAGATCCGCGAGTACGGGACCGCTTATGCACAGGCGAGACAGATCTGGCGAGGTCGCTATCCCAAAAAGATCCGCGCAGAGGCGCTGTTGTACGCTGGACAATCCATCGTATACCACTACCGCGGCGTAGGGATGCCCACAGACCCCAGCGCACGTCGACGCAAAATCTACAAGAAGGTGTTCAAAAAGTACCGCGGGACGCCAGCATGGGCACATGCGACATATCTTCTTGGTCAGGAAGTCATTCGCAAAGCCAAGACCTTCGACAAAGGACTCCGTTACCTTCGCGCTGGCGCACGATATCCCAAGACATACTGGGGCAAACGGTGCGCTTCTGCACTTGAAGCCGCGATTCAGCCTATGATTCGCCCTATGTTCCCCATGCGTATCGAACCCAAAAAACAGCACAAGTTGTCCTTTACATTTATGCGAATCCGCAAGGCGACTCTGCGTCTGTATAAGTCGAGCATAGCCTCTGTCTTCGCAGCCAAACACAACTTGTTCGATCTGTCCAACGTCAAACTCGATAAGTCCAACATCGTCTTGCGTCGTGTGGTCAAGCTACCTGCCAAGCAAAAGATCACCTGGGAGAACAGAAGCCAACAGATCAACAAAGAGGTCTCATTGTCCATCGCTCCCGGCGCATACATCCTCGAGATCGAAGGTAAAAACAAGTACAAACGACGCTCAAAAGTCCGCGTCCCCGTTTTTATCACCCACCACCAGATGATCGTCAAGCAAGCACGCAAGCGTTTGATCGTCGCAGTTGTCGACTCACGTAACAACCAACCCGTCCCCCACGCGAAGGTCATCCTTGGCCTCGGTCGCAAGAGTTACAAAGTCAACAATCGCTACTTCTACAAGACCAAACGCATCGTGACTGGAAAAGCTGACAAAGAAGGGATCTTCCGCTACACCTTTAAGAAGGAAAAGCAAAGCCGTATCGTGCAGTTGATGGGATGTCGTGGCAAAGAGTGCAGCTACGCCCAAACAGGTCGTAACTACAATCGCTACCGCTACTACGGTCACTATCGATGGTACTACCGCAGCTGGTACGCCTACCGTCGATTGCAACACAAGCTGTTCTGGAGCACAGATCGTGGCGCGTATCGTCCCGGTCAGCAGGTCTTTTTCAAGGGGATCTATCACCGCCAACAGTTCCACAAGTGGCAAGATGTGCGTAAACAACGTGTCCGTGTACGTGTCCAAACCCCCAAAGGGAAGAAGCTCTTTAAAAAGGTCTTCACACTCGATGCCCTCGGTACATTTGCTGGTGACTTCTCGATCCCAAAAAGCGCGCCTCTCGGAAAATATACCGCTCTCGTCGAAGTCCTCTACAAAAAACGAACATACGCACAACGTACTTTTTACAAACATTTTCGTGTAGAAGAGTACCGACGTCCTAAGTTTGTCGTCAGCGCAGCCCTTCAGCCCGGCATTTTCCGCCACGGCGACACCCTCAAGTGGAAAGTCTCCGCACAGTACACCTTCGGAGGCGCCGTCAAATTTGGGAAGGTCAAGTGGAAACTTGAGCGCGAAGCAACGTACCCCGAATTCTCCTTCCCAAGACCCTTTGCGTGGTACTTCAAGAAGCAAGTCCAGCGCCCATACTGGTATCGTCGCTACTACCGATATCGCTATCGCTCCGGCAACAAGCGCTACTGGATGAAGTACTACAAGCGCTTGATGAAACGATATCGCGGCTACATGCAACGGTATCCCAACCGCTCTTACTACAAACGCTACTATGAACGTTACCGCAAACAGTACCTTCAATATATCGAGCTGTCCAAACCTCTCGCGAAAGGAACAGGCAGACTCGACAAGAACGGCGTGTTGAAGATCAGCACCAAGACACCACTGCTCAAGAGTGGCAAGTATGGCTACTTTAAGTACCATCTTAAGGTCGAAGTCACGGACTCTTCACGTCGTATGATCCCCGGCACAGGTTCGACAGTCGTCGGACATACCCCTGCGCTCGCATACATGAGAACGACCAAAGAGATCGTCCTGCCCGGCGAAAAGGTCAAAGTGCTCCTTCGCACCTTGCGACCCGATGGAAAAGGTGTCCCTGTCAAAGGACAGCTCTACATCATCAAAGGATCCAAGAAAGGCAAACCCCAAGATATCGCCGAACAAAAGATGAACGCCTCGACGGACGCAAACGGCCGCGGCGTGATCAAGTTTGTCGCCGATTATCTCGGGTACTTCCGCCTCGTCTTTGTCGGAAAGCTCTCCAACGGTAAGACCATCCAGACGTCGACGACAGTTTGGCTTGGCTCTGACAAGCTCAAACACACAGACTATCCATATAAACAACTCGAAGTCGTCGCAGACAAAGACCTCTACAAGATCGGTGAGCGCGCGAGTATCCTGATCAACACCCCCAAAGTGCCCAAGGCTTTCCTCGTCACAGTGGAAGGGGAGGGGCTCTTTTGGTCCTCGATGGTCACGCCAAAAGGTCGCTCGACAGTCACGACGTTGCCTGTTTTACGCACATACACACCTAACGCCTGGGTGACCGTGACTTATCTGTTCAAAGGCAAGATGCTCACCGCGAGTCGGCGGATTATCGTCCCCCCCACGGACAAATTCTTGAACGTGAAGATCGTGAACTTGAAGAAGACCTACAAACCCGGTGAGAAGGTCACCTGGAAGCTGAAGGTCACAGACAACAAGGGCCGCCCTGTGTCCTCCGAGCTGTTGTTGTTCGCATACGACAAGAGTCTCGATCTGATCGGAAAAGTCGACTTCCCAGACATCCGCAAAGCGTTTTACGATCGTCAGCAGAAAAAAAGTACGATCACGACGACGAGCGCGCTGAGTATGAAGGGATACCAATATCGCCTCAATTACCAAGTCACCAAAGAAAAGCTAGCCAAAGCCACAGGCAGTGCATTTGGTGTCGGTGGGATAGGTACACGTGGTGGCGGTGGTGCACGACCCCCCGCTCCGGCAGCAGAGGCTGTGGCACCAGCTAAGTCCGCACCTCTTCGACGCTCCAGAGCCAAAAGGAGACTCGGTGATTCCTCCAAAGATGCGGACGATATGGCCCGAAAACCTGTCGCCGTGCAAGGACAAAAGCGAGACAAAGGCGGGTTGGCCAAGAGCCGTAAACGAACCGATTTTCGCGAGACAGCGGTCTGGCTGGCCAAGCTCCGCACAAACAGAGCCGGTGAAGCGACCGCACGCTTTACATGGCCCGACTCCTTGACGACATGGTCTGTTCGAACGGTTGTTATCGGCAAAGGCGTTCGCGTCGCGGCTGTGCAAAAAGAAACACAAACGCGCAAGAAGTTGATGCTTCAGATCGCCGCGCCACGCTTCTTTATGGTCGGTGACAAAGCGAAGGTCGCGCTGCTCGCGTACAACCGCAGCAAAAAACAACGTGTACGCGTCAAACTTCGCGTCAAAGGGCTCAAAATCCTCGGTCGCAAACAGGTCCGTGCGACACTCGCAGCAGGTGCAGATAAGCGCTTTGTCTTCGAAGTCAAAGCTTTGCAGGCAGGAAAGGTCAAGCTGTGGGCGGAGATCGCCTCCTCCGAAGCAGCTGACTCTGTCGAGGTGAAACGTGAGATCCACGCCTTTGGTTTGGATCGCCACGAAGCGTTCGCAGGGACGATGTTCAAAAAGGGCAAGCGCACCATGCCGATCAAGCTGCCCAAGGTCTTCTCCAAAGGCTCCTCTCACTTGGAACTCAACGTCAACTCCTCTCTGACACGCTCTGTCTTCGACAGCCTGGGCTATCTCGTTAAATTCCCATACGGTTGTGTGGAGCAGACGATGAGTCGCTTCCTGCCCGCTGCGCTCGTCGCCAAGACGTTGACAGGGCTGGACAAGGCAGAGCCCAAGCTGGCCAAGAAGCTGCCCAAAGTGATCGACGCTGGGTTGCAACGCCTCTACAACTTCCAACATAGCGATGGTGGATGGGGTTGGTGGCAATACGACTCGACCAATGACTTTATGACAGCGTACGTCTTGTTTGGTCTGTCTGTCGCACAGAACGCAGGCTACAAGATCGATAAGTCCGTGCTCTCCCGTGGTACGGCATATCTCAAAGGCAAGATCAAGTCACTGCGTAAAAAACCAGCGCTCCATGCCTACGCGATGTACGCGCTCAGTCTACGTGGTATCTTGCCCAAGCCTGAGATTGACCACAGCCTCGCGAAGATCAAGAAGCTCAACGCATACTCACTCGCGTTGTTGACACTTGCCTTCCAAAAGCACGGAGACAAGGCCTCAACACAGTACTTGCTCAAGCGTCTTCATACACGCCTCAAGTCCGCTCGTGCAGGCGACGAAGCCTTCTTTGGTGGTCGTGGCACAATGCGTGGCTGGTCCGAAGATGGCATCGAAGCGACGGCTGTTGGTCTACGTGCCCTGATCAAAGCCAAAGCCTACAAAAAAGATTGGCCACGTATCGCCCGATGGTTGCTTCGCAATCGACGTGGACGACGATGGAAGTCCACACGAGACACGGCGCAGGCGATCCTCGCGTTGTCTTCGTTCGCTGTCGCGACTGGAGAAGGTCGTGGACAACGTAAGATCCAACTCCTCGTCGATGGTCGCGTCGTCGGAACGTACACCCTCAACCCACAAGATCCCAAACGTGGCGGCTTTCGTTACATGATGGATGACGCGATGCTCCGTTCGGGCAAAAAACGCATCACCATCCGCTCACTGAGCAACGGCCCTGTCTACTACGGCATGAGACTCCAGTACCGCACACTGGAGACACGTATCCCCGCAGGTGGCAGTGGTATCCTCTCGATCAAGCGTGAGTTCTTCCGGGTCATCGAACGAAATGGCAAGACGCAGTATCGCAAGATCCGCTCAGGCCAAGCTGTCAAAGCTGGTTCCGATGTCGAAGTCCGTATCACGTTCAAGAGTAAAAACCAGCTCAAATACTTGCTGTTCAAGGACAACAAGCCTGCTGGTCTGGAACCTGTCCAGATCAAGAGTGGCGCCCCCACGATCTCGTGGGTCAGCCACCAAGAGTTCCGGGACACACACGTCGCGATCTTTGCCGGACTGATCCAACCTTCGAAGGTTTACAAGCTGAAGTACCGCATGAAAGCCGAGCGGCCAGGGCGCTACCGGACCTTGCCAACCATCGGTGGTCCGATGTATGTTCCTGCCGCAGGCGGACATAGCCGCAGCTTTATGTTTGTGATCAAGCCCTGAAAGGACCGCGTCTCATGGAAGATATCAAAGCCAAACTCAAGTCAGAGATCCTCGAAGCCACATGGCATGCGTTGAAACCTCATCACGAACGAGGTGCTTTGATCGTCGTCCAACATCCCCTGGAGCTCGACGATGTTGGTGTGGCGATCGCGTTAGACCGCTCTCCCATCGTCGAACACTGGATGAACGAAGGCCTGCTCTACAAACCCTCCGATGAACACGTCCAAACGTGGGAGGAGGAGGAGCGTAAATTCTTCTGGTCCGTGATCGTCCAACCCTTCGTCCTCGCCAAAGAGGTCACACCACAAGAAGACCTCGCCTTCCAACAAGCCTACACCATCGACGCGTAAGTCCCCCTTGCTCCCCTACACCGCCATGAAACGCGAAGTAAACCACTTCTGAAAACCAGGTCTGGTCTGCGCCTTCGTCTGTGGCGCGATGTGAGGTGTCGTCTTCTCCATCGTGAAAGAGATCTCTTCACCGTCTTCAGGGATCCATACGCGCTCGGAGAGACCTTCTCGTTGCATGCGTTCTCGCAATCCAGCTCTCGTCGTTGGGCAATGATCGAGTGACTCAAGATGGTTGAACAACACATCCTTCGGGGCATGTTGGACCAACGTCACCAGTTCATCGACGGAGAACAAGATATTCCCTCCAATCCCCATATTGGCCGATCCGGCTGGTACAATGAGCAGATCAGGCTTCAATCGATCGATCGCTTCGAGAATCGTCTCTGTAAGGATCGAATCGCCTGTGATGTAAACACTTGGCTCTTCTGGGTGGGCGAGATAGAACCCTGAAGAGGGACTCATCAACCAACCAAGTAATCCTCGACCATGTTTCGCTTCGATCTGCTCGACCTGCATTCCAAAAACACCGCTCTGCATATTCTTCGCATCGAGTCCTTTGCGCCGTAAACTCGCGACATCGATCGCGCTCGCCCACACAGGGAGGTTGCGCTCTTTGATCCAGGCATAGGCCTTCTCGTCGAGATGATCGGGGTGCTCATGTGTGATCAAGACATCTGTCACCTGTGACAATAACGCTTCCGTTTGCTCTGGAAGCTCGACAAGTGGATTGGGGCGACGCCCACCTCCAAACATCTTGAATCCGGGCATGGAGCCAGCATCACATAACATCGGATCGATAAGGATGTTGTGTGATGCGATCGTCAAAAGGGCCGTCGCGTTCCGAATCTGTCGAACTCTCATCTTGTCTCCTACCTATATGTCTTTTTTATTCGTGGTGATCTTTGCTTGCGATGAAAGTATGCTCCGTGCATAAATGGATGACAATCTGTAAATATGGATGCTTGTCATCCGTTTCTGCATAGGACAAAGAGCGATGGAATGGGATCTATTTCGCACGTTTGAGGTGGTCGCACGTTTGGGGAGCCTGACGGCGGCAGCGCAGGCGCTTGGGGTGAGTCAGTCTACAGTGAGTCGGCATCTGATGCGTTTGGAGAAGAAGGCAGGCTCACCGTTGTTGTTGAGGGAGACGCCGATCTGCTTAACACAACGTGGAGAGGCGTTATTATCGTCTATACAACCGATGGTCAACGCATCCTTGGTGGCGGAGTCTGTCTTGGAGGAGGAGGTGGAGTTACGTGGTGAGGTCACCATTACGACGACAGGGGAGTTGATTCGTTGGGTGTTGGCTGATCACTTTGCGTCATTTTTCGCTGTATATCCATCACTTCAATTGCGTATCCTTGCGGACAATCGGGTGAACAGCCTGGCGGCAGGAGAGGCTGATATCGCCTTGCGTTTCCAACAACCCACGCGGGGAGAGCTGGTCGCGAAGAGAATCTACACGGAGCGCTACGGTTGCTTTCTCTCGAAGGAGCTTGCATTTCAACCAGATGTCCCGTGGTTAGGGCTTGCAGGTTCACTATCGCAGCTCCGAGAACAGATGTGGGCGGCGCAGATCTTTGAGGGCCGGACACCGCGGCTCCTCCTCGAAGATTTCGAATCGCTTGGGAAGGCTGTCGAAGCTGGCTTGGGGATCGCGTTGTTACCTCTTGGGGTGGCTCGGGAGCTGAAAGGTGTCGTACACATTCCGTTTGAGGCGTTTGGGATTGAGGATGAGGAGGCGATCCCAACAAAGAAGCTGTGGATGGTCGTGCATCGTTCGAAGCAGAGATTGCCAAAGGTGCGGGCTGTGATGGAGTGGTTGTCGGAGATCTTTGCGGCGTTGTCTCTAGCGAGAGCCAAAGTAGAACACGATATAGACGAGACTAAAGCGCTGTAGTTGTATGACGAGTGGGAACTCGATGCCAAAGATCAACGTGATAGGAAGCGTGCTCGCGGCGATCAGACCGAGGATCGCCTTTCCGTTGAGGATGAGTTTCCAGATAGAAGAGGGGGTTTTAGTAGGGATGTTCGACGTAATGGCGTTTACGAGGCGTCCAAGGAAGAAACCACCGAGTGAGAGCATCGGGAAAAAAGCACGGTGTTGTAGTGGCGAACGGCCACCTGTTGTCCACTGGTAGATAAAATACCCTGCCGTCCCGACAAAGCCGAGGATAATCAACCATCTGACGCTACCTTTTGGAAGGCTAAGTGGTGCAGCTTCCTGTTCAGCTGCCTCTTCGGGCTGTGGTCCCTCCGAGGGTGGGGGGGTGTGTTGTCTGTTGGCGAAGTAATATCCGAGCATCACGTAGTTGGCGAGCCAAAGCTCCCAGAAGACTTTGACGTCGGCGAGTCGATCTTGCAGCAGCAAGACGATCACGGTGTAAAAGCAAGAGAGCGCGAGGAGCGCCCTGACCGAACCTTTCGGGAGTCCAAGTGGATGGTATGGTTTGGTAGATGTCATGTGCAACTCCTTTTTCACTGTAAAACCGAAAGAAAGGGGATCTTCACTCTATCTTGATGTGTGCCATCATTCCGTAATGAGCGTGCTCCAGGTTGTGGCAATGAAACATCCAGCGGCCAGGGTTATCGAGATATGCCTTGATCACCACTCGCTCCTGAATACTAACCAACACAGTATCTCGCAAGCCAGGTTCATCAGTCACAGGAAGACCATTTCGCGAGATGATCTCAAAAAATTGTCCATGAAGATGAAAGGGATGGTTGGGATTGTTCATGTTTTGCAGCGTGAACAAGACGACATCGCCTGTCTTAAAGGTAAATAATGGCTTCACAGGATGGACCTGACCATTGATCTTCCAGTGATTGCCGCCAGGATCAGGGGAGGGCAGCAGCTCGAACGCGAGTGTCTCCTCGCGCGTCACCTTACGAGTTGGGAGCGTCGCGATCTCTGGATAGGTGGGATAGGCCATCGGTGAAGGGACAGATGTGCCTGAGACCTGCACACGTAGTAAGTTCTTAGCGACGTACTTGGGGCCTTCTGCAACGAGAGTATTGAGCTCGACAGTCCCGGGCTTCTCGTACATAACCTCTAGATCGTAGCGTTGCCCTGGGGAGAGCAGCAATTCGTATTGAATCGAAAAAGGTTTGGCCAGCAAGCCGCTGTCGACACCGATGACTCGGACTTGCGCACCTCCTTTTATCTCCAAGCGAAAAACGCTCGCGTTGGCTGTGTTCACGATCCGCCAACGTTCTCTCTCGCCTGTTTTCGCCTGATAGGTCGCAGGCGCAGGTTTTCCGTTGAGCAGAAAGTGCGAGCCAATGCGCCCTTTGACCTTCTCCTGCTCACTCGCAGGGTGGAACGGCGCAAGACCAGTCTCGGTCAGTAAGATATCGTCTACCAACAGCGCTCGTTCACGTGTGAAGGCAAGGGGTTGTTTCTCGCGTACGACCAACATACCGTACAGACCTTTTTCGACCTGCTCGTGACTGTGTACATGGGGATGATACCAATATGTCCCGGCATCACTCACTTTAAATCGATATGTGAATGTCTTACCTGGCTGTACAGGTCTTCTCACAAGGGACACACCATCCATGTCTTCGGGGACACGTTGACCATGCCAGTGGATCGTCGTCGGCTCCTTGAGCTGGTTGGTGAAGTGTACGACCAACTCGTCACCCACTTTGGTCTCGATGATCGGACCAGGAAGCATCCCGTTAAAAGCATAGATCTCGAATGTATGTTTGGGTGTGAGTTGGTGGGTCAAGCTCTTCGCTTCGATGGTGACCTCGACGATGTTGGGATCGGGGTTCTCGTCTTTGAGGACATGACCACCTGTAAGCTTTGCATATGCCGAGGGGAAGGGGAGTGAGGGAGGGCGCTCACGTATGGGCTCTGGCTGTGGTTCTGGCGTATTCTCAGGTGTGTGCTCTTCTGTTTCAGGGAATTCTTGGGCGGCATCGGTTGTCAGCTCAGTATCGCTGTCGGTCTGTGCGATCCACTCCTTCGAAGACTCTTGTCCCAATTGTTCACTCGGGCATCCCGATAGAGCCAAGCAAATTAGCACGAGAATTGTTCCAAGGAACCAGCGCGAAGACATTGGGGTGTGATGTTGGTCCGTCACCAAGATACTTCCTTTTCCGTATGGGAGACAATTTTGTTGAATAATTCACGGTGAGTAGGATAGATACAAAGGGGAAACATTTCAAGGCACGGCGCACATTCCCCTGGTCTTTTGCGCGTTGTTTTCTCTGGCAGTCTACACAAAACACGACGCAAATTCAGCACAAAAGAGACCCCATACTGATCGTTTGAGGGTAGAGACCATCTTTTGTGAGCGTATCGAGCGAAACTCGTGTATCCATTCTATACCGAACAATGTCAAAGAGCTAAAAGGAGTTGTGGGATGGGAAAAAAGAGAGCCCTCAAAAAAAGACATCGGAAGAAGCGCGAAAAGCAGGCACAAGACGACCTGTTTGTCGGCTTCTCGCTCTCTGAAGACGCAAAGGATAAGGAGCGACGTGAGTCGTTACTCGCACAGATCGAAGCGGCCTTTCAAGATGTACCTTTTGTTGGTCCAGGACACCTCTCTCTCTACCAGGCTGAGGCCGCCGACAATTACGAAGAGTGCGACCAGAGCCGTGACCACAAAGGTTCCTGGCAGACGATCCCTCTCGCGCACTTTCTCGAATGCTCCTGGGCGCTCTCCTATCTCGATGGGAAGGGGCTTCAGTATTATCTTCCGGCCTTGATGAGCTATAGGCTGGCAGACATCCCCTCAAAAGCACGAAATAACTGGATCTTTGAGTCCTTGATGTACACCTTCGCGATTGATCGAAATTCCCCAACACTCTATGCATATGCGAAAGAGCGCTTTTCTATTTTCACGATCCCTCAAAAGGAGGTCATCCTGGCATTTCTTCGTTATGAGCGTGAGAGATGTTTGGCTGAGAATGACATCCCGCCAAAGGAACAGGTGATATGGGATTGGGAGAAGCTCGCCGCAGGAGAAGGTTGGACACTTCGGAACACTGTGTCCAACCCACCAGTCCATATCGACTGAGCAGAAGGGGAGTGTAAGGCCATGCTTTAGATCTTGAGCACACCTCGCTGTTTGAGCAGGTCGAGAGCGGCGGTGATGACCTGTTTCTCGCTATTTCGCAACATGTAGCGAGCATATGTCAACGCGCTCACATAACCGATTTGGAGGATCTCATCACCATTCTCAAAGGACATCAGCTCCTTATAGAAGGTGTTAATCGAGGGGTTACGGTGATGGAATCGCTTGTCCTCTTCGCTCTTTTGGAAGATCGTGCCTTTGACACTCTCTTGAAACAAGAATGTCTGTGGACAAAAGCTGGCTTCTTTTCGGATCGCCATCGGCGCGCGAAAGAACTTGTCAATTGTATCGGCGATCTTCAGATGAGTCTCCGACGGTTTGGAGGACGAGTATGGTGAAGGAAAGACCTCATCAAAGTTGATCGCGACGTTGCCCAAGCTGCTAAGCTCACAGCCAACGTTCGTAATCCACAGCCCTTTGAGTGGATTGCCCAGCAACATTCTCCTCAAAAGATGGGAGGTGAGTTGGTGGGTCAGGCCATTGCCTCGTGCCGCAGGGTGAACACATGTCAGTCCGAGGTGTAAGACCTCACCGACATCATCAACAGGCAGCAATAACGCCGATGAGAAGGCTTCAATTGGGCCTCCCGGTTGGCGCGCGAGCACGATCGCTTTGTCCCGAAGCGCTTCGCGTCCTTTGCTGAGACACTGATAATCCGGCAGCTTGTCAAAGCACGTCGAAGCGACCCTGCGGAGGTCTCGGTTGAGCTGTGCAAGCTCATCGTCCTTCATCGTCTCGCCAGGTCGGTAGAAATACTGCAAGTTATATTTGACATGTGATTTCATGTTGTTTTCCTTTCGTAGGAGACGTCTATGCGTCTCTCGACAAACATCTCTTGATGTCGTCTGGGTGAAAGTCATCGCCTTCAACACCCCTCAAAGCAGATTCTGTGCCATGACCCTGCCGATCTGCTCTCTCCCCCCTCTCATCACATTCAACACCTATTCTTCGCTCCTCTCACACTCCAACACATTGCCTTTCAATCGGGAACTTGCAGGGACACCTGCGAACAAAGCTTCGCGCCATATCTCCAAAGAGGACGCTTCGAGAGGCGAGGCTCCTCTCGCAACGATAGGGCATGAGCTTCGTTGCGCTCCCTCATCAATGTGTAGTGGCAAGTGGTGTTTGTTTGCTGATAGGTGGGCTGTCTGAGCGTTTCTTGTTTTTCTGCAGGTGTGGGGGAGTATCGGGATGACTACTCTTTCAGCAGTAGCTCGGTGAATGTCTCTTTGAATCGGTTATAGAGGAAGGAGACGACGAGCAACGCGATCCCCACGCTGATAAAGGTGATGATCTTTTGCCCTGTCGAGAAGCGGAAGATATCGTAAAACAGGATCTTGCCGACCGCGAGGCCAAAGAGACCCAACGCAAACCAGCGGAAATTCCGATCCCGCCCGATCAATCCCCAGCTCCCGAGAACCAACCCCGCGACTCCCCATCCCAACGAATAATCGCGCATATGGAGGATCGTCGTGAGCACAAACAACGCCACCAAACAAAACATCCAACCGTAGAGCACGTCGATGTGACGAAGCCACTTGCTCGCCCACTGCGTCGCCCCCTGCGCAAAGAGGTCTTCGAATTGGGACGCAAATCGTCTCGTCAGCGCATACGCCAACACGAGCAGCAGTGGACCAAGCCACAGCGCTGGATTGGAGAGGAAGTAGGACCACACAGGGAGGGATTTGTGGACCGCGAGGTTGCAAACCGAGAAGCTCGCCATCGCGAACGCAATCCACGCCTGCATCGCGTAACGTTGGCGGCGGAAGTACGGCGCGGCAGCGAGAAGCACCAGACCAAAGACGCCCCAACCCACCCCAGACATGAAGGCATGGTAGTAGAACAAGACCAGGATACTGACAAAGCCCATATAAGAGAGGATCGAAGGCATGATACGTTCGAGGACAAAGGGGGTCTCTTCGTCGTCTTTGTGGTGATCCATCCAAAGCTGACTGGCGTATCCCCATAACGCGAGGACAGGCACAGAGGAGAGCAAACGTCGAGCGACACCATGAAGGACACCTGTCGCGCCCATATTCACAGTCAGCAACCAGAACCCCGAGAGGACAAAGGCGATCCCCGCATGAATACGAAGGTATCGACGCTTCCAGAAGAACCCCAGCTGTAGCCATAGCACGCCAAAGAGCGCATACGCCAGACCAATCGCGATCTTGGGCAGCGTGTACCAACCGATCGCAAAGAAGACCGCGTTTCCAAATGTCGTGAGCAGCGCCTCCTCTTGCTGGATCTGTTCGGTTGTCTTTTGGTCCGCGAGCGCCATCCGTAAAAAGAACGTGTGTCCATAAGACAGAACCACCGCGACAAGCAGGTGGATGACATAGCGACTGGCCTTCCAGCTACCGAGCAAGGTCACCTGGTACTCGCCGACCGAGACGAGCGCAAAGGAGACAACTGTCGCGAGAAGCATCACGAGATAGGAGAGTGGACGTGCAATATCGTCTTTGCGCACAAAACCATACGCAAACAACAACGCGCTCAAACCAAACCACGAGAGGAGCGCTGTAAACAGACTGAAGACCAGATACGTCGCGACCATCAAAGATGCGCTCGCAGCGTACATCAACACCCGCTCAAAGACCTGTTCAGAGTAGGAGACCTCATCTCGTTCTTTTTTGTGGGTACGGAAGGTCAAGAAGCCATCGAGATAGAGCAACAACGCGCCGATAGTCAGGCTGAGCGCGATGTGTGTCTTTGGCAACGAGAGCACACTCCCAGACAACACACTCCAAAAGAGCACAAAGTGTGAATACATGCGGATCGCGAACTTCTTGCGCAGCAGACCATATTGGAACAACAGCGCCGCGAGCGCCTGCCACGCGAGCACACCTTTGACATCCGGAAAGACGACATAGAGGGCGTTCATCATCAAGACAACCGAGAGTCCAGAGAGAAGATTTTCGCGTGTGTTACTCGCAGGTTTATCATCGTCTGGGATCGGCCAAAGTGCAGTTAACGCGCCACTCACAAAGAGCAACAACGCACCGATCGCGCCAAATACACCCGTCTCCCAACCCGCTGCGATCCCTTTCGTAGGCAGCGCGCTCTGTTGCACCCGCAAGAACCACTCCCCTGAACCCATACTGTAAGACATACGAACGATCTTTTGAAACCACTCCCCATGAAGCGCGAGCATCGTCCCACTGAGCAAAGTCAGATCGCCCAAGAAGCGAAAGTATCGTTCGGAGACGCGGTAACTATAAATGATCGTGAGGACCGCAAGACCAAGCCAGGACAGGGCGATCCACGCCATCGAAGGGATGACACACCACAACCCCACCATACACAATAAGATGCCGATGGTTCCATTGAGTCGGTAGTTTTCGATGCGGTCTCTGGACTTCATCAGGAGGGCGAGGACGATGATCGCGATCCCTGCGTACAATGCCGTCGCAGGAGAACCTTGTGTACCAAAGGTGACGTGTGTGATTTTTCTGACAAAGACAACACCAATCAAGTTGAGAAAGCTCACAAGTGGGACGAGATTGCGCTTCCACCTGGAGGTGTGTGGTGAGAAGTCCGGTATCAAAAAGAACAGCCACAAGACACCCAAAAAGACCTGGGCGAGCATATACTCTGTCCCGTGTGTCGCAGGTCTCATCGGTCTTTGGAAGTACAACCAGATACCGTAGCCAGAGTACAACAGGACGACGCCAGCGAGATGGGTGAAGATCCAACGAAAACGGAAAGCGAAGTAGCCGACCAACGCGCCAAGAACGAGTCCAGCGAGGTGAGTATAGAGAGAGACTGGAGTGATAAACAACGTGATGTAGGACAACAACAGGCTAACGGCGGTCGTGGACTCAGAGCGATAGCGCAGTGAGTGGACCAACATACCACCGGCCGTCGCGGCGAGGATGATCGTGCCGAGCAGGGGGTCTTCGATGATCTTCATCGCTTTGATGTGATGGATACCATATGCCGTAAAGTAGAGGACGGACCAACCACCTCCCATCAAGATCCGGCCAAAGAGCTGATAGCGGATCTTGGGTTCGACGAAGAACCCGGCGACGAGAAGAGCTGAACCACATCCTGCACCGATCAGCGCACGTCCCCACTCACCCATCAGTGTAATGGAGTAGGTCAAAAGAGAGACCAATCCCAACACGAGGATACCGATCCCTATATAACTGAGCAGCTTGGTCCCAATAAATTCCTCCCATGAGAAGGGGGGCTTGGAGGCGCTTTCTTCGGGGATATCAGAGGTCTCGTCCACAGGCACGAGGTCGTCAGCTCCAGGAGCATCAATCGCAGGTTCCAAGGCTTCTTGTCCAGACGTTTGAGTGGCTTCAACCGCCCGATCATCTGTTGTTGACGTCTGCTCAGAGCTGTCTGACACCTGCTCTGTGTCCTTTTGTGCTGCTTCGGCAGTGGATACAGGTTCATCGACAGAGGGCGCAGCCTCTTCCGTCTCTTGGGAAAGATCTGTTGCTGTTGTTGTCTCTGACTGCGCAGGTTCTAAGGAGGAGTCTTGTTCCTCTGTATGGACATCAGCTTCAGAAGGGGCGGTCTCCAGGGACGCTGTCGGTTGATTGGATGTAGCCTGTTGTGTTTGTGTGGGTGATTCTTGTGTGACGGCGCTCCCGACAGGTGGCGCGACGGGCGCGACATCCAGGTCGTGTTCAGGAGGAGGCGCCGTGGGGGCGCTACGCACAGGTGCAGTATGGGACGTAGCGGAAGGTGTTCCTTGTTGACGCTTGAGACGCTCAACTTCTTCTCTGAGATGGTCCGCGAGGCGCCTGGTTTCTCCGAGCACACGGTGTATACTGTGAACTTCCTGCTGTAGCTCATCGTGCGCGTCTTGCAGCTTGACGAGCCTCGCGGAGAGGTTGTCTTTGATGACAGTGACGGCGACGCCGCCTATGAGAAGTAGGAAAAAGTATCCAAAGCTTTGGAATACGATCCCCAGGAATATGGAGGCAATCAGCCAAAGGATGATCTGCATCTCTTTCTCCTTATCAGGTGGAGGAAAGATCAAGTCGGTTTACAACAACATTTCATCTACAGGTTCGGGCTTTTTTGTCCGAACGTTACGTCATGTCGTATGTTCTTTTCGCGAGAGGAGCACTTATCGTTGGAGGAGTTTGCTGAGACGTTCCTTTCTCGTGAGCCAGTGTGGGTGTGTGGCGAGGTAATCGTGAAGAGTCTGCTTTGTCAATGTGATACCGATGAGAAGAGGGTTTCGGCTTTGTTGCGTGGTGGCTTTTTTCATGTACCCAAAGTATTTGTTCATTTTGTCGATGAGTCGAAGGGCGAGCTTTGGGTTGAAGTCGGCTTTTTTCATCAGGGCGATCCCACCTTTGTCCGCCTCCAGCTCCATATTCTCGCTGTACGTCAAACGCAGTAAATGCTCGATGACGTCACCAGCTTGTGTGATATTGAAAGGTTGTCTCCCCCACACTTTTTTGGCCAGCCACAATCTCATTTGTACGAGCGCGTGGCGTTTTTCGATGTGCATCATCTCATGTCCGAGTACCCAGGCCAACTCTGCGTCGTCATCTTCTTCACTCGCCAGGGCAAGTAGCCCCGTCGTGACGAGGATAAATCCTCCAGGAAAGGCCAGGGCATTGGGGCTAGAAGAGGTGATGACATCGACCTGATAGAAGATGTCTTTGCGGCTTCGGTGTTTGACGAGGCGTCGGGCAATACGCCTGACACGCCGAACAGATGGATGATGTGTGGGGAGACGACGAAAGCGGCTGATCAACTGTCTGCCCAATTTGGTCTCCTGAAGGGTCGTGATCTTGATAGGGCTCGTCGTCGTCTCTGCGACGTCTTTCAGGGTCTTTCCACCGACCTCAAGGAGAGGTTTTACGTTTTGCTTGTCCTTCGCGCCTTCGAGAACGAAGAGGACGAGGACGGCGCTTGAGAGCAAAACCAACGTAGCCAGGATGAATGGGCGCATTTCGTTTCTCCAATGTTATTCAATCACAACACCACACGAGACCAAGGGAAAGCACATCAAAGCGTCATGTGTTCCAAAAGTGAATCGTTCTTCAGTCGTTTGTGGTTGTCGCGGTAAAGCACAAAGTGTGCCATTATCACTTTGATTGAGCAGAAAACAAGTGTTTTCTCTTTGTGTACAAAGAATTACGTATCAAAAAGAGTGAGAGCAAATGCTCTGATATCGTGACTGGATCTTCACAGTAAGTGCCACATCAACTTCTCATGTGCGAACAAAGGTTCGCAGTGGTCGGATTTTACGGAACACTTCTGTGCAGATTTGTAGAGGAGAGAGGGCAGGTGTGCCCTTCATGTACAGAGTGAAGCTTTATTGACTCTTCAGCCCATCCGCAGATTGCGTCAACGGTACTTCTTTTTTGCAAAAAGATGTTTGACATGTTTGTAGACTTCCTATATATAAATCTGCATTGAACACTTTCATGTGTTCTAAGTATGAAGAGATCAGTGTGATGTACTTCCTTTCATCGAGTTTCCTTGAAATGAAGTACATCACACTGACTCCAGAAAAAACAACAGCCTGGAAAAAAACCGATGTGTTTTTGCGTCCTTTTTTCCCTGCTGTGTTCAAGCAAAGCAATACATATGTGAATTTTGTGTAGGTGTAGTCGATCGCCAGTCGAGTACATGTACCCAAAGGTCGCATATTATTTTAACAAGTCATCGGTTGATGTTGGCTGGTTTGTAGGACCCCATGGGATTCCTCAAGGACGATACACCTCCACGAGCTGGTTTCCTTTTTCCAGTTTGTATTTGTCCTCTGCCTGCCCTTAATGGGGCACTGCATCCTTTGATATCATCCGATGACGCCCAGGTAAAAGAAGAGAGTGTGGTCTGTTTACTATCCTGTTGTCTTTTGAGATTCCCGGACCTGGATAGTTTTTGGGCTGCTGGTAGCCTGATCTTCTTCTGTGGGCAGCGTTTTTTTCTGCAGTGTTGCATGTTCGCTCAGAAAAAGGACTGTCCTTGCATGTTTTATTTGCGTGCTCGCTCATGTAAAGCTTGCGGTTCCAACCTCAGAAGAATGTGAAAGGTCCGTGTTGGCTCGTATGCGTTTGTATATATCGCCGTAATGGAGGCGTAGAGAGCAAGATCAAGGAAGGCGTTGTGATGTACAGCAGCTTCCTTCTTTTCTCCTCTGTCCTACGGCCACTATGTGCACTTGCACTGTGAGAGAACACATCATCAGCGCCCGGTGCCTCTTCTTTTGCCTGGATTTTTCTCATGATAGAGCTTTTCCAACAAACCACGTTTTTGTTTGGGAGAGCCGACATTGAGCTGCATTCGTGTATCTTCTCTAAGTATTAGATACACAAAAGGAGTAGAGGTCTATGTGTGTCGGGATGCGATGTAAAAGCCAGAAGCGTCAATGGAGAAAACTCTGGGGTGTCGGGGGAATACTCGTCATATTGCTGTGGTCGAGTGGTGCCTTCGCCAGTCCAACAAAGACAGCATCAGCTCATCGAATCGTCAGTCTCACAGGTCCAGTCACTGAGGCTCTCTTTGCCCTCGGTGTCGGACAACACGTCGTTGGCCGTGATACCTCCTCCTACTATCCAGCCCAAGTCAAAAAGATCCCAACAGTCGGCTACCAACACCGTCTGAACGCCGAAGGGATCTTACGCCTCAAACCTTCTCTGGTGATTGGTACAACAGGTGTAAAGCCACACTTTGTACTCAAACAGATCAAAGCAGCGGGGATTCGGGTATTATTATTAAAGACAGCCAAAGATGTCGCCACGAGCCAACAGATGCTGCGCGCACTTGGTCAAGCCCTGAAAAA
This sequence comes from Deltaproteobacteria bacterium, assembly GCA_002731275.1. Lineage (GTDB taxonomy): Bacteria > Myxococcota_C > UBA6777 > UBA6777 > UBA6777 > UBA6777. The sequence goes on along the minus strand of PCBK01000082.1, from coordinate 51,869 downwards.
AGAGAAGAGGGCAGAAGCGCTTATCTCATCGATGAATCAGACACTCAAAACACTCACCTCTTTCAAAAAGAAGAGAGAAGGCAAAAAGGCGCGCGTCGCGTTTTTGTATGTTCGTGGCTCGCGTGTGCGTTTTGTCGTTGGAAAGGGCAACCCCGTGAGTGGGATGATTGCACTCGCTGGGGCGAAGAATGTCGCGACGTTTCGAGGTGTCAAACCCGTCTCAGCGGAGGCGTTGTTATCACTTCGTCCCGACGTGATTGTGCTGTTCAAAAAGGGCCTGCGCTCGATGGGAGGGCTCAAGGTCTTCAAACGTATGCCCGGATTGTCTTTGACACCTGCAGGGAAGAAGAACCGATTTATCGTGATGGATGATCTGTTCTTAGGTGGATTTGGCCCACGTTGTGGGGAAGCTGCGCTCGCGCTTTTTCGTGGCATTTACGAAGCCAAAGGGACACACGTCGTCAAGTGACGTAGTGAGAGTGTGACCATGCAAGGACGAAGACAGAGCATCCTCTGGATGTTGTCTGGTTTGTTATTTGTCACGTTGTTTGTGGCGGCGGGGACAGGCGCGTACTCAATCCCATTTTGGAAGATCCCTTCGATCTTGTGGACCAAGAGCGAAGGATATACGGTCTTGATGTACATTCGCTTTCCACGTGTCTTATTAGGAGCGCTTGTCGGCGCTGTCCTGGCAGTCTCAGGGACATCTCTCCAGGGACTCTTTCGCAACCCTCTCGCCGACCCTGGTTTACTCGGCATCAACGCCGGGGCCGGGATGGGCGCGGCGATGTGGATCGTGTTCGCTGGTCATATCTCGCTCTTTGGGATGTGGGGCGTCTCAGCGGCTGCCTTTGCAGGCGCATGGCTCGTCACATGGATGGCGTGGCGTCTCTCTCAAGTCGACGGGCGCGTACTTGTCGCGACGTTGTTACTCGCAGGGATCGCGCTCAACAGCTTCGCGGGCGCTGGGATTGGCCTGTTGACCTTCCTCGCAGACGATCAACAGCTACGCAGTCTTACCTTCTGGATGCTCGGTGGACTCGGAGGAGGGACATGGTGGACAATCCTCACAGTCGCGCTGTTTGGGGGGCTGGGTATCTTCTTACAGCTCAGACTCGCACAACCGCTCAACTTGATGACCTTCGGTGAAGCAGATGCATACCACATGGGCGTCAACACCGAATCTCTCAAGAGACAGATGATCCTCGGTGTCACACTCAGTGTCGCTGTAGGAGTCGCAGCAGCCGGGGGGATTGGCTTCGTTGGGCTCGTCGTCCCTCACTTGCTGCGGATGTTTGGCAGCGCTGAACATCGCTTTTTGATACGCGCTTCAGCGCTTGGTGGCGCATTACTCGTCGTCCTCTCCGATCTGTTCGCGCGGACCATTGTCGCACCTGCTGAGCTCCCTGTCGGGATCGTCACGGCCTTGATCGGTGCCCCATTCCTGACGTGGTTGCTCATGCGCAACAAAAGGAAGGTGCTCTATGCTTGAGCTTCGAGACGTCCATTTTCGCTGGCACAAACAGGCGACGCGATGGATCCTTCAAGGGGTTGAACAGAGCTTTGAGCTGGGTCAGTTCGTCGGACTTGTCGGCCCAAACGGTTCTGGAAAGAGCACCTTATTGAGACTACTCTCAGGTGATCTGCTGCCGTCCAAAGGAGAGGTATGTCTGTCATCGCGAAAACTCAGCGCGTATTCGGAACGAGAGCTCGCGAGAAAACGTGCCTTTTTGCACCAAAAGAGCGCTCTTCAGTTCCCGTTTACCGTCGAAGAGGTCGTACAGTTTGCCCGCTACGCCCACCCACTGACGGCAGCAAAGCAAGACACGACCTCATTTGTAAAGATGACCCCCAAAGAAGCAATGGAGACGACACAAGTCACAGCATTCTCCGAGCGCATGTACAACGCGCTGTCTGGTGGAGAAGCCTGTCGCGTCGATATCGCCCGCGTGCTCGCACAGCAGACACCTATTTTACTGCTCGATGAGCCGACAAACCATCTCGACCCACGCCACCAGGTCTCCGTCCTCGCGCTGTGTCAGGCGCTCGCTGAAGCTGGCGCGCTCGTCATCGCCGCACTTCACGATCTCAACCTCGCCGCACAATATTGTGATGATATGCTGCTGCTTCACGAAGGACGCGTCAAACGGCGTGGACATCCCCGACAAGTGCTCAAAGCAGAGCTGCTCGAAGAGATCTATCAGATCCCCTTTGGGGTCCATTACGACGAACAGAAACGTCCTTTTATCCGACCACTTTACTCTCATGAGGTGCAACGCGTACCTCTACAAACCTGACGGACCACACCACAAAGCCATTCACAGAAGAAAGGAACGAAGCATGACGCAACAAGAAGAGATCAACGACAACGAAAAACTCCACCGCTCGACGTATGACCCACGAGAAGGTCATGAGCTTCCAACACACGGTGACTACGCACGCACACTGACCATCGCAAGCCACCAAGGTGTGCTCTCGACGATCGACCGCGAAGATGGCACCCCCTACGGCTCCATCGTCGAGTTGTTGCCCCTGGAAGACGGAGACTTTGTCTTCTTTATTAGTGGTATGGCTGCACACACCAAGAACATTCGTAAAGATCCCAGAGTGTCGCTGTTGATCGCCGAGGGCTTTGGACAAGGGTATGCCCTCGCGCTGTCTCGCGCGACGTTCCTCGGTGAGGCCAAGCGCGTCGAAGATGGCCTCGCGCTCTACAGAGAAAAGTACATTGAGGTCCACCCAGAGTCGGCGTTTTACATCGACTTTCCGGACTTTGCCTTTTACAGATTGCACGTCAATCGCGTCCGCTATATCGGTGGATTTGGTCGCATGAGCTGGGTCCCCGGTGAAGAGTATCACACGTCCTACCCCGATCCCTTGTGGAAACACGCGAATGGCATCATCACCCACATGAACGAAGATCACAAACACAACATGATCTCATATGTCAAAGCCTTCGAGAAAGTCGAAGACGACATCACCGATATCGAGATGAACGTCGTCGATCGATTTGGCTTTGAGATGCGCGCTGTTGTCGGAGGAAAAGGCCGTACTATCCGTATGTCTTTCTCCGAAGAAGTGCGCGACGCCGGCCAAGTCCGCAAGGAGCTGGTCGCGCTCGCACAAAAAGCCCGTGAAATCCTCGGCGAAACAACCTGATGTTAGGCTCTTCCAAGGAAAAAAGTCCACGAGAGAGGGCAGGTGATGGAGTTCTCATGTCTTGCCTGAGAAGGAGCCGTGGCATCGCCACTGCGACGACGAAGAACACTGCATGAAGCTCCAACAACAAGCTCTACGTGGCTCATTTTGACAATCGACTTTTTGACTTGGAATAGCCTAAGGCCGTTGGACGATCGACTCGCTCTCCTCCAACGGTTGTAAGGAAAAAGCACCTCCTCAGTCGGGCTGTCCGCCAGTTTCCCCCATTGTATACACTTTATAAGGAATTCCCATGAGAATGACATACACCCGTGTATCTTTTGTTGTCGTTATCGTCCTCGGTCTCTGGACCGGAAGCCTTCTGAGTGCCTGTGCGCCTGAGCTTGTCTCGGGAGAGGAACATACCCACAGCAGCGACGGAGGGACACAAGATGGTCCTCCCAAGACCCGTGTCGTACCTGGTGAGAGTGTCGTAACGACAGACCTCGGCGATGGGGTGACGCAGCTCCAAATCAACTCATCAGACAGTGAAAAGTGGATCTACATCACCTTCGCAAAAGACAACCCCGTCGAGGTCACAGACCCAATGCAGTCCAACGATTGGGAGCTTGGATTCCAACGCTTTCAGATCAAGTCCAACAGCGGCGTCAGTGGAAAAGGTGGGGTCGAGGTCGCGATCGTCGACGACAAGACCTTCGATGAGATCGAGTACGCCCCCAAAGAGGGGTACCTGACGGACAAAGAAGATGGCGACGATGAAGACAAAGATCCCGACTTCTCCTTCCTCGTACAGGACGGATGGTATGCTTACAATCCTACGGACCACACGCTCTCTGCGCGCAAACGTGTCTACGTCGTAAAGACCACAAAAGGCGAGTACGTCAAGGTCATGATGCTCGGATACTACGACAAAAATGGAAACTCAGGCTTCCCGACGCTCAAATGGGCCAAGATCAAAGCGCCAAAAGAGACCACCACGCCCAAAGCCAAGACGGAGAACAAAGACCTTGGTGATGGCGTCACACAGACCAAAGTCGACGCAACAGACAAGGAGAGCTGGGTCTACTTCTCCTTCTCATATGCGCGGGATATCGAAGTCAAAGAGCCCACTCAATCCACCGATTGGGACATCGCCTTCCAGCGCTCTTCTGTCAAAGTCAACGGTGGTGTCAGCGGCAAAGGGAACGTCCAGCTCGCGATCCTCGATGGACAAAAGTTCGAAGCGATCGAATACGCACCCAAGGATGGTTACGTCACAGATGACAAAGACCTCGCGTTCGCGACACAAGACAATTGGTACGCTTACGATCCCGTCAAACATACACTCTCCCCAAGAGACCGCGTTTACGTGCTCAAAAGCGCTGAAGGACAATACTTCAAGCTACAATTTACATCGTACTACGATGTTCAAAATCAACCGGCATACCCGACCTTTCAGTGGGCAAAAATCAAGCAACCGAAACCTGACACGCCTACAGGCCCCAAAGTCACCACCAAAGATCTCGGCGATGGTGTGACGCAAGTGCAGGTCTACTCAGGTGATCAAACGGCATGGGTCTACTACTCCATCGAGACAAACGCCGAAGTGACCCCCAAAACACCTGAGGATTCAACTGAGTGGACGTTGACCTTCCAACGCTTTCAGATCAAAGTCAACGGTGGTATCAGCGGAAAAGGCGGGGTCGAGGTCGCGATCCTCAAAGGCGAGGACTTTGACGCGCTGAAGACCGCCCCCAAAGACGGTTATGTCACGGATGCTGTCGATGGAAGCGACGAAGGGACAGAGCCTGACCTCGTCTTCAACCTCGAAGGTGGATGGTACCAATACGATCCCTCAACCCACACACTCGCGCCCAAAGACCAGGTCTATGTACTCAAACAAGGCAGTCACTACTACAAGATGAAGATCTTGTCCTACTACAATGACGAAAAGAAGTCGGGGTATCCGACCTTCAAGTGGGCCAAAATCGATCCCCCCCAATAATCTTCAGCGACACGAGCAGGTGTGAATATGTCTCCGGCAAAGAGATGGTGGTGCTGGTGTGGGCTCAGTTTGCTTTGTCTTGCCACGCCCGCTTGGGCCGAAAAGGTAACAGAGGACAAGCCAAAAAAGCGACCCGTCAGTATCCGTCCAAAACCGAAAAAGCGAGCCTCTTTGACATCGCAACATCTCGACACCATCGTCGTAACAGGGAGCCGAAGAGGGCGGCGATTAAAAGACACAGTCAACCAAACTGAGGTCATCACACGTCAGCAGATCCTACGTACACCTGCGCGACGACTGAGTGAGCTGCTCGAAACACAGCTCGGTATCCAGGTCACCTCCGTCGCTGGCGGCGGGACCGGTCTTCAATTGCAAGGCCTCAACAGCAAGTACATCTTGATACTCGTCGATGGACAACGACTGTCTGGTCGACAACGCGGAATCTTGGATCTCGACCGCTTCCCCCTCGAACAGATCGAACGTGTCGAGATCGTCAAAGGCGCGACGTCTGCGCTGTATGGTTCCGATGCGATCGGTGGTGTCGTCAACATCATCACTCGAAAGAACAAACGCCCCTTCTTTCTCAACCTGTCCGGTCGTTATGGACACGGTGATGGTCACCTGATGGACGCCAACGGCAGCACCGGCTTTTACTGGAAAGGATGGAGTGGCCAATTATCGCTGACGTGGTTGCGTTATGATGCCTGGGATCTCGACCCTTCTGACCCGGGAACAACCGGCAGTGACGATCATTTCTTCCAGGTCTCTGGACGGACGTCGTATCGCATCTCACCTCGGACACACATCTCACTACGTGGCGATTACCAACTACGCGATCGAGCCGGCATCGACAACAACAGCGTTGGTGCCGTTTACGACCGCAAAAACCGCACAGAGACGTCAACTGCGTCGTTCTTTTTAAACTCCTTGTTGTTGGCCAATGAAGACCTGATGTTGCGGCTGCGTTGGAAAAACAGCATGGCGTACTTTCGGGATCAATTTCTCTACTCCCATCGGGGTGGTGTCGACCCACCGACATTTCAGAAGACACACGACTGGATCGGTCAGAGTGTCGCGCAGCTCGACCTGGGCGTGGGCTCTTCTCACTTCATCTCTGTCGGTCTGGACGCGCTGTACGAACATCTAGAGACTGATCGTCTGCAAGAAGCCTACGCACACCGCTTTCGTGGTGCGATGTTTGCGCAGTACGAGTGGATGTTGCTCAAACCCATTCGTATCAGCCTCGTCCCTGGCGTCAGGGTGGGGTACGACACGCAATTTGGTCCAACCGTCAACCCAAAGATGTCTTTGCGCATCGATCCTGTGAAGGGACTGGCGATCCGCGCCAGCTATGGGTGGGGATTTCGTGCTCCAGACTTCAAGGAGCTGTACCTGCAATTCGAAAATGGTGCCGCCGGCTACGTCGTCATAGGCAACCACGATCTGAAACCGGAGCTTTCAAAGAGTCTCCAAGTAGGCGTTGAATGGTTGGGGACATCGTGGTTGACCTTTCGGGCTAACTTCTACCGCAACGACTTGGAGAACCTGATCAACACGGAGACGATCCCGACAGGTGCGGGAGAGCCGCTGCGGATTACCTACCGAAACATCGACGCCGCAGTGACGCAAGGTGTGGAGACACAGATCGCGTTCTCCTACCAAAAATATATCCAGTTGACGTTGGGGTATGCGTTCTTGATGAGCGAAGATCTGTCGACGAAGCAAGCGCTCCTTGGCCGCACTCCACACCGGGGAAATGTCAGCTTGTTTGCACAACATCCAGGGCTTGGGCTGCGGCTGACGTTAAGTGGGACATTTGTCGGTGTGCGACCCTTTGAACAGGATCTCAATGGAGATGGTGCGCTCGAACGTGTCGATGCAGACGCCTACGCACTTCTCCATGCTCGACTCAGCTATACATTTTGGAGGAAAAAGTTTGAGGTCTTTTTGTCTCTGCGCAACATCTTGAACGCTGGCGATCCCCGCTTCCTCCCCATCCGTCCACGCACCTTTTACGTGGGGCTGCGTTTTCGTCACTGAGTCCTCTTGAAGGCCCGCACAACGAGCTGAAAAGCCCTGACAAAAGGCATAAAATAGATCACCCACAACTTCCCATAATCATCGTCGTATTCATCATCGAGCCCAAAGACCAACGTCTCTCCTTTTTTGGGCATGACGAGCGTACCTGTCATCCGATCCCAAAACGAAAAGATCTGCGCCATGTTGGAGTCGAGGTGTTCGGGGGCCTTGCTGTGGTGGATCTGATGCAGAATGGGGCTCATGATCACATGATCCAATGGACCAAATGAGATAGGGATGTGGGAGTGCTGAAAGTTTTCGAGGATGAGGGGGCCGGAGATGACGAGAATGTTGATCCACGTGATGGTCGTCTCGTCGAGCTTGTTGTTGGACAGAAAACCAGCGATACCGACGATCACGCCGATGACAAGACCTGTCATGTTCCCGATCAACAGCAAGTCGACGGGGTGGCTGCGATTGTTGGTCAATGGAGTCAACGTCTCTGCCGAATGATGAACCTTATGAAATTCCCACAAGAAGGGGACTCTGTGTTGAAGTGTGTGGGCGAGGAAGGCGCTCAAATCACTCGCGAGCAACACAAAGATGGTGAAGATGATCGCCGCAGTCGTCCCTGTGACTTCAAAGGATGGAGAACCAAATGTCGAGAGCATCGACTTTCGAATGAACGCACCGACAGTGTTGGAGTACACCTCAAGGCTCAAAAATAACGCGACAGGGTAGAGCTGGTTGAGCAGCGTAATACAGGCATCGTTGACAAATTGCCGACTGAAGTAGATCCGGGCCGGGAAAACATAAGACCAGATCTTGCGCGGTGAGAAGCTACGTGTCGGTGAAAGGTAAAAGGAGAAGTAGATCCCACCGAGCAAAAAGTGCGCGAGGATGTACATCCAAAAGATCCCCGAACCCGCATCCAAAAAGTAAAAACGAAACAGCTCCGCCGACCAATCATACGCCTCTTTGTACCACGATTGCTTGGCTGGAGGGACCGCAGTGTGTTTTGAGGATGTCAGGGGAACACAAACACATCCTCCCTGGTGAAGGGGGATACAGAGCTTCCCCTCAGGACATTTTTTTCGTTCGTCCGAAGCCCCAAGGGCCCGTTTAAGAGCTCGTTGAAGGGCAGGTGGACTCTGTGACTGTGTTGGTCGCGTCGTCGTGTGTTGTGTGCCCTCTGTGAGGGTCGTTGTTTTATGTGCGTCTGGACCTTCTGCGTGGACGAGGGAAGGGAGGAGAGACAGCATGAGAGCGTACAACAGACCACAACACAGGAGGAAATGTTTGTATCTTTGCAGGTGGTTTTGTATCGGGTGGAATATCAAAAAGCGTTGGTATGACCCAAAAGAAGGCGGGGTAAGGGATGTTTGTTTGTATAGTTTGCTCAATTGCGATTCTCCCGAAGACCAAGATCCAGATGATGCAGAAGAGGGAGTCTAGCTGATATATCGAGAAAAGCAACCAAGGTGCACAAAGTCAGGTGGAAGGCAAAGAAGAAGGAGGAGGCATTTGGCGTGGCTCTCCTGTTCCCAGCTCGCGTTGTCGACAACATTGGAGAGACGGAACAATGCCAAAGGGATGGACTGTGTTGTCGACGCCTCTACTTACAGGCGCCGGTGTCCTTGGGAGCGCCTTCGAGTTGGGCGCATGTTTTGCCGGTGGGGCAGGGGTGGGCGGGGTCACAGAGCGTCGCGCAGGTCCGATCGGTCTGTTGGAACGCCTGGAAACACGTCGTCCCGACTTCGCACTCTGTCGTCTTTGTACACGCCTCTCCGGCTTTTTTGCTCCCTGCGCTGCCTGGGATACAGGCCCCATTTTGGCTGTGTGCGAGATAACAAAATTCACCTGTTGGGCAGGTCGTTTTGTCGATCGTGCAGCGTTGGTAGCATGTCCCTGTTGGAGGAGAAGAGAGGACACAGATGAGCCCCTGCTCACAGATCTTTTGTGTGTCACATGTCTCGCCTTTTTTGACGGAGGTGCCTTCGACACAGATCCCTTCACCCGTGCTCAAGGTCAGACAAAGACGGCCTGCTGGACAGGTGTTGCTCTTGTCTGGATCACATTGAAGATGACAGACGGCAGGTGAGACGTCATCACGACAGGCATATCCAGGGGGACAACGTGGTGAAGACGACTGGCACTCACCGTTGGTGATCTTGGCGTCTGCGACCTGTTCGGGTGCGGACTCTTGTGGCGTCTTCTCTGGCGCGCTCTCTGTGACGGGCTCAGGGTTCGCCTCTGGACCGGCCTCTTGGGTGGCTGTGTCTGGTGCTGGCTCTGTCGAGGGTTCTTTCGTTTGTGTGTCTGTGGTGTTGGCGTCGGCGCTCGTTTCGACGACTTGTTCCTGTGTTGTACCGTCCTGACTTGTCGTCTCCTTGGGGGTATCACCTGTACAAGAGGTCGTCCAGGTCAACAAGAGAAAGCCGCCAAATAGACAGAGGAAGAGCGCATGTTTGGCGAGCAAGCTCCGGGTAGAAGGTGCAATTGGTGTTGATGATGAGAGCATGTTGATGTCCTTTCTTTCTTGTTGTATCCAGTGAGACGTTCTCTTTTGCATATTTTCTCCATGAAGTTCAAGGGTGTTTGTTCCTTTTTCTTGTTTTTTTGTGATCCAGGCAACCCTTTCAGCCACGTTGAAGTCTCTTCAATAGAAGCAGGTCTACAATGGTATGACTTGTGTACGTCTGCTTCGGATCTTTTGTAAAAGCCTGCAACTGATCTGTTGAATGAAATGAACGATGGAACCGTGAAAGGAACACAATGATGAGTATGGAATTGTTGAAAAGAGCTGGAATGTTGTTGGCGATGTTGTTTGTGATGAGCCTGGGATTTATTGGAACAGGTTGTGGCGAACCCGATGAGACATGTATCGCAGGTAATTGTACACAAAACTGTACAGAGACAAACTGTAACCGCGACTGCACAGGCGGTAGCTGTAAACAAACTTGCGCAGAAGGCGGCACCTGCAACTTCTCCTGTGCGCAAGGTAATTGTGAACAAACATGTGCCAAAGGTGCAACCTGTAACTTCGCCTGCGCAGGCGGTGGTTGTACACAAACATGTGATGCCGAATCCACAAGCTGTCAATTCAGCTGCGTTGGAAGCTGTACCCAAGAATGTAACGGTATCTGTTCATGTGTCGCTGGCGCTTGTAGCTAATATATCACCCGTTCAGCCCTCCTCACCGCTCTCATCCATCACACAACTCCCAAAAAATACAATTCGCGAAGATCCGATCTCGAATTTTTTCGATATCGTTTTGGACATTTTCATAGGGCACTTTGGCCGTTCTGTTGATTGAATGATTCATGCGAACTCCGTAAGCTTTGGACATCATCCAATGTGTTCATTTTCCAAACCTGTAGGAGAACAATCATGCATTCATTCATCATTCATTGTGCGCGCAAGCACATCCCCAAAAGTAGATTCCTCATGGGTCTACTGGCGTTGTTTTTCGTGTTGCCGTCCTTTGCAGACAAAGCAGAAGCGCGTCCCAAATACACTCCACAACAAGTACAACGTCTGATCCAACAAGCGCGGGCCAAAAAAATCCGCGATGCCGTCAACAGCAACAGACAACTGCGTCAGTATATCGTTCGAAAAAACCAACTGCTCGCGCGCTTGCGAAAAGGTACTTGCAAAAAGAAGCGCAACATCATCACACGTCGATATGACCTCCACTGTGTCAAACTCTACAGAGGGAAAGAGGCGGTGTTCATCAACGGCAAGTACAAGCCCGTCTTGTCGGCTGGACACGTAGCCATTGGTGGTCTGAAAAAGGCGTTTCGAAAGCTGAAGTCCTTTGTAGAGCGAGAGGTTCGTAAATTCGACGGAACCATCCGAAAATTACGTGGACAGATCACCAACCTGACGAAAGTCCGCTTTGACAAGCGCATCAAAGATCTGAAACGCAAGGCGACGATCGAGGCCAAGAAGTTCTACAAGAGCCGCGCAGGAAAGATCTCGAAGAAGATCTTGATGTTGGCCAAAAAGAAGATCCAAAAAGCCAAGAACTTCATGAAGCCCAAGATGAAAGCCAAGCTGCTCAAGTTATTGAAGAGCGGCAAGAGCAAGAGCCAGATCAAACGCCTGATGTACACGGAAAAATCAGCCGCAGGGCTGACAAAAGCCTTCGCCAAAGCCGCCGCATTTGCAGCTTTACGGATCATCGCGTTTGAAGCCTTGAAGGTCACATACAATTGCTGGAAGTACACAGGCGAACCCAAACGCACTTGTCTTCGCAACGAGTTGACAACCTCGACTCGTGATGCCTCGTTTAAGATCCTCGCAAAATTTGTCGCCATTGTGCTCGATTTGACGGTGATCGAGCCGATGTCCCACTCTGCTTCGGCGTCTGTGGCTACAACGTTGGCTGCTGCGACCGCAGGGATTGGTGCAGTCTCCTATCCAATCGTGTATGTGACCTGTTCAGTGACAGGGAACTTGCTCATCTGGGATTTGTTTACCCGTGTGATGCGCCCCCACTACAATCGCTTGTTTAGTATGATCGCCGCCGATGTTCGCCAGTTTGTCGGTAGCCTTGTGCGACATATCCCAGCCTCCGTCTTAAAGTGCGTAGGTGGTCCCAAAGTCTGCGGTAAGCTCTGCCCCCACGGCAATTACAAAGACAAAAGAAATGTTTGCTGGGCATGTCCCGCAGGATTCGCTCATGACAAGAGAAACAAACTCCGCTGTAGCAAAAAAGCCTGGATGAAAGCTCGTTACCACGGATCAGGGAAACTGTTGCCGACGAGCTGTCCAAGAGGGACCTTCTTCGATCCCATTCGAGGCGGAACGTGCTGGAGCTGTCCGCGAGGTATGAAGCGCACTGTGTATCCTGTCACAAGTACAAAAGCCTGCACTTCTGGAAGCAACACAGTCCAACTGCAACATCTCCGCGCGACATACCACAAGAAGAGTGGCTGTCCGCGAGGGACATTCTTTGACCTGATCCGAGGTGGGACGTGTTGGAGCTGTCCACGTGGGACCAAACGTACCGTGTTCTCCGTCGCGAGCGCAAAAGCATGTGTCTCTGGTAGTATCTTCAAAGCCCGCTATCGCCGTGCGACTCATCACAAGAAGAGTGGTTGCGCCAGAGGGACGTTCTTTGACCTGATTCGAGGCGGAACGTGTTGGAGTTGTCCGGCAGGCTCGAAGCGCACAGCCGCAGCTGTGACAAGTACAAAGGCTTGTGTTCGCTCGATGCGCAGAAATACACTCCGATATGCTCGCGCGAGCTTCCGTAAAAAGGGTGGTTGTGCGAGAGGAACATTCTTCGATCCCATCAGAGGTGGGACGTGCTGGAGTTGTCCAAGAGGTGCCAAACGCACGATCTTCCCAGTCCACCAGAGCAAAGCTTGTGAGGGAATGGTCAGGCAAAACGCACGTCGCAACGGTGTCGCACGCTAATGTTGTCGGAGCTGTCCTAAAAGGCAGAGCGTATACATATCAGGGATAGACAACCCTCTCTTGTTGCCTTTTTCTGTCCACCTCCTCCTGTCTACCCAACCTTCTTCTTATCATTTTTCTCGATATGCCGGGATCTTTGTCTTGTGTTCTAGAGGCTTGATGGACTTGAAGCTGTCTGCCTTTTGTGGAATAACAAGGCCATTCGTATGTTTTGCATCGTTTTGATCCAGAGTCAGGCACGGTCGCTTGGCAGTGACAGCGCAAGGAGAACGAATGAAGGGTCTTTGGCGGCGTTTGGTGGGCTTGTTTTTTGAACAGTCATTTGAGAGCCTGTCCTCACGAGATGAAGGTCGATACAAAGAGATGGCGCGGACACGGTCCGTTCAATTTTATAAAGGCGTGACCTTTGCATTTTGCGCGCTGGTGTTGTTGTGGTGGCCTGTGGATCTGTTTGCCTTTCAAGATCCAATCGGGCCATGGAGAGCGTCTCTTTGGAGATTTGGGTTTCTCTTCATCTGCGTGGTGAGTTGGTGGCTGTTGTCCATCAGCACGTTTTGTCATCGCCACTCTTTGTCATTCATCTTGTTTTTTGTCAGTCTCTTAAGTGTATGGGTTGGGGCAACAGTCCCAAATATCGCGTTATCTGGGCCACAACCACCACTCGGTCACTTGCTCCCGCTGGGCTCGTTGTTCTTGTTGTGGCCGTTACGACATCGTATTCTCGCGACGTTGATTTTTGGCTCCGTCCTCCCCATCACGTTCTTTGTGAGCCATATCCAACGCTTTCAATGTAAAGATATCTTCTACTTTTGGTCTTTGCACATCGTGCCGGTTTGTGTGAGCATTCTGGTGGGGCATTTGTTTTATCGTCTGACCCAGGACAACTTCGCGCAGAGAGCGCTTTTGCTAGGTCGAGCGAGCGAACTAGAGGACGTCAATGGACAGTTGAAGGAGACGACAAAGCGGCTCCATCAACGTGTTGACGACGCACATCGTTCGCTACAACGATTTGCAACAGAGGCAGAGAAGGCAAAAGAAGGCGAGCGAGAACACATCGCACAAGACCTTCACGATCAGCTCGGTCAATTGCTGACAGGGATGCGCTTTGAGCTTGATCTTGCTCGCCTGCGGGTCGAAGAGCCCGCGATGCTGGCGACGAGTTTCAATGAATTGGATGGTCTCTTGTCCGAGGTGATGGACACACTCAGAGAGATCTTGCAGGGGTTACGTCCCCGGATTGTCAGCCAATCAGGGCTCGTCGCGGCCTGTCGCTGGCTTGTACAAAGTATCGAACGCCGCGCGACGCTGGAGATCGAGTTGACGATCCAACCAGCATCAATCGAGTTAAGCGAAGCACATGCCAGCTCGCTCTTTCGAGTCTTACAAGAAGGACTGACCAATGTCCTCAAGCACGCACAGGCCAAACACGTCCAGATCAGCCTTGTGCAAGATGAGCAGACCCTCCGCGTTTGTATCCAGGATGATGGCGTAGGGTTTCGACCTGAAAAAGCACACACTGTGGGACTCGGTTTGCCAGGTATTCGTTCGCGTGTGGCGTTGATGAATGGCACATTTGATGTCGCAAGTCAGCCAGGAGAAGGGACCTGCCTTACCCTCTCGATCCCACGACACCAGTAGAGGAGCTTGTGGTGAATATGACAAAGAAAACGGACTCATCATGTATTCGCGTGTTTGTAGCCGATGACCATGCGATCATTCGCGAGGGGATCGCGAAGATCATCCACGAGACTCCCGATCTTGTATTGGCCGGTCAAGCCGACAGTGGACACACTGTGATGGAACGCGTAAAAAACGAGGAGTGGGATGTCTTGATCCTCGATCTCTCCTTGCCTGGAGGTGGGGAGGCGACGTTGCAAAAGTGTAAACAGCACAGACCTGATATGCCTGTCATCATCTTCTCCATGCATCCCGAAGATCAATACGCCATCCAGCTCCTACGAGAAGGTGCCGCCGCATACTTGACCAAAGGACGCCCCATCTCGGAGATCGTCTCCGCGATCCGTGAAGTCTCCAAAGGCAAAAAATACATCACCAACGAGCTGGCCATGCAGCTGCTCGAACACAAACCCACCACACAGGCCCACGATGTCCTGACACCTAGAGAGAAACAGATCTTCTTCCTGATCCTCGATGGCAAACAACCTTCCGAGATCGTCAAAGACCTCCACCTCAGCCCCAGCACCGTCAGCACCCACATTCAACACATCAAGAAAAAGCTCAACGCCAACTCCATCGTCGAGCTCGTCAAATATGCTTATCGCTCAGGTCTTATCGATTAAATCACGCCTTCTACGTATGAGGGCTTGATTGGGAACACAAAAAAAGAGCCTGAGGGGGATTTATTTTTGAAGAGAAAACGCTCTCTGTAGACAGTCTTTATGTGCTTTCTTTTGTGAATGTCTTTCACCAACCTTACTTTTTTGTCATGTTTCTGGTTGGAAGAAGGTATAGTCCACAAGCCCACAAGCAACTCACTCATGATTTGGAGCGAACCGACATACATGGGAACCTTTGAGGTTCACTTCAGCATGAAGCGGTAACAACGTCGAGCACTATGAGGCCAAATAAAATGTCTCCATTGTCTACACTGCCAAATTTGAAAGAAGCGGCGGACAACTCTTACGACTCACGCTTCAAAACATTTTTGATGATCTGTGCATCTGGTTGGCTATTGTTTGCGATCCAGTACAGCATAGAGGGATACTGGTGGACAGTTGGGTTGGACGTGATCGTCTGTGTAGCGACATTTCTGTTGTATTGGACCGTTCAAACAGGAGAGCACAGCCGTTCATTTTGGGGGTGGATGTTGCATTTTAATTTGCTGTTTCAATCTGCCGGAGTCGTCGTTGTCTCCTTGTGGAGCGGCGCGACACAATCTCTTGCGGTGTGGTATCTCTCTCTAGCTCCGGTCATTGTCTCCTATCTGGATAGCCCCAAAGCATCTTACATATGGGGAGGAGTTACGATCACCCAGGTCGGACTCATTCATTTCGTGGGTTTATATTGCCCGATAAAACCAGAGTTCATTCCGAATGATTCTGAGATGTTTGTGGGGCAGTTTTCGTTGATTTTGGTGTTCATGTTTTTGGGTGTCGCGACACGTCGTGGGGATAAACTGTACATCAAGGCCATCCGGGATCGTGAAGAGGTCATCGCCAAGCAAGCCGGGCAAATGAAAGAGTACGTCGTTGAGCTCGAAGGAGCACATGCGAAAGCCCTCGAAGCATCCGAAGCCAAGAGTCAGTTTCTGGCCAATATGAGTCATGAGATCCGCACGCCACTCAACGGGATCATTGGGACGAGTGAGCTGCTCGCAGGGATGGATTTATCCGAAGAGTCCGCCAAGATGACCGAGACCATCCACAAAAGCGGACATATTCTGTTGACGTTGATCAACGATATACTCGACCTCTCCAAGATAGAGGCAGGTCACCTTGAGTTGGAAGATGAACCTTTTTCGCCGGGGGTCTGCGTCAATGATGTCGTCAGCCTCTTTACCTCCGAAGCGGAACGGAAAGGACTCGATTTTGTCTGTAAGTGCGAAGACTCCGTCCCCGAATTTATACATGGTGATGTCACACGTCTTCGCCAGATCTTGCTCAATCTCGTCAGCAACGCGCTAAAATTTACACACGAAGGACATGTCCGATTACACGCATCACGAGAGGGAGAGTGGCTTCATTTTCGCGTCGAAGACACAGGGGTCGGTATCCCACAAGATCGGGCAGAACAATTGTTTGCGCCCTTTGTACAAAGTGACGCCTCCACAACAAGGCGATACGGTGGGACAGGTCTAGGGCTCTCCATCTGTAAACAGCTCAGCGAGTTGATGGGAGGACAGATTCGGTTGGAGAGCGCATTGGGGGAGGGGACGACGTTCTTTGTCGAGCTCCCCTGTAAGCCTGTCGAAAAGGCAAGCCTCTTTTGGGAGAGCATCTCAGACGAAGATCTTCAGGTCGGTCGACAGTTTGCAGAGCTGTTTCCTTTACACATTCTTCTCGCCGAAGACAACGAGATCAACCAACAGGTCTTCGAGCAGATGCTCACACAGCTAGGCTATACGATCGATATCGTGGAAAACGGACGAGAAGCGATCGCGGCGCTCCAAGAAATAGCATACGACGTGATTTTGATGGATATGCAAATGCCCGAGCTCGACGGTACTGGCGCGACGAGATACATTCGACAACACATCCCCTCAGAGAGACAACCCCGCATCATCGCACTCACCGCAAATGTCATGGCACATCAACGACGCCTCTGTCTAGAAGCAGGCATGGACGACTTCCTCGCCAAACCTCTGACACTCCACGAACTGAGCGCTGGACTCAAAAGAGCCTTCAAAAAGGTGTGGAACAAACAATCTTTTGTATCCACAACGTCGGATGAATTACCTGAGTATAATCCCCAAAAGCTCGAACAGGCATCTGTCGTGGCGCTGAAAGATTTGTGGTTGCTCTCAGGGAAAAATATCGAGGCGTTTACACGTCTGTTGGAAGGGAACATACAAAATAGCCAACAGTTGCTGCAAAAAATAGAAGAAGCCTTTGAGCAGGACGACCCTGCCGCACTTCAACTCGCGACTCACTCGATGAAATCGACTGCTGCCATGTTTGGGGCGCTACAGTTGAGTCAATTGTGCGGTCTCATCGAACGCTCGATCGATGAGGAGTGTCCCATCCATGAACTTGTCGTTCATCTTCCGTCTTTGCAATCACTGGTAGCATCGTCACAAGAGCGATTGAAAAAGTCTATTGAGGAGAAGCGGCAAAAGTCGGGATGAAGGATGTGTATGAGGGTGATGTTGGGGCTTTACTCTTCCATCAAGCGGGAGAAGGCTGCCCGCCCCATCTCCTGAAGAAGAGCGATATTGCGCTGGGGGATATCCTCTGTCGAGGCGCCAGCATCACGAACCCGGGTGATACTCTCTTCGCGGATCAGGTGCATCATCGGGTAGGGAGAGCGATTGGTCTCGTTCTCAATGTCGTCGACACGTGTGCCTGCAAATTGGTACATGGGGTGAAAACCAGCGACCTGAATGACACCTTCGAGTCCAAGCTCCTCAATACAAGCATCAGCAATACCGAGAAAGTCGTTATAGTCGAGGAAGTCGTCGAGTACATGAGGGTGGATCAGCAAGGTCGTCTCGATCTCATCGATGGGCGTTTGTTGAAGGAGTGTCAGCTCCTGTAGGAGGTCCGCGACGAGCGCTTCTTCTGTACGAGCTGGGGTCTCGACAAAGCGGATCGCGTCGTTGAGATAAGGTTGCCTCGCGAAAGGACACAGAGACAAGCCAATCACGATTCGTTCGAGCCAAGTCTGGGTGTGTTTGATAGCGTCTTGAGAGGGAGGAGAGGGGTGCATGTTATGTCAATCCATCACAGACAGAAGCCTTTGTCCTCTGTCTTCTTCAGTTGGGTTAGAGGACAAACGTTTGTAGGAGGAGAGCGACGCCGTATCCATTCCCACGATCTTCAGTAAAGGACGGACCTGCGATATCGACGTGGAGCCATGCGTTGTTGTAATCGACGAGGTGTTCGGCGACAAACTGACCAGCACAGGATGATTGAGCGTTCATACGGTCTTTCACGGAGTTTTTCATATCCGCGACTTTGCTCTTAAACTCTTTGCGGAAGAACTCTGGACAGTAGGGGAGAGGGTGGACGAGGTCTCCACTCACTTTACCAGCCGCGATGGCTTTTTGTTCGAGCGCGTCGTCATTACAAACAATCGCAGCGTGTCGTTTCCCTGTGGCCATGAGTTGTGCGCCTGTCAGCGTTGCCATATCGACGATGACATCGGGGTTCAGGTGTTTGGATGCGTAAGCGACGCCATCTCCAAGGACGAGGCGACCTTCTGCGTCGGTGTTGTTGATCTCGATGGTCTTTCCAGAGTAGAGGGTGATGATATCATCGGGACGGAAAGAATCGGGACCAACGGCGTTTTCTGCGAGGCAGAGCAGCGCGTGAAGACGCTGTGGGAAGCCGATCTTGACAGCCGCCGCGAAGGCAGACATCACGCCTGCAGCGCCGCCCATATCACACTTCATGCCGGGCATAGTGGTCTTGCCTTTGATGCTCAATCCACCTGTGTCGTAGACGATCCCTTTACCGACCCAGGCGTATGTCTCCGTCGCGCCTTCGGGGTTGTGGCTGAGGACGACGAGGCGTGGCGGTTGCATCGCTGTGCGCCCCACGTTCCAAAGTCCACCCAAACCTTGCTCGGCGAGCTCCTGGCCTGTGATGGCTTTGTACTCGACGCCGAGCTCTTTGGCGAGCTCTTCGGCTTCTTTGGCGAAGGCGGTTGTGTGCAGCTCTGCAGTAGGCGTGTCGACGAGACGCCCGGCACGACGCACACCTTCTGCGGCGTGTTCGAGGATGGATGTCGCAGGAAGTTCACCTTCTCGGGCCACAAAACGGATCGCGATCTGTTGTGGTGCTTTGCTGGAGGTCTTACGGGAGAAGAGGGGAAATGCCCGCGCGATCGCACATGCTGTTGCAAAGGCGTACTCCGCTTTGTCGAGCACCGCGATGATCTCAACGTCACCTTTGCCAGGTGCGTTGGACTTGACCAACGAGGTGACGGCGTGTGGATGGGCCGGACTGTTGTGTCGTGAACAGTGTTCGGGCAGGACGCCGATGGCGAGACGCTGGGGGGTCTCTCCTGCGAGCCAGCTCTGGCAGCTGTCGCCTTGATCGCCACCAGAGAGGGAGCTGACCATGTTGTCCCAAAGGGGGGCTGCACCTGCGGGGAGGACGCTCTGTGCAAGCTCGCTCTCCAGGCTCTCTTTGGAGCCAATCAAGAGAGTGGCTACTTTGGATTCGACTGCCTCTTGGGCTGTGACAAATTGCAGGGTTGTGCTCATAAAGTCTGGCCTTTCTATTGTGGTAAATGTATCCTACAGCTTTGGTGTACGACAGGTACGTACATTTTCCCATGTTGCCTATCAAGAAAACGCACTGCTGTCAAACACTCACCACGTGAATAATCCCATTTCATGGGCATTTTCTTCGATTTGATCGACTCTCTATTTCAGACCTTATGTCACAAAGGGGCGCCATGCAAGAGAACGAACGATTTTCGACATTACGGACATTGTTATTAGAACCGCCCTCAAAAGGTCTTTGGGAGCGTGTGTGGGAGTATTTGGAGCGATGGCCTGAAGAGGAGCGATTACCCGCCATCCAATACGCAGAAGGGCACATGCAACATTGGCCCGACGAGCTACGTAGCGTCTCCGCTGACCAATGTCTCTACTACATCGACGATCCCCAAGAAGCCAGTCCGTTCTTACTCGGACGCCGTGTGTTATTCCAAGAGAGTGACCATCTCATCGAAGCCTTCGTGTCTGCCCTCGAAGATGATGTGTATTCATTTGGGCACCTGACAGAGCTGGATCTCTCCCACTGTAGTATGGGCGATGATATGTTGATCAGGATGCTGTATTCGCAGCATTTTCCGGCGCTTCGTGTCCTGATACTCGATGGCAATACGCTTGGAGAGGAAGGCATCGCGATCCTGGCGAATGCACCTGAGCTACAAGACCTCCACACGCTCTCACTCTCAGGAAACAGGCTCGATGAGACCGCCGCAGCGTCTCTCGCCGCGTCTCCTTACATTCGAAAACTTCGCACGTTGGATGTCTCTCTTGGAATCAACATAGGCGGTCTCAAAAACCTCGTCTCGTCGCCCTTTGTATCTCATTTGACGAGGTTGCATCTGGAGTTCTCCAATCTCGACGGAGAAGGCCTGGAGGTGCTCGCCTCATCTCCTTACCTCAGCTCGCTGAAGACACTCTACTACGACGGCAATAAGTGCAACACCAAGAGCATCAAGACCTTTGCGCGGTCGATGAATATGGGGATGTTGACGTCGCTGAGCGCTTCCTTGTGCCAGATCAACGACGAGATGTTGAAGGCGCTCCTCAGAGCGCCCTTCTTGTCTGGTCTCAAAAGACTCAACCTTCAGCACAACTCGCTCCGCCTGGAAGGTGCAAAAGCGCTCGCAACATCCGATGTCGTCACACAGCTTACCCAACTGGATCTGTTATTCAACGCGATCAGCAGCGCAGGGATCCAAGTGCTCGCAGGCTCACCGAACCTCCAACACATCACCCATCTCAAACTTGGACGCAATGACTCCGATCTTGAGGCGATCGAAGCGCTCGTAGCTTCTCCCTATCTCAGCAACCTGCGCCAACTCGAATACAGCCGAAACAACGTCAACGCCAGAGCGATCGAGCTGCTTCTCTCCTCATTCTCCGAAGGCCAACTCGAACGATTGGAGTTGGACTTTAATCCCATCGGAGATGATGGCGCCTCTTGCATCGCCGCCGCGCCTGCCATCGCCTCACTCACACACCTTTGGCTCGTCGGTGCCGAGCTTGGCAACACAGGCGCGAAGGCGCTCGCAGACTCTCCCTATACAAAACAAATCACCCACCTCTCAGCTGTATACAACAACATCACCGCTGATGGCCTGGAGATCTTTTGCACACCAGATGCTCTACCTGCGCTCACCCATCTCAACCTCAACAACGACGAAGACAGTGAGTCTTCTTTCTTCTCTCTCGAAGACAGTATCCGCCTTCACAACGCACGCCCTGGACTTATCACGGTCCTTCAAGATGACGATATGTCCGGAGTGGAGTACGACCAAGTCTGGGAAGATCCCATCGTCTGTGTCGAAAGAACACCTGAACGATAAGGCCGCCAGCGCCAAAAGGAACGAACTTTTCACCTCACTTATCCGTTGAAACCTGCTGTTTGCACAAGCACATCCCCAAAAAGACAAGGCCTCTTCAACACAACCGAAGAAGGCACACAGGCAGGTTTTAATGGACAACACAGAGCATGAACAAGCCGCATACATCGCGGTCTTTGGTGACATACATGGTCGCGTCGAGTTGATGTACATTCTCTCGCGACTGTGGGAGCGTCACACAGGACATCACCTTCAGGCGATCTTGCAGGTCGGTGACATCGGCGCATATCCCGATCACACAACACTCGATGGAGCGACACTCAAGTACGCCAAGCACGATCCCGATGAGTTGGGATTTTTGCCCTTCTGTTACCGCTCCGAAGAGGGTGAGCGCATACATGCGACGGGCGACATGCCAGACGCATACTGTATCCGCGGCAATCACGAGGACTTTTCATTTTTACAGCAATTCAAAGAGCCCACGGCGTTCGATCCGTGGGAGAAGCTATGGTACATCCCTGACGGTTGCATCGTCGATATCCCGATTAGAGAGGTCGAAGAATTACAATCTGTACGAGTGGCTGGCTTTGGGGGGATCGATCCACCTTCTGAAGAGCGAGGGCGAGGCAAAAAAGCACGCAAAGCCCACCGACGCGCCAAAGAAAAGACTCGTGATCCCAAGTACTTCAAGACGGATGATATCCATTGGTCCTTTATGGGGATCAAAGATATCGACATCTTGTTGACCCACGCAGGACCACAATCTGACGCGTTTGAGAGAGGTTCAACACACCTCGCACAGCTCGCCGAGCGCCTCGAACCACGATGCCACTTTTTTGGTCATCACCACGAGACCATAGGTCCCACAGAGGGTCCCGGTGGAAGCTCACTCGTTGGCCTCGAACACCTGGACTTCGATCGCAATCATCGACTGAAAGATGCATCCTGGGGGATTTTACGTATGACAAAGAAAGAGGTGTCGTTCACATTTGCAGACCACGAGACGTTTACATGGTTGAACGAGGTGCAACGGACGACCTATCGTCAATTGCTCTGAGCGCAAGCCGGCGGGAGGAGAGGATTCACGGGGTAGAAGGAGCGCTCGAAGGGCGAGACGTGGGACGTGTCGAGGGTGGTTGTTGTTTCGAGAGACGGACTTTAAAGGAGCCCGTTGAGAGCGCGGCAGGGAGTCGCAATTTGAGCGCATGTTCACCGGCCTTTCGATAGCCGACAAACTCACAACGTTGGCCTTTGCGCCACAAAAAGCGAAAATGTTTGCGTGTGTGGAGGTCTGTGTACAGATCACAGTAGAGCTTGTGCTGGTCTATACCTTCGACTGTGAGGCGGTAGTGACCGGCTTGTTTGATATTCCACCGAAGCAGCAAGTGGCGCTTGGATGCTTTGAAGGTCACCTTGAGAGGTGTCTTTTCATCGATCAAACCGTCATAACAGATGTCCGTCTTTAGGGGAGGTGTGGTGTGACGCCGATATCCGACGAAGTAGGGAGAGCGCGCGACAAGCCAACCTGCCGGACCTGTGTGCAGGAAGTATGTGCCGGGCTTGAGTGAGAAGGTCAGTCGACAATTCTTTCCAGGGCCGCTGTTGTCGTCTTTTGTGAGGATAATCCCGTCTTGGCTCAACAAATAACACATCGGATCTGTCGAGGTGTAGTGAGTGCGCGTCTCAAAGGTGTACGAGCCTGCCTTTTTGATCTGCACGCTGTAGACATCGATCTCACCGCGATGACGAAAGTCAGCTTTGTAAAGAGTCTCCAGCGTGAGAGGGTGACGCTGGACGCCCTGCTTCGAGAAGGTCATCCCAAGAGGGTAGTAAGAAACCTTATACGCCGACGCGCCAGAGTGAAACGCGATGAATGTGCGCAACCAATACGTCCCAGGCTTGAGCTGGTGCGTGAGCAGGCAATTCTTCCCTCGGCCGCCACGGTATGATGAGGCGAGTCGTCTGCCATATGCGTCGAGCAAGTGACAGCCAGGATTGGTGCGTGGGTTGGTCGTGCGTGTCTCGATGCGGTAGGGACCTGCCTTGGTGATATTGAGTCGAAAGTATTCGGGATTGGACTGACTGCGCAGCGTGCCCACGTGAGGGACTTGTGGGGATAGAGATGTGTATGTGAGAGGTTTCACCTCCCATGAAAAAGGCCCCTGACGTGAAAAGCGCCCCCGCCCAATCCACAACAAATAACGTCCCTTCAGGAGAGGAGTAAGGACGCGACAGTGGAATTGTTGGCCAGCGTTGTCATCGGCCGCGATCGCTGCGCCGCGAAGTGTGAAGAGCCGGCACACTGGGTCAATACGTTTATGCTTTGAGGCCGTTGTGATGGTGTAGAGACCTGTCTTGTCGACGTCAAAGGTGTAAAAGTGCTGCTGGCTTTTTTGGAACGTTCCTCGCCCCAGCGTCGCCTGTTTGAGAGCTTGATGAGGGAAGGTGAGCAGATCGAGCTGGTACTTCCACGTGCTGACAGAAGCCGTAGGGATGATTTTAAGCCAGTACTCACCGGGGGAAAGGACGGCAGGAAGCTGACATTGTGAGCGTGGTATATCGCGCCTTCCGCTCGCCCACTTTTTGCCATCAGCCGTGTACAGGTCGCAAGTGACATAGACAGGGAACTTGACGACGCTTGTGTGGAGCAGATGAAGACCTTTTTTGAAGACCTGAAAACCGTAGAAGTGAGCGTCAAACTGGTCCTTGAACGCGCGCTTGACAGGGGTGTTCGCCATCAAAGGGGTCCACTCTTTGTGTTCTGTAAAAGAGGCGAGGTAGTGGCTGTTGGGCATGACATGCTGGAAGGTCACGCGGAACGTGTACAAACCTTTGGACAGCGCGTTGTAGAGGACACAGGCGCGGCGTGTCGCGTCGATGATGTCGCCCTTTGCATCGACGAGTTGACAGAGAGGTCCGCGATAGCCTCCCTTCTTAAAGTCCATCGCGAGGCGGTAGAGGCCACTCTTTTGGACCTGAAGACGGTATTCTAAGGAGACGATCTCTTTCGGGCGCAGGGCTCTATTGAGGGTGTGCGCGATCGACTTGTTGAGTTTCAGAAGAGGGGGTTCATAGGTCTCCGCAGACGCTATCGAAGAGGCGACACACATGAGCAGATACAGGTATCCTACGATTCTATACATGAGGAGAGCCTTTCGTGGGTGTGGGATTATTTTTTGATCTTGATATCGTATTTTTTGATGCGGTTGTACAGCCACGCGGGGGAGATACTGAGGAGTTTGGAGGCGGACTGTACGTTGGCATCCGTTTCAGTGAGAGCTTGCAACAACAACGTCTTCTCGGCTTCCGCGAGGATCGCTTTGAGTTCGAGTGGTCCCTCGTTATTTGAGAGCGGAAAGCTCGGGAGTAAGCTGCTTTGTGAGGATGACAACTGTGTATTTTGTGGTGCAGCGTTGAGCGCGTTGGTCATGGACTGTGTATTGCTCTGAAGGGAGCGCAAATTCAGGTCATCCAGCTCGATGGTGTTGCCTTCGAGGAAGGTGATGGAGCGCTCCAAGACATTGCGCAGCTCACGGATGTTACCGGGCCAGAGATAGCCTTTGAGCGCGCGCATCGCCTCTTCGCTGAGTTTGATATCGCTCTGTGGGCTGAGTGAGAGCAGGAGTTTGTCGATGAGCAGGGAGATGTCTTCGATGCGCTCACGCAGCGGTGGCACCTCAAATTCGACGACGGAGACGCGAAAATAAAGGTCCTCGCGAAAGCGTCCCTCCTGGATCTCAGTGGGCAGGTGTCTGTGTGTCGCGGTGATCAGGCGGAAGTCGACAGGAAGCTCGGAAGTCCCACCAAGTCTCCGGATCTGTCTTCGCTCTATCACGTCGAGCAATTTGGGTTGTAAATCGAGAGGCAGCTCGGCGATCTCATCGAGAAAGAGAGTGCCACCATGAGCCTGTTCAAAGAAGCCTTCACGTCGGGCATCTGCACCTGTAAAGGCACCTTTCTCGTGCCCGAACAGCGCCGCCTCGATCAGCCCAGCGGGGAGCGCACCACAGTTCACAACGACGAATGGTCCGTCTTTTTCGTTACTTTGTTGGTGGATGGCTTGGGCAACAGTCGTCTTTCCCGTCCCGGTCTCACCTGTCAACAACGTCGCGACTTTGCGCACACCGAGCTTGGGCAACATCGAGAAGATCTTGCGGATTTTGGGGCTCTTTCCAACGAGCAGACCGCTCGAATCGTGGTAGGAGATGGAGATCTCGCGCGTTTGGTTGTGGGATTTGACCTCGATGATAGAGCTACCGATCTTGACCTTCGCGCCGGGCCTCAGATAGGCATCAAAGATTGGACAGTTGTCGAGCAGGACGCCGTTTTTGCTGTTGAGATCGCGGATACGAATGCCACGCTCGTCGATCCAACATTCACAGTGAATATTGCTCACCCACTGATCCTTGTCGAGGACGAGATCACACCAGTCATCCCGACCAATGCGGACGAGATCCGTCTCCACACGCAGCTCTTTTCCCTGGTGTGGTCCTTCCACGACGACCAGGGAGATGTCCTCCACCGAAAACTTCGAAGATGCTGTCTTTGCGGAAGCGAGAAGTGTTTTTTTGCCTTCTGCTGCTGCCATATTGCCAACCTTTCGTCTTATTGATGAGACTCTATCTGTGGCTCACACCGCGGGGGGAACGAATGTATCATGAGCGGGGAGCGTGAGCGTGATTGCTCAAGTGACGCCGAGCAAGAGCTTCCCGAATATATCAATACGCCCGGTGGGAATCAAGAATGTACTTTTCCCACACGACTTTCTTTTGCATGGAACGATATGTGCAATGCTCTTTGTAGGTGCCCATTTTCGTAAGGACACAGTGAGCTTTGTCTCGCAGTGTCCTCCAAACAGGAGGAAGTCCATGTCAACGTCCACGTGTGAAGCAAAAGCCTACACAGAATCCACCACGTCCAAAGACACACAGGAAAACGTCCACTCCATGTCGGACCTTCTAAAGCGACTCATCGCGCTCTCAGAAGAGCAAGAGAAGATCTCTGTGCAACACTTGTTGGAGACATTCGGGACCAGGACATTTGGACCACTCCTTTTTATCCCTTCGGCCATTGCGTTATTTCCCCTCACAGGAGGGATCCCTGGAATGTCCATCTTTACAGCCTCTATCATCATCCTTGTCGCGGTCCAGTTGTTGCTCTCACGTGAACACGTTTGGTTGCCCTCCTCGATGGTCTCACGTGAAGTCCCCGCAGACAAACTCAAACAAGGATGTGAGCGCATGTTGCCGTACACCCGAAAGATGGACTCTCTCCTCTCGACGCGCTGGGTCTTTTTAACACAAAAGCCCTTCTCGTGGTTCGCGGCCATCCTGTCTATCTTGTTGGCGCTCACCATGTACCCACTCGCGCTTGTACCTTTTGGTGCAGCACCACCGTCCTTTGCGATCCTTTGTATCGCAACCGCGATCACGATGCGTGACGGTCTATTGATGGTTGTCGGTTGCGCCTCAACCATCGGGAGCCTCTTCTTTACACTCTGGATGACTGGATTTTTGGGATAACGCTGGCCTTCCCCTGGATATCTTATTCCCATTTGTCAAAAAGGAGGGGGAAGTGAAGGGGATCAATCTTTCTTCTTTTTTTGTCTCAGTGCCTCTTCCCACGAAGAGAGCGCCCACTTTTCAGTGTTAAACGTTTTCGTATTGGGAAGCTGTCTTCTCAAAAGAGAGAGTTTGTATTCTTTTTTACTTCCAGGGGGTGCTTTTCGGAGTTGTTGGTAGGTCCGGTACAGTTGTTTGACGTCTCGAATGTACATACGCATATAACGAATGGCGTATGTGTAGCGCTTCTTTTTGGCGTGTAGACGGGCGATCCTGGCGTAAAGTCGAGGATAGGTCAGGCTCTGTTTCCAGGCTCTGTCTCGCGTGACCTGTTCAAAGAAGGTGATCGCCGTATCGAATTGTTTTTGTTGTGAGGCTTGCTGACCACGCTGCCATACCCGCTTCAACCGGGTTGGTAATTCGTACTGAGGAGAGGGGCTTCTCAAGTAGAGATAGAGATTGACGGAACCCAAGAGGAGCATGAAGACGAGCACCACGCCGAGTATCAGCTTTGAGTCGGAAGATGGCGGAGGTTGGAGCTTGTCGCGCTCTTGTGAGATCCTCTTGGAAGCCTGCACGTTTTTTTTGGGCTGTGTTTGTTTGGAGAGTTGCGGTCGTGCAGGATGTTCAGTGTCTTCAAAGTGCTTGCTTGTGATGGGGGAATGGTGCTTGGGACGTACATCTTCATGGAGAGGAAGAGGTGTGGTGTGATCGAAGGTATGAGGTCGTTCAAGCGAAGGTGTCGACGACGCTGGAGTCGTCGCCTTGACAGGTGTCTTTGTCTCTGTCTGTGGGGGAGGCGTTGGCTTGTACTTTTTCGTAATCTCTTCGGGTAGATCGAATGTCTGCGCGAGTTCATCGGAGGAGGGTGGCCGCAGTTCAACAACGTCGAGACTTTCGTGCTCGCCTGAGGGTTTGATGCGCACACTGGGTGTCGAAGAGCCTTCACTCATCGGGGATGGAGGCGCCGCAGCGACGAGTTGCCCGCCCTTGAAGGTGAAGGCGATCGGGGCAGATTGTACACCCTCCTGTGACTTTTTGGGGGCAGGCAGGGGCAGCTCTGTGGGAGTGTCGAGAGATATGCACCTGCTCGCGAGCTGTGACTTTTTGGGTTTTTGTACAGGCTGTCGGCTGAGCGCGATCAGCGCTTGCTGAAAGGATTGCCAGAGCGCTTTCATCGATGAAGGGCGCTTGTGTGGGTCTTTCTGCAACATCTGCCCGAGCAGTTCTTCAAGGGCCGAGTTTGCAAACTCAGGACGAAGTGCCCCGAGCGTCAGCGGTTCTTGTGTCAGGACAAGTGTCGCGTGTTCGATGGAGTGCCCACCGTCGATGGGGAGCCGCCCAGTGAGCGCCTCGAACAAGATCACACCGAGCGCATAGATATCAGTGGCTGCGGTCAGTTCGTTCTCAGGCATCAATTGCTCAGGGGCGATGTAGGAAGGTGTTCCCATAATCATCCCCGTGGAGGTAAGTTGTTTGGCGTCTTCCTGGAATTGGACCTTTGCGACACCAAAGTCGAGCAACTTGATGTGGGGCGCACCTGCTTTGAGCGAGATAAAGATGTTAGAAGGTTTGAGGTCGCGGTGGATAATCCCGGCCTTGTGGGTTACATCAAGCGCATCACAGATCTGTCTCATGACATCAAGGAGCAACTCATTGGCGAGTGGTGCTTGTTGTAATGGTTTGGTAAATTCATCGCCTTCGAGCAGCTCAAGGACCATAAAATGGCCATACTCTGGATCGATCCCAAAGTCTTTGACTTCGATGATATTGGGATGTCGTAGGCGGCTGAGGATCACAGCTTCACGTTGGAACCGCTCCATCAGTCGGCGATTTTCACTGCACTCGGGACGTAAGAGTTTGATCGCGGCGACCTGGTCGAGCCAGTTATGTTCGGCCTTGTAGACGATCGACATCCCACCTTCACCGATGACCTCTGTGATGGTCCACTTGTCGATCTCTTCGCCAACGAGCATCTCACCGTCGAACGCCATCAGCTCATCAGGCAGCTCGTCGCTGGAAGGAAAGACCAACCCTTGAGAGGGTGATTGTGCTGGGTTCTCGCTCATCAACTACGTCCCGTGTGTATCGGCTCTTTGTCTTCTGTGCAGGTGCTTTACGTGCGCTCCTGTAGCTCAAAAGTAGACCTTCTGTGTGATCTCGTCAAGCAGGTTCGGGTTTGTTTTTTTCGGATGTGAGAGTATGATGTGCCTCTGGATTCCCAAAGAGATGGATGGATCTGAATGTTCTCTACACGTCGATGATACGAAAGGTCCATGGAGATGGATGTGCGAAAACTTCTCATATGTTGTGCAGTGTGGGCGCTCAGCGTTCCATGTGGATGCCAGCGCACACAACAACCCCCAATGACACGTCGTAAAGCCCCTGAAATGAGGAGGCAAGAGCCT
The DNA here is from genome assembly GCA_002731275.1 of Deltaproteobacteria bacterium. GTDB lineage: Bacteria > Myxococcota_C > UBA6777 > UBA6777 > UBA6777 > UBA6777. Next base: position 22,590 of record PCBK01000082.1, on the reverse strand, counting down.
CCAACACGGCCTCGTCGACCCGCGCTCGACCCAAAGGCTGCGCGCGTCCACATCAACAGCCAACCTTCCGATGCGTTGGTCTATATCGACGGAAAACCACGAGGTGTGACTCCTGCAAAGTTCGTCCTGAGAGCTGGGAAATATAGGATGACAGTGGTCAAACGTGGCTTCAAAAAAGAAGACGTCTTCGTCACGCTCAAGCCTGGCGCGATGTCCGTACAGTGGCTACAGCTCAAAGAGAAGGCCGCTCCCCGCCCCGTCGTCAGAAAGAAGATCTACAGAGAAGGCAAAGAGGTGTGGGTACGAGCCGGAACGTACCCCCTCGGCGCGCCTAAATCCGAAGATGGTCTTTGGTTGACGGACAAGGACGGCAAAAAGAAGCGCTTCGTCCCTATCACATCGATGCCACAACCTAAAGGCACACTCCCACCCCTGAAAGGAAACGCGACGCTCAAGAGAGGCTTTTGGATCGCGAAGACCGAAACCACACAAGGCGATTTTGTCGCGTTGATGGGCTATGCTCCCTTTTATTTTCGGGCATGTGGCGCCCATTGTCCTGTTGAACGCGTCCACTGGCATGAGGCCCTCGCGTATGCCAACGCGCTCTCCAAAAAGCACGGCCTGCCGACGTGTTTTGTGTGCAGTGGGCGCAAGGCAAAGCGTCGTTGTCACCTCAACACAAAGTACAAAGAGACAGGTTACACGAACTGTAAGGGCTACCGATTGCCCACAGAGCACGAGTGGGAGATCGCGGCGCGCGCCGGAGCAGCTTCAGCCCGGTATGCTCACCCTCGCAAGATGAGTTGGTATCGTCAAAATGCAGTCGTCTCTTATAAAGGATGCTATCGTCCTTCAAAGGAGGCGACGTTTCGCTGGGATGATCCAGAGCAGAGCTTTGCGGTGCGCTGTGCAGGGGTCCAACTCGTCGCACAAAAGCAGCCCAACAAGTGGGATCTGTACGATATGTACGGGAACGTCGAGGAGTGGTGCTGGGATCGTGTCCCAGCCCCCAAAGACGCTCCGAATCCTTCTGCCGGTGGATTCCGGATCGTAAAGGGAGGTTATTTTTACAGCGTTCATTATACACTTCGCGCAACATATCGACGCAGATTACACGCGACGACGCGATTTTTGGGGGCTGGGTTCCGGCTCGTACGAAGTGGAGAGGCTCCTGCCTCCAAACCGACAACACAAAAGGCCAAGGCCACAAAGAAAGGGCAATGAGATGACATGGTTGGCGCGACTGATTTTAAAGATGGGAGGGTGGAAGGACACAATTGGTGCGCCCCCCAAAGATATCAAGAAGGCTGTGATCATCGCAGCCCCTCACACGAGTAACTGGGACTTTGTGTACATGATCTGCTTTGCCAAGGTGTTTGGTCTCAAGCTCAACTGGATGGGCAAGCACACGCTCTTTTCACCACCTCTTGGCTGGCTGATGCGATTGCTTGGCGGCGTCCCCATTGATCGTCGTAAACCCGGTGGGATGGTCGCTCAGATGGCCGAACAATTCCAAAACCGCGAGGTCTTTATGCTCGCGATCCCACCAGAAGGCACGCGCAAGTACGTCGACAAATGGAAGTCCGGCTTCTACGTCATCGCCAAAGAAGCCAACGTCCCCATCCTACCAAGTGTCCTCGACTTTGGCACACGCGAAGGTGGTTTCGCACCACCACTCTATCCCTCCGATGATGTGAAAGCCGATATGGATGTCCTACGTGAAGTGTACAAAGGACGTGTCGGCCTTTACCCCGAAAAGACCGGTAAAGTCTATATCAGTCTCGAAGAGAAACAAGACTAAATATGTTCTGCTCACGAAATATGCCTACGACCTCACAATAGGACATAACGTCCGACTCGATCGAAGGGTTCGTTTGTCTTCGCCCTCCGTTGTTGTCATACGTCAAGCATCGGCCACTTGTAGAGGTAGGTTTGTGTGTTGACTTCTTCCATGAGGAAGGCGGCGAGGTCATCACGGGTGATCTTGTGTTTTCCTTTGGGGGGGTCGATGTGGTCGACTTTGAGTGCTCCTGATATCGGACCATCCACAAGCTGAGGAGGGCGGACAATCGTCCATTTGGTGTCCGATGCCGCGATAAACAATTCCATGTACAACATATCCGCATACATTCTCCACATCAGCGGACGAAAGACCCTGTTCCACATGAAGGGAGCTGTGGGATCGTGAACAACCGCGCTCGAAGAGACCATGATCAATCTGTTGTCTGCCAGCTCGGCTTTTTTCATCGCCGCGAGCAAGTTTTGAATGCCCACACTGTATAGGTCTGTGGCTTTCAACCCCGCCGAAAAACTCGCGATCCCAAAGATCCCGACCACAATCTCCTGACCAGCGAGGGCAGGGACGAGTGAGTCGGCATTTCGAACGTCACCCTGGACAACTTTGAGCCGTTCGTGTGTCAATGTAATCTTGGAAGGGGTGCGCGCGATACATGTGACTTCGTGGCCTGCTTCCAGCGCCATCTGCAAAAAGGACATCCCTGTGCCACCTGTCGCGCCCAACAATGCTATCTTCTTCATCTTGTATACCTTTCATTGATTTGTGATTGTGTACATTCTTGAATTCACGAACACAAACATAATGACAAGACCACTCATCATCAAATAGTATGTTTGCGAACTTTTCATAAGCATTTCCTTATCAAAGTTGGAGGCGTGATCATGAAATTGAGACAGCTTGAGGTGTTCTTTGTGTTGGCAGAGGAGCTTCACTTTGGTCGGACGGCCAAGAGATTACATGTCGCGCAGCCCGCTGTGAGCCAGACTATTGGGGCGCTAGAAGAAGAGCTTGGGACACAACTCTTCGATCGAAGCAAACGACGGACACAATTGACAGCAGCAGGGGTCGTCTTTTTGGAGGAGAGCCAGAAGGCGATACAAGGTCTACAGCGTGCGAAGATGGTCGCGAGACAGGCAGGAGCAGGAGAGCGTGGTTCGTTATGCATTGGATTGACAGCCGTTTCGACGCTGAGTGTGTTGCCAAAGGCGATCACGATGTTCCAGCAAGCGCATCCAAATGTTCGCCTTCATGTCGAGCAAATGGGAACGATTGAACAGTGTAAAGCGCTCGCGCTTGGTGAAATCGATGTTGGCTTCACTGTGTTGGTAGGTGAGATCGGTAGGTTGTCTCATGAGCCGCTCACACAAGAGGATTTGATGGCGATCTTGCCAGAGGAACATCCACTCACAAAGGCCAACACTGTATCCTTTGAAGACCTGCTCAACGAGCCGATGATTTTGATGTCCAAGCGACGAGAACCAGGGATGCACAAGGCGTATCACCGATTATGTGAGCAGTATGGATGCACACCTCGTGTTGTGTTGGAGCTGGATCACCTTGAATCGATGTTTGCGTTTGTAGCAGCTGGGATGGGGGCTTCTTTGGCACCAGCGGCGGCACTAAGGATCCCATTCCCTGGTATAGCAGGACGTCCTCTCTCACCAGCTTATCCCGCTGGGATCTCCTTTTTGTGGGATGATTCACATCATAACCCTGTGACATCCCGATTTTTAGGGCTTGTCAGATCCTTAGGCGACTGCAAGAAAAAAAGTAACACAGGAAAAAGAGACGCACGTGGAGGTTGCAGCTGAAACCGCAAGCATCGTGATTCGTCGTCGACATGGCGATGCCATGCCTTCTCCTCATGCCTTGCCTGAGGCTCTATCTGCTGCCTCCTTCGTGCGCTTTTTTCCTTGCAGTAGCCTTACAAGAGAGTCTATACACCTGAAGCCGCCGGATGAAAAAAACCTTCAAAAAACCGACACGTCCATTTTCTAAAGATGCAACATCTCCTTGACAAAGAGACCTTAATATATGATATTGGAGCCTACAAAGCTCATCACGTGGAGGCTCTTATGTCCATAAAACATCACTATTTGAGACACCTTGCATATTCCTTACTGTTCCTGTCAGGGATCCTTTTTCTAACCTCGTCATGCTCTGTGAAGGAAAAGACCAGCGAGATCATCAAAGAAGGCCTCTCAGGTGAAGGACCTCAACGTACAGAACTTTGGGTACCCGACGAGTACGTCTCTACAACATCTGAGCCTCAGCATTTCACCGAACCTTCTCGTGAGAAGACCCATACAGATGGAGGAGAGTACACATCACCCCCCGAAAAAAACGAGCAAGTGAGCGAGAAAGATATAACGTACCCGGCTCCACAACTTCACAAGATGAATCCCGCGAATCAGATTTGTTATGGTATTGCGACGACAATTGAACTCGAAGGAGCGCATTTTCGTTCGGATTCATCCGTGTTGGTAGAGGGGAAGCAAGTTCCATCGACGTTTATTTCTCCCTCAAGCATAAAGCTCTCACTTACGTTACCTGATGGTGCAGAGTATTATAAGATCCAGGTGGTCCCCCCATCAGGCGCAACATCGAATACACTTGAACTACTCGGTGTATACGAACACCCTGCGACCCAATTGGACTCGATCAATCCTTTGAAGGCATTTGTTGGTCAGCGTATCACTCTCCACGTACACGGCAACACGTTCAACAAGAACGACGAGATTGTGTTTGATGGAGTGACACTTCCCACGACATACATCTCCAGTTCAGAGCTCAACACTCAACTCGATCTACGTGGCAAAAAACCGGGTTCGTATGACGTGTGGGTCAAGTACGCCGGTTGCCGAATGCAAAAAACGACCTCTGTTCAAATCCGGCTCATGGAACCAGAACAACTCAAACCACAACTGGACCGAGTGCTTCCTCTTCAATATCAACTTGGAAAGAAGTACACACTCAGCATCTACGGTCGCCTCCTTCCTTCAAATGGCCAACTGCTCCTGGACCAAACCAAGCTCAACTTTGTGTACAAGTCCTCAACATACATCGAAGCTGAGCTGGATTTGACCACAAACACCTGGAAGGCTGGCACATACACGCTCACCTTTGTCGGAAACAACGGCCCATCCAATGGCCTCCCCATCACTATCACCCCCTGATCAAACCAACGCAGCGCGCATAAACGCCGACTCAAGGCACAAGCCTTTGTGACTGTACGCGATACAGCTTGTGGGCTGGCTGCCCACACCCGCTCGGGGTCATAGCCCCCGAACCCTGCGATGCTTCACATCGCTTTTGTTGCGCTCTCCGAGCGCTATGCGGCGGCTCGCCAGCTCCCGCCTATGCTCGACTGCTGCTTCGCAGCACTCTCGCGGTGCGCGTCGTGACTTCCGTCACGAAGGGAACCTAAGGAGGAAATGTATGGAAAGTGAAAACACTCGGACTATCCAGTCCGAGCTATGCCAATGCCTCTGCAAGTCAACCATTCTAACCTTCCGTTCTTGTTGATGTATTCTCTTCCACTGGCGATTATGGCGCAGCGCGCTGGACCGTATTGAAAGGCCTGATGGCCTTGGAGATAGACTGCTCAGTTCAAAAAGAATCCCCCTACGCTCATGTGTCTCGCCCTATGGAAACAAAACAAAAACAGCCTCGAAGAGGCTCAACTGAGGGGGAAGACAAGCGCAGCGCGTCTGGGGGATTTCAAAATCCCCCGATAGTTCTCTCATAAAAACCATTTCCCCCGATAGCTCTCCCAAAAACCATGTGTCCCACTCACTCTTCTCTCAGAAAGATCGTCTGACAGTCCTCACAAACATCTCCAGACAGGCCTCCTCTTCGGTCCACTGCACACTCAAAAACTTCCAAAAACTTTTTGGAGTGCAATTTTTGATTTTGATTCAGAATATCCGGTGTGACTACGATCTTCTCTGCTTTTATCATTGTTCAGCCGAGAAATTTGTCCGTTACGCTTGCAAGTTTCCTACGACAATACTATGTTATTTGCACTTTTGAGGAGACACGAATGTGTCTTGTGTGAATGAACGCACAGTGTTCTCTGTGTGTTTGTGTCGATGGTGCTTTGTTCCGCTACATACCCATTTGCAGGAAAGGAGGAGGCGCGAGAGGATTGTCCCATCCCCCATGACGACCTTTTTCGCCAAGGATAAACGTATGAAACACCCTATTCGTCGAATCATTTGTTTGGTTTTGTTGTGTTGTGCCTTTGTTGGATTCAATTGCTCGGGAGGGCCCGAGACCAAGACACCCAAGGAGTTGTCTCTCAAGGCCTCATTTGAGCCTTCACAGCCCGGTGCAAACGAAAGTGTCAAGATCTCAGTCACATTGCAAACCGTCGATAAAGAGAACGTAGAGGGTGCAGATGTCCGTATGACTGGAAAGATGGGCGAAGAGACACTCAGTGAAGTGACATTTAAAGACGAAAGTGGCGGACAATACGTCGCAGAGGGCGTCACATTCCCAAAACCTGGGAAGTGGGAGTTGACCTTCTCAGTCAAGAGCGACGTGGGCGAGAAGACCTTCACTGAACAGGTTGATGTCGCTTGTAAAGGCGATGGAAAAGAAGGTTCGACATGTTGTGGTGATGACGACTGTGATTCGAAGAGTTGCAAAGAAGGGGTATGTGCAGCACCGACCTGTCAGGATGGCAAGCAAAATGGTGACGAAGGTGGTGTTGATTGTGGCGGGAGCTGTGATAAGTGTGCTCGCGGCGCAGTTTGCCAAAAGGACGCCGATTGTATCACCAACAGTTGCGACACAGGCAGCAACAAGTGTGTCCTTGGACCAGGTGGTTTGCTCGGTTGGAAGAACAAAGAAGGGAAGAGCGTCTTCGGCTGGACCACTCTTGAGAAGGGCTTGTTCCGCCCAACAGACCTCTCCTTTCACCCCGAAAAGAAGAACGAGTTGTGGGTCGTCGCAGCGGGCTCAGATACACTCCTCGTATTGTTCGATGGGACCGACTTTGCATCCAAGCGCAAGACCTACAGAGATCTTTCCCAACACTTCATGGAAGAGGTACAAGCGATCTCCTTCGGGAGCACAAAGACGATGGCGACATGTGGCGACAGCAGAAATACCTACGCTGGTTTGCGCCCCCCCAACAACTTCATGGGGCCAGTGTGGTGGTCTGCGGATACAGCCTTCATGGACAGATACACAGACATCTCCAAAGGGCACCTCGATATGCTCCACAGCACCCCCCAATGTATGGGGATCGCGGGGACAGGAGACAGCACGTACTTCGCGTTTAACGGTTACAACAGCACACTTGACTGGTATGACTTCAAAGAACCCCATGTTCCCGGAGGCGACGACCACACAGACGGCGTAAAGCGCCGATACTCTGAAGTCTCCCTGAAACGCGTCGAGGGTGTACCGAGTAACCTCGTCTATGACAAAGATTCGAAGTGGCTCTACATCGCAGATACAGGTAATGGACGTGTCATCCGTGTGAATGTCGAAGCCGCAACGAGCACACAGAGACTGCGCTCATTCCCTGGCGATGGGATCTTGGATGAGTACAAAGGTGTGAAAATTGAAGAGATCGTCAAGCCCGGTGGAGAGCTGAAGAAGCCCTCAGGATTGGCCCTTCATAAAGGTGTCTTGTACGTTGGAGACTACGAAACAGGGATCTTGTACGCATACAACCTCAAAGGCGAAAAACTCAACTCTCTCGACACTGAGTTGGGTGGCGGTCATGTCGGTGGTTTGACAGTTGGCCCTGATGAACGCATCTACTTCATCGATCTCAAAGGACGTGTCTTGCGCATCAATATCCCCACTGAATAACAGCTCTCTTCACACGAGAACGTCTCCCCTCACTCCATCAACGCTCTCTCCACCTCAAACAACCATTGCCTTTGGCTTTTCATCCAACAGCCTCCCATACAATGTTTTCTGATTTTTTGTGTTTGGGTTGTTTTGGAATAGGTATGCCCCCTGTTATGGTTGTACAATCGAAAAGTCAGCCACCTTAAAAAGAGATGGAGAAGTGGATGAGTGATTCAATCCGACACACTCGAAGAATCGAGTTGAAGAAGGGGATGTACTGGTTCGCCCTTATCAGCGTTTGTGTATGGGGAAATACCACATGGGCAGCCTCACCGACCTCTCAACCGACGACAAAGCAGGCCAAGAAGGCCCAAAATGTGTACCTATGTCACGCCGAAGTCAGCAGGTTGTTCCTCGCACGCTTCATGAAGAATCCCACGGCGTATGCGATGAGCGCGAGGATTGTGCCACATCGTTCAGGTGGACAGATACAGGGGATTCGATTTCTTTGGGTAAAGAAGGGTTCGTTCTACGCGTGGCTTGGCCTGAAGCATGGGGATATCTTGCACTCTATCAATGGAAAGAAGCTCACCATAGAACAGGCCCTTGTGTTGTACAAAAAGCTACCTTATACGCGAATCCTGAACGCACGAATTATTCGCAAAGATCGTATTTACAAGTATGTGATTAGGTTGCACACAAGGTCAAAAGATGGAGGTTCTTTTTTGGGATGTCGGGAGAATCCCCATATCGCTCTGAAAGAGCGTAGAGCGACATCAAAGCCTTCTGTTCGTCGCTTCCTTCCGAATTTGTACAAGACAAGTTTGTCTTACCAGGCACGGAAGATCAAAAAGCTCAAGGAACACCACTACCTTCTTCCTTCGTCACTAACAGCGTCACGCTTGGCAGAGGATCTCATTGAGCTTGCAGGAGGGGCGAGGGTTGTCCCGTATTTCCACAGAGGAAGAGCGGTAGGATTCAAGTTTTATGGCATCAAAAAGGGGTCATTCTTTGAGAGGGTCGGTGGTAGAGATGGTGATATATTGCTCTCAATCAACGGACACACGATGTTCTCGCCACAACAAGCTCTTAACGCTTATGAGCACGCTTTGAAAGCCAAGCTGTGGAAGTGCAAGATCAAACGTAGGGGGTTGGTGTTCACCCTCGTCATCGCATTCTCGTTGAAGGCCTACCAAGCCGCGTATCCTCCTAGCACAAAAGCCACGACCAAACCAACGAGCAGGGGCACGATTCGTTAATGGACGCCAGCGATGGGCATGTTTTTGATTTGATAGAGTGCTGGGCGCGCTGCCACCAGAAGAGTTTTACGATCTTCACCGATAAAGGTCATATTGGCCGGGTGTTTAGGGATCGTGATGACTCCCCACTTTTGACCTTCCCTTGAATACACTTCCACACCTGCTTTTGTCGCGACGTAGAGATTGCCATTGGCGTCCATCGCGAGGCCATCTGGGCCTTCTCCTGTGTCGACGAATTTCTTAGGAGTCTCGATCCCACCATCAGCCTTGAGTGTTCCGACCCAGATCACGTCATTGGCGGCGTCAGCGAAGTAGAGCTTTTGGTCATAGGGTGAGAGGATGATGCCATTGGGGAGTGTTTTGGCTTCACCTTTCCACAGTGCCGTGAGGGTCTTGCCATCGGGAGCGAGTCTGAACACACCGTTAAAGTCGAGCTCTTTTTTGTCATCGGAGAGGGCGTAGGGAGGATCTGTAAAGTAGATCGCGCCGTCACTATGGACAGTGATATCGTTGGGTCCGTTGAGCAGCTTTCCTTCGTATTTATCGACGAGTGTGTTGACAGTTCCATCGGATTCCATGACGGAGAGACGTCTGGTGATGCGTTCACATGTGACGATGCGACCTTTTGCATCGAGCGCGAGGCCATTGCCCAGTTGTGTTTCACCGCGGACCTTTTGAATATCGACGGGATCGCCGAGTGTCATTTTGTAGAGGGTGTTTCCGATCAGATCGGAGAAGTAGACGATTTTGTTCTTGGCGTCCCAGAGTGGACCTTCTGTGAACACGAAGCCATCATCGATCAATTCGGGTTGGTCTTGTTTTCCGATGGGGTTTTCTGGTGGTGGTAATTCGGGAGGGGGTGTGCGCTCTGTCATGCCAGCGTCAGCGCTGGTTTGTTCGTTATTTGTGGAAGGTGTTGGACAGGCGCTCAAGAGCCCGGCCGACAGCAGCAGAATATACACACCAAATCGTTTCTTCACCGTTCGTGTCCTTTTCTCAGGTTTGGGGTTGGAGGGTGAGCGTAGCACGGAGGTCATTACCAGACAATACGCGATGGGGCTGTCTAGTATCATTTTCAACGATGCTAGAATGTTATTCGATCGAAGAGGTGTGTTTGTATGGGCTGCGCAGGTGGGATACTTTGTTTTTCTTACACTTATACACCTTTACCGTTTGTTTATCATCATCGGCGTTGTTGGTATGTTGTTTGCTTTTACGGTGGGGCAAATAGTGAGTCCGAACTTGTTGAGAGCAAAGTTCCGGTCGAACTCCTTTTGCATGGAAAAGTCGTTATCTTGAATGGGCATGTCGTATGGCATGCCCATTTTTTTTGTGGGTCATTAGAAGACGGAGAGGAGAAGACCCAGCACAACTATCGGGTCTTTTCAAAAGACCCAAGCGCGCTTCGCTTGCTTTCCCAAACATTTGAGTCGCTCCGCTCCTATTTGGATAGGAGGGCTCTCTTATCCTGCTTGCTCAACGTTGGAAGCTTCAACTCTCACCCGCCGATAAAGACGGATGTAACCCAGCCTTCTTGTTGTGCCTTCTCAAAAAGCGGTTCACGTTTCAACTCTCACCCGCCGATAAAGACGGGTGCAACCTCATCCAACATGATGACTGAGTTGGCGATATTGTGTTTCAACTCTCACCCGCCGATAAAGACGGGTGCAACTGCGGACATCCGAACTATACAGAAAATCAACAGAAATAAAAAGACTTTCGCGAACCCTCCAAAATGTACCTCCCACTCTTTTGCTCGATGTGATTCACCTATGTGTAGCACCCCTAACAACCGCTCATAACAAAAATCGCGAACCTCCCCCTAAAATGAACATTGATGTATGTTCGCGCAGCCATACTCCAAACTTCTCTTCTTTTCTCAAAAACCCATGCAAACAACAATCATCCCATTTCCTCTTTGTAATCAAATCCCTCAATGCATCCGTCCAGAATGGCTGTCATCAGCCATTCTATCCAAGAAAACCGATAGGTTTTCAAGGAAGATCCAACGCTTTGCGTTGGTGAAAGGGGGATGCAACGCCTTGCGTTGCTGAGAGGAAGCTCCTACGCTTTACGTTGGTGGCGGGTATAGTGACTTTTCACGAGCATATCGTTGTAAACAGTTGTGTTGACATGTTTCCACGTCATCTGTCGTGACAGCTCCCCAAACAAAGGAATCCCACTCCCCAACAAGATCGGAACACGTGTGACAATCAACTCATCAATCAAGTCCTCCTCCAAAAACCCTTGAATGACTTTGCCACCGTCAATATACAGATGATTGTATCCCCTCTGTCTGCACCCATCCACCAATTCTCGAAGCTCTCCTTCGACAAACTCGACCTTACCCTCCAAGGCCGCAGGAACCTCCTTCAACGTACGACTGAGCACAAAGACGGGCTTTGTGTAAGGCCACTCGTCGAATGACAAGACCTTCTCATACGTCTGACGACCCATCACGAGCGCATCGATCCCCTCCATAAAATCGGCATATCCGTAATCACTCTGCTCTGGGTTGGGCAACGTATGCAGCCACTCAATCCCACCATCTTTTGTCGCGATATACCCATCCAAGCTCGTCGCGATGTACACGTAATTCGCCATGCTCTCCTCCCAAAAAGACTGTTTTTGCACGTAAGATATTAGCTCTGTACACCCGATCTCTTCGCCACTACCGAGGGAGCACAAGAGAACACTGTTTGGCTACTTCTCGACAGAAGCCTGCAGACGCTTTTCACGAAGGTCGGAGACCTTGACGTCTTCGATCCCCTCGCGGAAATTCACACGCCGCCCAAGCGCAAACAACAAATCACTCAAACGATTGAGATACTGGACGAGGAGAGGGCGGACTGACTCTTCAGCCGCCAGATGCACAACGGAACGCTCAGCCCTACGACACACAGTACGGGCCAATTGAAGATAGGACGCAACGACAGAACCGCCAGGCAGGATAAAGGATTTGAGTGGAGGCAGTTCTTCATCACAGCGATCGATTTCCTGCTCCATAAACTCGATGCTCTCAGCTTCAACAACCTCTCCCATCACATCACGCCCAGGAGGTGTCGCCAACTCAGAGCTCAAAAAGAAGAGCTCCAGCTGGATCGAACCCAAGATGTCGGAGAGCTGCTGATCCTCTGTCATACTACGCACGAGCCCCATCACACTGACCAACTCATCAACATGACCGTAAGCATCCACACGAATATGGGCTTTGCTCACACGCACATTCCCCAATAAGCCAGTCTCGCCTTTATCACCTTTTTTCGTATATATTTTCATCGATTACACCTTTGTCTCGGATAAGGCCCGCAGAGAACTCCATCAACAACCCTATTTCATTGTTTTTTTTCCTTCCACCGGCCCGTAGGAAGTTTTTCCACACCAACATAGACACACTGTCACCAAAAGAAAAGACAAACCTTCACAAAAACGACCACAAACGCCCCAAAAAGCACACAAGAACCCCTTCCGATGGACTCTTCCCAGCACAAAACTCCAACTCTTGGTTGGGTCAGGGAACGATACAAAACGGAAATGTTGGCGGAAGGGAGCATATACCACATGTGCAAAATGGTGTGAAAGCACGCCAAAGAGACAAAGGGGGGAATGTTTTTATAGAAGTTTGTCTTTCAAAAGTGATGACAGAGGAGGGGAGCAAACGAAAGAGGAAAGTGGGGATGGCCGAGTGGGATCACTTGGTCTCGTCTGAGCCTGTGGATTTCTCGTCTGAACCTGTGGATTTCTCGTCATCATCATCATCATAAGAACCTGAAATGAGGTTACTTTCATCATCCTCATCATCTGTGGATCCGTCATCGACGAGCGCCTCAAGGACTTCATCGGATGCTTCTGGTGACTCTTTGAATTCTTCGATCTCAGACTGGTTTGCGACAGCGGAGTCGAGGTCTTTTTTGAGCTCTTCTTTCTCGCTGGTGTCTTGTTGCTTCGCAAGGAATGCCTCAACACGTTCTTTCATCGCGAAGATCTCGCTGCGCTCCTTTTGGAGTTGCTCGTTCATTTCGCGAATATGACGGTGTGCACGCTTGAGTTCATTTTGCGTCACGCGGAAGGCGTGGTCGTTGTTTTCAGCGCGGACACTGAGACGCTTGAGCTGTGACTTTTCGGCACCGATACGCTTCTTCTCGCGCTTGATGTCCTTTTCCAGCTTTTTGTTGCGATTACGGAGTGATTTCGCCTCTTTTTGGAGCTCAGCGAGCTCTTTTTTCATGGCGTTAACTTCTTGATTGGCGCTGCTCTTGACCTTTGCAGACTCGGCACGCAGGGCTTTCTCTTGTGCTACTTGCTCTTTCTCAGAACCAAGTTGAAGTGCTTCGAGTTCTCTTACACGGCTACGCAGTTCGAGGACTTCTGCTTCGAGCTCAGGTTCCTCTTCTTGAAGCTCCTGAACGCGCGCTTCGAGTGACTCGATCTGTTTGCGAGCTTGTGCGAGCTTCTGCTTGCTAGACTTGAGTTTTTGAGCCGTTTCTTTTCCGTCACGTTGCACTTTGCCTGTGGATTGTTTTTTGTTCTTGAGTTCCTTCTCCAAGGCGCGGCTAAAGTCTCGCTCTTCGTCGAGTTTCTTCTTGGCGTCTTCGAGTTGGGCACGTGCGGCCTGAAATTGCCAGAACAAAAAGACACAAACCACCAACAACAATGCGATCAAAGCCCATATATGTGCAGGCATCAATGACCTCCGTAGTGTCCAGGAGCGCAATGGGATACAGATGTGGACATTTGGTGAGCAAAAAACATCGCATGTCTTTTCACTCGATCCCCCAACCCGTCGCCATTTGGCCCGTATTCGGACATGCAGTGAAATTTGGTTTCGTACTTACATGAGGGTGGGTACCATCTATCACGCCACACTCACAAATCAAAAAAGAGCTTCCTTGTAGCACAATTGTTGATGTCGTGCAAGTACGATATGGCAGGAATTTGCGCCCCTCTGCCGACTTCAATCGTGGTGTGTATTGTGGTGGTGTGACGACCTGGGGGTCGAGGACTTGGTCGGGACCTTTGTCTGTTGTTGCTTGGAGAGCAACACAATCCGCGCGAGATCGAGCCCCCCACGTAACAAAAACCAACCCGCGAGCAGGGAGAACAGCGCCCCTGTGTAGTCGAGCGTCCGAAGAAACCACACCATCTGAAAAAAGAAGTACGGACCCGCGATGATCAGACACAATGTCAACCACGGATACATCCGCACGACAGGAGATTCCTTTTGCATATCTATCCTTCCTGAGACATCCAGCTCATCCAAACCAACCACGAAACGCGAGGAGGGCTATCACACAACACACACCCACTACAATCCGTAACACAATAAAGCTCATACGGGGCAGGGGACGATTCATCTTTTGTAACGCGAGCTGTCTCGCCGTCGGGGAAAACGTCGCCAAAGGGTAAAAGAAACCAAAGAACCCCATCGCAAAGAAGACAAAACTCAACACGTACAAACCCATCTGCACCTGTTTCGGCTCACGGGAATCCGGCCAACCCACCATCCACACACATAACACCGCGTACACACCCAAGACCCACATCCAACGCACACCCGGTGAGCGCCAACGTCCCGGAGGATTTACGCGCTCACTCCTCGGCTCTTCATCTCGCAACTCATCGAAGTCAACCATCAACCTTACCCTCTGTTACTCAAACGTAAACGATGTAGACGTTCCATCAAAATCGCTGGCGCATCCTCTGGCTTCACAGAGAGCACAGGGATGCCGAGTGTGTTCATCATCTTTTGCACTCGCCTACGCCATGTCCACTGTTCGAGCGTTAGGATCTCTTGTAAGATCCCTTTCGTCTCTTCTTCTTCGGCCTGTTGTTTTGATAGGGTGCTCTTGTCTTTGGGGGCTTCCTTCTGGAAGGAGTCGACAAACCAAGGAGAAAATGGGCTCAAAAAGACGACGTGATGACGACGCTGACGTGCGAGCTTCAACACACGCAAGATCCCATCCCAGTGCAACACATCACCCAGATCACTCAGCACGATGATCAACTGACCGCTGCGCAAGTTCTTCACCGCCGTCTCAATCGCAAGCTCCAACCCAGCCGCTTTATACGTCACCCACTGATGGTATCGATAGGGGAGGTCCAACCCCACACCACGACAATAATAACGCAAAACAGCCCCAATCAACTCCTGCTCAGACTCCCACCCCTGCGGAAATCCCATCTCAGGGTGCGCCAACAGATAATCCCATACATATTCGATAATCGCCTTGGGTCGGGCCGGACTACGACCATTGTTGCGCGCCAACATCCCCTCGCGAAACAAAAAATCCCCCACGAGCTTACACAGTTCCGATAACGGCATATTCGCAAACTCTGGCTCAACGACGTGTTGTACTTCTTCGAGATGCTGAATCACTTTGTACAGCTGCTTTTTGCCATACCCCGGCTTATCATGGCGAAAGACCTCACCGTCAAAGCTGATCATCCCAACGGCATCGCGCTGATCCAAGGACGCCTTCGCGAACGCCGCGCCAACCTCCGCCGCATGGTCGAGCTTCCTCTTGCCGATATGCCCCTCTCTCATCGACTGGCTCATGTCAAACAACACGTAGGACGTAAAAGGCGCTTCGCTCTCAAATTCACGACACATCAACTTGCCATGACGCAAGCTCTGTTTCCACACGATCGAACGTCTCGAATCGCCAGGTTGATATTCTCGGATATCACGAAGCTCCGAACCTGTCCCCACCCTGTGCACGATCGCGCCGCTCTGTTGACGGTAGGGGGTACGAACATTTCGACCACGTCGCTCAATACGGGACAGTGGAATTTTAGGAAGCACACGTAACCACGCATGTGCAGGGACATAACGCCACGTCCGAAACAGCTTCCAATCATCCTCGAAGTACAACTCCGCACCGTGTAACGCAAACTTCCCCATCACAGGCGCCTTGATATGGAAGATGTAGCTGTTTCTCTCGTCAGCTCGCAACCACCAGGGCTCTTCTAGATCCTTAGACTCCTCCCCCTGGACATATGCCGAATGACGCAGGCGCACACGATACACACGAAGATCGCGCCCAATACCATCCAAGACGAGTTGCAACATCGCCGTCTGTCCCGCATAGATGCTCGTCCTCTTTAGCTCAAAGCGCGCGTTGAGAGAGGCCTCTTCGAAGCCCTCCCGTAACTCCATGCGAAACAAAAACAAGCGAAACAACAACACAACCCATCCGAGCACACCGACCAAGAAAAATGGCCAACTCGAACGCAACAGACCATACACTGCAAGCCCCGCACCTGCGAGCAACAACACGCGCAACAGCCCAGAGGCTTCGACCTCTGAAACCATCGGCAATGTCGCTCCCTTTGGAAGCTCGATCATGACCTGTCTTGTCTGTTCGTGGATGTCGTGGGGGTAGACAGACATTCGTTACGATGCCTTCGCGTCTTTACGGATCACAGCGATGCGCTTCAACGCGTCATGTATGATCTGTTCAGCCCGGATGCCCTCAAGCTCCGCCTCCGAATGCATCACCATCCGGTGCGCCATAATTGGGACCGCTAACAGACGAATGTCATCGGGAATCACGTAATCACGTCCTCTCACAAGCGCCAACGCCCTCGACGCACGCAGCAAACCTAACGACGCACGGGGGGAGACACCCAACAAGACAGAGCGATGCTTCCTCGTAAAGCTCACGAGATCGAGGATATACTCTTCGAGCTCTTCGGAGATGTGGACCTCCTCTGCGGCGCGCTGCCACGCGAGAATGTCTTCTGCCGTGATCACCTCCTCAATCGCTGCTGGTGCCTTGCGATACCGACGAAGCATCGCACGCTCCACCTCTCGACGTGGAAATCCAAGGTGCAACTTCATCAAGAAGCGGTCCAATTGCGCCTCTGGCAACATATACACACCTTCTTGTTCGACGGGGTTTTGTGTCGCGAGCACCATGTAAGGAGAGTGAAGATCGTGTCGCTCCCCCTCGATCGTCACTTGCTGTTCGGCCATCGCTTCGAGCATCGCCGACTGTGTCTTCGCAGGTGCCCTGTTGATCTCGTCCGCGAGCACAATGTTAGAGAAGAGCGGTCCCTTGCGCAGATCAAACTCTTGTTCACGCATGTTGTACACATAACTCCCCGTGATATCCGCGGGGAGCAAGTCCGGTGTAAACTGAATCCGCTGAAAGTCGACCCCCAACGCCCCCGCGAAAGCCTTGACTAGGGTGGTCTTGGCGACACCTGGGACACCTTCGAGCAAGATGTGTCCTCGGGACAACAACCCAGTCAAAAGTAACTCGATCAAATCAGGTCGCCCAAGGTAATGCTTGCCTATCTCTGCGGCGATCTTTTGCGCCTGCTCTTTGCTCTCTGTTCCACTCAACACGTGCTCTTCCTCTTTTCGTGTTAACGACGATCATGTCCGTGTGTATGACGAACGTATGGCTGACGAAATTGTTCCTTTAATCCGAGCGTTTCGAGACAAAACATCGCCTCTTCATAGAATACATTCAATTCCTTGTGTGTCACGTTCTTTTTGCTCAGGCTGTTCCATTGGTGGCGGCCTGGGATCTGAAAAATCAACCTGTGTAAGCGGGGCAGGATATCGAGCAACGCCTTGTCAACCTCTCGACGTCTCACGCGCTCTTCTAGATGATGCAGCACTTCACGATCCCACTCACGTGGATCTTTACCGCGAAGGTGTTCATGAAGCTCGAAGTGCTCCGCCAAAAAGGCGACGAGTTCCTCTTTCAACAAAATCGCCGGCCACAGGTAACTGATATACCCACCGCGATAGTTGTCGAGCTGCTCCTCAAAGCGGTTGGCGATCACCCGTAGCTCCTTTTCCGCGTCAGGATCGTACTTACCGATCTGTCTGGAGACGGGGAGATAAAAGAACAACCACGCGAGCCACGCCATCACCAAAATGCAGAGCATCGCGCCCTTTGTAATGTAGGGATACAACCCAAATTGTTTCTCACTCTGGATACGAGAGAAGGAGCGTGTCAACGGTTGATTCGCCTTATTGCTCTGCATCGCCCCACCAGGCCAGTAGGGTGGATAGGCCTTGTACAGCGCAGATAGACTCGTCAGCTCCTTGTTGATCTCAACAGCCCCCTCCCAAAACGACGACGCAAACAACAACAGATCGCGATTTTGTTCCAGTGGGCGCCCATGCCATACGAAATTTCCCCACAACAACACGACCTTCTTTGCCTTGAGTGGTGTCGTAAGATAACGCAGCATGTTCTTCACAAAGCGACGATTGTCTCCGTACACAATCATGTGGTTGATAAACAAACTCGGATCGCTCACGAGCAGCGCGACCCCCCAGCCGCGATATGACCGGTACAAGATATGACCGCCCTGATCGAAGTCTTCGAGTGTGCTGTTATAAGGTCTCGAACGAAGCAACGCCTGACTCTGCCCACTTCGTCGACTCAACCATTGTGGGACATTCAAGAAGAGGAAGCTCGCCTGACGCAACAGAAAATCAGCCTCATGCCCCATCATCGGATATGTCCGGTGTAAATCGATATCTTTTTGTGAGCGCCACTGCTTCTTTGTGATCCCCGAACGATACCCATCGAGGTCAAACGCACGCATCAACGGCAACCCCGCACCAAAATCGTCGGCAATCAGTACACGTCCCCCTCGCTTGACGAATTGCAGGAGGGGATAAACATTCAGCTTCTCGTCCTGTGGTGCGATGATCAGTAAGGGTGTCTTGATGTCTGCCTGACGCCAATCCCAAATCTGTGGGGTCTCCACCCGAACACCTTGCTCTGACGCGAGCGCGATCAGACCGGAGAGACCATTCCATGTACTTGATCCAGGATCAAAGTCTCCCTGTCTCGTGAACTTCTTCTGTGATGTCGTCTCCTGCGCCATGCTGTCAGGTACACCTGCACACAACACCAACAACATCAGTGTCCAACGACAACACAAAAGAATGGCCTGCTTCATCAAGAAAACCTCTCGTGGTAGGGGAGAGTCGCCTCCCTATCATCTCTATACGACAAACAACACAAAACAACACACTACGAAGGGGCACGCTCCTGTTTTCGTCGCCGCAGCTCACGCAAAAGCTCACGCAAGAGCGTGTCAGCTTCTGTGTAGAGCACCTCTTGAGGCATCGTCGGCGCGTAGTACGACGCCTCGAACAGATCGGCGAGTGGTGTAAGCGAGCGGTGATTGTTTCCCGTCAACAACTTCAGGATCTCCCTCGCGGTTTGGCGTTTGGGATCGAAGGACTCGTCGGGTGCGATACGCATGACCGCGGTCTTGTACATCTCGAAGATCAAATAACGATAGGAATACAAAAACACCCTCGACGCGCGGCCTTCTCCGTGATGGGGTACACGTATGGACACGACCCTCGACTTGTAATGAGGATGTTTGAAGTACAATCGATGTACACCAGCTGACGCAAACTCCCACGAAAAACGACCCTTTTCATCACAGTCGACGAGGAACGTGAGCGCGCTGTCTGGCACATCGTCGTCATCGTCGACGTCACCTGTGATCAAGAACAACGCCCCACCTGAGATAGGAGCCTGCTCGTATGCGTCATACAGCCGCCCAGCGAAGGTCAGATCTGTCGGCGCGACCATATGTGGAACACGCCCTCCAGCCTCCATGACAGGCGGTAACGCTGGCATCTCAAAGCGTTCATCAGAGTGTTCATCCCCCTGTTTGCGCCGTGAGAGATAGCGTCTGAGTAGGCCACCGAGGAGCAACACCAGCCCCAACCCAGCGACACCGAGCAGATAGCTCCAGAATTGATTCTTTTGTTTATCTGGCAGCGGCGCGAGCACGGCCAATTCAAAGTTTTTTTGCTGAGGCAAGAAGAAAGGGCCACCTGCGTAGCGAACGAGCAGCTTGAGTGTCGCGGGACCTTCGAGGGGTTTGTTACCTTTCCACAAAAAGAGCAGCTCACCTTTGTCGTCTGTGTGGAAGGTCATCAAGGGAAGATAGCCGGGAGTGGCGGTGCCTTTTTTGGTTTTTCGGAGGGAGTCAGGGGTTTGCAAGTAGAGCGTGAGGGGATATCCGGTGAGTCCTTTGTCTTTGTATGAGAGTTTCGCCTTGACCTCAAAGCCTTTTTTGCCAGCGGGGAGGGGAGGGGGCCATGTGAGTGAGAGTTGCAAATCCACTCTCCCCAGATCGAGCCAGCGACGTACAGAGGAGGAGGAAAAGGAGCCCTGTCCATTGAAAAACGCGGCGTAGTTCCCCTTGGGTGGCAAGCCCATAGCGAGGAGCTTGTAGCGCCCCTTTGTGTCTGTTTTGACAAAGCGAGTTGAGCCATCAGGCGCTTCGAGACGAAGTGAAGCGCCTGCGATTGGCTTTTTGCGATCGTCCAACAACGCTCCATGCAAAGAAGGGCGTCCTTGCGCGTCACGACGCACACGCAGGGTCAATTGTGTGGTGGCTTTGAGCTCGATGGTGATGCTCTTTTGAGGGATCTTGCGCCACTTTCCTTGGGGCAACTGGGCCCACACGATGTTCCCCCATCCGGCCCATGCACAGCAGAGAAAGCACAATACTCTACAGGTATTTAGGATCGCATGTTGGTACACCGGGTGTCTCTCCTACCAAACTCAAGATGGGGTCGTTTTTCCGAAAAAGAACGCCCATGGATATCGACTCACAAAGCGTTCACGCAACATGACATGAAAACCCTTCCCCTTTGGGAAGATAAAGACCTCCTATGTGCTTGTCAATGGTCCTAGACCTGCCGACAAAAATCGACTCCGTTCGATCATTTTTGTCTGCCTCGTTTGAATAAATATGTCGTTTCGACGTATAACATTGTGGCAGTTTTTGTGAATGTCTCCCGCAACTTTTTCACAAAACCACGCAAAATCATAGCAATAGGTCTTTTTCTCAAAGATCGCTTGGACAAGTCGAGCACACCCCTTCCTCAAAAGAAGCCACGGGAGGGGAGGATTCACTTGAAAAAGACTGTCATCCACACAGGAGTTCCGCATGAAAAAACTCATTGGCTCTCTCACCTTTTTTGGCTTGATCGGATTGATGCTTGTCGGCCAACCCAACAAAGCAGACGCCCAGGCCATGAAAAACTGGACGTGGGATCGTTACAATCTGTCATTCAAATTGCCTTACCGAATGCGCGTGACACGCAACAATAAACGCGGTTTTATCGCAAAGATGAGTGGTCTGATCCTCAAGATCAAGCCCTGGAAATCACGTCGCTCCACTGCACGTTCTTCAGCCATGTACGGTTACGGTTCCTATAGAATCGTGCGTCGGAAAAGAATTCGTAAAAAGCGATATATCCGAGGACGCAGTGGCTTCCAACGTTACCTCATCCTCGGTGACGGTTATGTCGGTCGCAGCCCAGCATACTTTGCGGTCATCGGTCTCGCGAGCAAAAACAGCAGCAACAACTTCTATGTCCGTATGTGGTGGAAAAAATACAACCACAGATGGGTCAAGCGTTACATCGTCAAGATCGCCTTGAGCTTCCGTAGCTCCCTTGGTGGTCGTCGTCTTCCCCCCTCCGGTGGTGGATATGTGCCCCCTTCAAGAGGCTATGTCCCCATGAAAAACTGGATCTGGAAACGCTACAGACTGAAGTTTGGTCTCCCCTCAAGAATGCGCCCCAGTCGCAGCACCAAGTACCAATTTATCGCAAAAATGCGCGGTCTCGTGCTCAAGATCAAGCCCTGAAAATCACGTCGCTCCACCGCACGTTCTGCTGCAATGTACGGCTACAGCTCCTACAGAATTGTACGTCGTAAACGCATCACCCGCAGAAAGTACATTCGTGGTCGTCGTGGCCTTAACCGCTACGTCATCGTTGGAGACGGATTCGTCAACGGCCGCAGCGCACGCTTCGCCGTCATCGGTTTGACCAGCAAACGCAGTGTCGATAACTTCTATGTCCGTATGTGGTGGCACTCCTACAACAACGTATACATGAA
The DNA here is from genome assembly GCA_002731275.1 of Deltaproteobacteria bacterium. GTDB lineage: Bacteria > Myxococcota_C > UBA6777 > UBA6777 > UBA6777 > UBA6777. The sequence continues at coordinate 817 of PCBK01000082.1, read as the reverse complement.
AAAATACATCGGCAAAATTGCTCGCAGCTTCCGCTCTTACTAATCCCCACCAAAGCTGATCCAGCGGACGTTGCACCAGCGTCCAAAGCCCCCCAACAAACAGTTCCAAACCACCGTAGAGTCAGGCTTTATGTCTGACATCAAACCATATACACGTGGTTTAGCTTGTAATCTGTTCCGGCGGACGTTGCACTTGTGTCTCCGCAAACTCCCCTGATTCCACCATTTCATCCCCTTCTTGCAGGCGGATATAGCAAGGCCATATCCTTGGATTCCCTTCTACTTGCGTATTTGCAGTGGGTTTTTTGCGTCTTCACTTGCAATCATCCGCCTCAACAAACTCTCCACCCTGTCGCTCCGCGACATCCCTCCTCTCAAGCCTTTCGAGAGGAGGGACCAACCAACCGATATACACGAAGATTGAGGTCGGACACAAGGCCCGACCCTACAGACATTCATCCGATATACACGTGTTTTTCGTTTGTATCGTGATATATCGTTTGATATGCATCGCTCCCCTTGCCTACGAAGTTGAACTGCAGGCGGATCTGGACGACCGTAGGTCGGACTGATGGGGTCTTGCATCGCTCCCCTTGTCGACCGAAGCAAAGCGCTGGTCATACAAGGGGGAACTGGCGGGCAAAGCCCGACTGAGGGGGGATTTACTTGCTTACAATGTCCTAATTTACGCACATATGGTTTGATTTGTCCCCCTTCCTCTTCCAGAGGTCGGAGAGGAAGGGGGAAGGCCGGAGGCCAGGGGGATGGAGAGGTTTGTAGAAGGGGTGGTTGCAAAGTGAATGAAGCAAATGACAAC
>PCBK01000081.1 GCA_002731275.1 Deltaproteobacteria bacterium | reverse complement strand
TCATCCTGCTCCACAACAAAAGACACCCTAAGACCATGGATACCCCAGAGATCGAACAATACCTGACCCACCTTGCGGTGCAAAAAATGTCGCTGCCTCAACCCAAAACCCCACATACAGGCGCTCACCTCCATCCAACAAGCACCTCTCTCGAATTTTTGGGGTGACACCGTGTCACTGAACAGAATCACAGCAAACACACTAAAAAAAGAGCACCAACCACATGATACTAAACAACAATCCCCCCTCCCTAAATCCCCCTCCCCCAAAAAAGATTCACGCCCTCTCATCTCCACAATCCCAGCTCGGCTCCCGACCCGAAAGAAAAAGGCATCTCCTCCCCCTCTGGAAACATCGCTCGTTTCCAGGTCAAATATTGGCCCCAAACCACACCAGAGCATTGCTGGGGTCAAATGAACAACCAAAACAAAGTCAAATGGATGCTCAAAAATCATCTCAGGAGCCTTCCGAGATCGAACATTCATTTTTTGGAGATATATCGCTTCCGAAAAAAATTGAATGTTGGTGTTTTTGAGAAGTGTATCTTCTTTTTTTGGTGGGTATTCGAATCGAAAGAGATATGTGGATTCCTTTTGGGGCGATGATTCGCTATTTTTTGAACATCTATTTTCAACGAAGAGCCAATCTTGGTGTTTTTTGGAAGTCACTTATCTCCAAAAAGCGAACATTGGCTTTTTTTGGAAGCGATGTATCTCCAAAAAGCGAACATTGGCTTTTTTTGGAAATGACTTATCTCGCCAGAGCACAGCACCCATGTTTTTTGGAAAAGTATCCTCTCAAAAAAGCGAAGGTTGGATCTTTTTCGAATGTTGGAGATCTCGCCAAATCAAATGATGATGTTTTTTGGAAGTTACTTATCTCTTTTCGGATGACCCTCATCTTTCGGACAACGCAATGTGCTGAAATAGATTGCCCTTACAAGAAGAATGGGTTGGGTGGTATCTCTGTGGACTTGCCGTCCACACCAGCCTGGGGTTTGTTCAACCCCAGACCCCACAATGCTCGCGCATTGTTTGTGTTCCGACTTCGTCGGTGCTTGAAAGTATGATTGCAACCAACTCAGGAATCGTTAGTTTGTTGGTTTGTCTTTGCGTGTCGGAGGGGTGTTTTTGGGTTTCTTCTTGTGGGGAAGGGAGAATCTCATCATTATGATGATGCATCTTTTGTATGTGTGGACTTGTCTTCAAAATAAAAAAAACAGAACCACGATGAGTTCGTTTCTTCCGAGAGGAGCCTGTCTTTGTTTGACTGTTGGGTGAATGGATTGCCCCTCTTCTCCTCACGCGAAAGCGTCGTCTTGCGACGGTTGAGCACACCTTCTTCCAAGCGCCAAAGGCGCAACACAAACGATACGCAGTATCGTGGGGTTCGGGGTGCAAACCCCGAGCAGGTGTGGACGGCAAGTCCACAAAGACCATGCAAAGATATCGTCCGTATTGCTTAGTCAGTCAGGTCGTAGGTGTCATCAAAGGTAATCTGACCAATCGAGTCCAAGGTCTTCGTAACCTGTGACCTCTCCCTTTTGCGCACGTTCCCACCAAGAATACAGTGGACGCTTCAGACGAACATCCCATGAGGCTGTATGTTCTGCGGTGTATTGGACCAACACATCGCGCATATCTTCTTCGGCGTCATCGAGGAGATAACAAATATGAAGCCAGGACTTCTCAGATGGTTCACACGAGAACCATTGCCGCAAAGACACAAAAGGATCCTGTCCTGATGCCCGTGGGAACGACGGAGGATAACCGAACTCCAGCACAATGTGTTCATCCTTGTTGGCCCAGATCCGACCAGATGGATGTGCTTGCATCGTCGCTCTCGTCGGATATGCTGCGATGAACTTCCGCTCATCTCCCTTACAAGAACAAAGCTCTGCATTGTCCTCGCCGACAAAATAGCGATATGGTCCCTCTGGAGTCCCTGCATCAAAACCACACCAACCATCTATCTCTTCGAGTGCTTGTTCGGTGGGATCCCACTCCACCCACGAATGAAATGCATAGTCTTCATCTGAATCCAACAAATATCCTCCTCGCTCCACACCAAACTCTCCCATTGGCTTTCTGTCGAGCAATGTCCCATCAGCCGCGCTTCGAAGCGTTAACTGATCATGATTCGGCGCGATAAGAAGGGAAGCGTTGTCCTTTGAGAAGAGTAAGTGTGTAATACGCCCTGCGTGTTCATCCGTCCGCCACAACTCCGAACCATCCTCTGTACGGAACACAACGACCGTACCATCGGCCGCCGAACCAACCGCTAAGAAGACACCATCGTGGGATAACGCGAGACAAGAGAGTGGAGGTCCAACACATGAAAAGAAGTCAGACTCCTCTTCGGGCCGCATGATGTGTACAGGTGTTCTTTCAATCAAACCAAACGCCATCATCCGACCCCCCGCCCCAAACGCAACACGCGTCGAATGACCACCAATCGACCGCTCTCCTCCTGGAAGTTCGACCGACTGGGCATGTTGAGGAGCCCAACTTCGAAGACTCGTTGTGTAGAGGCTATACAATCGACGTTCACAGAGCCAATGAGACGGTTTTGGTGGCCCTCCTTCCAGATAACCACCCGGCCAATCATGAAGACGTGCGATCAACCTCCCGTCCCAACCATCGTACAAAAAAGGTTGTTGATAGAGACGAAAACCGTACTCAGAGAAGCCTGTCCATCCAATATCCATCTCAAGAAAAAAGGGGGTCGCTTTGTGACTTGCCTGTTCGATAGAGAGGATTTGAAGGCTGTCCCCAACAAACATCGCGAGGTGTTTGTTATCTGGTGAAAAAGCGATCGCTTGAGGGCTCTCAGAGAGTCCCTTCAGGCTCCACTTAAGTGTCTGTGTCTCCGTCTCAAATATGTCGATATGATGAGGAAAACCAACGGCCAGATAACAACTGTCAGGAGAAAACGCGAGCACACCAATACTCGGTCCAGGAGCGTGTTTGAGAACACATTTATGTTTGGGTTTGGCGCGTCTCCAAAAACGCCTCTTGGGTTGGAGATCTAGCCTCCAGAGACACATCATCCCCTCACCATCCCATTCCCAACCTTCTCCGGCCACCCAACGACCATCAGGAGAGAAGATCCCACCCATCATATTAAACATGTAGTGTTCATTTTCTTCGGGGACAGGTAAGATGCTTATGGACTCTTCTGTTTGGGCGTCGAGGATGCGCAAACTGCTGGAGTCTGAAATGTTAGAAGAGTATACCGAACCCAAACGCCACTTACCATCAGGAGAGACATTCTGGTTGATAAATGGATACGGAACTTCTGAAGGTTCACCATCAAAAGGCTCATCCCAATGGGTCCACACAGGCAGGTCATGTCGCCAATCCCAGGCCATCTCCGCATACGAAACGGTTTGTTCGATATTTTGGGATTCTTCCTCATCGAAACCAACCAACCGCGGCATCACCTCATGCCCCCAACTATGCAGCGTGTGACCATCTTCCGAGAACAACAGATTCCGACCTCTCCCACGCCATAAAGCCTTCGCGACGAGCCCCTGTCCAACCAATTGTGCAGGTGGACGCAGTGAACGAATCCAGGAAAATCCTGGTGTTTCTAATTGCTTTTCATTCCCCCACGATGAAAGATGTGCCTGGATCGCATTGGCGAGAGACTCATCTGAGAGGATCGTGAACTCTTGACGTGTCGATGAAGGATACCAAGAGAGCAGTTCTGGTGAAGATGCCCACCAAAGCGCATTCCACAAGCGGGAGAAGAGCTCTTGTGGGTGACGCGAAAGGAAGTCCCGCTCCAAACGCACAACTTGTATGACCAGCTCGCAAACACGACGCTGCATGTCATTCAGGTCTTTGGATGTGAGGCTCTCTTGGAGATCTTGAAGGAGCGCAATGAGACCTTCTGTTGTGAGGGTGTGTTCGAGCTGGGTGAGCGCAAGCGAAGGAAGCGGTCCGGACATGATCAATCCTCCTCTGGTCAAATGGAATGTTTTCGTACAATACAGGAAAATCCATCTGGTGACCATTGGACTGACTCGCCTCTACTGCTGCCTTCTTGGGAGAGTCGCCACTCGTCTTACTGGCGCGCTCTGCTTGCCCTTGCAACTGACGCGCTCCGCTTGTCTCTGTGGACTTGCCGTCCACACCAGCCTGGGGTTTTCACCCCAGACCCCACAATGCTATCGCATTGTTTGTGTTCCGCCTTGCGGCGGTGATCTGGGTACAGGATGGTATCCTTTTCAGGAAGTTGTCATGTCTTTTGGGTGAGTTTGTGTGCTGCGAGGGGTTTTGAGGGGAGAGCTGAAGAGGTTTTGTGGTGTCGGCGTTGCCTTGCAGGAGCAAAGACACGTATTGGTCGATTCCAAGGAGAAAGAATAGCCTCTAACGGCCTCACACATGGAAGCTTTGCGCAAGCAATACTTGCGAGACTTCAGGAGAGGGAACGCCTGCATATTTTACCAATGTGGGTGAGACAGGCTGACATGACTCTTCGCGTAGAAGAGTGAGTGCTTCTTCCTTGATCTTTTCTCGCTTTGTGTTTTGCGCATCAGAAAGGAGAGCTGTTGTCCACTCATCGATAGCCCAAGAGAGAGCAGCATGTCGGCTCTCTTCAAAGGCGATCCTGCCAGTGACAGCTCTTACAGCTTCGTCTTCTGCGGTTTGTGATTGCCACATTGCGGTGAGAGCGCCGAATGTTTCGCGCGTGCAACCTTCACGAGCATTTTCGTAGGCGATCTCGTGTAAAGGGCGCAAGTGGAAAGGTTTGACTTCAACTTGTGGGATCTCGAAGACACCAAATCGATGTGCGAGAGCCTGCATCATCTTCGCGTGCTCTATCTCCTCCTGTATAGCGGTCTTTGAGATTTCGATAAGCGCTTTGGGAGCACTGTAGGCTTCCAACTCCATCGTGAGGTGTTCAAAAGCAACGACAGCAGCGGACTCCAGATAAGCAAGCTCGGCGAAAAACATACCCACCTGAAAGGTCTCATCATATTCGGCTTCCATGACAGACTGATTGTCTTCAAGTCCATCAGGACGTCGCCCGACGAGTCTACGAGGTTTGGGATAGTGGATTTGGCAAGTGATCTCCCTCTCTTCTCCAGAACCTCCATCAACAGCTGGCGATTGTGGACAAGAGGTATCCTTGGTCTTTCCTTCGAGAGGGGTACATGCCTCCTGAAATAACACCTCACATTTTTGCAAGCAATCTTCGAGGGAGTAGACTTCGTTTTTTTCGAGAGAGTATCGTATCCTCACAACACCAGTGGAGTCGACTTTGGCGAGTTCATCGTCGCAAACAGGGACAGGTTGGGGGAAATCATAGGGCTGATAAGGCTGATAAGGCTGATAAGGCGCACAGCTCATGTACAAAAAAGCCCCCGTCCCCAGTGCCAAAGGTAACGCTTTTGAAAGCGTTTTTGACAGGTTCTTACGAAAGGCGACGATATTCAGTAGATTTTCTTTTGGCAAAACCATGACTGTCCTCCAAACAAAAGTTGAGATCTTGTACACTCCACATACACCGCCAAAAAGAAAAAAGTGACAACGCGTCTGGACAAAGACTCTCCTGCCAGTCTGAGCAATATAACGCCCCCGCCCTCCTCCCTAGCACGACAGCTACAGCAGCAAGCGCAAGTGGAAACTTGCCCAACAAGCAAACACACCCTCTATCCTCTCAAGACATGACAACAACGCCAGTAAGGGCAAGTGGAAACTTGCCCAACAAGCAAACGCACCCTCCTCCCAAAACACGCCTGTAAGGGCAAGTGGCAACTTGCCCAACAAACAAACGCACCCTCCTCCCAAAACACGCCAGTAAGGGCAAGTGGAAACTTGCCCGACAAGGCAGCAAACGTCCCCCTCTATCCTCTCAAGACATGACAACAACACCAGTAAGGGCAAGTGGAAACTTGCCCGACAAACAAGTGGCAACTTGCCCAACAAACAAGTGGCAACTTGCCCAACAAACAAGTGGCAACTTGCCCAACAAACAAGTGGCAACTTGCCCAACAAGCAGGTGGCAACTTGCCCAACAAGCAAGTGGCAACTTGCCCGACAAGCAACCCCACCCTCCCAACAAGGATGGGTGGACACGCCTCCTCTCAATCGATACAGTGGTACATATCATCTACACGAGGAGAACGTCCCCATGAACACACAAGACCTCTACCCTATCATCCGACAATGGCTCTCAGTACGTCCTTCACGGCAACATTTTCGCGCTCTACTCGACTATCTCCAACAACATCTCGAACTCCTAGACGAGGATCTGATCTCATATATCGATACACACCTCAGCGATTGGCCCGACGAAGAGCGTATGTCCAACGGATTTACATTCTACAACACACCACTCTTTCGATTGGTCCGAAACCTCGTCTTCTTTCGCCACCTCTGGCGTGATGATATCCCTCTCTCCTCCCTCACACACATCACACACCTCAACCTAAGTCACAACAGCGTCAATCAGACACTCATCGACAAACTCCATACATCCCCACTGCTCTCACACCTGAGAGGACTCAAATACAACGGCTATGGCTTCAAGGACCATCACATCCAGGCGCTCACAGAAGTACCAAACTTCCAAAATATCAGCTCGTTGGAGCTATGGAACACAGGTATTACAAACGCAGCACTTGATGCCCTCGCCCAATCATCTCACAGCCACGGACTCAGGGAACTCAACCTTTACAACAACAAAGGCTTCGATGATGGAGGTATCCTCTCGCTCTCAAAGTCCACAACACTCACACACCTTCACGCCCTCAATATTGGATACAACAACATCACGATGACAGGGATACAAGCGCTCTGTCACTCCCCTGCGATGAAAGAACTCCGCACACTCAAAGCCTCCAACCTCAAACTCGGCGATCCACTCACCCACGCGATCGCGTCCTCCCCTCACCTCACCCAACTCGAAATGCTGGAACTTCACAACAACGGCTCCACACCAGAAAGTCTCAAACCACTCCTCTTCTCTCCAAATGTCCAACACCTCAAGAACCTACAACTCTTTGGCAATAAGCTCGGCCCCATTGGGCTCGAAGCCATCGGAACATCTCCACAGATCACAAAGCTAGAGGTCCTTGGACTCGACAACACAGGCTTTTGGTATGGATACGAAGCGTGGGAAGAAGCCCATTACGACGAAAACACAGACACTGAAGACGAAGACTTCGAAGACATTGTACACAAAGCGATGCTCGCCTGCTTTCACTCTCCCAATGTGCGCCACGTTTACAAACTGTCGTTAGCCTCCAATGACATTGGCCTCAAAGACCTCGAAGCGATCGGTACATCAACAACGATGCGTTCATTGAGAGAGCTGGATTTGTCCCAAACGTGGCTTGAACGTGAACACTGTGAGCAGCTCGCACAATCACCAGTATTTGGTTCTTTGGAGAGGCTGACATTATGGAATTGTGGACTTGATGATGAATGTATGATTGCATTGTCCCAATCCCCCTACATGAACGCGCTGCGAGAGATCACCTTCCAGGAGAATGAGATCACAGCCAAAGGGTGCAAGGTGTTTGTCGACGCAAAGCCCTCCGCTCAGCTCCGAAAGCTCCACTTTGCCAACAACCAACTCGGTGATGAAGGCGTCCTTGCCATCGCAAATGCCCCCCACCTGTCACAACTCACAGAGCTTGACGTCGGCATCAACAAGGTCGGTAACAGAGGTGCCATCGCCCTCGCAGAGTCCCCCTATATCACAGAGCTTCGAGAGTTACAGTTGGGAGACAACGACATTGGAAATGATGGGATCTTTGCGCTCGCAGCGTCTCCCAATATACACAAACTCAAGACACTCTTTTTAAAATGGAATCCATTCGATCCAAGCGCACTCCACGCGCTCACACAGGCGATCCCCAACGCCGAGCTTGAACACGACCTCGATTTTGATGATGATGATGAGTAAGGGTACTCTTCCGATGGTCGGTGAGTTGCAAACCACAAACACTTGCCATGATATGACATCACGTGACTGTAGATCTGTTGGCTGCACATGCCGAATGCCTTTGGGCCTAACAACAACCCCTCTTCGAAGATTGGCTCGACGATGAATGTGTTGAAGACCTCCTCAACGCCTCTTTCGTAGGTGCACTCCAATACCTCAGCAAAAAGGCTGCATGCGCGCTCCTCCAATTCGTTCATGTTCGCACACGGACGTGGCTTGCTGCCCCTTGCTCTATGGTATAGAATGGCCGAGAACTCAGAAAACAAGGATGAACGATGATTGCGAAAGACAAGGCCAAAAGAGCCACACCCGGTAACTCTCTCATGAGAACATGTGCGTTTGTAGCTTGCCTGACGTTGTTGTTCTGGCTGCCCGATTGCGCGTCCGTGGTGACAGAGCCTTCGTTCGAGGTCAAAACCGAGCAGACACAAGACGCAACGAAAGAGACCACAAGCACCGAGCCACCGATCGAACAACCAACGACAGATCAACAGCAATCAGATGCAGCACAAGAAGTCCCCACACCGACCGACGTGGCTGGAGAGAACACACCGGATCAAAGCGTCACAGAGCTCGTGACAGAGGAAGCCCCGACCGAGACCACCCCAGATACACCGGTAAATCCTAATCTGCCGAAGCTATCCCTGCGCTTGTCAGCATCGACCTTGACCGAAGGGCAGCCAGGCGACCCCTCTTCGCCTAAGACACCGACCTTTGTGACAGTGACGGTGACGAGTTCGGCCCCCTTTGCGGCAGATCTGCCGCTGCAGCTGGCGTATGCGGGTGATGCAGTGCTCTACCAGGATGTCGATCCGGAACACCCCACCTTGATCTTGCCCAAAGGCCAAACCACAGCATCGATGAAGCTATATATCGTCCGCGATCGGGTCAAAGAGAAGAACAAAACCCTCACGCTCTCGCTCACACCGCAAGCAGGTCGCTTTGCGATGGGAGCGCCGCAGTCGTTGACCATCGAAGATGACGACAGCGCCAGCAGCGCCACCACAGACGGCTGCTTTTGCAAAAGTGGCGCTGATGAGCGAGTCTTATGCTCGGCCTCTTCGTTGACGTACACAGTCAAATCCAACAACGCCAACGGCTCCAACGAGACAGACGCGACCTTCACATGGGCATTTTCGAGTCAGGGAGAGGTCGTCTACTGCGGTCGATTTATCAACGGCGACCTCTGGCTGGCAGCCAGAGACGGCCAAGCGCTCCAGATTACCAGCCTCAAAGGAAACCGGGCAGGCATCGGCGCAGAACTCGACCCTCGCGACCGCAGCAAAGCCGCGGGCTTTGGTGCAGACAACCCCCATGGGAACTACGACGCGAGCAAAGACATCGCGACAAAACTACCCTTTACCATCCCAACCACGAGAAATCACATCATCCTCGCAGGCCTTCAACGCCAAAAAGGTTGTGGCACGAGATCACTCCAGGGGAAATGTGTCGATATCTACCAGTTCTTGACGATCCTCCAGCGCGCCCCTGAAGGCCAGGGTCGGCGCTTGCTACGCCCCGCCTTGACCAGCAATATGAAGCAGCTGCTACACTTTGATCGCGACTTCAACTGGAGCCGACTCAAGACCGATCCCGGGCTGCAAGACAAGTACTACAACCAGGGGATGCTCTCGACAATCCGACGGACCTGGAACGGCGTGACAGAGTTGTTTAACTCGGTCTCCGAAGGCGGACGGGGGTTTCGCGCGCATATGTTGATCGACGACTATGCTTCGGGCATGGCGACGGTCTTTTACACACACACAGCGTACATGATGGCACCTCGATTCACGTTTAAGGAGAAGGAGCAAGCTCTGGCCTCGATGCTTGTATTTGGCCAGGACAACTACTATATCTTTCACCACAAAGAAGGACCGCGGTATGCCTTTGGCGGCGGCGCAGGCCAGAACTCAGGCAAGATCTTGCCTGTGACGTTCTTTGGGATGCTCCGTAGCGATCCTTCAGTGGCCGCTGATATCGCGACCATCGCGAATGAATCCCACGGTCGACAACCCCAAGAGTTCAAGCAGCTCAAGACGAGCATCCACGGCGAGCCGATCTGGGGCGATGGGACGCCCTTTAAGCTCTCGTCCAAGTCAGCCTTCCAGCTGCTTGAGCGACGGTACTGGTCGGAGCTGTATAGCTACAAATGCTACGACGGCGCCATCACCCGAGGCTCTCGAACACCCGATGAAGTCTGCAAATCTTCCAGCGGTGGAAAGCGCACAGCCCATGATCCCTACCTCCAGGTTGATGGTCCCGGAGGCTGGCCTGGATACGCTTACTTTGGCGCCAACGCAGGGCTGTACGCGTCATTCGCCGCGCTGCTCTATTTCCACTCGCAACTATGCGACATCACCAACTACGACGCCATCGCCCGATTTGCCAACCGCGTTGCCATTGAACGACGCGTCATCGTGGGCCCTGACCATTGCGCACCACCCGATCCACGAGAGGCCGGAAACTGCAACCCGTACTACGATGGCACCGCGACCAAAACAAACTGCGTGTATTACGGCGTCACCTGGGGACCCGATCGCAACAAGCCAGGCGATTGCATTCGAAACAACACAGGCGGAAACAAAGGCCAAACGGGCCGCTTCTCCAAGTTCCCTCCCAAAGTGTATGACAAAGCCCCGACAAACTTGAGTAAGCCAGCCCCTGGCATCGGCTACAAGTCCTATCTGCTGCTGGGCTTCTTGCGGTCCAACGCCAAAGGCCGCAAGACTTGCCGCACCCACGCCGCCAACGCAACGCTCACAACCACCGCCGCCACCAAAGACGCAAGCTCCACTTGGCTCACGTGGTCCCATCCCGCCAGTTGGAGCGATGGGACCAAATTCGATCCATCCATCCATCTGGGCCGCTACCAAGCCGCTTACCGACTCAAAGACGCCGATCCCTGGAAGCCTCTTTTGGTGTACCAGACCACAGCCTCGCTCGCAGGCGTCCCAGCCGGTGCAAAGATCAAGCTCGAAGCCTGTGACTTCATGAATGTCTGTACTTCCATCCCCATCAAGTAAGGCCGTTGGAGAGTCGCGAGGAAAATGGATGTTTTGAAGTTGTTCATACGCATAAGTCCTCCTGTCTGTTGAGGTGGGACTTTGAGTCCCGCCGCATTTCAGATCGATGCGAAGCCTTTATGGCGAGCGTACCCTCTCTATAGCACCGGGTTTGAACCCGGTGACACCAACCAAACAATTCCCTCTACGCAATGATTCAATCCATGCTCCTGTCTCCAGAAACGTTCGCTGGAAAAATCCCCCCAAAGGATACGAATCAAACCCATGTACGCACGGATATTCGGATACGAATGGCCTTCTCAAAAACGCATCAAAAATCGAACGCTCTGATACATTCGTCAACCTCTGGCGCGTTGAATTGTTGTAAAGATACTCATGCGTTACTTTTTCTCCAAGGACGCAGAGCTGGGCATCTGATAGTGGAGATGAATCACAGGATCTTTTGATGAGACGGGGAGTTTGGGTACATTTGTGGACATCATCTCAACACCTCCAACCTGCACAAGCTCCCCTTCTTCGACAGTGAGTGTCATCCCCTGCTCCTCAGCAGCCTCCACAGACATCACGGCCCCCTCTCGTGGTTCACCACACGCCGGACAATACGACCAACGAACCTCCAACTCGTTATCACACGCACCACAATGAAGCGCGTCCTCATCATGCCATGTATCCCCCTGATGAATCACAATCTGATAGATGATGATCGTCACGGGTATCAATGTCATCACTTGCTTGAACAAAAAGATCGCTGACCCTTCGCGGATCGCCTGCCATGACATAATCGAAAACCCAAATGCCAACAATACATACGACATCATCGATAGATCACGGACTTCCTTGTGAAGCTGAATCTTTCTCACCTGAGACCAGTAACCAAGCGAAAGCAACACCACCGCAACCCACGGCACAATCTGTAACAATAACTCCATACCCATCGCTGACTCCCTTTGTTTATGTTCGAGCACATGGCCTCTCCAGAAAGACCCATTACATATTCAAACATTTGAATATATGGATGTACACACATGAATAAAGAGTCAAGTCACCAACACAAAAATATCTTCCTTGGACATGGCAGAAGGTTGTACAAACTCAAGTAGAGAGGACACGGTGGACTTCAAAGAGGCGATAGGGGCCAGGCTCACAACGCTTCAGTTCAGGTGAATGAAGTAGGGATAGAGCGTCTTCATAGCGCTCAAAGAGACAATGTCGGTTGACAGGGATGGACTCCGCGAGGTGATTACAGGAGAGTGGAGAGCACTCACATTGATTGCCACAGGAGAATGAGACGACATCGTAACCTTCGAGGATTGTCTCTTTTGGTGGCTGGACGTTCGTCTCAAAAGATGGTTCGGGTGTATAGTCCAGCCAGACCTCATCAAATGTATCCCACTCCCTCGCAGATGCCCGATAAAAGAAGAGCTGCATGGTCGAAAGATCGATCCCTTTTTGTAAGGCGATAGACTCCATGATATCAGGACGATCGAACAACCAATAGCCGTTGTGTTTCCATTCATTGATCCAATCGCCAAAGTCGTGGGAGATGCAGCCACTCACGGAGTAGATGTCTTCGACGGATTCGGCTTTGAGCCACGCCGTCCTCGCGCTGACCTGTTTGTACATGTACCCCACAGGAAGCCACACGATTTGTTCTTCACTGTTTTTTTCAACCAAACCGGTCATCAGAGCGTTTGTTTCGCACATCTTCTTCACTCCCTTCCATCCAACCTGTCGTGCTCTCTCGTACAGCATCAAATGGCGCAATATACGGCTTGATATCCAAGAGCGGGGTCTCATCGAGGACATCAATCCCCTTCACGAAGATCTTACGCCCCTTTACACCAATCACGTTGACGATAGAGAGACCGATGTGATTGGGCCGCAGTGGTGAGCGTGTCGAGAACACACCTCTCTTTTGTGTGTCCATAAACGGCACGACCTCCGTCTCGACCCTCGTCGCCTTGTGAAAGTGGTACAGCAGATAGATATGGCTAAATCCCTCAAGATCCTTCAGACCATCGACATACTCTTCGTCGATGAGGATGTGGCCGATCACCTCAACAGCGCCTTTGGGCTGGATGGGCATGTCTTCGATGGAGGTGTGAGGGGAGTGGATAACACCAATAGGCTGTATATCGAGCATTGTGTAACTTCTCCTTGTCGTAGCTTGACACATACACGAATGAGCAGTACAAACTCCACAAAGACATCTCGCCGGCAGCACAATAGAGGCCACTCTTACACGAGAGAACTCTTTGGTGTTTTGTATGCAATCATTTACACACGTGGATATCATGACTGACGATCTTTTTCCAGCGCTTCGTTCTTTGCTGTGTCTTCCTCCAAACCAAAGGCACTTTAAAGACATACTCACACTCCTTCTTGGTGCGGAGACTGAACACCAGGACACACTTTTTGACTACGCTCAAACACACCTCGCCGATTGGAGCCCAATCCATCGTGCTTTGTCCACAAGAGACGCGCTCTTCCGAGACAACGATACACACACACAACCTTTCCAACTCGTGCGTAGCTTTTGCTTTGACGAAAGTTGGCCCAATAAGTCGAAGGTCAAAAAGATTCTCCACCTGCCTATCACCCATCTTCAGCTGCACTTTATCACTGAATCGGGCAACAAATCGCTTGCATCTTGTTTCAAGAAATTCTCGGATACCTTTTTGAAACAAATCGAAGATCTGGAGCTGTTGCATATCCACAAACAAGACACAAACGATCCTCACCCCGCTATTTTTTCGCTCTTCTCAAGAGGATGTTTTGAGAACCTGCACAGACTACGATTTGACAGCGGTATCCTCAAAGCCGAACACCTGCAAGAGTTGCTGGGATTCCAAGGCGTGCAAAACCTCCAAGTGTTGTCTCTCTGTGACAACGCTCCAGGTGTAGAAGGTATCGAAGCGCTCGCCAACACTCCCTTTCAACACCTCAAAGAACTCTATTTAGAGGCAGCCGGTCTTGACGCAACCTGCATGGGGATACTGGTTCAAGCTCCTTTCTTCCCACAACTCAAGAAGCTCGACCTTTACAACAATTATTCATCTGGTGAGAGAGGTATTCGGGATGAAGGCGTGATAGCCTTCTCGGAAGGTCTGAAGAACACAGATTGTTCATTGGAAGAGCTCTCCTTTGGCAACTGTAGCCTGACAGACAAAAGTGCACAGGCGCTCGCTGAAGTTGACGGTCTCAGTGGTCTCACCCAATTGGATCTCAGCACAAACGACATTGGAGCCGATGGATTCCAGGCCATCGCGTCTTCACCATCATTTTCTTCCCTCAAGAGGCTGGATCTACAAAGCACACGGCCAAGTGAAGACTCTCTCAAAGTGCTCCTCTCCTCTTCAACCCTTACACAGCTCGAAACACTAAACTTGTATGACAGCCATGTACAAGATGCACATCTTCTTGGGCTTGAAGATATGGAGCAACATCTGCCAAAGCTTCATAGCTTGGACGTCTCCAATAACCAAATCAGCACAAAAGGGCTCATCGCGCTCTCCCAAGCTCCCCAACTGTCCACGATACGAGATCTGGATTTGGGTAACAATGCCATCGATGACGAGGGACTCAAAGCCCTCCTCTCCTCACCACACCTCGAATCACTCACAAGTCTCAGACTTAACTGGGCAAGTATCACAAACGAGGGCTTGCAAGCCCTCACACAATCACCCAAACTCAGCCAACTCACCATCCTGAGCATCACGGGATGCAATATCGATAACGAAGGCATCAAGATGCTCGCCACGTCTCCCCATATGGCCAACATTGAGCACCTTTTTGCGACCTCGACAAACCTCAATGATGGATGTATTGAAGACCTCCTCAACGCCTCCTTCGCAGGTTCACTCCAATACCTCAGTATCAGCAACATCTCCCGTGAGAACGCATCAAAACTCGAAAACTCTGATAGATTCGTCAACCTCTGGCGTGTTGAGCTACTTTAGGGGCGTTGTTTTTTTGCTCGTGGGGGAAGGTTTTGACAGGACTTTGAAGCTGGATGCAGGTCTTTTGGAGACTTTCAGGAATCGCCATCCAGACACGACACGCCGCCGAACACCTCGTCGTGGTGTGGGGTAGATACGATAGCGTTGGATCAGGACGATACTTCCAACCTTTACAAGAGCGCTTTGGGCCTTGTTGAGGGGCAGCGCGACGGTTCTTGTGGACCCAATGGAAAAAAAGAACAACCCACTCCCACGACCACCCCCTTTCTTTTCAAGAAATAGGACCTTCACCTGCTTTTTGCCCTTCTTGGCGTCTTTGGAGATGGTCAGGACTTTTGCGAAAACATTGCTACTCAAGTATGTGGATGCGTGTCCTTGTTGTGGATGGACACAAAACAAAAACGCCAGGGCCACAGTCATCATCATCATCTTCTTCATCATCTTCGTTCTCCATAGTAGGTTTCTTTGTGACGCCCACACTCCATTGAGGGCTTGTGGAGTGTACACGAGCCTCTCTCCAAAAAGTGTTCTGACAGGGGCTCCTTTTTCTGGATGAGACGACTCTGTGCAGAATCAGCACACTTTTCGGCTAGATCAGAGACCATCGTCGAAGAAAAGAAGTATCAGGCCGAGCTCCTGCCACACCATCACCTCCGTCAGAACCTGAGCCAACAGAGCTGTCCTTTGTCTGCAAAGTCGTTGATCTGATTGATGTGGCTCTCAAATCACTTTTTTCTCGCACAGACCTTCGCTTGGGTGTAAGGTAAAAAATACAACGCAACAAATGACAAGGTTGTCCCTGTGGAGAAGTCAGGAAGGCGCTCCAAAGTCCCTCATGGATGGGGATGAAACAACAATTGGGATGAGAGCAAAGTCAAATGACGACGACCACACATGATGGTTCCAAAGAGCAACAAGTTTACCACATCAAGAGAAGTTCGTGGCTCATTGTTCCATTGGGTTTGTCCTATGGTGTTTTGTATGCACTTTTTGGCTTCTACCTGGCGGCGATTTGGCAGACAGGGCTCGCACTCCTTGGTCTCACAGGCTTATTTGTTCTTGAAGCGCTCAACAGAAATGAGAGTGAGTTTGGACATGTCTTGACCTCCATGACGCTCGCTTCGGTGATCAACTCGTCCTGGTTTTTTGGTGGGACAGCAACGCCCGGACTTGTTTGGTACGCGATCGCCCTGATCCCTTCCATCCTCTTCCTCGACTACAAGAGCATGTTCTTTTGGCTTGTTGTCTCGCTTTGTGCCCTGACTTTTTTCTTTGTCGCCGAAGATCTCTGGCACATCCCATTTACGTTCCCACCGGAGTTTTTAAAGACCTTCAAAATCTTCACGACGTGTGGCGCTTGTCTGTACATATTCTTGTTTATCCTGGCGAGTCGGTGGACCTCAGAGCAAGCACTCACCCTCGCACAAGAGAACGAAAAAGAGGCTATAGAAGCCAACCACGTCAAGAGTATGTTCCTGGCAAAAATGTCCCACGAGCTTCGCACACCGCTCAACGCAATCGTGGGCTATGCAGAGCTTGTCAAAGAAGAGCTTGAGGACTTTGGAGAAGCCCCCAAAGAGATCGTCCAGGATATCCACTCCATCCAACGTGCCAGCCAAATCTTGGGATTACACCTGTCCAATATCCTCGATTTGTCCAAGATTGAACGCGGTATGTTCACCTCCCAAAATGAAATCATCCTACTCAACGCCCTCACCAATGAACTCTTCTTGTACGCTCAAACAGCCAGAGAGCAACACAACATCACATTCACGATCCAAAATCAGCTTCCACCTGACTTTACGCTTGTCTCGGATCGAAAGAGTGTACTGTGTATCCTCTTGAACCTGCTCGATAACGCGTTTAAATTCACAAAAGAAGGTGAGATCTGTCTTTTGGCAACACACGAGGGCGAAGATTTAGTGCTCGAAGTGCGTGACTCCGGGATTGGGATCGCGCCAGAGCATCTGGAGACAATTTTCGACTCATTTGTCCAGGCAGAGGAAGGTTTTACCCGCTCATTTGACGGTGTAGGGATCGGCCTGACACTCAGCCGCAAACTCGCGGCTCATCTAGGAGGTTGCTTGTCCGTCCAAAGCGAAGTCGGCCAAGGTTCGACCTTTCAGCTACGCATCCCCCACAACTCACAAGATCCTACGTGATTAGGGTGTGCGAAAACCAACAGAGACACCACTGTTCCAAGTCAAACTCCCCATAAAACCGAATTCTCCGTAAACATCGACGTAAAAATACGAGCGCAATCTGATCCGCACACCAGCCCGTGTGCTGAACGAAAAGTGTGTCGACGCATAATCCAACGAGATCTCCTCAATCGACATCTGCGTATGGACAACGTGGATTGTTCCCATTAAGTCGAGATACGGCGTAAACCGACCCCACGAATATTCACCGCCCAATCCAAAACGAAACTCGTACGGTTGCAATGATTGGATGCGAACGAGCTCCTTCTTGCCGTCAATCTCGTGCTCCAGCTGCACATCCCCTGGCTGTAACAACGAAAATGGTAACGCAAATCCCACACTCATCCTCACATGACTCATCCTCAACAAGGCGTTCCACTGCAAACCTGTGTTAAATACATTCGAGAATCCCGGGCGTTGGTAAATCGATTGAAAACGACTGCCCCTATCATCCTCACCATCCTCCCTCGCAAAGATCGTGTTGGTGTAATTCCTCTGCCCCACCAAAAAGCCCATCTGAATGCTCGCGTGGTCACCATTGATTCTCATCTCCCGAGCTGAAGCGTCCCCAACACCCCATACCAGAACAGATAAGGACAACAACACAACACATAACATCGCACGTATCGATAACAACATGATTCCTCCAGACAAAACAGTTTCTCCAAGACACTCCATCTTTTCACATCGCGGACTCTCTCACTTTGGGTTGCTGGTGACAACGGCATTACAAAAACCATTCCCTCCTCCCAAAAAGAGACAAAACAACAATGACTTCGGAAGATTAAAGAAACACAACACGCTCTCGACACCCCCAAGACATGCGAAGTTCAGGTGACAGTGCCTCACAAAGGTAGCAGCCCAAGGCCATTCCAAACACAAGCAGGCTCCTGAAATGAATCAACCCCAAAAAGAAAATGTTCATTGTAAAAAAAGATTGACAACACAATAGAAACACATATTTTAACCAAGGCTAAAAATTAACAAAACACAGGAAAAGATGAACATCATATAGCGGGTTGGTGTGGGCAAAAAGGATAGAGTGTAGATGAGATATACCAGGTGGAGTACGTTGTTATGGTTGTTTTGTTTGTGGTGCGTTCTTGCACAGGAGGCTGTTGTTTGGGCAGGAAAAGGACACCAACACAGTCCGGATGATGGGCATGGACACGCAAAAGCAAAGAAGACACCAACGGCAGGGAAAAAAGCAAAGGCGGAGTATCTCGATCCAGTCGTCGTGACAGGGACAAGGACACGCCGAAGGGTGAGTGATACGCCGGTCAAGACAGAGGTCGTGACAGCCCAAAAGATCGAATCCAAGGGCACACGCAATCTCGTCGAGGCGCTCGCAGGAGAGCCGGGCATCCGCCTCGACAACCAATGTAGTGTGTGTAACACCACGGGACTTCGTTTGTCAGGACTTCCAGGACGTTATTTGCTCGTCATGATCGATGGCCTGCCTATTTTTTCGTCCTTGGGATTGACGTATGGACTGCTTCAGGTCGACACGATGAATATCAAACAGATCGAGGTCGTCAAGGGTGCCAACTCCGTACTCTATGGAACAGATGCGATCAGCGGTGTGGTCAACATCATCACAAAAACACCCAAGCAGGGAGGAGAAGGCAGCGCGGCCTTCGAGCTTGGGAGCTTTGGTTCGCGACGGCTCGCTGGTTACAGTGGTTTTCGACAAAAATCCTTTTCACTTGGTTTGACAGCCTCATACACCACACATGACAGAGTGGATCGAGATGGTGATGGTGTCAGCGAATATACAGGCTTTGATCGCATCAACGCGACGGCGACGATGCGCTACAGCTTCGCCGCGCAGACCTCCATGCAACTACAATTTTCGTTTATGAACGAGAATCGTCTTGGTGGTGCAGCAAAGGGCTCTATTCTTGAAATCCAGAGTGATTTTCGTCCTGACGCAGCTCCATCACAAGGCGAGACCTTTGGCCGACGAGCTTTGAGTGAGGCGATCCTCACAACGCGATGGGGAGGAGGATTGAAATTCCGACACAGTCCAAACGAGTGGCTGACCATCACCACAAGCCTTACAGCGATCCAACACGAACAAGACTCCGACTACGAAGGCGACGTCTATGTCGGACAGCAATTGATTTTATTTGCACAACAAGCCTTCCAAATCAACATCCTCAATCAGATCCTGCTACAGACAGGCGTAACCTACCGATACGAGGGACTCGTCGAGAACAAAGCGTTGTCGGAGTATCAATATCATATGCCCGGCGCGTACGCACAAGCAGAGTGGTTGGTCACACGTTGGCTAGAAGTTGTTGGTGGATTTCGTTACGACTGGCACAACCAATTTGGTCATGTCCCGACACCTCGCGTAGCGTTCAAACTCGCCCCAATAAGAGGCCTGACTTTTCGTGGAGTGTGGGGGACCGGCTTTCGCGCCCCCTCCACATTTTACGAATACGCCCACGGCGCGAGACCACAAGGATACAAACTCGTCAACGAGGCGACAAGACCAGAGACCTCAAACTCCGCAAACCTCAGCATCACGTATACACCGGGAGCATGGCTATCCCTCACGATCGAAGGGGCGTGGAATAGGATCGCCGCTCCTATCACCTTCGAAGTGCTGGACCAAAGCGCAGGTCAGGGTCGTGAAGGTGATGTCCGTGTGTTTAACGCAGATGGTCAACTGGAGGTTCTCTCTTTGGAAGTTCAGGCACAGAGCACCCCCTTTCCTTGGCTACAAATCAACGCAGGTTATGGATTTTACGAATACACCAACCAAGACGTCTTGGTCTCAGCCGCGCCCAAACACCACATCACCTTCGGATTCGACGTCCGTGTCCCAAAGGCCCAAACCAGGATAAGTCTCACAGGTGAGGTCTTCTTGCCGATGGATTTGAAGGGTGTTTATGGCGATGGCTACCGAATGAAGGGTACACCGAGCCTGGAAAAGTGGCTCGATCCGAGCAACGCCGACACCACACAACGCAAGCTCGCAAGCTCCCCGACATATGGTCTCGTGAATCTCAAAATCGAACAAGATCTTGCGTCTCTCCTGCGTCCCTTTGGGATACGAGCCCCTGCCAACGTCTCTTTGTACTTTGGGATCGACAACCTGCTCGACTTCCATCAAAGTGATATCGACGGCCCAATCTTCTTCCCAGCAGGTCCCAATGGTGTACCTGGTCCCGCAGATATCATTTACATTTGGGGTCCAATGAGAGGTCGCTTTTTCTACGGTGGTCTCAAGATCTCCACGCGCTGAGGGACCATCGTGACACACGACATAACGCCTCGCTCCCTCCTCCGCTCAATGTGCAGGTTTGTGCTGGTTGTATCGTTCTTGCAACAAGGCTGTACAAACACAAAAACATCAACACGACAGGCACGTGTTCGTCCATTGCGGATGCAACAACCCCCTCCCCTACCCCGTATGTGTTCGGGGCGCCCAAAAGGGAAACGTCTCTTGCTGATCTTTGCCAGCCGATGGTGCACACATTGCCATACGCTGATGGAGCAGCTGACACGCGCTCCAAAAAAACTCCGCCAATACTCTCTGACGCCGGTGTTGATGTGGACAGACACCAAACATTGTTTGGGTGCCAGGATGGCTGGTGCACATTATCCCAGATGGCCTTTTGGACGCCCCACGAGCCTCCAACAACAACAATGGGGTGTTGTGGCGACACCGGTCATCTACCTCGTCGAAGACAAGACACCGACGCTCCGAATTGATGGAGCGATAGACATCTCTACATTGTTTCATGTCATCCAACGCACCTCCCCTAGGTGATGTGCATGGTGTTGTGGTCTTGGTGTGTATGTGTGCGGATGGTTTCGAGGAGCAGCTCACGTTGGATGGGTTTTGTGATGAGACCGGATGCACCAATCGCTTCTTTCTTTTGTAACTCTTTGAGGACTGACACCATGAGGATTGGGGTGTGTGCGATCTCTGGTGTATCCTTGAGCTCACTGAGGACGTGCCAGCCGTCCATTTCAGGCATGTTGACGTCAAGGAGGATCGCCAGCGGCCGAAGAGCTTTCGCGATATTGATCCCCTCCATCCCACTCGATGTCATCACCACCCTGTAGCCTTCGTGCGTGAGAAAGCGCATCATAATCTCAAGGAAGGCAGGATCGTCGTCGATGACCAGGATCGTATTGGAAGTGTTGTTCTTTTGGGGCACTGTCTCCGCAAGAGAAGGCGCTGAGAGCAGAGGATTGGGCAGGTATTCTTCTGGAAACGAGTGATAAAGCGGAAGTTGGAATGTAAAAGTTGAGCCCTTGTCTTTTTCACTTTCGCACCAAACATCCCCGCCCATAAGCCGGGCAAAGTTTCTCGTAATCGCGAGACCGAGACCGGTCCCTCCATATTTTCGAGTCGTCGAGTTGTCTCCCTGCTCAAACTTCTCGAAAAGACGCGCCATCTCTTCCTCACTCATCCCAATCCCTGTGTCTTGGACACGGAACTCAATACGAGGCGCTTCATCATCGGAATCATCTTTCACCACAACGGAGAGTGTAATGGTACCGTTGTGGGTAAATTTACACGCATTGCTCAACAAATTGAGCAGGCACTGACGTATTTTGTGTCGATCCCCAAACATCGAGATGAATGGATCGACCTCTTTGATCTCCAGTGTATTTTCATTTGGTTTGAGCAGTGGGGGCATGAGTCCCTTAAGCTCTTCGATGAGCTCATCAGGTGAAAAGTGCTCTGGGACAAACTTCGTTTTTCCAGCTTCGATCTCTGTGATATCGAGGAGATCGTTAATCAACGTGAGCAGATGGTTCCCAGCGGTGTGGATTTTGCTCGCATCTTGCGCGTAATCCTCTCGCTCATCCTCCAGATCTTCCTCCAACATCTCGGCGTAGCCAATGATCGCGTTCAGTGGTGTACGTAACTCATGGCTCATCGTCGCCAAAAACTCAGATTTTGCGATACTCGCGAGCTTGGCCGCGTCTCTTTGACGGGTCAGCTCGTGACTCTTTTGAATGGATTGTTTCAACGCGCTGATGGCTTTGATCCTGGATCTCTCGGACAACCCTCCTAGCAACATGAGCAAAAACACATATGTGATTTGGTTAAAAAGAAGATCCGTTGTGCTGATCTGAAAACCAGCCATGCTCTCTCCTTTTGGGAAGAAAAAGAAGAGAGTGATACTTCCCAAGACATGGAGCAGCGCAAAAACAACCCCCACACGCATCCCCACAAACAAAACACTGACCAACGGAATGATCGCACCCCAAAAGAGTCCTGTAGAGGACAGCCCCCCTGTGTAGAAAATCATCATGTTTGTCGTTGAGAACATAAACAAAAGAAGCAGCAACGAGGAGAAGTAAAACGAGCCAATCTTCCGCATGAAAAGGAGGTTGACACAATGGACAATCAAACTCAGGTAAATACTCAATGAATAGAAATGATTCCAAGGCGTTGAGAGCCGAAACACTCCGAATAAGGAGAGAACACACAATCCAATCGTGAACCCTACGAGAAGTTTTGACTTCCTCAAGATCTCAGCATCACCAGAGAGTATCTTTGGATGCAAAAAGAATTCGAATACTTTTTGATTGAGTCCCCAAAGTGTAGAAAGTGTACGAGGCGTATTGTCCATGTCAGTGACTCCCAAAATTGCTTCAAAATCACGCAAACATCACATTCACATGACTCTTTGTTGCAACAACTCCACCAACGTATATCGTGTCATGGCATATACCCGTTGTCAATGAAAAACCCCTCTCTATAACACACCATACAGAGAGAACATCTCCCAGAAGAGAACGTAAAAAAACGTCTACACAAAGAAAAAACAACATTCTTCAAAAAGAAAAAATCTTACAACCCTCTCAAAAAAAGCGCAACTCATAGACAGAGATGCAAACTCCTCCCCGCTGTCTGTCCTGCATTCTCCTCGAAAGAAGTGACTCTCCCAAGGTTCCTCTTGCGCTCCTCATCGAAAGCAGATAACAACAAAGACCCCCAATGACACCAAACCAAAGAGTAGACAATGCAACGACCTCTCACAGAAGAATACCGTAAACACATCAAACGGCTGAGTAGTCCTATTCTTCGACAACGAGCGCTCGCAGCGCGCGCCCTCGGAGACATGGCAGAGGTCCTGCAAACGTCCTCGCGCACAGAGACGCTCACACTCCTAATCAAAGAAGCCCAGCGATATCAAACCCAAGAGTACAAAAAAGCGCTGTGTTACGCATTCGAACAACTCGACGGATTTGGTGCTCTGCTGACATATATCACAGCGCACATCGACAAAGAACACAATCGTCTGCTCGACATCCTCGATGAGACAAGCTATCAAACATCCTTCACACCTCCTCTCCTCCAACAACTACTCCATCCTGAAACGCATCGCAATACACGACAAAAAATCAGCCTTCTCATCGGACAACAAGCATCTTCAGAGGACGTCATGGCACCACTCCTCGAAGCGCTCATGACGACAGACCAGGATACTGCCACAGCCAAACAAGCAGCATGGCTCACAGCCCTCGCAGAGCAAGCCCATTCCGAGAGCACCGCGTACTTGATGACGTTCCTCGAAAACAACAACCAGTCGGACGCAAACAGGATCATCGCAGCCAAAGGACTGGCCAAACAACAACATCAAGCCGCCATTCCAGTTATCCAAGAGCTCCTCAGTAACAGCCAATTTTACAAAAAGTTCGAGTTATTGGAGGTATGGCTCACGTTCGAAAACATCACAGACATCTCCGAAGAGATACAAAACGCATATGAACGGCTGTACGGATACGACAAAGGTCGCCTGCTCGAATCCTGGCGCAAGCTCGATCCACAGGGCGCGATCGCACAACTCGGAGACGAATTGCACAGACGCCACGATGAATGGACTCGCCGATGTGATTACGTGAAGATGCTCGCCGAGACAAATACACCCGAAGCACGCGACATCTTACACAGGGAACTACTGCACATCGACGAGCACGAAGACATCGACGACAATGAGTGGTACATCCGCGGTGAGATCGCGAAAACTCTTGGTGAGCAAGCCCACCCAGACTCGCTCCCCTTCTTGGAGAAGGCGATCTGGCAAGAAGAGATCTACGATACGTCCGTCCTCAACGCAGTCAAAGCCCTTGCCCATTACCCAAAAGAGGACGCCACCCCTATCCTCATCAACGCATTCTCACGGACACTCCAAAACCACTCCGTGCTCTACGAAGCAGCTCGTGTACTCAACACCTTTGGTGTCGTGCAACCCATCATCGACTTGCTCCAGAGCGATGACGTAACCGAGCGCAAACGCGCTGCTGAAGCGCTACGCTTCAATGAGTCTCCAAAAGCCATTGGAGCACTCTTCGACACACTCGACGACTCTGAACCACAAGTCGCAGATGAAGTCCTCACCTCTCTCTCCCATCTCAAAGCCAAAGGGCTTGGTCGACATATCCTCCAACGTATGCAAGAAGGACGTCATGCACATCTCTCGGCATGGCGCATCCACGATATCCTCGGAGAATACAACGTCCAGGAGGCGATCCCTCTTCTCCTCGAAGAGCTCCGCAAAGAAGAACCTTCCAACATCCATACACTTGTCAGAACGCTCACACAGCTCGACGCCAAACAAGCGCTCCCGCTGATCATCGAGAAGCTCGAACAAACAGACAGTATCTGGACACAAGAGGTCCTCTTCGAGGCGCTCTTGACCTTCAATGAACCGACCGCAGCACCACACTTTCGGGCGCTCTTCGAACGCGCGCATGTCCAGTTCAAAGATCCAGATTGTGACAGGTACACCGTCGAAAAGATGCTCTCACTGGGACTACGTGGCATCCAACAATTTCACATTGAAGGATTTCAAGACGAACTCGTCGATTCATTGGATGCGTCTTCGTGGGATGTACGTGGTGAAGCTCTTCAGGCTATGGCTGCATCCAAACACCCCCAACTCCTCGACATCATGAGGGAGGACATCCAATCCTCTTCCAACAAGTTCAACACAGAGCCCTTTATGGAGATCTTTCATCACTCGGAAGATCCGGCATTTCTGGAGCTCTTGCTCGATACACTTAAGGGAAAAGACCTATCCCATAGCAGCGCCCACTACCGCCGCAAAGACGCCGCACGAAGCTGCCGATACAAAATCGACCAACCTGGTGTCTTCCAAGCCTTGACAGACATCATGCATGACAAAGATGAAGACAGAGACCTTCGCCATATATGCGCGCTCTCACTGACATACGATCCTCCCTCCAATCTCAAACGCTCACTTCAAGGCACACTCCTCGAATCATTCAAGGAGTCATCGTTTATCTTTACAGACAAGATGGCGTGGCACGCCGACGCATTCGCACATGCACATGCACCGCTGTCCGAGCACATACACACCCTCCAGCAGGAGGTGCAACAAAACCCCACATCCTTTGAGGTACACGATGAGCTAGAGGAGTTGTTTGTTTTTGTAAACGAAATCAATCAGCTCTTTGTCAGCAAACTCGATGAGATTGAGGAGTACGAGCAACGAAACAAAGACGCTGACCAGTCCAAGGAGCGAGACATTATCAAACAGGCCAAAGAGCAGTGGGCTCCCCTCGTCGACCTCCTCCAACATAACGTCCTCGAACGCCTCCAACACCACTGGGAAGAAGTCCTGTTTGTGTGAGGCTGTCTAGGGACAACGAAGTGTTTTTCCAAACCATTGAATGAACGCATCGATCGCCCGGTCATCCATCTCCTTTCGCGGGTCATAGTAACTCGCAACAGTCGACACACCAGTGACCTTCGTAAACAAATGGTCCACCCCTTTGATGACCTTCGTCTCCACCAGCTTTTGTTTGGATGTGAGTGACTTGAGCACCTTCAGCTCGGGACCAGGAGGCACTTGAAAGTCTTTGCCACCGTACAAAAAGAACATGGGGACATTCAACTGCCTGAGACGCTCGACAGGATCGGGATAAGAGTGGGCAGCTACCCAGCGCTTTTGTGCTCCTGCTGCAGACAACTTCGCGAGCGCCTTTCGCCATGAAGCCACAGCATCCGACGAAAACATCCCTCTTCCAGGATGAATCGACGCTTTTTGCCCCTTCTTTTTCTTCGTCTCCGCGTCGTACTTGCGCTGTTGTATGTACAAACGCACCTTCTTCATAAAGTAGGCCTGCGCCGCGATCGCATGGCGTCGTTCACGTGGGGAGGCGTCTATATTTTTGAGCGTGTACTGCATCTGGTCTGTCAAAAGATCGATGGCTTTGCGGACAGGTCCACCCATCGCAGCGATCGAACGAATTCCTTTGACACGTTGCGCAATCATCGGTGCGATCCAGCCTCCCTGAGAGTGACCTAATAGCCCGACACAGCGCGAATCCACTCGCGGATGTTTTTGCAGGGTACGTGTCGCGGCTTCGACGTCATCAAACTCCGCCTCTGCGTTGCGCCTCTTAAGCGGCGGCAGACCACTCTCACCGCTCCCCATTTTGTCGAAACGCAACACGACAAAACCCTTCGCAGAGAGACGCTGCGCCAGCTTCCGAAAGACATCCGTTCGTCGTCCAGGGCCATTCCCATCCCTATCTGACGTACCTGAACCGTGAATCAATACGATCCCAGGTAGCTTCTTTTTGGCGTCTTTTTTGGGGAACGTGAGTGTCCCCTTCAAGGGTTTTGTCGCACCACCAGTGATATCCACATCAGCAGACGTATACTTGCCAACCTCCCAACGACGCAGACGAGTGGGGAGCTCGACATCTTTTCTCTTGAGGCGTGTACTCATCGTTTGTATCTGCAGCAGCTCTCCTTTTGGCGAGAACCAACATGTCGCCGCACTTCGACGTCCTTGAAGAAACCACCGATTCGCCATCACAGGACGTCCTCTCCAACGCACCTTGGTCACCGGTAACGCCACGATCTGCCAACGCATCAGACGACGAGGCCGCAAAAATTGAACATCCACATATCCAGGCATCTTCGTTCGATGTCGCTGTAACCACTCGCCGATCAACACCCAAAAGGCCATGTGCTCCGAGCCTGTCGGAATGATTCCATAGACACGAGGTAAGATCCATGTGTGTTTGGAGGAGAGTGAGAATGTGAGGCGTTCGACCCCTTTGTATCGCATGTATTGCTTGCCATCAAGCTGGGTGCGCTCATCAACATCAGGTGTCCGAAGTCGCGAATCAAACCCTTTGATATTGCCTTTGTCTCCGAGTTTTGCACGTAGATAGAGGTGATGGTGTAATGTCTTGGTTTTGGTCTTGTCAGCTTCACGAGATGGGAGTGTGTACTGTGTTTCGCGCAGCTCGAAGGCGACGCCTTCTTCGTCTTTTGTTTTCTTCCAGGCGAGCACACCGCTCTCTCGCCAGCCTCTGTTGTCGGCGACGCTGATTTGCATCCGTACGTTCGCCTCTTTCCACCCCTGTTCAGTCGGAATCTTTGGAGCAGAACACCCCACAAGTGATAGGCACAAAGCACATAGAACAGTATAGACAACGCGACGCATCTCAGGCCTCCTTTCTCTGTAGGGCGTATTGTGCGGCGTACAGGAGCACAACGAGCCACAATCCATTGACCACAAGGCTCCAGACAGGTGCGTATTGTGTGGGTGTACCAAATGAAAGATGAGTCGCCATCTTGTAGCATCCGTCGGGGATCCAGGCAGAGACATAGGGCACAAAGCCAAGGATGTTGTTGAGCAAGACACAGGCGAGTCCTATTCCCGTCGCCACAGAGACATTTGAAGACAACGAAGATGCCAAAATCGCAATGGCCGCGTAGATCGCCAAAAACAGCGCGAGCAACACAAAAGCCAACACAAAGGGACCGATCGCAGGGATGCCCCAGAAGACCGATGAGATAACAAAGATCGCCGCTCCAGTGGAGAACAACCCGATCCAAGCCGTACAAGTCAGGCCAATCCACTTGGCCATCACGATCTGCAGACGAGAGACAGGCCGGACCAGCATCGTCGCCAATGTTCCATCACGAAGTTCACCAGCAACACTCCCAACTCCCGCGAGGATCGTCCCAAGGGACAAAAACAGGAAGTTCTTGTAATACCCTTGCATCGCGCCCAAGAGAGAGGGCTCTCGATCGAACATCATGATCGTGGGACCGATTTTTTCGAGCGATTCGAGCTTTAACATAAGGGACATGAGGGACGGCAAGAAGATCTCCACGACCGCAGAGGATTGCAACAACACCGCACCTAACAAGAGAAAGAGCACGATGCGTCCAGTCCGCCATTGGAACATCAACTCTTTTCGCACGAGTAATCCGAAGTGTTCCATCTCACACCTCCCTCTTTGTCAACACCCACGTCGCCAACAACAAACACCCGACCATCCAGAGCGCAGCCACACTATACACCCAGGCTGGCGATAATGAAGCCTCCAATCCAAACGCGAGCGTCGACGCTAAGGCTGCAGGATGATGAGGTGAGAGACGCGACAAGAACGGCAAAAAGGCGAAGGCTTGTGTCGCCAACAATCCTCCGCCGGCGATCCCAATGGTCATTGCCGTTCCACGAGAGAGAGTCGACGCCAGGACGACAATCGCCGTGTACACAGCGAGTGAGCTTCCCAGGCACATCAAGACCTGGAGGAAGGGAAGCAGCTTGGGTGTCTCAAAGTGTAGGCTCGTGAAGAGGAGATAGAGTATTGCCGAGCAGAAGAGCCCGACGAACGCAGAGAAGGTCGCAGCAGCCCAACGTGTCAACACGATCTGGAAGCGTGGAAGAGGTCGCGACCACAACGGCGTCAGCTCACCACTTTGGATCTCTTGTGCGAACCCACCTCCTCCGATCAGGACGACACCGACGGAGAGTAGAAAGATATTTTCGAGATAGCGTTGTGACAACCCGACCAGCGTAGGAGGACGGGAGAACAAGTCGGCCAATACGGAGAGGTCGACGCCAGCAGGTGTACTCTCTTTGATCAGTGTAAACAACGAGCGTGCGCCAAATTCGAGTGAATAGGCGAGTAAAGAGACAGAGATCCCGAGTAAGAGGAAGATAAGCAGTCGATGTGTCCGCCACTGGTAGAGGAGCTCTTTGCGCATCAACAATCCCAAGGTGTTCATGATGGTGTGTTTCCTTCCATGACCTGGACAAACAGCCCTTCGAGGGAGGGTTGTGAGATAGTGAGTTGCCACATTCTGAGTGTGTGTTTGGTCACCATAGAGGGGAGCATATCGACGGCTTGTTCGTGTTCTTTGGTGTGTAGCTCGATCTTGACGCGTTTATGTTTTTCGGTATGTGTGGTGACGGCGCTGATCCACGGGAGCGCGTCGATCTCTTTGATGAATGCGTCGTATTGTGCTTGTGTGCCTTCGACCAGGAGGGAGACGCTTTGGTGTTGTTCGACTTTTGCGTGGATGCTCTCCATATCGCCGGAGAGGATGACCTGTCCATCACGCAAGAAGGCGACTTGATCACACATACGTTCGAGGTCTTCGAGGATGTGGCTTGAGAGCAGGATGGTGTGGTCTTCCCGTAACTCGTGGAGCAGGTCAAAGACTTCGATACGTCCAGGAGGATCGAGCGCGGAGACAGGTTCATCGAGGATCAGGATCTCAGGCGCATGGATAAGGGCCTGTGCGATGCCGAGTCGTTGCATCATGCCACCTGAATAGCCTTTGATGCGGTCATCTTTTCGGTCGTGTAGTCCAACACGTTCGAGGAGTTCTTCGCTGCGTTTGGTCGCGTCTTGTTTGGAGAAGCCAGACGCCCTCGCGAAGAAGACGAGCAGCTCAAGGGCGCTCATCCATTTATAGAACGTGGGGTGTTGAGGAAGATAGCCCAGGCGTTTTTGGATCTCTGTGGGGTGTGTTTGGACATTGAAGCCAAGGATTTCGGCTTTGCCTTCGGTGGCAGAGGTGAGCGTGGAGAGGATACGGAAGGTCGTCGTTTTTCCGGCACCGTTGGGTCCAAGTAGACCAAAGATGGTGCCTTTGGGGACTTCCAGGTCCAGCCCAGCGAGGGCCCAATGGTCACCGAAGCGCTTCTTAAGTTGTGTCGTTTGGATCGCCCACATGGCGTGTATCTCCCTTTTATGATAGAGCATTTTTCTGCGCTGTTGATGCAACAAACGCGTGTGTGAAAGATGATACGATCAAATGGGTACATTATTCCCAAACAAATTGGTTTTTGTTTTTTAGGGTGGCAGTTGGGCGATTGTGGGGAGCGGGAGCAAGTAGAGGTGTATGGAGTGGTCTACAAAAGGGGGTGTGTAGCGGACCTATCGGGGGAAATGGATTTCCCCCAGGCGCGCTTTGCTTGCCTTCCCCCTCAGTGGACGCCTTCGGCGTATGGGTTTTTGATGGAGGTATGGTTTTTGGTGTGTATCAAATCAGGCTGCTTCGATGACAAGTTCGTCGTTTTCGAGACGCAGTTTGAATGATACAGGAGGTTCATGAGAGAACTCGATGAGTGTGTTGATAAGTTCATCAATTTCGGCTTGCTCAGAACCATGCTCTTCGAGGTAGATGGTGTACCCTTCGAGATCCTCTTTCGTGAGTGGCGCTGTCGCGAGTAATTGAAGGTCATTTCTATGGAGGAGCCCACGTGTATCGATGGGAACGTGACCAATGAATGGTGACAAGCCCTTCAAATCATCAGAAGTTGGCAACTCTTGAAAAGTCTGCCCAAACAACGCTGCATGATATGCGTATTGGTTGAAGTCCAAAAGACGGAAGAGATTGTATCCTTCTTCTTCATCGCTCTTGGAGGCATAAACTCCACCCCAAGCGACGTGTAATTCGAGTTCTTTCATCAAACGAACCTTTTGTTTTGTGAAAATGGTATGGACGAACTCACGTGTAGTGGATAGTAGCGTGATGTTGGAACTCGATCAAGCCACAGAACACAGCTTCATAGGTTTCATCATGTATCCTTTTCTCCAGCGCCTCTGATACCAACAAGTGACGCTCTCTGCTCTTTGTTCTCCAAACAAACTATGCACAAAATCCACACTTTCTCGTAACGCTGGCACATGTACCGAGCAATATCAGCCCTCACAATAGGCTTTAGATCGTATTGTTTGCCGTGACTATCTCGATCAACGATCGCATATCGCCGTGAGTCGATAATCTTATCACTTTTTGAGAACTTGGAGACCTCAAACCGAACAAATGTTCCATCTCGAATAAGCCTGACAAGCTCCATGAAGGTTTTTCCGAGAGAGGAAGCCATGTGGTAAGCGATGTACAAAACCCCCCCTCCAACACAACGGACGAAAAAATGATCTGCAACGAGTATGATATACACTCCAAACAAACCAAGGATAAAAATAAACCACCACACCGCAGAAGAAGATGGCGTTGTGAAATCGATCTTGAGTTGTCTCCAAAAGGACCATTTTCGAGGGGGTTTTTCGCTCATCAAAGGTAGAAGGTCTTCGTATCTCTTTTCAAGTAACCATCCCTCCCACTCGAAGTACTCGCTCAGAAGTTCAACCTCACGCTCTTTTATATCAACATTATCTTTCATCGGAACATCCTCGG
Source organism: Deltaproteobacteria bacterium (assembly GCA_002731275.1). Classification (GTDB taxonomy): domain Bacteria; phylum Myxococcota_C; class UBA6777; order UBA6777; family UBA6777; genus UBA6777. The sequence continues at coordinate 61,002 of PCBK01000081.1, read as the reverse complement.
TTTCGGAGTTGTAGGGGTTCTTGTTTGTCATGAGCCCTTCCCTCATCAAATCGACAGTACTATGTTCGAAAGGGAAAAGCTGAGAACCAACAGATCGATAAAGGGGGTTACGTTCCAAAGTGTTTGGAGCAACGGATGAAGAAAGCATACCAAAAAAACGGGGCAGCGCATCAAAAACGTGGTTTTCTACAAGTTGTACCAAGATTTAGGGTGAAGGACTTACCTCCTCCACCCGCTCTTTCGTCCAAGAACCAGATGTCCAGGTGACTCCCACCACCCAATTCCATCACAGACAATAAACCATCAAAGCGCATATTTAAGTTGCGAAAATTCCCCTTTCTCATGATCTGTTTGATGCGGCCACTACCGGTGATCATATCAAATCCAACATATCCACGCTCAAGACTTGTCCCTCCAGAATTGCTACCCCACTGCGCCTCGGCCTGCAAGACCAAGTAAAAGCCTTGCCAGTACATATTGTCCTGAAAGAAGGCTCCCATAGGTGTCACACGATTCTGCGGATCTCTGACGCGAACAGGAGCTTTCCCAGGATTGTCCAAGTCAAAAATATACACCCCCTCTACCATTGAACAGCCGCCTTTCATCGAAACTGCCAGTTTACTATCCATAGGGTGGGGCTCGATCGCATAGACTCGTCGACACGAAGCCTGAGAAAAATGGTGGAGCTTCCCATCCGCGAGGGTCACATAATTCACGCTGCTCGCACTATCATACTTCCCAGTATACCACTTCCAAAGCTCCCTTTGGATAAACCAAATACGCTTTCCATCGTGGGACCACCGAACCGATGTCAAATAAGGAGAGTAGCTGCTGTATTGTGATTCGTTCCCATCCAGTGCATTCAAAACAGGTGTGATACGATGGTATTGTCGGCCATCCGCGCTGACAACCCAGACCGCCCCAAATTGGTATTTTTGCAGACGCTCCACCTCCGTCAAACGAAACTTACCAGTAAACGCAATCCACTTCCTGTCAGGAGATATCGCAAAACTCGTTGACTCGACAGCATTATCGAGATCTGAAATCAAACGCAGCTGCTTTGTGTCGATATCGTATGCATAGAGATGTACGACATCTCCGACCTCTTTCGAGAAGACAAATGTCGACTTTGGGAGAGGCTGGATATCCTGCCCTGTGTTGCCAGAAGATGTACCGGAGTTGTTTGTGTTGGAGTTGTTGGCACTGGAACCATTGGTGTTGGAGTTTGTGCCAGTATTGTTGGTACTGGAACCATTGTTGCTGGAGTTGTTTGTGTTGGATGAGGTGTTCCCATTTGAGGTTTGGCCTCCGTTTGCTTGGCTGCCTGGTGAGATCCCTCTGTAAGGTGAGCGATAACGTGTTTCCATACAGTATCCTGGTTTACCTTCGGCGTGGAAGTCACAATACTCGTCTTCCATGCAGTCGCGGCTGCTCTCACACGAAAGATTGCGACCACAGCCCGTACCAAAGAACAACAAAGGCAGGAGAGAGACAAAGAGGAAGGACACGGAGACACGACGAAATGAGGAGAGAGTTTTTGGACACATATCAATTTCCTTTTGAATCGGGTTGTATCAATCGAGAAACACTGTCTGACGTTGCCCATACCCCTTAACAAGAGCCATACCGCCTCACCCCGTCTATATATTACCTATAAAAAACGAACAGATACATCCAAACAATGTTTTCTCCAGGGATGGAGCTGTCCAAAAACCAAACACCTGTGTCCAAACTCCACACACACAAAAGACACCCCGAAGACGGTCGTTCGTATTCTGAACCCCACCCGTATAGGATTTCATTCGTATCCATTTGGTGTGTCTTTGTGGATTGTTTTCGAAAGCTGGAGCATGGATTGGATGATTGGATAGAGGGATGTGTTTGGTTGGGAACACCGGGTTAAAACCCGGTGCTATAGAGAGGGTACGCTCGCCTCAAGGCTTCGCATCGTTCAGAATGTGGTGGGACTCAAAGTCCCACCTCAAAACACAAGCACCTACCAGGCGAAGAAAACACAAACACCTATCAGACGAAGAAAAAACGGGGCAGCACATCAAAAACGTGGTTTTGTACAAGTCGTACCTAGAGTAACCAGAGACCTGTACACCTGAGCTGCCCGCTTGACTCCTCCTATCAATTCTCAAATACTCACGGTCAACACACATACACAGAGAACATCCTGGCTTTGTGGAAGAGCACAGACACAAAGCGGAGAAAAGGAGTAAGTCATGGTTCCAAAGCACGTTGTGATCGCGCCTCCGGTGTGGGACGCGACATCTGCGATAGGGATAGGTGGGATTGCGTTCATCGTCGCGATATTATGGGTCTTCTTGTACAGCCACACCCCTCGCCGGAGAATGTTCATGGCGGGTATTGCGATGTTGGCGATGTCGTTGAGTGCAGGGCTTGCTTTTTCGGGGGTCTTGTCGAGATTTGACTTCATGCCACCACCGATGGCGATCATGATTGTCTCGGTCTTTGCGATGGCCTTTGGATTTGGTTTCTCGTCGTGGGGAAAAGATGCTGCTGTACACTGTTCATTTGCCGTGTTGGTAGGTCTTCAATCGTTCAGGCTCCCACTTGAGCTGGTCATGCACCACGCAGGGAACCTCAAGATTATGCCTGTTGAGTTGTCTTACGGAGGTTACAATTTTGATATTGGGACGGGGCTTGGCGCGTTGATCATCCTCATCATGTATCTCGCGAAGCGCGATGTCCCTCGGTGGGCATTGTGGGCATGGAATATTTACGGAACACTCTGTCTCGTGGCGATTACCATTATCGCGCTCACGACATCTCCAATGGTTCGACTGTTTGGAGATACAAAAGGCCACGTCAACACATGGGTCTTGTACTTTCCGTATGTCTGGCTACCTGTCGTCCTCGTGACAATCGCTGTCCTCACCCATGTCGTCGTTTGGCGAAAACTCCTCTCCACTCCTGCATCACAAGGCTGAAGCTGGTCGTCGCCCAATTCTCTCCATCCACTGCTTTGTGTCTTGGCTGTACATACAAACGATCGTGAGCAAGTTGGTGGACAACATGAACAAAAATACAATCGTGTAACCGTAAAGCCAGCTGTCGAACTTCCACGCCCACAACGAGACCCCCCACATCACACTCAGCGCGATGTTGGGTGTGATGCTCTGCAAAACAGAGACAGCGGTGATAACATGCCGTAACTTTTCCCTTTTGGGGCTGACAATGGCGAGAAAAACGAAACATGCGGTGAGAAGATCGAAGAGCAAGTAGAGTTCGACGTGCTTGACCGAGTGAAAGCGCAGCAATTGAATGGCAACGTTTCCCATGAGAGAGAGCAAAAGAAGGGACCATTTGGTTGGTGATGTCATCGGATTATCCTTTGTTTGTTTGGTTTGTAAGAATCTTGTTTCGCCCCCCACTCTCTCAAATCCCATTCCAACGCAGTCAACCAAACAAACGATAATCATTTCAAAAACTTCCCCAAAAGACTCCCCTCCTCATAAACACACTGTCCCATACCTGGACGTCCACATCCTGGACACAGAGACACAAACGATACAGAGTACAGTGGGGGCTGGGGTTATGGACTTCAGGCGGGCGCGCTTTTGGCCACACCCGCCTGACAACCCCACGATGTCAAGTGGAGCGCGGCAGCCAAGAGAAGCAGAGCACGGCAGCCGCAAGGATAGATGGCAACGAACTCTACTCCCAACGCATGGAAATCTCCTGTCCATAGGGACAGATGGCAACGTCCCCTGCTCTCAGAGAGTGGAAATTCGCCCGTCGATAAGGACAGATGGCAACGTACACCGATCTCAGAGATTGGAGACTTGAGCGATAGGACCGAGTTATTCAGAGTAGATACGGGGGCGGAGTCGGAAGAAGACGAGGAGGATCAGGAACCAGAGGCCAAAGACGGGGGCTTGTGTCGAAGAACAGGTACACCCAGCGACTCTATCAACACGAGGATTGTTGGTGTTTCCTTTGTCACCATTTCCGGCCTGACCAACAGTCCCACCATCGACGACTTCAGGTCCAGAGGAAGGATTCTCAGCTCCCGTATCGGCTTGTGACACGGGGCCTTCTGTGGGGGCAGCATCTGTTTGGGGTGTTGGTTCTTGTGTTTGCGTCTTCTCTCCGCTCTGGCTATCACCTACACATTGGGCTTTTCCGTTGATAAGGACACATGACTCTCCCGAAGCGCACGTTGTATGTTCACATGGATCGTGCACACAAACACCTTGCAGACATGTCCGTCCTTTGGGACATGTCACAGTCGAACAAGGCTCATCGACACACTGACCATTTTGGCAACGTTGGCCATCATTACATTGTACCTTCTCACATGGGCCGTTCTTTTGGGGATCTTGTTCACACTTGCCATCGACACACTGCTCGTTACTGGCACATTGGACACTCGCACAGGAAGAGACACACTTCCCTTCGCGGCAGAATTCTCCGGCATTGCACGTCACGCTCTTACATGGATCGGCCTGGCAGACGCCATTGACACAGATCTCTCCGGCGTTGGGGCAACCATTTGTATAACAAGAATTGTCGACACACTTCCCTTGTTTACAGGTCTGAAGCGCTGTACACGAGACTTTGTAACAGGCATCAAAACATTGTCCATTGATACAAGTCTCACCCGTTTGACACGTGACCTCCTGGCAGGTCTTGCCGACACAGCGCCCATCTTTGCAGAGCAATCCACCGGTACATTCACCTCCCTGACAAGGTTGAACACATTGTCCGTTGGTGCACTGCATACGTGGTGGACAGAGATCCTTTCCTGAATCGATTTGACCATCACAGTCGTTATCTTTGCCGTCACAGATCTCGTTGTGTTTTTTGGGGGCGCTACACTCAACCCACTGTCCGCCTTTACAGGTCTCCTCTCCGGCACCACATGCGGTTTTACAGCTGCGGGTAAGTTTATCATCAATTTGTCCGTTACAGTCGTTATCTTTTCCGTCACAGACCTCGGTCTCTGGTTGGGGAACGTTACATTCGCTCATCTTCCCATTTTGGCAGGTCTTGGTTCCACTGCCACAGATCGACTTACAGGGCTCAGGGGTGATGTCTTCGTCTGTTTTGCCATCACAGTCGTTATCTTTACCATCGCAGATCTCAGTCTCGGCTTTGACCTCTCCGACACACACACCTGACCACTTGCCATCACTGCAGCTCTCTTTTCCGCTCTTGCAGATCCCCTTTGTGACACCACAATCACGTGAACCCTTTGGGTTACAAGCCTCCCACTTTCCGCTGACACAGCGCTGTGTTCCGCTACCACATGTGTTTGAACATTGTTTTGTCAGGTTGTCGTCGATTTGTCCGTTACAGTCGTTATCTTTACCATCACAGACTTCAGCGGCGGGGGTACATGGGTTGACGCGTGCGCCGTTGATCCGGATGAAAGCCTCCTGGAGATTGGATTGTTGGCAGCAATCATCGACGTGTGTGAGGATAATAGTGTTCGCTTCGCCGACTTGTGCGTAGGACTTGAGATCTTGTGTCAGCTTGCCACCGAGGAAGATATAACCACCGGCAGGTGTGACGCCGTTGGGATGTTTAGAGTTGAAGATCGTCACCCTGGTCCCATCATCCATCCCATTCAGCTCGATCTCGAACTTGGTCAGGTTGAAGTTTTGTGGGAGCGTTACGGTGTTACGAAAATATGTAAAATCACCACCACATCGACAATTAGCGACACCACAAAGGATAGATGGTCGGCTGAATCCAACCTTGTCAGGGTTGGGCGCAGATTTCCAACCAGCAGGCCACGCCGGGATACTGGCATAATTGTATTCGGCGACGTTACCGTGTGAAGACATACACGAGCTAAACTGAATCACACCCTTGCCTTCGTGCATCATCCACTTGCCGATGCTCTGCGCCTCTGCGTGAGATGGGAGCCAAAGCCCCAAGGATAAAAACAGGCAAAACCCCAATAATATGAACCGTTTCATTGTTCAAAACCTTTGCTTCGTTGGTACACTTCCATGTCGGTATGTTGTGGTCATTTTGAAACACAACATCTCATCTTCTGTTCCCCCTGTAGTATAACAACAATACATGATTTATTCAATCAAATCAAAACGTTCCGAAGGCTTCGCTGTTTAGACTCTTGCGCAGAAAAAAGCGCACGAAAGAGGGCGACTCTTTTTTCTTGTAGCAGCCTCCACCACCTTGTCGCCAAACAAAAGGACGGTCTTCAAGCGCCCAGTGCATAGAAAACAGGGTCAAACGAAAAACGTCCTGTCACCTCTGCACCCAAAAGAAACTTCAACATGAAGTATTCAGGCGGTTCAGCCTCTGGACATGCCTCCGGATACAGTTGAAATCCAAACCGCTCATAGTAATTGGGATCACCAACAAGAATGCAACCAAGCGCACCACGTTCACAAAGTGATGAGAGTCCAACATCGATCAGCTGACTCCCGATCCCCTCTCCCTGGCGTGTAGGGACCACCGCAACAGGACCCAACGCATACCAGGGTCCCGAACCACCATCCCCCAAACGCGCGAGCGAAAAAGAAACCTGCCCCACAACTTGTTCACGAGTATCAACCGCGACAAGAGAGAGCGCCAACACACCCTCTTCTCTCATCTTATCGATCAATATGTGCTCGTCTTCTCCGGCATATGGCTTACCACGGAATGCCTGCTCGGTCACATCCCGAATCGCATCCCAATCACTCTCTCGCTCCACACGAATCTTCACCATCATACACCCCACAAGATTTTGTTTTCAGTCATCACTCAAACGAGACGTGAATATAACAAACATCCTGTTGTAGACAAGTCCTACGGTGTGAGCATACGGATACGATGGTTTCGTGTGTCAGAGAAGTAGATGTTTCCTTTTTGGTCCACAAGCATCCCCCCGATCTGACGTCCGATCTGTGCCTGATGAAGAGGCCCATCTCGAAGACAATCATTCGAACGACACGTCTCCTTCGAGAACGTCAGAGGTGTCTTCTCTCCATTCGCGCTTATCTTCACAAACTCGTTTACGCCAGCAACATAGATGTTGCCGTGTTGATCCAACGCGACTTGTTGTGTCTCACTCTTTAACCCTGTGGGTATGTACTTGAGTTCTTTTGTTTGAACATCATATCGGCCAAGTCCCCCTTCATATGGATTGATGACATACACATTCTCATCAGTATTTGACGCTATTGATGTGTGATGACGAAAATAGGTGAGGCGCTCACCAAACCCCTTTGGAGTCGCCAAGTGCAAATACAATTCTCGCACCACGTACACGTTCCCTGTTGGCGTGATGGTGAGACGGCTTGCGTGTGTTCCGAGTCTTGTAAACCGGCGAGAGGCCGACGTCAGAAAGCGGCTCCATACCCCTTTTGTATCCATCTTGTCGATCCCCTGCTCACTCAACACCCAAAGATGGTCATCCGCATCAAAAGCGACCCCGAGAGGTGTCGCGGTCTCCTTCCCTCCCGTCCTATCAAGCGATGAAGAGGTCGCAACAGTCGTCAGCATGCCATCAGAAGTGAGCTTTCGTACGCCTTTGTCGTCCACGATAAAGAGCGCCCCACTTTTGCGAAGTACGATATCCGTAGGATTCGTCAAACCAGCCTTCTCAAGTGGTCCATCAGCCTCCCCTGAAGGCGCACCTCCCATTCCAGCGATCGTGATCACACACTTCGATGTCCCTTCATCGATGCGCCCATCACAATCGTTATCGACCACATCGCAGCGCTCCACTGTAGGCTCGACAGCTCCGACACAACGCTCCGACCATGCACCCTCCACACATTGGCGTACACCTGTCCTGCATGGTCCCTTGCAAACGTACTTTCCGCTTATTTGATCGAGTCGACAACCCCCTCTCGCTTCATCGTAACATGGCTTGGTCTCCCCAACCTGACAGATCACTCTTGGCTCCTCTCTCTTCACATCTTCTTTGCTGGCGACCTTCTCAGGAAGGAGAACCTCCACACCCCCGTCAGAGGAGTTTGGCCCATCTTGTGTGGTTGGTTCTCTGTGCTGTGTATGTTCACGTTCAGGCTCAGCAGGCTTGACTTCCTGCATCCCACAGCCACCAACAAGCAGACACAACACACACAACAGAAGCTCAATTCGACGAACAAAAACAGACATGACCAACTCCAGACAAAAGAGACATTTGGATATCATTTCAATGGTCTGAAGAGCAATGAACATACCAATGACACATGAAACAAAAATCCTTTTGATTCATGCACATGAAATGAAGAACGTGTTTTACGGTGAGGATACAACCGTGGAACACCACACAAACTGGATACAAAGTATCCTTTCTATATCAACACGTTACAGAGGCAGATATGTTGCGTGAGAATCTGACAGCCTAACGCCACGAAGCGGTCCCATTTGTACGAATAATCAGGGCTTGAATGGGTGCAGTCTCATCGTGTTCTTCACAGACGAAGAGCAGACTGGAGGCGGGATATCCATCTTCGACGAGGCGCTCGATCGCGAGTGAACGTTCATCAGAAGTGGTTGGTTGGAAGTAGTGTGCAAAGGATGAGAAGTCCGGTCCTTCAGCGAAGAAGCCTTTGGCCCAAGGGAAGTCCGACGCAGGTCCCCACTCGACTTCTCCGATGACGTGCCCGTCGATGAGCACTTTCTCTTTTGTGGCCATCTTTGTCTCCTAACCCAAGAACAATAGGGCGAGATAGGGAACGAGGTTAAACGCCGTAATCATCATCTTGTAGACGGCCATCATCGTGTACATGGAGCCTCGGACTTGCTCTTTGGAGATGTCGTACCAAGCACCATGTACACGGAAAACAAGGTCTTCACCAAATTTGAGGAACACAAACGCGGCCAAAAAGAAGCCGACGTTCAAAAGCAAACACCAGAGAAAAAATGATTTGAGGACTGCGATGGTCATGGAGTCTTCTCCTCGATACAAAAAGGTTGTAAGGCCGTTTCTATCAAAGCAGAAGATGACTCCTGTTGTATAGGGTTACTGCAAGAAAAAAAGGATATAGGAAAAAGAAATGTATGTGGAGGACAGAATTGTTGATCTCATCACGAACAGCGGTTGGTGGGGATGGGGATGTGAAAATAGAGGGGGAAAAGAGAGATGTGTTTTGCGTGGACTTTTGATAAGGAAGGTCCTACCAGTCTTTGATACAGACATTGTATCCCTCAGTTGTTTGCCCACAGCTATATCCGGCAGAACAGTCCCAGTCTGTGTAACATGTCTCACTGCAATAACTCGCGTAGTCATCAGTAAGACAAACACCCCCCAAACATTCGCTTCCGTCGGTACAAGACATTCCTTGTGAGCTCTTTCCGTTGTAAGTATAGCCACCTTCGAAGCCAACCTGACAGCCAGCACCGAGGAAGAGAATGAAGAGAACGGAAATAACGACAAAGATACGGTTTTTGATGATTGCTTTCATGATTCAGTCTCCTTTGATATGTTTGTGGTGGGCGTCTCGCCCGTCTTGTTCTTGCCCACTCACATAAGCAGGAGCAGTGCCAGCTCACAACATAACAAGAACCCCTTTTCTTTCAGACACTTTCAGAGCCTACTCGATCATGGTGTCGCGATGTTGAACACATCTGGCTGACAACCCCCTGTCCACCTGTCCACATCCTGGACACTCCACAAACGACCCTCTGAGCTACGTTTCCGCCCATCGAGATCCCTCACTCCGTCAAAGCTCCCACAGTGAAACCTTTGAAAACCTTCGAACGTTGGAGAGCTTTGTCACTGACTCCCCCAAAGCTCAATCCCACTCGTCACGTACTCTCATTCTTTCAAAAAGCTTGTGAGCGCGGACTCACCAACGAAACACATATCGGCATCATCGCGGACAAATGGGTCACCGACCACCAAAAGCTGCAAAGTATGCTCGACCAGTGCCTCGACACAGCACACCAAATGGCCAAAACTGTCGGATGATATAGCTCTCACCACCAAAGACACATGGACACAATGACCTCCCCGTGCTATCTAACAAAAGACACCTTCTTTTGTGGAGCAGCATATGGAACAATCACAATCTGGTCAGCCATTTCTGACAGCGCTCCTGTCCTCCCCACAACTCGCCAAATACGAACGAAGCAAACAAAGAGCGCAGGTTGAGCAGTGGTCCACACAACATAGCGGCGATATCGCTTACCGCTACCTGCTCAAAAAGAGACTTGTCTTGTGTCGTGCCACACAACAAGCGCTCGACGCTTTGCCCTCCAACATCTCCTATCAGCCCATCGAAGAACTCACCCCTCACGACGCTCTCGTCGCAGACATCCGCGACGAAACCTACGAAATCAAGGGGAAAACCGTCCACGGCTCCAAACACTTTGCTGCCGGTGCATCGGTCTATTGCAGTGAACCTTACTCAGGCGACGGCTACGAACGCATTTATATGCTCGGACAACACAAACACACGGGCTATTACACCGCTGTCATGGGTCCAACCAAACGACTCGAACACTGGCGCATCGAATCCGTCACACACCCCGTTGTCCAGTACATGATGGCCTACGAAACGCCTGGCGGTTGGTGGCACGATTCAAACCACATCACAGAGTCATCAGGTTCACCGCTCGATCCACGCGATATGATGGAGCAATTGTGCAAGGCCCAAAACCACAAGTGCGAATGGTACACAAACCTCTCTCACACCACGACACGTCTGGCGATCTATTTTGTGAGCGACTGCATCGAACACTTTCTATTACAAGAACAAAGGCCCTATACAAAAAACAAAGTCGCGATGGAGATCTTCGCGACACTCCAAGAGAGCCTTCATACACTCAAAGATGCCTTCCATGATCCCAATGTACAGACCTGCCCTCCCGAGCTCGCCCAAGCCATCAAAGAACAACTGGAGAAACTCCCCCACACAAAAAATCAGCGCTTTGAACGTGTGGTTTTTGCGATCACATTCAATATAAAAAGATTGGTCTCCTACCAAACAGGAGGCCTCGTCCTACGAGAGATTGTGCTGTCGTTGGTCCATAGTTTGAAAAGTGCATCTTACAAGGACTTTGTGATTGAAGATGAGCGTTCATGGCAACGGGCGCGATTCTCGTGGTTATCTGCAACATACGAGTGGGCAGGCGAGAGAATGTTCTTCTTGATCGACAGCGGACAAATCGAAACCCCCGAACCACACAAACTCACCACATTTTCATCGGCCATTTGAGGAGAAAGCAAACCTTGGGGCCATTGGATACAAAAAAGGATACGGAAAATGAACAATTGGAGACGCTTACTTGTCATTCTCTTTGTCGCTCAAATCGTGTTATGGCAGCAATCCTTTGTCCCCCCCACACTCGCCTCTAAGTCCTCGGCCTCATCGAGTATGCCCTCCCAACAAAGCAAGAAGGTCACAAGCATACACACCTGTCTCCCTGCGCTCGACTTGTCGAGCTGCAAGCCCTCTGAGTCCATGAAAAAGACGAGCAAGCTCATCTTACAAGCCATCGCTCACAAAGAGGCAAAGGCCGACGCGACTTGTTGGACGACAGTTCGGATGATGGAGCATTTCTACGCAGGGCGCGAGCTTTCGGAGCACGCGGCGTTGCTCAAGATCGAAGTGGGGAAGTTGATCTTGTTTTCACTGTGGGCGCGTGCCTCCAACACGTCGCGCAAGTGTACACTCTCGGAAGCTGACATCACAAACATTCTCCCTAAACAGCTAAAACCCGAAGCACAGGTCCACTTGTCCCCTACGCACAAAATCCATAACCCCTTACTGCGTACAAAACTCCGTCACTACCACCGCATCACGGAGAATTGGCGTCTGCTCTTGTCTCTCGCCCTAGAACAGATGGCAGGTCATGGGCTGTTCGCGTCGGGAAAACAACTCAAACCTTTGAGCCGAAGAGCTGCACAACTCCTCGCCCAAACATCGACACATACGACGATTGATCTCCTCAACAAAGCTCGAAAGATTTCGATCAAGCGATCACACCGTCACATCACAGTCAAAGATATCCAGGCCGCTTATGTGCACTTCAAGAAGCAATGGAAGCTCGCCAATCACAAAGGTTGTCTTGGTGGACTCCACCTCGCGAAGACCTCCTCCAAAAAACAATCACCATCATCACAACCCAAAAAACAACGAAGACAAACACAGGTCTCCACACGACAGCATTTACACAAACTGACTCTGCAAAACATCGAAGCCAAGATTCGCTCCCTCAAGTCTCGTAACCGTTTGGTCTGGAAGGAGAAGAGACAAAGTGTTCGTGTCTTGATCAACCGCATCATACCTGACGTCACGCTGACAAAAGACGGATTTGAGAGCCTAGTCACGCTCCTGGAAAAAACAGCGGGGTTGGTTGGGGCTGGATACCTCCCCATGCGCAATGACACCTACATGCTCTTTCAAACGTATCTGCAATGGTCCCAGAAAAACCCCGCCTTTGTCGCCCAAAAACATCGGCCCAAACACCTGCTCAACATCGAATGGGTCTTTCGCGTCATCGAACAACTTATCCCACGTAAAACCCTGGCCAATGGCGACGTTCACTTCTACTTGCTCAAACAACGCGATCAAAAAAACACACATGTCGTCAAGCTGTTAGGATACCAACTCGACGCAGTGCGAGACACAACGCTTCCGTGGTGGATTCTCAAACGAGTCTGGAAAAAACACCCTTCGATGCGAGCTTTGGGTCCTTTTGCAGCAGAGCTGCTCGTCGAACGCATCTCGGAGCTGGCGTTGCTCTTCCTGCAAGAGACGCGTGTGATGTTACAACGCGACAAACAACGTGTACTCAACGCAGCCAGCCTCAACAAGCGAATGTCCAGTCACGGGCTCGGGATCGCAATGCTCCCACCTCCTCGACAACACATCAAATGGCCCAAACCACTCCTCGCTCAAAAGAAACAACTCCTCAAGAGCTATCCAAGGCCTTTGTTCCGAGATGTCACAAACACCGCCGGCTTGATCACCCAACGCTGTGAGGCCAACAATTACCCCATCATCTCCTTGCCTCCAGGTCGCAAGATCCACTCCGTCGGACAAGTGAACAGCGCCCCGCTCCAGCCAACAACCCGCCCTACGAGCCAATCAACCAAACCAACGCTGCTGATCGATCGCGCAGTCTCCGTCGCGGGACATCAGGCTTACATGGGCGCAGGGATTGGCGTTGGCGATCTGGACGGTGATGGTCGCGTCGACCTGTTCTTTGCAGGTGAAGGCTGCAATCGACTCTACCAAAATATGGGCTCCTATCGTTTTCGCGACATCACGGAGAAAGTGGGGCTGCGCAATTGGAAGTACGACAGCCGCCAAGCCCTCTTTATCGACGCAAACGCAGACGGAAAGATGGATCTGTTCGTCGTCCACAGCCATTCCCCTTCCAAACTCTTTCTACAGCAACCAAATGGAACGCTGGTAGATGCGACAAAGAAGTCCAACATTCGGACTCACTGGGGTGCCCACACTGCAACATTCTTCGACTATGATGGGGATGGCGATCTGGACTTGTACATTGGATACTACGGGACGGCTAATTTTCGAGGCCCAGCGATCACCCTGGACGGACGCAACGCACGCCCCAACCAGCTCTACCAAAACATGGGAAGAGGTGTCTTTCGGGAGGTCGCCGCCGCGGCAGGCGTCGCGAGCCGCGCCTGGACCCTCGCAGTGACCGCCGTCGATATCAACAAAGATGGTCGACCTGACCTCTACCTCGCGAACGACTTTGGTCGTGATCAGCTCTTCATCAATCGCGGACATGGAACATTCAAAGAGGTCGCACGTCGCATGAAGACGGACGATCGCGGCAGCGGCATGAATGTCAGCGTCACAGACATCAACGCCGACGGCTATTGGGATGTATACGTCTCCGTCATCGACATGTTTTCCAAAAACCTCTCGTTCGTCATGCCTGGACACCAAAGCCCCTTTCGCCTCGATGACAGAGTGTTAAAGACCGCTTTCTATATCTCGGGAAACAAAATGTTCATCAATCAAAAAGGACGAGGCTTCTCCCCTTCTGAGCGACGATACTTTGAACCGGGTCAACGTGGTTGGGGGTGGAGCACCAACTTCTTTGACTACGAAAACGATGGGGATGAAGATCTGTATCTCGCCAATGGCTGGATTCCAGGTGCCCCCGGTGCCAACCAGAGAAACCAATTATTCTTGCGTTGGAAGTCACGTTACTTTCACGTCCACAAGACCGCCTCTATTTCGTACAAAGGAAACAGCCGCAGCGTGGCAGCGGTCGACCTGACAGGGACAGGGCGCATGGATTTACTCCTCAACGACTATATCAAAGGCCCACGTATATTCCGCAATATGCAACCCGCGACAAACCACTGGCTCAAGGTGCGGTTGGTCGGGACACGCTCAAACCAACGCGGCATTGGCGCGACGATCCGACTGTTCACCACATCGCTCCCACCACAGATGCGTCTCGTGCATGCAGGCAGCCACTATCTCTCACAAGAGGAGACGACGGTCACATTTGGACTCGGGACGAAGGCACGCGCCAAGCGCATCGAAGTGTACTGGCCAGATGGATACAAACAAGTCTACAAGGGGCCCTTTAAGAAGCGCACGACGATCACCATCCACGAAGACCGTCAGCCAAAAGCAGCGGTCAAAGGCCAACGACCTGCACCCTCACGCGAGCAAAAATAGGGAGCGTTGCTGTGACCTCTTCTCAGACACCATCCGAGTCCTTTTGGCGTCGATGTTTTGGGATCGACTTGCGCGCGTTGGCTGCTTTTCGCATCGCCTTCGCGCTCCTGATGATCGTATTTTTTCTGGAAAAGAGCTTGTACGTCGACATGCTCTTTACAGACAGTGGGGTCTTGCCGAGATGGGTGCAGCTCAAAGTAAACGGCCACCCTTACGCGTTCTCCCTCTCCATGTTGTTTGGCAACGCGCTCTTTCAATGGTTACTGTGGGGCATTGGGCTGCTCTCATCGCTCGCGCTGCTCGTTGGGTTTCGCTCCAACGTCGCCTGTTTTGGCTGTTGGCTCATCGTCTACTCGTTTTACAATCGCTGTTATATGGATCTCGCAGGTGCTGAAACGCAGATCATGATCTTGTTGTTTTGGGGTTGCTTCCTTCCACTTGGGGCATGTTGGTCGCTGGACAGCAGAGACACTGAGCTCCAGACACGACCACAAAAAGTCTTCTCGACAGCGACGATCGCGATCTTGCTGCAGGTCTTGTTTGTCTACTTCTTCGCAGGACTGCTCAAGACCTTGGGACCCAATTGGGGAGCCAAAGGAACGGCCCTTTATTACGTACTCAGCCTCGACATCATGGGAGGCAGTAAACCCTTTGCGCTCTGGCTCATGCAAAGACCTTCGTTGCTCAAGCTGCTGACGCCGACTATGATGTGGGCTGAGATCCTCGGCCCATTGTTGTTTTTCACCCCCTGGAAGACTTCTTTCTTCCGGACCATTGGCATCTTGTCTTTCTTTGTCATGAACCTCGGGATCTTGTTCGCTGTTGAGGTTGGATTCTTTCCATTTATCGATGTCGTCGCGTTATTGTTATTCATCCCTTCGTCGTATTGGGATCGACTCTCTTCGTTGACTCGCTGGCTCGGGAGCTACCTCGAAGGCTTTGCAGCGCGTTTGCTCTCAGGACTCGCGTACTGCCGACTTCATCCACCTGTCTCCAGAGGCATGTTCCGACTCTCTCTTCGATGGCAGAGTCTCGCGGCGCTCTGTCTCGTGTATATCATTTGGCGAAACATCGCTGTCTGTGCACCACAACTCGCCCCTCCTACGTGGATTTCCAACATCGGGTACATCACAGGGCTCAAACAACAATGGACGATGTTTGGCCCAACCTCCTCCAAAATGGATGTGTGGTTTGTCATCCCTGGCCGGCTCAAATCAGGCAAGGTCGTCGACGTCTCTGTTTGGTTTAACAAAGGCAAAGACGACGCACCTGTCCAATTCGCCAAACCCAAAAAACTACATCTGATCTGGCGAACACATCGCATGTCCATCTACTTTTGGATGATGGCCCGCCAAATCAGAGATAAACAGCCGTGGGGACGACAGCATCTACGTGATCTATCTTCGTATCTTTGTCGACGTTGGAATCGAGAAAAGAAAGGTCTTGAGGCACTCACAGCGCTTGACGTTTATATGATGTTGGAGTTAACACCCCCTCCTGGTCAGGCACCTACAATCACAAAACAGTGGCTACATCTTCAACACTGTCCACTTGGACAAAAGTTAGGCACAGCCGAGATCTTACCAGGGCCACGTGTCCCTCTCCCCCGCCAAAAGAATCCCAACACCCCCTCATCTCACCCCACCACCCAAAAACAGCCTTAGCGACAATTCACGATTTTACTGGTGTTGGCGTTAAAAACGGTGAAGTAGTAATCTGAATTCATCGTGATGTTGTAGTTGTAAGAGCAAGAGTAGTTAAATCCGCCACATGTTCCGTGTGTCGTGTTGCACTTGTTGGTCCCACCACCAGAGCGGCTGGAGCTCTTTCTCCAGCGTCGGAAGTTTTGGCCAAAGTGAGAGTCCCTCGCACCAGCAAGATATACAGTATCTCCACACTTGGGGGTTGAGCCATCTTTTTTGTAGTAACAGCCGCTGTTGTAGTTGTTCTTATGCCACATGATGTAAGACGCGTTGGCCGTCGTCTTGGGGGCATATGTCTGACTTGAGGTGCTCTTGGCGACAGTACCTGTTGCGCGACAAGTTTCTTTGGTGCTGCACGTTTTTGTCCCAATAAATCCACAACTGTACCGGTGGGTAAAGTTACACGTGTAAGGGAACACTTGATCGTTATTGGGTTCCAGCTTCAGGTTGAGTGTTAGCTCACAACTTGTCGCGTTGGTGAAGGTCTTGTTGCCAGTGTAGCGGAACCAGTTTCCTGTTGTCGACTTGGGGTTCCAGCCATCATAAGAACAGGTCGCCGTTGAGTTGGAGTTGTATACCACAGACCTGCTGCATTTTTTCAGACAAAGGTTGGGTTCGTCACCATTTTTACAGTTGTAGTTCCAAGAGTTACACTTACTGGGCCTGGGGAAGTAAGCGGTCTGGTTGGGTCTCTGGTTGGAGTCTTGGTCACAACAGTCGGTGTTGTCTTTCACATGGCCAGTCGTCGAACGACAGGTGTTTAGTCCTGTACAGACTTGGTTGGGATCGTCGTGTTTGGTGCAGCCTTTGAAGACCACACTGCCAGCTCCAAAGGTATCTCCATCGCCGTCACGATACCAATTGTTGGATGTGAGACCATCGTCGACATTCCCGTTACAGTTGTTATCGATCCCATCGCAGATCTCTTTGGCCGTGGGTTTGATATCTTTATCTCCATCGTTGCAGTCGCTTTTGTTATCGACATAACCTTTGAGGGGGTTTTGACGACACTTGCGATCGACTGTCCCGTTGGCATCACCAAAGCCATCGCCATCTTTATCGACATACCAATCGACGGTCGCGATGCCTTCATCGATAGAACCATCACAGTCGTCATCTTTTCCGTTACAGACTTCTGTGGAGGGAGAAAGGACCAGCTTACAGGAGTCAACGGTCGCCTGGTTCACTGTCGCTTGGGGCCATACCCCGCCAGGACAGATGGTCTTTTGACCTTGTGTATCTTGTGGGCAGTTATCACAGGCATTACACGCGAGCCAGACCCCGGCAGTACAGACGTGCTCAGCGGTCTTACACACCCCCTGTGAGAGTTTAGGACCACATTCCCTTTTGGCGCGTGTCATACCGTAACTTCCCTTTTCATTGGTGAGATAGGTCAGGTTATCCTGTCCACCAGCAGCGCCACAGACTTCGTGCGCTGTCTCGTCGATACAACCGGCAAGATAATCGGCTGGAGCCTTATAAGGTTTGAAGGACACACAGGCCCACCCTACTGTCTTTTTCGAGGGGTCTGGCTTTTGCTTGCCGTCATCTCCTGTACATTCGAACAAAATGTCCTCTTTGTGCAGACTCGTGGCGTCGGGGTTGGTCCAGGTGGCCTTAAAGTTACAGGTTGTGCGCGAGTAGTTTTTGTCCATTCCGTAGTTGTCGGGATGGAAGAAGCCACTCTTGGTGGTCTTGTCCGTCGTGCTATCGAACACAACACACTTAAACAACGAGGGGATAGCCTGTGTGACATCCTTCATCCAACACTGTGAGAGACCATTTCTTTGCTTTCCGGGGTTGTTTGGATCTTCACATTGTTGATCATCACGCAATCCACAACGTCTCCAATAGTCCGGCTTAAATCCATTAGGATCTTCACCACACTTCATGGCGAGCGTGGTGCTCTCACCATCTTTGCCCGTCCGAATGCGTTCTTTGAGGACCAGGACATCGTAGCGTTTCTTATCAAGCGCGGTGAAGTCCTTCTCGAAGTAGGCGTATTGCAGCTCGACAAAGTAACCGAGTTGGAGGAGGGGCTGGAATTCGGACTTGGGATTGGGTGTATCGCTGGGTTTTTCGCCAGCGTCGCCAATTTGGTTATCGTTCAGGTCGAGTCCACCGATACATGCTTTGGTCAGTGTGTTGATCTCTTTGGGTTGAAAGCGCCGCCCGACAAGACAATGTCCTTTGTAACAGACTTCGCCAGCAGAGGCCGTACAGTCGGCGTCGGCAGTACAATTGCTCCCAGGTTGTGTGGGAAGTGGAGCTTGATCTTTCGTGAAGATCGGCATCTCAATCAATTTTCCGAGGCCATCATTGCGGTCTGTTTCGACAAGCTCGACAGGTTGTTTGAGCACTTGCATCGTGTATTGCTCTTTGTGCTGTGCCCAGTTCTCGGAGTTTGCATAGTACACAACAGCCTGCACCTTCTTGAGCTCACAACGTGCGTTTCGCAAGAGCACATTGTCCGTAGACGTCACCGCTCTGTACGCGAAGATGTTGATCCACCCATCGTTGTCATTGTCGCACTTACCATACCCAAAGCTGGACAGGTAAAAGTACCCTTTTTTGGTTTGGCAGAATGTGGGTTTTTTGGTTACAGGATCGAACTCAATCACGTAGGGCTTTTGCATCGAATCTTGTTCAGATGGAGAGAAGATCGGGAAGGTTGAGTTTGAAGATGAGCTCGTACAGAAGGACTCATTCGTATAACACTTGCCCTGCCATACAAAGCTGGTCGTCGTGTCGCAACCTGAAAGATCGGGAGTCGCATCAGCTTCAACGGAGGTCTCAGGGACGACAGGCTCACTGTCACCAGCGCCTCCATCGGTATCTGTGCTCTCGTTAACGACAGGTTCTTTGCCAGGCTCAGGGACACGCTCTTCGCCCACTTCCTTACTCGCCTCAGCCTTGGAAGTGTTCTCATCTGTTGTCTTTTCGACACCTCCTTGGCCTGTGCAATCACATGCACCAAATCCAGAACCATCCTCATTACAAGTCTGCTTTCCGACTTTGTCACCGCACTTGCACTCTTGGGTTGAAGATGCTTCACATGTCGTCGTTGGTGGCGAACAAGCACTCCAAGAATACGCGAGAATACCTAGCAAAACGAAAAAAAGCGAAAACCTAAACCTGCTCATACTTGCCTCCTGATCGAGATACTATCTTGAACCCACGCTCCCTTTGCAGCTCGTGAGTCGTTGGAGAGGATACAACTGTTTGGATGATAACACAGAACGCTCACTCTAGAGCAGAGCGTTTCCCAAGCACATGTCATGCTCAGACTTGTCACAAGTGACTTTGACTCCCTTGTTGTGCGAAGAAATAACATCACAATCACTTCGTAAAGTCTTTGTAGTATATATAGATCTTGATATCATTGATACTACTGAGATTGATGTCTTGGTTGGCTTTCTCTGTGCTCATGTTGAGCATGAGTTGCCACCGTGTGTTCCCAAGGGGGCGATCTTGAAACCGAAAGTTTTGATAGATCTCCGATGGGAAGACTTTGCTTCCGTTAAAGAACGTGTTGATCACAGCTGTACGCACAGGAAGCGCGTAAAACTTAAGTTCATCGTTCTCAAGCTGGACGGAGCTCGTCCCTGCTTGCCTGAGATACACGCGCCCCACAGTGTCACCGATCTCTCCACCTATCACTTCGGCTTCGATGTAAACGACCTTGTGGTTAAACGTCAGCGGCGATGTGTACTGACTGTTGCCGTCGACTTTGAGGTTAAAATCAAAGCTCGCAAATCCTTCCTGATTGAGATGTTCTCGCGAGGTGAGTTGTCGCTGAAGTTCAGTGACACGCTCATTCAGGCTCAGCACCTCTCCCTGTTTGTTTTGCATGGGGATCTTGAGGATATCATTGCGCAAAGAGACGACCGCGACGCGGACGTCGGGCTTGCCTTTTTGCTCTTCAAAGTCGCGGAACGCCTGCTCCAAATTGAGCAAGTAGGTCTCCAGGTTGAGATCGCCCTTTTCGACCATACGAGTAAGAAAGAGATTGCCTTTGTCTTTGTAAGAAGTCCCTGTGTAGTATTCGTAGATCAACGTCACGCGATAGGCTTCCTTAATCGCTTCATCAAAGGTCCTCTCTGCCGAGATAATCGTATCATTTTTGTAGATACGAATGTTCGGATCGTTTTGCGCAGCCTGTACATTGGCGAGCAGATCGAGCGCCGTAGCTCTTTCGTTCATCAAACGTTGCGCTTTTTGCCTGAGCTGCTCAACTTTGGACTTCGCGAGTTGAATATCCAGTTGTTTTTGCAGGATATCGAGCGTAAAAGAGGCCGTCTGAAGCGCGAGCACAGAGAGGTTATGTTGTCCATTAATCCGGACGACGCCTTTGGTTTGGCAATCTGGGTCTTCTGGCGGACATACATTACAAGAAGTACGAAGCTCGCTCTTCGCGAGCTGCTTTTGGAGGGCTCGCTGCGACTTTTTCGCTTCGTTGGCTTTGAGATCGAGCGCGAGGTTGGCAGCTTCTTGCGCCGCAAAAATCGCCACCTTCAACCCATTTGAGATCCCCGCAAATTGACACTCTGTATCAAACACACCGCCGATCAAGACACTACACTTCCAACCCAGCGCGATCTGCATCGCCCCAGAAGCCGCTCTCATCCCAGCCATCATCAACACTCTGTTGAGGCTCAATGAGCGCAAGACATCCTGTCTCTTCCCTTCGTACTCCCACGAGATGTTGGAGAGACTGAATTGACTGTCACAAAAGGTTTTGATCCTGTCAGCTTCGCGCGTGATCTTGTCTTCGTGGTTTTTGCGGATTTGCTCAAACTGAAGCATCTCCAACCCAGCCTTACGAAGCCCAAGATAGGCGTTGTAAAGCTCACTTCCGGGGATCTTTCCACAGATATCCCCGACACCTTTGAATGTATCACTCAACAACGCGTTCTGTGGCGTCGCAGGGACGAGCGCGTCGCCGATCTTGATGCTCCCACAGAGCCGGGCAAGCTGCGTGTCATAACTCTTTTGAACCCTCACAAGCTCCGACTGAAACTGTGCAGCGTCCGTGTCAAACGCGCGCTTCTCCAACAACGCCTGCTGCTCTTTTTCCCTCGCTGTCTCCAGCTTCTCCTTTGCAAACTCCAAGGCGACACTGAACGCGTTCTTGTTGTTGCTCAACGTCGCAAAAGAGTCCATCGCAGGGAAAGGAATGTATCCTTGTGGCAGACCAAAGTAGTCGAGCTTTCGTTCGAGCTTTTGGTACGTCTCTTTCATATCGAAGAGTGCGGTGTTGTAGGTCAAAGTGACCTTCTCAATCTCCTTGCTGATCTGCTCGACCTGCTTGGGATCGATGATGTTTGTCAACGAACGCAAGATGTGTGTGAGGATATTGAGCTCGATGAACGAGTTGACATACGCACGCTCAAGGACATGACGCGCAAGATCAGTGCGGTTCATCTGGTGGTACTTGGTCGCAATTTTACCCCAAGAACGCGCCTTTCTCGTCGCAGCCTGTAGCAGCTTTTGGATGTAACTTGTCACAGAGCGAGCGGTCAAGAAAGAGGTGTTACTTGAGCGAAAAGACGAAACAAACGTCGTGCTTTGAGCGTAGAATCGATCGAGCACGCTCTGGTAGTATTGTGTCGAGAGATACAGGTGATGCATCTCAAACCCAATCACACCGGAGAGCTTGATCCCGTTAGGCTCCAGTATATCCCCACGGAAAGTGACAAGCCCCTCCGACGCAAGCTGGTAGCGGTTGTTGAGCGCTTTGACAAACGAATCGTCACCCAACATCACCCGCAGCTCGGCGTTGAGCATCTCAAACCCTGGAAAGGTCAACACCTGCCCTTGCTGACTAAGCCCATTCGCATAAGAGAAGGCCTCAACAAGTGTGTCGCGCAAGAGCGCTCTTGTGTCTGGATCCAGATTCTTTGTGACCGCCGGAGATGAAAAGATCGACTCCAAACAGTTCACCCGCTGCTCGATCTCCTCGATGCCGACAGGATCATAACAGTAAGGTGTCTGTGAAGAGACCCCAGGCTTGCAGATCGTGGGAGAAAACCCGACCTGACTTCCTGAACGGCTTGTGAACTGAAACCGATAGCGAAATGCTTGTGTCAGCGCGTAACTCAAAGGTTGCAAGCGAGAGCGGAAATTCGACGTGTTACCAGGCTTGAAGAACACCTTCCCACTGCGAAGATCGACACGACTCTCTTCATCACACCGAGTTTGTTTGGCATCCACACACCGAAACGGAACATCCTCCCGGAATCCTGGTACACGACGAAGTTCTTCCAGTCTTTTGCCACATGTCTTCGTCGACTGACAGCTCTCACCGGCGAGTGCGCTTGTGTTGACCTCAGGCAGCTCAAAGAATGTCACCTTGCTACCGAGAGGACAAGGTGTCTCACCACCCTTTGGTCCTCCGTTAAATTGTCCCGTTCTCTCACAGTAATAATGAATGAAGTGCGTTTTTTGATTCGTCTGGTTTTGATACGAGTAGTCCGTGTAGGTCCCTTGACGCTTCCCTACGATCAGGTTGGCGCTCTCCGTTGATACAGATGGATTTTGTCCGCGGATGAGGCTGTGGACGAGTTGCTTTAGGGCGTCCGTACTCCAGCTCGTCAAATCGACCGTTCCAAGAGTTCGGTTCATTGCGACCTTGACGATATTCGCAGTGCACGCGACCTGCTTCATCATCCCCGTTCCCTGGCAGACACCAGACTGGCAAGTCTCGCCTGTATGGCACTCGCTGTTTGTTTGGCAACCAAATCCTTGGGCAGGTGGATTGCCGACGACCTCTTCAGCGGTCACATCGCGATCCATACGCTGCAACAAGATATAGCCGTAACGTACGATGTCTTTTGTGAGTGTCGTCTTCACGCCTTGGTTGGGGAAAAAGCTCACGAGGGTCTCTTTGACCAACGCGAAGAGATAACGATTGTCGATCAGGACCCCATCGACCAACTGGAGTGTCCGACGAAGACTGCGACCATTTGGGATAGGATTGGCTGCGCTCAACGCGAGGTTGAGCCGCTCGATCGCTGCTCGCTGTTCTTTTGTCGCGCCTGCAGGCACGACATGTGGAGCGGACTTTGTCCGGCACTCGTGATACTTGAGCGAGACATCCGTTGCCTTTGTAAAGCTCCCAAGGAAACCTGGAAGTTGCCAGGGGATCTCTACTTTCTCCATTTTAGATGGATTGTTGCAGGACTCCTTCTCCCAAACAAGGTACCGACCACCGAGATCGCTGACGGCTTTCAAAGAGGTCAACAATGTCCTCGGCTTCGCCCCTGGGGTCTCTGCAAACTGCAATGTAATTTGTGGATTACCCGGATACTGTAATGACTCACTGCTTACAATACGTCCCTGAAAGGTGTTCCCAGAGAGCTCTTTGACATCCATCGTGAAGTCGATAGAGGACACCCCCGATGGTGGAGCCGCCTCTCGCTGGCTATAGGACAAGACTTCGTAGCCAGTGTCGTTGGTGTAGGGGTAACACGCAACGTCATCGGAGGCCACCTTGCTGAAGGCTTGTTTGCAATCAGCGCGCACCTTGTCGAGCTTCCAAGTTTGTTCCTTGATCGAGCGCAACAACGCACGAAATTGCTCGAAGCTCAGATTGTTGCGTTTGAAGTTAAGCCATCGGCGCAAGAGCGCGTTGGAGAGGTCTTTGACTGGGAGGCTACTCGGTGCGGGGAACTTGTCGATCAGGCCCGTGTCAAAGTTGCCAAAGGTGACAAACTCACCTTTCCATCGACCGGTTCCGGACTCGCGGTAACGCACCCTCAAGGACTGCGTCGTCTCTGCACTTTGCAGTTGGAACAGACCTTCGTACTGTTTTTGGTCCTTTGGTTTTCCATCCGCCCCTACAACTTTGAGAAAGACGGTCTGTTTGGGACCAACTGTTACCTTGAAGGGCTCTTCTGCCGTGGGTTTCCCTTCAAACGCGGTACAATCCGTACCTTCACTGTTGTACTTGGCGCAGCGATCTAGCTTCAACCAAAACAGCGGTTGCTTCGATGCAATCGTATCAAATGAACGTGTAATCGTAAAAGAGGACGAAAAATCGCTTCGGTTGGTGATCGCAAAGACACCGCTCGCGTTGTGATTGGTCAGATCGAGGTCTTGTGGTGCGACAGAGAAGACCTCGTGGACTTTTGTCTTGGGGAGACTGAGTTTGCGCTGGGATATGGGCAGACAGACGCCCTTTTGGCTATCACTTTTGGTCGAAAGACAGGCATATCCCTTCTCACATGAGCCGCTCTTGTCGACTTCACAACTCTTTCGGCACACGCGATTGTGGCACTGCATCCCATCACCGCAAGTCGCGGCGCCGGGCGTACAGGTTGAGTAGCAACGTCCGACGAGACAAGTTTGCCAACCAGGGCAATCCGTCAAATGCTTGCAAAATGGATAACCAGAAGATGTCAGCTGTTTGGACTTTGCGGTCGCGACACAACTCCCTTCAAGACACACCTGACCGAGACCACATCCTTCGGTGAGGCGGAACTTCAGATCACATGTCCTGACCTTCCCATTTTCCAGAATGTCTCCCTGACATGGTGTGTAGCACTTGGGTTGTTTGGGGACGCTCTTGACCTCTTCGGCTGCAGCGCAGTGTTTGTTGATACAGAGCAAACCACTCCCACAAAAAGCATCGTTATCGCAATTGCATCCAGCTTTGTTGTCACCCTCGCAAGGCTGACAGGTCGAACGTTCATCACAGCGCATCCCTGTATCGCAATGGCCGTTGGCATAGCACGAACAAAACGCTTTGCCCACACAACCACGACACACACCGGCGACACATGTAAGACCATCGTCACATGTATTGCCGGACTTACAGAGACATGCTGCAGAGCCTGCGACACAGGCTCTGCAGACACCGGACTCACAACGCAAACCTTCTGCACATCCACCTGTCGGAGAACAACGACATGTGTCCGTCCCCGGCTGGCAGGCCTTTTTATCGAGGGAGCCAGCTTCAGGAACGCCCGCATCCGCGCACTGCTTTCCCTGACAGGTGTTCTCGTCATTGGTTTGGGTCGCTGGACCACAACCCCAGGCCAACGCACAGAGCAACACAGTGATCCAGGCCAGATATCTCGTATGTTCGGTCATTTTACACCCTTTAGTTGCATGTCTTGGTATCTGACTTCGAGAAAGAGCCTCAGGGTTCTTCTGTAAAGTCAGAATAGTAGATGTAAATCCGGATATCGTTGATGCTGTTCAGGTTGATATCTTTGTTGGCCTTCTCAGTGAGCTGGTTGATCAACACCTCCCACTGTGTGTTGCCAAGAGGACGATCCCGCAACCTGTAGTTTTGATAGATACTTGGCTGAAAGACCTTGCTACCGTTGAAGAATGCGTTGACAACAGCCGTTTTGGCCGGGAGGACGTAGAACTTCGTGTCATCTCCAGGGAGCCTGACGACGCCTGTTCCTTTTTGTCTGACATACACGCGACCGACGGTGTCACCGATCTCTCCACCCACAATTTCA
Source organism: Deltaproteobacteria bacterium (assembly GCA_002731275.1). GTDB lineage: Bacteria > Myxococcota_C > UBA6777 > UBA6777 > UBA6777 > UBA6777. Next base: position 35,214 of record PCBK01000081.1, on the reverse strand, counting down.
GCTTCGATGTAGATGACCTTGTGGTTGACAGTGATAGGAGACACAAGCGCGTTTTTGTTTGTCACAGACAGGTTGAATGGGAAGGATGTAAATCCTTCTTCGTTGAGTCTGTTGCGGTTGGAGAGCTCCTTCTGAAATTCGCTCACACGATCTGTCAATGTGCGTGGATGTTGGTTCTCATCGACACGTGAGATCTTGAGGATATCATCGCGCAAAGAGATGACCGCGACGCGGAAGTCGGGCTTGCCATTTTGCTCTTCAAAGTCGCGGAACGCCTGCTCAAGACGACTCAGGTAGGTCTCAAGATTGACATCACCAAAGGAGATCATACGGATAAGATAGAGATTACCTTTGCGCTTGTAAGACGTACCAGTGTAGTACTCGTAAATCAAAGTCGCGCGGTAGGCTTCTCTCATCGCGTCGCTGAATGTCCGCTCCGCAGAGATGATCGAGTCATTTTTATAGATACGGACATTGGGGTTGTTCTGTGCAGCTTGTACGTCAAGCGCGAGCTGTGTGGTCTCGTTTTGTTGTGTGATCAGACGTCGCGCTTGTTGGCGGAGTCTCGTGATGTTCGACAGCGCAATTTGAATGTCATATTGAATCTTCAACGCTTCAAAGCTGAGATTCCCAATAGAAGCTGTCAGCTCAGCGATCTTGATGTTGCTCTCAGTGTAAGCCGTACCTTGTGTCGTACAGTTCTTATCACTGACAGCGCACGCTTTACATTCAAATTGAATCTGTGTCTTTTCAAGCTCTCTCTCGATCACGACTTGTTGTTCGCGTTTCTCTTTGAGTTTCTGTTCGATCTTCGCAACGATCGCCTCTTGCGTTGCACCAACGACCAACAAGAGGGCGGCGGAGACAGCCGCCATGGGGCAATCACCACCGTTTGCAAAACCGACGACGATCGAGCACTTCACGGTCTCAGCGATCATACTCGCCTGCTGACCAATCCGCACAGTCCGGTCGATGTTTCTCTGTGTCTCTTCGAGCTCAAGCTGAAGGTTTTGTTGTTTTTCACGGAAATTCCAAGTGATGTCCGCGAGCTTGAATTTGGCATCACAGTACTTCTTGATCCTGTCTCGTTCGAGGTGGATCTGCTTGGTCAGGTTGGCTTGTTGTTGTTTGATCGCTGTCAGACCGATACGGATCTTCTCAAGCTCGGCGAGCGCGTTAAACAACGCACCACCAGGGACAAGCCCACATGGGTTGCCGAGGCTGCGTGTTTTTGGAGAGAGGCTCGCGTATTTTGGGATCGCCGGGAAGACACGGTTGCCCACTGTGATACCACCACAGATCTCCTGCAGTTGGCTCTCGAAGTTCTGTGTAATACGCACCAGCTCGGCCTGGAACTGCGCCGCGTTGGTATCAAATGAACGCTTGCTCTGTAAGGCTGCCTGCTCTTTGTTTCTCGCGATGAGCATCTTCTCTTTGGCAAACCCCAAAGAGACCTTGAAGGCGTTGGTGGAGTTACTCAAAGCGGAGAATGAATCCATCGCAGGGAAAGGAATGTAGCCTTCGGGCAAACCGTAGTTGTTCAGCGACATGTTGAGCTTTTGATAGGTCTCCTTCATGTCGATAAGAGCGGACTTATATGTCAGTGTAATCGAATCAATCTCGTTGCTGATCTGGTCCATCTCTTTTGGATCAGTGACCCGCACCAACTCACGAAGCAAGCGCGTCAAGACCGTTTTTTCCATATAGGTCGCGGCATACGCTCGTTCGATCACGTGACGTGCAAGATCGGGGCGGTTGAGCTTGTGATATCGCTTGGCGATCTGGCTCCAAGAGCGTGCCTTACGGGTCGACGCGAGGAGCAATTTTTTGAAGTAGCTGGTGACGGACTTGGGCGAAATAAACGCTGTATCCCGACTCTTGAAGGAGTGATAAATCACGTTTGATTGTGAGAAGAATCGATCGAGCGCGCTCTGGTAGTATTGTGTGGAGAGATACAGATTGTGCATCTCGAAGCCCAAAGCTCCAGAGAGCTTGATTCCGTTGGGCTCAAGCTGATCCCCCTGGAAAGAGATCAGGCTGGAGTTGGAGAGATCGTATCGACTCGCAAAAGAGCGAACAAAGGACTCGTCACCAAGCATCACTCTCAGCTCGGCGTTGAGGGTCTCAAAACCAAAGTTTGTCGAGATGACCCCGTTGTTGTTTGTGTTTTGGAAGGAGAAGGCAAACACCAGGAAGTTGCGCAGGTCAGCGCGCTCACTCGGCGTCAACTTTTGGGTCAACGTCTCTTTCGAGAAGATCGCCTCAACACAATCCACTCTCTTCTCGATCTCCTCGATGACTTTGGGGTCATAACAGTAGGGGATCTGCGAGGAGCTTCCAGGCGCACAAATGGAAGGTGTAAAGCCGATGCTCTGGCCGCTCCTTGAGGCAAACTTGAGCCGATAGCGAAAGGCCTCAAACATCGCATTTTGCAGCGGCTGGAAGGGAGAGATGTAATGTGATTTGCTCTCGGGCTTAAAGAAAATTTTGCCAACACGTGGATCTGTTCGATTGGCATCACACAGCGCTGCGTTTGGATCCTTGCATTTGTAGGGGACATTCTCTCGGAAGGACTTCAACGAGCGGAAGGCTCTCAGTCGAGAGTCACATGTTCTTGCTTTGTTACAGGCGTCGTTGCGCAGCGTCTTCTCGCTGGTTTGAAGCTCGAAATAGATCACCTTACTGCCTGCTGGACAAGCCTGTGGATCGCTAGGATGACCACCGTTAAATTGCTTGGTGTCCTCACAGTACATGTGAATGTAGTGTTTTGAGTTGGTCACGCTGCTGTCGTATGACCATTCGTAATCCGAACCGTTTACGGTTTGTGGGATTTGGTTGCTCGTGTCGTTGGTGACTTGGTTGCTCTGTCCTTTGATGAGCGCAGAGACGAGCTCTCCAAGCTGGACGCCTGACCATTGCTCAAGCTCAGCCATCGAGCCAATGCTTCGATTTGTCGCCATTCTCACGATCGCAGGTGAACAGGTCACTTGGCGAAGTTGGTCTTTGGGACGACACACGCCACTGATGCAGGCTTCATTGCTCTTACAATTTGAATTGATGGCACATGTATTCTGTTTGACAGGGGGATTGCCCGCATAGTCGGTCTTCTCAAGCTCTGTCGCGACACGCTCCATCAAAATGTAGCCGTAGCTGGCAAAATCGCCGCTGAGTGCGTTCTTTGTCTCGCTCGTGTTGAAGAAGCTGACGAACTTTTCACGATACAAGATAAACAGGTAACGGTTTTTGATCAGCCCACCGTCGACGAGCTCAAGCTTTCGGCGAAGACGCCAGCCGTTGGGGATCGGGTTCGACGAAGCGAGGCTCAGGTTGAGCAGCTCTGTCGCGCGTTTTTGCTCATTGGTCGCTCCATCTGGCGGAGTGTGTGGGTAAGATTTTGCGCGACACTCATAACGCTCGCGGAAGAGACTCCCCGACACACTCGCGCTCAAACTCTCAAACCCAGGGATTAACCAGGGAATGGAGACCTTCTCGTACTTATCCGTGTCAGGACACCCTTTGTCTTTTGCGACATGGAAACGACCGCCAACATCGACGGTTGTACCAAATGCCTTCAACATGGTCATTGGATTGACGCCAGGTTTTCCATCAAATGTCAGCGTGACGAGTGGATTCCCCGGATACTGTAAACTCTTGGCGGAGTTGATACGACCGATAAAGGAGTCTCCGTTCTTTTCCTCGACGTTGATCGAGAAGTCCATCTCGGAGATACCGGAGGGAACAGGTGCTTCGCGGTTACTGTAGGAGAGGATCTCATAGCCAGCGTTGTTGGTGAAGGGATAACACACGACGTCTTCGGAGGCCTGACTGCTGAAGGCTGTTCGACAATCTTTGGCGACTTTATCAAAGCGCCATGTCCCCTCACGTACAGCACGAAGAGCTGCGCGAAATTGCTCGAAGGTCAGATTGTTGCGTTTGAAATTGATCCAGCGACGTAACAAAGCGTTGGGTACATCACGTACATTCAATGAAGGCGCTGCTGGGAACTTGTCGATGTTTGTGTCGTTGAAGTTACCAAAGGAGATCATCTTCCCAACCCACTGACCGTCGCCGGTCTCTCTGTATTTGAGTTGGACCTCTTGCTCTCCCATCCTCTCGGATTGGATGCGGATATCTCCGTGGTATTGTGAAGCGCTCTTGGGTTTCCCACCTGCGTTGCTGAGCTTCAAAATCACCATCGAGTTGGGGGGGACATCTTTGACGATGTATGGTTCTGCGGCGCTTGGTTTGTTGGCAAAACCGAGACATTGCCGACCATTGTCGGGGTTGTATTTGTTACAACGATCGAACTTCATCCAAAACAGGGGCTTGTCGGAGCCAAGGCTGTCGCGTACGCGGCTGATCGTGTAGCTCACTGTAAATTGGCTCTTGTTCGTAATGTAAAGCTCACCCGTTGTCGTTGTGTTGGTAAAGTCGATGTTGTGGAATGGGATGAGGATCTTACCGGGGGTTTGTTTTTGTGGAGGTGCGGGGTTGAAGTTGGTCGACTTGGGCATACAAATCCCAGAATCCGAACCACTCGTCTGACAAGTCTCGTCGTTGCGACAGACGCTCTCGCGGACATTACACTCTCGTCGACAGACGTACTTATGACATTGAAAACCTGTCGCACACTGTGTGGACGACTCACAGGTCGAGTAACAACGACCGTGCAAACAAGTCTGCCAGTTTGGGCAGTCTGCCGCGACTGTACAGAATGGATATTGTGAAGCGCTCAGTTGGTTATTCGTCGTCTCGGGGATACAGCTCCCCTCTTTACAAGTCTGCCCTGCTCCACATCCAGACATCAGCTTGAACTCTGGATGACAGACACGAGGTGAACCGTCGGCGAGCTGTTGATCTGCATCGCAAGGAGAATAACACTTGGGCGCTTTGGGGATGTTGTTGACCGTCTTGAGGTCGAGACATCGTTTGTTGACACAAGCCAGCGCACCACAATCCGCGTCCTTCTCGCAGTTACAATCCTTTTTATCCTTGCCATCACAAGCTTGGCAGATGCTCACAGATGTGGAGCTTAGGACACACTTGCTGCCTGAATCGCAGGTGTTATTGCCATGACAGATACAGTTGGGTTTCCCAACACATCCCTGGCAAGAACCTCCTTCACATGTGAGACCGGTGCTACAAACATCACCGTCTTTACACGCGCAGCCCGCGGTCCCTTTTTCACATGCCTGACAAAGACCTGCTTCACAGCGAAGATCGTTGAAACAAGCGCTCGTTGGAGTACACCGACAACCTAACGTTCCCGGCTCACAGTTGGTCCCTTCAGTCTGCCCTCCTGCGTCGGAGGCTGGTTCGTCATTCGTTTTTTCGACATGACTCCCCTCAGTCAATCCCCCATCAGTCTTTGTAGAAGAGCTACACCCCAAAAAAAGAAGGGCTATACACAAAAAGAAGGAAAGACAAAGTCTGGCTTCTCTGGCCTTGATGATCATGGTGTTCTCCAAAATTGCGAAGCGTTTCAAGCTCTACGGCTGGGTTTGTGTCTTTTGATCGCAACAAAAAGCCAGGTGACCTCATCTTCCTTCGAGGTCGCCTGGCTTTTGACGGCTTTAGTTGTTGATTTTTAGAACGGCTTTTGGTGACGATATCGCCGCACCTTTGCGGTCAAAACATGTTAACACCGAGGTTTTCAACTCCTTGCTACCACCCAAAGGGATAAACACGATGGGCTTGTCACCACTCACTCCCTCGTCCTTATCGAAAAGCACTGCCACCGCGAGCTTTCCGTTGAGGTATTTGGCGCGTCCCTTGACCGAGTCGTCGAAACCGACGTTTGGCTGACTCTCCGTCTTGGGGTAAGACACAACGAATTCACAAGAGCGAATATTTGGATCGCTGACGACGAGGCAAGCGACATCCTTATCACACGAAGTCGGCGTGACTGTCCCATCAGTGATGCCTCCATCAGAAGGAGTGCTCGTTGAAGGACATCCCCAGGTGAACAAGCAAATCATCAAAAAACAAGAGCACAAAAAACCAGATGTACATCGTCGCAACATAAACAATTCTCCTTTTGCAATGCTTCAGGCTGTTCCAAGAAAAAGTGGTTTGAAAAAAGCCAAAGACCGGTGGATGAAGAAAGTGTAGAAGGAAAAAACGACACTGAGAGCTTCTTCCTTCCACCGGACATATCGAAAAAATGACCAATCCAAAAGAGCAAAGATCAGGGTTTCTTTCGCTTTTTCGATATTCTATTTTTGCTCTTTGTGCTCGAGAAGCTGCTGTTGGATTTGGACCTGGTTTTGGTTTTGGTTTTGGTTTTGGGTGTCTCTCTTTCGATCTGTGTTTTAAGCCTCTTCACTTCAGCCTCAGCATTTTTCAATTGATTCTGCAAGGAAGTCTTTTCTTGCCCAAGGTTCGTATTTTTTGCTACGAGTGAGTCCTTACGCTTCTGGAGGTTGCTGTTTTCTCTCTTAAGAGCGTCCTTATCGTTAGTGAGCGCTGCTTCAGTCTTCCGAGCTTGTCTTTCAGACATATAGGCAAGCACTGCGGCCCCAACAGCTCCAGCAACTTCAATACCAACACCAACCCACATTAAAGCCGAGTCATCCTTGACAGTTCCTCCGATTTGCATTCCCAATCCTAAGAAAGAAACAAGACCGGCAGCGACCCCTCCCCATGCGGAAAGGTTGTTTCCCTGGTTTCTATTTTTGAAAGCAGCCACAGCGCTCACACCTGCAACGCCGAGAATGACAGTGCCCTGGAAGATACCCGGTCCCCAGTCATCAAATGTGACGCTCTCTGTCCCCTGACTGTCGATGAATCGCAGAGGGTTGTTCGAAGCATACCAGTAACTGTTAAACTCATCATCAACGCCACGGATCTTCTCAAAGAGTGGGTCTGCGCTGATCCACATCCCCCACTTCGCGTTGAGATAGCGAGCTGTCGCGTAATTGAGTTTGGTGCTCTTGTCGCGTTCGGTCGTCATAAAGCCATAGCTAAAAACATGTCCGGTAGCGCTTCGCACGGAACCAAATGGATAGTATGTTTTCCGCGAAAGCACCTCACCGGCTTGGTTTGTCACAGCGACAGTCGAGCCCAGGTGATTGGTGTGGTAGTAGTGTTTCTCTTCGGGTTTCTCGACGAGTAAGCGAGAGACACGAGCTTCGAGCATATCCATCGTCAGATCGACATTGGGTTTGCGCTCTTTGAGAGGTACTTTGATAATATTTTGGCGAGCTGCGTGATAAAGCCATGCGTCCGCCACGTTGAGTTTTTTGTCTGGTTTGGGGGTCAGTGTCGCGCCACTTCCCTCGGCAGGAGCAAGATCATCAAAGAATGTCGCGCCTGCATCGAAGTTACGCCAGCCGACCACTCGCTGCTTGCCAAGGAAGACATTGATCACAGCAGCGCCACCGCGAAGCTCGTATCCCTTCATCACGTAGAGGGTGTGGATGCCATCTTCTTCCTTCAAGAAGCGATTGTTTTCAGCATCGTACCATGCCTTCATGGCGACTGTTCCGTCTTTCTTCACTTCGAGCAAGCGACCGAGAAAGTCCCAATCATAGCTCGACGTTCCAGACTTCTTGAGAAAACCCGCCTTGTCGTGTGTCAGCTCGACAGAACCGACTTTAGAAGCCATGTTTGAGCGTCCAGCGGCATAACCATAATCCCCAACATGAGAGGGACTTTTCGCTTGCAGGCTGGAGGTCTTGGTGGTGAGATTGCCGAGGTCATCGAACTTGTACGTCATGGTCTCACTGGTACCAAGGGTCGCCTGTGTGAGACGGTAAAGTGAATCGTACTGGAAGGTTTGCTTTTCCTCTGCTCCGCTCTCCGTTGTCGTGATGGAGAGGAAGTTACCCATATTGTCGTACGTGTACTTGTACTCCGTGACGTTCTGGATATTGAATCCGGTGATCCGGCGCGTCGCATCGTGTGTCAGCTCGGTACGTACGTTGTTCGCAAGTGTCCAACCGTTGAGGATACCAAACTCGTTGCGTGTGATGTTCTTGATCATGTCAGGGACACCAGTGAGTCTATCGTTGGCATCAAATTGGTAGGTCAGTCTGCGACCGTCAGGGAATGTTTTGCTGGTGAGGCGGTCGATGTTGTCGTAGCCAAAACCAAAGTCGAAGTCGTGTCCGAGTGTGTTTCTGCGTACCCCGACGAGCTGTCCGCGGTTGTTGTAGGTGTAGTAAGACTGGATGTGGGGTGATTTGATTGCGACAATGCGCAGCTTTGTGAACTTTGAAGCGTACTCTTTGGTCGTGGTGTCGTAGACAAAGGAAATTTGCGTCTCAGGTTTGCCTTTCTCTTCGATGGTCAGAGGTCGATCGAGATCGTCATATGTCGCAGCGATCGTGATACCGCGATCGTCAGTGCGCTCGATCATGTTCCCTGCGTCATCGTATTTGTACGTTGTGGTCTGGCGATCAGGATCGACAACTTTTGTGATACGACCGAGCATATCGTAGGACTGTACTTTTTCGTTGCCCTTGGCATCGATGACCTTTGCGAGCTGTGAATCGCCATACACGTTGAGGTGCGTCCAGGTGTACTGTGTGACAATCGGGTGTCCGGGCTTGTCCAGCTCCGTTCGCTTCATCAATCGCCCAAGTCCATCAAACTCGTCGGTCTGTGGTGTGTCGAAGTGGGCGGAACCTTTGGTGTTGTCTTCCTGGTCGTAACGCATCACCTTCAACGGTTGGTATACCACGCTCTTGAACGTACCATCTTCGAGGGTGCGCTTGATCATCCGACCGAGCCCATCGTACTGTGTCGAGACGGTCTTCACATGATCGGGGATATCAAATGTACACTCCGCAGAGGTCGACTCATATGCCTTCGCGAGTCTCGCGACTTTACTCTGGCTGTTGTACTCTTTGTGTGATTCGACGAGGAATTTCCCATCCGCGAGCTTGCTCCTGATCTGCACCAAACGTCCCATACCGTCAAAGCACATCTTTTGAATGGTGTCTTGTGCACCGTTGCGTTTACTGCGACGCTTTGTCGTGATCACGCTCAAAGGTGCCTTCATATCGTATTCGTAAGTGGTTGTTGGTTTGGTCAAGTCGTCACCAGGGCGGGTTGATGAGAGCAATCGCCCAAAGGCATCGTGCCCATAAAAGATCTTGTTCCCGTTCCAATCAGTGCTCGATCGGATGACGCTGTAGCGAAAGTCGTACACAGCGCTCTGTGTGAGCGTCAACGCCCCAACTTTCAAGATGCTTTTCGCAGGAAAGAGATTGTACAGGGTATCAAACTCAGTCTGTTTGATGTTGCCTCTTGGGCTCATTCTTCCGATCACGTTGCCAAACTCATCGTATGCGTATCTGTAGAGATCGATGACTTTTCCATCACTCGAAGCCTTGGCCGACTCGCGGGTGATATTGCCTCGCACAAGCTCTCCGGCCGGGAGTCCTTTGTAAGCCTCACCATCGTAAAAGGTCTCACGAGAGGCACATGGACCCGCTTCTTTTTCACAGAACTCCACTTTTTGAAGCTTGTTCAAAAACCAGCGCTTGTTGACATCGGGATCGTTTGGATTGTCTGGAGTGATAAACGTTTTTTTGAAAAATCTCTCATCACCTTCCACATCCTTTAAGCCGTGTATTTTGGTCAGGGTGTTGTTCCCGTACCCATCGTATTCGTACTCGATACGTGTCGTCTTCCACTTGGAAGCGTCTGTCTCTCCCTCTTTGAGCGAGATCTCACGTGCCTTCAAGCAGATATAACGGACTTTTGGTGTCAACGTCGTTGTGCTTCCGTCGACTTTACACTCTCCCCACTCATAACTCTGAGAAGAAAAGGTCAGATCTTTGTCAGCAGCGTGGGATGTCCCTGTCGTGCTCTGTTCACGAAGCTTTCCGTGGTAGTAGAGATCATTGTCACCTGAGCTGGTGTCCCCATCTCCGACATAAAACTTCAACACCTCCCGACGTTTTCCATGAGAATCAGTCTTACATCCGATCGTCTTATCACTTTCAAAGACGGACTCAACGGTGCGAAATCCACGAAACTTCTTCTCAACACCATCGTAATATCCGTCGTGATAGTAGACATTTTGGATCATAGGACATGCGCCTTTGTCACTTCCGTCAGCGCGCGCGGCGTATGTTTTGATCTGATTGACCACGACAAATGCCATTGGGAGCTTACTTGGCCAGGCTTTCCCGAGGCTTTGATCGCGCAGATAGTGATAGACAGAGGAACCGTATGTGACTTCGATCTTTTTGCCGATGCCGTTGTCGATTGTCGTCAACAGGTTGGGGCGCAGTTTAAACAACTCCAGGTATGTGATCTTCCCAGAGCTATCGAGCCAAACAATATCACGCGAGCCGTTGCCGTTGATATCTGCGATGCGAACGGAGACACTTGAAGGATCTGAGTCTGGAAGAGGTACGCCTTTGAAGTTTTTGTTGAGATCCCTCGCGGCATCAAATTGCGTCCCATTTCTGTTGACGAAGAACTTGATGGAGTTAGCGATGAAGGCGACCATATCTGCCATTCCATCACCATTTACGTCTGCGAAACGGACTTGCTTGGAGAGACTCTGTGTGAGCCCTTGTACGGGAATGACAGTCCAATTTGTCGACCACTTGCCATAGCCGAGGTACTTTTTGTAGCGCAATTTACCTTCGAAGATCTGAACAGCGTCAGAGAGGTTGTCGCCGTTCATGTCGATCAAACGAAGCTGATCTGTCGCAAAGTCTGCGCCGATTTGCTGCGTCCCTGTGACCTTTTTCCACGAACCTTTTCCATCACTGACCCAATACACAACGGAGCCACCGATAATTTCAATAATATCGATCGCTTTGTCACCGTTAAAGTCAAAGAAACGACGGTTTGGATTGGCACCAGGGCTTGGAAAAGAGGATTGCAATGATTCGGAGGCGTTCTCCCACTTTCCCTTCCCGAGGTTGAGCAGGATCGTTTTGGTCACAGCGCTGACGAGGTCGACAAAACCATCACCATTAAAGTCGAGCATCTGCACATCGCGATTGCTCAACTGTGCCCCACTTGTCTCTTTTGGGTTTTCGTAGGGCTTTTGGTAATCGTGTTTGTCTTGCTTGAGATCTTTCAACGTCATCGTGTTGAGATGAAAGCGGTGTGTTGACTTGGAGGTATCAATCACGTCTGGCAAACCGTCTCCGTTAATATCGACGAGATCGGAGTTACCATTGACAAAGTTCTGGGCGAGACTCGTAGGCATCGACACCATCTGCGCGTTGTCTTGTGTGTAGTCCGCGCTGCTGTATGTCATGGTGAACTTAACAGGATAAGCTGAGACTTTGTCATTCCCAAACTGTGTCACTTTGACGAGTCGAGAGAGGTAGGATTTTTGATCGTACTCCAAGACGTAAGAGCGATAATCTGTTCCAGCAGAGAGGGAGCGAATCTTTTTGATACGTTTGGTTGTAAGCAGCTCAAAGCCGGGTTTTCCGTCGGAGATCACATCGGGGCGTGTCTCGTACTCAAACTGCATTTGATACAGTGGTTTGTTGTCCTTATCAAAGACCCACTGTGCTGATTCCAGGTAGACCTGACTTCCATCCCGAAAATACTTGTACTCAAGTCGGTTTCCATTGGGGTCGATCATACTCGTCAACATCCAACGAAAGGTCCCTTTTGCCGAACTCACCTGACTGCTGACATCAACTGTCGCTTGGCTGGCGTCGACCTTTCGCGCCGCATTTTGCTTGTAACGACCACCATAAAATGCGATGCTTCCATCGGGAAACTCGGCCGTCCAGTACCCTTTTTGATCACCTGTGTGGTGCCAACGATAACGAATAAAGCCGCCCTCAAAGCGTGCGCGATAGTAAGGTGTACCACTTATTTGGACGAGCTCGCCACCGGAGTAAAATCGATCTTCGCCGCTCTGCACTGGATCTTGGACACTTCCGTAACGAGGAAGACCACGAACAGTCAAACGCTCCACTGTCGAAATGCCAGTCAACGTCCAACCGATCCCCGCAGCACTCGAACCTGCCGCTGAACTATATTGTAAAGAGAGTTTGGGATTCAGACCGTTTCGACCTGCTGGCACACGAAGAGGAATAGCGTAACTCATCAACCCCATGTTTAAGTTGATTTTGACATTCTCCCCTACTCCCCCAAGAGAGCCTGGTCCCGAAGGAAGGACCAAAACGTTCGGACTGACACCTGAATTCGCCCACACCCCCGCAGGCAATAAACAAAGACAAACATACAAAGCAACCTTAAACATTCGATGCATAGTGTTCTCCATGACAAGCGATGATTCTTATCAAAACCGGAAAAGTCAGTGGGCATACCCATTACCCATTCTCTTGCCCCATCAAGTTACACTCTTTTTCAATCGATATCAAGCAAAAAATGAAACATGTTCCATTTTTCAATTAAACAACTGAAAACAAAGGCATTATCATTTAAAAGTGATCCATATCACACTTTCTAACACACACAGACACACACGTTATAGAAAACAGTCCCGTGCTGACCGATGTGTTCATATGCCTCATCCTCTCCAGTCGAAATACTGAGAAACACTACGCGCAAAAAAAGACAAAAAAGTCCAATCAAATGGAGTCTATAGAATTCCCCCACAAGTGTCTGTGAAATATGTCACACCTCCATTGTGAAACCTTTCACACCCTCTTTTCACATGAATAAAATCTCTCTCTTTTTGTATAGAAACGCATGTCGTTAGATATTTGTTCCAAGCCATATTGAAAAAGACTCTCCCTTTTTGCACACAATCCGGCAGAAATCCCCCGTTTGGGGCAACGGCACCAGATCGCTGTACACAAACGCCACACGAGAGGGTATACAAGCATCCATCGAAGAACACTGTGGCCTGTCAGGTCCAAAAAAAGAATACGTAAGGTGAGACGTCCCCAGAAGAGAACAGCAGCACCCCGAAACTTCGCATCCAGTCGTCGAAGTCGCGATGCAACAACTTCTTCTTGCGCCTTGCTTGAGGCCTATCAGTAACCTCTTGTGTACGCTTTTTTGGCCCTGACAGCCTCCCCCAAACAGATAGGATGAATGACATGTCCCACCACAGACACCGCCTCCTTCGCCGACTGTTCATGTTGGCTTTCTTTTGTCTCATCACTTACAACCAGGCGCTCGCCGCCCCAAGAAATGACCCTCCGCCCTCAAACAGCGGCGGTCCGCCCACACCCGCTGAACAACAAAGAGGTGCGGTCAAGGCCATGAAGACTTTCGTCTGCGCGTCAGAGACAGTCTTGAGTAAGCCAGCGGTCAACATCACCCTGCTCACGTACGGTTCGCTCCACAAAACGACAAAAATGGTCCTCGCAGGACTCAAAAGTGTTCACGATCAAGCGCATGAGAGGGAGATGCAGCTCGTCCGCCTTCGCGATACAGCGAAGGCATTTAGCAAAATTAAAGTCCTCAAAGCGATAGGCATCGCCTTTGTCCCAGGACTCACCACCATCGCCAAAAAACATGGCTGGATCAAAAAGTCCACCAACTTGCCTGGATATCACACATGGTTCTCAAAATGGGACAACGTTTGGACCGGCCTGACTCTCGCGATTGGTGGCATCAAACTCGTCTCTGCAGGAGTCTGCAAAGAGACCAATATCCTCGGCGCCAAAGTCTGCAAAGGGTACAGAGGCGGCACCTGCTCGACACAAGATGATAACCACTATGGAAACAATGACCTTCCAGACGTCTCCATCGACGACGAAGAAGGTGACTCCTGCAGCAACAACTCCACAAGCAATCGGTCGAGATTTTTACAATTGCTCACTCGACACAGAGGTAAGATCCAGACAATCAACAGCGCCACCAAGACAATAGGCGCTGGCATCGAGAGAGTCAGTAGCCCCATCGCAAAAGCAAAAGCCAACGTGGAGAAGCTAAAACAAACACTCGCCAGTGTCCAAAAGAAGATGGACGCGGTCAAAAAAGCAATCGGTCCCATCACAAGCGTCAACAAAAAGATCTCCAGCGCGCTCAACAAACGCATCTGTCTCCCCTACTTTATCAAGATCAAAGTCAAGGTTGGCATGTCTTGCTCCAGCCACTGTGTTCTCGTCCGCCCCACCTTCAAATGTGTCAAAAAGGTCTTTGGACGCTGTGTCATGAAAGTCCCAAATGGCAAAAAATGTGTCAAACGTTCGAAGCTCTGCAAACCAAAATTCAAAATCAAAACCAAACCCATGGAGTTCTGTGCGACAGTCAAGCAAGTCCTCGAAGGCGGAAAAGTCATCAAAGCCGTCCAAGGTGCGATGGACAAAGCCATTCGAAAACTCTTGAGTCCGCTGACCAACCAGCTCATGAAGCTGCTCCCTAAGGTCAACTTCCCAACACTTCCAATGGGCGCTCTTACAGACGCAAAGAACAGCATGATGTCCCTCCAAAACATCTTCAAGCGCTACAACGTGAATGTCCTCAATGGCTACAAAAGACGACTTGGAGAAATCCAATCAGAGCTCAAACGTATGCCCATCAGCTCCACCCCCTCCTCCCCTCCTCCCAGCCGCCCACGTACTTGCCGTTTAAATGGCCGCGTCGTGCGACATGGACAGAGCGTCCGTGTACAATGCAACACATGTACATGCCGCAATGGACGACTGACCTGCACCAAAAAACGCTGCACACAACCCCGCTCCTGCCGCATGGGCAATCGCGTCATCCCACATGGACGCAGCGTCCGCGTCAGCTGTAATACTTGCTTTTGCCGAAGTGGACGACTGACCTGCACCAAAAAACGCTGCACACCCACGCTCACCACACGCTTTCGTGGGTCCTATGCACGCTCATGTCGTAGTTGTCGAGTCAGAGGAAGTTCTATCTGCTGTCACTGTAGAACATCACGAGGCGCGTACAAGTACACTTGTCTCGCCCGAACATGTAAACAACCTGTCTCCAATTGTAACGGCTCATTGCGCTGCAGTGCATCCTGCCCAAAACCCCAAGTGTGCCGTGTAGGCAATCGTGTCATCCCACATGGACGTAGTGTCCGCGTCAGCTGTAATACTTGCTTTTGCCGAAGCGGACGACTGACCTGTACCAAAAAACGCTGCACACCCACACTCCCCACACGTTTTCGCGGTTCCTATACACGCTCATGTCGTAGTTGTCAGGTGAAGGGAAATGCCATCTGTTGTCGTTGTAGAACGTCACGAGGCGCGTACAAGTACACTTGCCTCGCCCGAACGTGTAAACAACCTGTCTCTAACTGCGAAGGGACACTGCGTTGTAGTGCATCCTGCCCGAGACCTCGATATTGTCGCATGGGGAGCCGAGTCATTCCAAATGGTCGAAGTGTTCGTATCAAATGCAATGTGTGTTCATGTCGTGGTGGTCGTCTGACGTGCACAAAGAGACGTTGTCGCCCGACATATGCGTGTGGTGTTGCGAGAGAAAATCGTTATGTAACATTGCGATGTCGTACAGGTTTGATCCGCAGGGTTGTGTTCGCCAGCTATGGTATGCCAGGTGGTGCGTGTATGCGTCCTCGTATCAACCGCCGCTGTCACTCACGTCTGTCGATGAGCCGTGTCCGTCAACGTTGTCTCAACCGTCGTTCATGCCGTGTTCGCGCTTCCAACCGTCTGTTTCGCGATCCATGTCGTGGCAAGCGCAAGTACCTTAAAATCAAAGTTCTCTGTCGTTAATAGGATGGGAGTCACGCTGTTTCCTCAGACGGAGGGCGCTGAGGTGAAGACGGAGAGGTTACCTTCATCGAAGAACGTTGGCGCGGGCCAGTCGTTATCCTCTGCGATATCGAGGAGCCAATTGCGCGCGTTCCCTTTGGTGACGATCGTGACCTGTTGACGTTTGCTGACCTCGACGAGTTGTTCGAGGACGTATTCGTAGGTCTCCTTTGTGAAGGGATCGTAAAGGTAGTATACGTCAGCGTCGGGGACCTTGAAGGACGCGAGGGAGAGGTCTTGTGTCAAAAAATGTAACTCTTTGTCGAGCTTCAAAAATTGCGCTGCTCGATTGGAGACATCGACACGATGGGGAACATATTCATATCCAACAAAGTCGACTTCGGGGTATAAAAGAGCACAGACCAGCCCAACCCTTCCGTATCCAGACCCCAAATCCACAACCTTGCTCCCGTCTTTGAGATCGAGGTGTTGTAAGGCCAGCAGGATGGTCGAATACCCTGATTGTACAAACACACCAGAGCCTTGGTAGAGTCTCTCCTTGGGAAAATGTTCTCGCTCCATATCTCGATCGAGCTGGTAGGTCAACTCAAAGACCTTATCAAGATCATCAAAACATCGATATAAACAGGGTCCAAGGTGTCCAAGACTTTGTAATCGGCCTTCTTGAAGTTCTTCTTCGTAGAGAAAATGGACCGACATCTCTTCGAGTGCTTTGATCAGGAAGGTTTTTTGCTCGCCACGAGAGCGACACATCATCTCACCCAAGACATCCGCGGCGATCGTGGAGGTGCCTTTCTTGATGGCTTTGAGCTGTGTGGGTCCACTTTCGAGCAAGAAGTCCTTAAGGGGGTAGGCAGAGCTGATCTCTTTTTCGAGGAGAGGGGCTAGAAAGTCATGATAGGAGGTCGTGACACCTGATTCTCGGTCGTCTTTGTTTTGGAGCCAGAGTTGTTCGGAGAGAAACTCCATACATGTCACGAGCATCGCAGCATGCACGTATAAATGGGCCATTTCGGTGGAGTGGAGATACGAAGGATGATTGGTTTGACGCAGATAGATATCAGGATCGTCGCCGTCCAAAAAGCCCAACAAGGTTTGTTTTGATAAGTGCATGTGACCTCAGTGAAAAATGGCACAATAGGCACGAAAAGCCACACATTGTCAAGAATTTTCGGGGTCCTCAACGACCGACGATAAAAAGAGAGACACTACGGCTCAAGAGTGATGAGCTAGCATCTTCCCTCAGTAAAACCCCTTACGAGGTCATCTCGTCATTCGGCGAATGTAACGACGACATTCCCTTTTTTGTGGCCTTTGTCGACGTACTTATGGGCTTCAACGATCTCGTCGAGGGAGTACACGCGATCGAGCACTGCCCGATATTGCCCAAGTTCCATCAGTGTGCTGAGTTTGTGAAGATAGGCAGGTCGAGATATCGGCATACCATCATCAACAGACAGGTAGCGACCACCTTTTGCGAGGGCTTTGCGACATTGTGTTTTAAGTGTTGATGTCTTCTTTCTTCCGACAGCATCAAGTACAAGATCGTAAGAGACCCCATCAGGGAGCGCATCCTCTTTTGTGTAGTCGATGACCTCTTCAGCCCCTAAAGAACGCACAAGTTCAAGATGTTTGGTACTACACACTCCTGTGACTTTGGCGCCGGCACATTTCGCGAGCTGCAAGGCTGCCGTCCCAATCGCTCCAGACGCACCGTAGATTAACACTTTTTTTCGTTGCGCCAACGCTCCCTTCTCCAGAAAATGACTCGCGATGAGTCCTCCATAGGTAATCGCAGCAGCCTCTTCATCGCTCATACACGACGGTTTTTTGCTAAGACATCCCTTCTCTGAGATACAAAGATACTCGGCGTAAGCCCCAAATTCAGGGCCAGTCATGCCATACACAGGATCCCCAACATCGAAGGATTGAACCTTTTCACCAATCGAGACAACTTCTCCAGAGAACACCATCCCAAGAATAGGGTTCCTCGGCTTTGTGATCCCAATGACCAAACTCATCATGAACCCAACCGGGTGCCACAAGGGGATCTTTCGACCCCTCACAATCGTATCACTCGCTGTCACAGCGGTTGCACGAAGCTTCACACAAACTTCGTGTGCTTTGGGGGTTGGCCTTCTCACGTCCGAAACCTCTAGAACCTCGGGCGCACCATACCCGGTACACAGTGCAGCCTTCATGGTCTTGATTTGTGTTGTCATCTTTTCTCACCTCACTGCAAAGATATCAGAAACTCACACCTAAAGAGCACCCCACAAAGCAAAAGTCTGACAACATTTTTTGAACCAGCGCAGTTCGATAGACCGTATTTGAACCGGCACAGCGTGCCATAGACGCCAACTTGAGGCACAAGTATTTGCGACTGTATGCGATACAGCTTGTGGGCTGGCAGGACGTGCGCCCCCGACCACACCCGCTCGGAGTCATAGCCCCCGAACCCTGCGATGCTTCACATCACTTTTGTTGCGCTCTCCGAGCGCTATGCAGCGGCTCGCCGACTCCCGCCGATGCTCGACAGCTGCTTCACAGCACCCTCACGGTGCATGTCGTGACTTCCGACACGAAGAGAATCTGAGGAGGAGTAGTGCAAAACAAACGTTTTCCTCGATCTATCTTTTGTTGTGTTTGTCAAAAGTGAACCCTGTCAAGGAAAACGACTATGTTCGAAGTACTCAGTCAAACGATCTCTTCTAGTTTTTTTGTGTTGGATGGCTTGTTTGTATTTCTCGCCATCCTCACTATTCTCGCCTTGCCACTTTCCAAAGAAACGACTTGGAGCAAGCTCACAGGTCTACAAAGACACTACATCTACTCTGTATTTGGAATGTCATTGATACTTGTTCACCTCGTCGTCATCGGAATATTCTTTCGATTGGGATTGGCGCTCTCTCTCCAGAGAGCAGAACCGACATTCCACTACACGACAGCAAAAAAGGTCTTCACGTTGGTAACCTCCCAAGGTTGGGTGCTAAACCCTTTTGTCTACTTGGGAGATCCAATGTGGGCCATCATCCTGTCATCACTCTTGTGTGGTCTCTTCGTGGCGCTTTGGTTTGGTAGTTTCTTCACGCTCCTCTCTTTAGAGAAGGATACATCCATCGACTCAACGTTCATCCCGTATGATTGGATTGTTGGTGTGCTTGGAATGTGCTTGCTTTTTGCGATGCTTTACATGGGGTATCAGCTGCTCCACGTAGGTATCATATCCGAGCAACATGAAAGAGACATCCAAAGTTCGTGGGCGATGTACGGGAAAATGGCGGCTGGAGGAATCAGTCTACTTTGGGGATTTTTCATGTTACAGCGAAAAAAAACCCCTCTCAAACCCAACAAAGAGACTTCTGGTGAGGTTTCGGAGACCTAGTTACAAGGCATAGCCCCCAAATGCACTAAAAACTCAAACGATGGCCACATCATTCATTTGAGAGAACTTTTGACTTGAAAGGAAGAACAATCCCCTTTTTGGCAAGAGCATGAGGAACGTTCAAGTTCCTTCGCGATGTGTTTTGCTGAACATCAATTTTCTTCAACTCACCCACTTTTTTACACCCCCCTGTCGGTGTGCAGTAGTAAACCTCGTAGGTCGGAAGATCTGCCACCTTCATGAAAAGTCGATTCTCCACCCTATTTCTGGTGACAACAACCCAAAGCTCACCTTTCCCACCTCCCTGCGCAGACAGCACTCTCCGAGTCGTTGTCGTCGTACAACCTGTTCCAAACAACAACAAAAGAGCAAAAATAGCAACCAATACACATTTCATTTTCATCATGAAGAACTCCAATTTTGTGGGATTTCAATGTTATTGAGAAACAAAAGCAACGTTAATGGGGGTGCCTTTACCATCGACCTGATAAAGAGAGGCCTCCTCCCACACGACCCACCCGATCTAGATGCAACCAAGGAGCAAGCGCAATTTTGTCATCAGGTTTTGCGATCATGTTCATAATTCCAAAAGCAAGTAACGTTCCACTAGAAATGAGGCTCGTTAAACCCAAGGACAAGGTCGATGTATCAGCAAGGAAAATAAGGCCCCCAAGAACACCAAGTCCCCCAGCAATCGCCCCAGCCAACCCCCAGCCAAATTGACTTCTTTTCGCAATAAACGAAGCGACATTCCCGATCAAGATCACCTCTACAGAGGTAGTCAAAATAGCGGCTAGCACAACAGAGCCAAGATCAACAGAGGTTGCTTGATGCTGGATAAGCGTTGAAACAAGCGGACTCTTTTTGTAAGTTCTTGTCGAGTTCAAACGACGGTTTGTTTGAAAAGAACGCATCTCCAACGTAAACATCGCCTGTTTTTCCATTTGAAATACTTTTGTTTTAGCAAATACATGTGTTTGGAAAAACAAAGATAAAAGAAAGCAGGACACGAACATCAGCTTTTTCATTACATAACTCACCATTTAAAAGGGAAAATAGATACAAGGGGTCAATCATGCGCCGTGGAGTGAGGCAACAACACATCAACGAAAGCGGAGAGAATGAAAGAGCGGCTGTACATGGAACTGCTTCCTTCAAAATCGCCTCGCTCTCAAAGAATAAGCACCTCCCTACTTCACCCTCAAAGTCGCTTCGAAACTACCGTATTTGCATTGCACTTTGAGCGAGCCGCGCCGGAAATCATCTTTCCCAATGGAAATTAATCCTTCAGAGCAGATCGTCTCATAGTCGGTAACATCAGCATCGTAGATAGCAGCTTTTACACCGCTCTGTATCGCAGTTGTCGTCGCAATAAAGGGATAGTTCCAGACAGGACTCAGCGTGTTATCGACGGTATTTGTACATTCCTCCTTGTTGTTGATCTTCAAGCAAACAAGAGGATCAGGAAGCCCTCCAGGAAAATCCCAAGAATCTCCATCAAGACTCTCTGAAATGCTCCCTTTTGTGACCGTAATGACCCATACAGCAGAAGGATCAAGCTCACAGTTTCCAGAGCCACTGCATTGATAACCCTTCCCACAGCTACCACATGATCCCCCACAACCATCAGAACCACATGTCCGTCCACTACAGCTACGAGTACATCCTTGAACACATTTATTTATCTCACAGGTAAATCCCTGCTGGCAACTTCCACAAGACCCACCACAACCATCAGGACCACAATTCCCCAAACATGAAGGAGTACAGGCTTTACAAACACCAGCCACACAATCCCCATTGTTGCAGTCACTATTCGAAATACACTTTTCTGTAGACTTTGATTGGCAACTTTGCTCAATACAAAAAGCCTCCCCTACACAATCCCCATTCGTTCGACACTCTACGGTATCACATTGTTTATCAAGACAAAACTCTCCTGCTGGACAGTCACTATTTGACAAGCAATTGTTCCCAGAGCCACACGAACTGGCAGCAAACAATAGAAGCCCTACCCACCCAAGAAGAATAAGCCTGAGCATACACACCTCCACAAGATAAGACCTTAACAGAAAATGACGATTTTTGTCATGAACCTGTTCCTGACTTAAAAGAGTTTTCTATGAGATGTAACACCACGCAAATGCCGTCCTGGCACTTCCAAAGAAGACTTTACTTTACAAAAGGATAAAGCCTGACAAAAGAAGCTTTGCTTCTACTCCATATACAAGTGAGACAAAGTATATGCTATAGCTATAGCAAAACATATGATCTATGTCTACGATTATTCATGAATCATGCTCCTGCCGAAGTCTTACAGAGGCAAAAAAAACTCAAACAAACAAACACATGCAGCCGCAAGAAACAAAATAAAACCGATTTTCCCCAAAGATTTCCCTGCCAGGCCCTCCAACCTCTGACACACACATGCAAATACAAATAAACTTTAATATTCAAATAAATACTCGCCTCCCTTCAAAAGAAATCAAACTATTCTTACAAAAAACGTAAGAACAACCTGACACATATAAGTAAAACATCAACATTTTCAATATCAAACACAGTCAGACACATAAAAAAGAAAAACACTGACAAGAGACATCAAATAGCCCTAGTTCAAAAAAGATCTTTGCTGAAGGAATTTTAAAAGAGAAGAAGTTTAATCATCCGGATTTCGTAAGGATGCTGAAAAGATCTCTTTCTAGCGATCAGTACAAAGCGATCAGCCCCTCTTGTTGGCACACCACACAAAAACCCAAATAGCCTCGAAGAGGCTCAACTGAGGGGGAAGACAAGCGCAGCGCGTCTGGGGGATTTCAAAATCCCCCGATAGCTCTCTCCTAAAAACTCATGTCCCCCGATAGCCCTTCCCAAAATCCATCCCCCAATCACTCCAAAAAACCATCCCACTCGAAAGCTCTCCTAAGGCTTTGCAGGTTTTGTCATAGAGGAAGGCTTGCTTGTCGGAGAAGATGTCCTCTTCTGTGTTCGCCTTAAAAGAAGCTCCTTCACATGCTTCAAGATCCGCACAACAGGTTGAAATCCAGGCCTCAGCGCCTCCCCTCTTTGCAGGATCTTGAGCGCTTCATCGTATTGCTCAAGTTGGACATACGCCTCGGCCATATACACGGTTGTCTGGGCATCTGGCTGCCACTTCATCAATTGATAGAACGCATCAAGCGCCTCCAATGGTCGACGTTGCCGAAGCAACCACTGCCCTTTTTGATTCAGAACGCGCACAGATGGAAAATAGGACTCACTCTGTATCAACAGCTCATACGCCCCCTTTGCGCCCAACTCCAGCGCTTCATCGGCCTTCACAAATACATACTCAGCCCGATAAGATTGCCACTGTACACATGCCATCACCCCCCACACACACAGCAAACACCAACGCAAAAACACAGGAATGTCAGCGTTCATGTGTGTAGACACGAGATAGTCAGGGCGTCGACGCGCCAAACACACCCAAACAAACAACACGAGCGCCATCACAGGCGGCAACTGTATCGGAAAATGACCGGCCATCTGGATCGCCAACGCCACAAACACCACCGCCAACCACACCTTCACGCGCCACGAAAGCTGCGATTGCCTCAAATGCCTGACACCCATCCACAACAAGAACAACCACAACAAAAGCCCAATCACACCGCCTTCAAGGATAACCTCCAGCCAATCATTGTGAAGATTGAGCATCACGACATGTTGTGGATCACGCTGGTACTTGGTCCCCTTGACGCAACGACCACGATACTCTGGAAACACCTGTCGGAATCTCCCCCAACCCACACCACGAACCCCATGTTCTCGAAGCATCGGTATCGCACAGCGGAGAAGATGCTTTCTCGCCGACAACCCTCCCCACCCTCCCGCGAGATGACGGAGATTCTTTTGAGGTGAAAGCACAAACGAACCTGCAAACAACAACCCAACGAGACATATCACTCCTAACCCTTCGAGCCATCGCCTGCGAAGCAGCTGAAGACAACCACCAAGGAGAAGTGCCGCAGCAGTCGCCAACAGCGAGAGTCTTGAGCCTGTCATTAACAACGCCGGGAACACAAAGAACGCAGCAGGTATCCACCACCGACCCGCCGCAAAAAAGAGCGGAAGCCCCACACAAAAATACGCCCCAAGGTGATTGGGATTCCCCATCGTCACAGTCGCCAATCTCGAAGGTGGAAGTTGCCAAGGCTGAAGATATGGCGCCCACTTCAATACATACACCCAAGCCGCGAGCCCCATCAGGCTCCCAAGTGCCGCGTATAACAATGAACGTGGTAGCGATGAGGCGCGTTCTTTGGACGTCGTGTCGTACAAAAGACACCACCACCACCAACAACACATCACCTGCGACCAGGGTAGCCACCAAAAGATGAAGTGCGTCCCAGCCCACCATGTCGGGATAAAACACAATGTGATGATGAATGTCCCCCACACAACGCGCATGTTGAGCCATTGATAGACGAGCGCGACAGTAGAGGTGATGGCGATGGCAGCGAGCCAAAGTGTATGTTTGGTGCTGAGGACGTCGTAGGCCTGTGTGTCATAGCCAAACGGGAGGACGAAGAGGATGGCAGCGAGCCACCAAAGATAGAGTGTTCGTAGGATGGGATGTGTCACGAGTGGGTGGGATTACAGGCGGGTAAAGTAGAAGTGAGCGGCTCTGCTACAGGAACCAAGCGCAAATGAGTTTCCTTTACGGACCATACACTTGCCTTTGGGAGTCGCGAGTCTGTAGCCCTGCTTGGTGCGGCTGAGATTCCACGCGGTCCCGGCTTTGGGGACACCAATTTTACAATGCTGACTGACGACGCGATTGCCGGAGTATCCAAAGCAGAAGGTCGCGTAGCGAAGACGTACAAAACCACGATGACGTTCAAGGCGGTATGCAGCGTTACAGCGGCGATTCAGCTTGGGTGCGACGTTGATACGATCGGGGATTTCGATACACGCGTGGCGGATCTTGAGCTTCAACCATCTCTTGGAGAAAGTGACTCCAGAGTAGGTGCTGCTTCGGAAGCGGAAACGATAGGGAGAATAAGTGCTGCGACGGTAGCGGTTACGTGTCGCGCGCTTGTAACGGCTTCTTGTCGAGCGTTTGTAGCGGCTCTTTGTCGAGCGTTTATAGCGGCTCTTTGTGGAACGCTTGTAACGGCTCTTTGTCGAACGTGTTGTTTTTCCGGCGATCGCCTGTTCGGGTGCAGGCAGACACAGCAAAGCAGCAAGGAACAATACCAAACGCATGCTCTTTTCCTCCGTAGTGTGAAGGCCGCTCGTTTGTAAAAGCAGCCAGAGAGCGGTTTTGGGCACTCAAATTTTCCAGGGCATGGGACGAAAATATACAGAAATACAGAATGATAGCTGCTTTCTGGGATGTGTTCGTCGTTGTGCATGGACTATACAGACAACCCACTCACAACACAACCCCCACTCCACAGCCTTTTTGGAAGGGCTGTCGCGAAACTGCATGGATGATTCTTGTGAAAGTATGGTATCCTGAGGAACTCTTTCTCAATCTATCGTCTGTGGGGTGCTCATCATGTCAAAAGTCAGCTTCTTTGCCTTGTGTCTTGTCGGCTTTGGAATTGCGTTTGGTGGCTGCAATGCAGCCCAAGCCTGCAATATCAACTTCAACCCTCCCCCTTTTGTCGCTCCAGTCGGAAAAGACATCCC
Organism: Deltaproteobacteria bacterium; assembly: GCA_002731275.1. Lineage (GTDB taxonomy): Bacteria > Myxococcota_C > UBA6777 > UBA6777 > UBA6777 > UBA6777. The sequence goes on along the minus strand of PCBK01000081.1, from coordinate 10,548 downwards.
AAGAAACACGCACATTTGGGTTGAGAATTATGATGAAAAGCCTATCGATGCGCGCCTCGAAGACGAAGAAGGCGATCATATACAATTAGAGGCAGTCAAAGAGGAAAGATTCCATCGGTACATCCCCAAAACGCTGCTAAAAGCCAACACCACTTACTCTCTTATGTGCAAAAAAGACGGAGATAAGGAATATACGAACTGCTCTTCATTTCTTGTCTTTACGACTGGAGAGCGTATCGAGAAGGAGTCAGACTCCCCCACCTCGGATTTTACACTCTCCTCAAAACATGCCCAGTTTAACGTTTGCGATGATGTTGAAGATCATTTTGTCGTGACAGCATCGGCGACACAATCCCCTTATGCAGCGTGGTTCCAACAAACGATTATCCCCAGCCAAGTCATTCCCCACAAATTCACCCAATACGCACATCCACTCTTTTCGAACAACCCAACAATGACTTACACACTCAACAACAAACTCAGCGACACTGAAGTTTGTTTCCACGTCACAGCCATCAGCTACACAGGAAAAACAAAAACGCAAAAACGTTGTGTGTATCCCAAGTGGGATATCGCTGTTGGATGTCACTGTGATCAAAGCAACGAAGGTACAAATTCGATGGTTTGGGGAGTGTTGGTCTTGCTTTTCCTGTGTCAAAGGTCCAACAAAAAGAAAGACCTTATTCTTTCAGTGCACCGACAGCCTCGCGAAAAAAAGTGATGACCTCTTGCTCCGTCTCGTGCCGAGGGACACACTCCTCAAGAAAATGAGAACGAAGCTCCTGATAGAGCGAAATAGACGCATCAATAGCCTGTACACATGAGTCAACATCATACGAAGCGTGTGTCTTCTGGAGTGCATCAAGATGGTCCGCAGCGTAGAACTCAATCTTCCGGACACCACGAGGTGGCTCATCGTAAAGAAGCGCCAACAATGGACCAAAGACTGCACTGCGCAGGTATGACAAAAAACCAACAGCCTCGAACAGCTCACCCCTTTGCAGCTTCACTGTCCCGTAATGAATCCAGGTCCAAAATCGATCTTCGATCCATTGGGGTGTCGGTGCCGGAAAGTGAGGCTCGGTCTTCTTGTACACAGCCGTCACACAACCGGCCTCCTCAAACAAGATGATTGGATCTTCCACACGGTGTGCGAGCTCGGTCAAAGAGACGAATTTGACGTCTACATGGAGGAGTGGATCTTTGTAAAGACAGATCAACAGACGAGGTTCACCGACATGTTCGCCAGTAAATGCGTTGAGCAATGGTCCCAAACTCTCGACGATCTTCATACGCTCATCAGGTGAGAGGGTGTCTCGCTCCTCATCTCTGTATACAGCGACAAGATCGATGTCAGAGTGTTCATCCATCTCTCCTGTGATCATCGAACCAGCGCCCAACAACCCAACAAAACGTTCGTCTTGCTCGAAGAATAGCACAGCTCGATCGATAAATTGTTGATGAGGTGCAGGGATCATGCTGTCGAGATATGCTTCAATATCACCGAACATATTGACCTGTTCTATCGTCATCACTCCTCCTTTGTTTGAGACCTCCTCATCACACCACACAACACGAAGAAACACAACAACCACCCTCCCCCGCCAGCAGCTCCACTCTCACATCCACAAGCACTTGAGACACCTTTTCCCTCTGGTGTTGATTTGTCCTCGATGCGCTCGGTGTCCTTTGTCTTATCAACAGGCGTCTCAAAAGAAGCCTCTTCTCCTTTTGGGATCACCTCTATCTGTCTATCTTTCGAGCCTGCATCGTCAGCAAGACGCTCTTCGTGACGCCCAAATGTCTCTTCGATGGTGCTTTCTTTTTGTTCGGGGACAGGCTCAGAGACAGTCTCTTCGGAAGGTTTGATACATCGACCTTCTGAACAGTTTTTGACACAGCGTCCGTGATAACAGAGCTCACCTTTTGGACATGTTGCTTCATCCGATTCATCGACGAGACCGTCACAATCATTGTCCGCACAATCACAGACCTCTTTCGTGGGTTTGACTTCATCGACACAAGCTCCCCACTTTCCAAGCTCACAGGTCTGTGTGCCTTGCTCACAGAGTCCCTCTTTTTGTCCACAAACACGCACCATTCCATCGACGTATCCGTTACAATTGTTGTCTTTGTTATCACAGATCTCTTCAGAAGGCAGGATCTGACCAATACACTTCCCCCATGTTCCGGCGAGACAGGTTTGTGTACCTTCTTTACAAGCTCCCTCTCCGAGTAAAGCGCGCCCGAAATCAAAACAAGGTCGTGTCTCACCGTCCTGACAGGGCACACATGAGAGACCTTCGTCAATTTGTCCGTCACAGTCATTATCTTTGTTATCACATAGTTCTTTGTATGGCCCAATGGTCCCGATACAAGAGCCCCATTCACCGCGTCCCATACATGTCTGCGTCCCCTGCTTACATTGCCCCGAAGAAGAAAACCCACACGCCCTCTTCTCGCCGATACAACCACATGAACAGTTTTCATCGACCTGTCCGTCACAATCATTATCTTTGCAATCACATTGTTCTTGTTTGGGCACATGACCACACAAACAAGGTCCCCATTGTTGCTCCGAACAGCTCTGAATACCGGCTTGACAGGCACCAACGTTTATGGTCCCTTGTGGGCCATAATAACAAGATCGAACGGCGCCGTGGGTACATGGAGCCGCAATCATCGGCAACAGAGACAACAACCATACAGACCACATTACACTCACTCCCCAACTCGACGCTCAAAGTCATGTCTGGTCCCCGAACAGTGGAAACTGGCGTACAAGGCCCACACGAGGACAAATAGACATCGATACAGATATATCCCAGAAACTCGGATTGCAGTCCTCTATAACTCTTCGAGCAATTGTTCACGTGTTGGGACGGGTTCATCCATATAGACGCAACGGAGCTGCTCACCGAGGATAATCAGCTCCTTCTTCATCTTTTTGTGGAGGTCTTTGTGTTTGGAGGGGATCGACTCCTTTAACTCTTCTAGAGTCTCCAACGCCTCTTCAAGTGTATCAAATGTACCATCTTCGTATTCTCCGAACCATTGCTCGACAAGTTGTTCAGGTGTCATCTCAATGTCCTTCTCTTCGCTTTTGGTAGTGTTGATTGTACCTTTGAGATATTGTTGCCTCAGTTCTTCCGGGAACTTCTCGATCGCGTACCGCAACATTGTCCGTGGCATATGTTGGTAGTGTTCACGCAAGAACACCTCCTCCACCTCTTGGTCTCGCTTCCCAAGCTCCCGTAACATCCACCCGACAGCTTTGTGAATCAGGTCTTCAGTATCAAGGAGCAATTGCTCGGCGAGCTTCAATGTCTCATCAAATGCACCTTTCTTGATGAAGTGAAAGGTCGCCATGATCGCGATACGCCGCTCCCATAAGCTCTCCGACGCCACCAATGTATACAGAGGTTTACGTGAACGCTCCCAGAGATAGCCTCCCACAATGTGTTCGGCAGAGGTATCGACAAGATCCCAATTATTGATGTACGCGGTATGTTCGAGATAATGCTCGTAGAGCTCTTGTTGTTGTACAGAGGAGGCTTTTTTGAAGGCATTGACCATCAAGATCAACGCAAGCAGGCGTTCTTCGTGGATCTCAGAGCGGAGGAGGACGAGGGTGTCTTCGAGAGGGAGGTTTTTGTATTGCTTGGCGACACGACGGGTTGCAGGAACCCTCACGCCGATGAAAACATCTCCTTCACCGTATTCACCAGATCCCGTTTTAAAGAACCTCTTTAACGCGACTGCATCGTCTTCATCAGCACATTCATGCAGTGCAGCCCGAATCTCTTGTAATGTCATTCACTCCGCTCCTTCTTTCGTGACGCGACTTGCTCACATGACACGGTAGGTATACAGGAAAGCAATGAGCATTCCAACAACCCCAAGCACCCCAACGTACTCAAAAAGCACACACAAAAACAAGCTCAATAACTTCTTTTCGCCTATATCCATGAAAACGCCTTTCACCACCACATGTATCAATCTTTTTTCAGAAAAAACAAACATTTTCGCCATGACGGGCTCCCATTTTGTCCTTGACAAAATGGGAGCCCGTGTTTAGCATGTAAAAAAATTCAAAATAACCCCCGAAGGTATCGAAATTTGGAGTTTTATGATGGTGGATTATGACTACGAAATGTTGTATGGAAGCCCTTACAACAACAATGTATCAACTCTTGCAGGGACCACAGGGGAACTCACGACGGTTGTGGATCGCACGAGTAACGGCATAAACACGACAACTTTGGGAGCAGATAAATATGCTCAATTCGTCGACGAAGGCGATTTTTCCGTCAACAGTGGCAATACCCTTATCATCCAACGCCCAGGGCAACTCATCGCTCCTCCTCGAAAAAAAATAATAACAGGCTCCGGAGCCGTTGTTTTTGAAGAAGGATCTACTGTTCACTTGGGCTGGTTTGGCCTGGATAGCACAGGTCTGCAAGCAGCCATTGATGCTGTTTCCAACGGTGGAGGCGGTACAGTCCTTGTGCCAGAGGTCGAACTCAGTATAGCAACCAACGTAGCTATCAACTGTCAGAGCAATGTGAATCTCAAAGGAGAAGGAAGAAACTCTGTCATAAAAAGCGCCCCTGGAACCAGAACCAAGCCCTTGTTTGAAGTGGATGATGTCACAGATATGTCAATCGAACAGCTTCACTTCGAAAGTACAACAAACGCCCACGGCTCTATTGAAATCAAAGGAACATCGAATAGCATTACCATCAGGGATTGTAGCTTTGACACGGGGTATTCGGGAGTTTGGTTTAGGGCGGAAAGTGGGGCCACTGTCAAAAATTGCCTCATCTTTAACAACCACTTTAACGATATCATACTTCCCCTGTACCTTGGGGAGTCAACAGAACTCACAACAGCAGCAAAAATCAAGGGAATTCGAATCCTTGACAACATCATCGAAAACACAAACGATCCCACCAAAACGTTTGTGGGGATTTACATCCATCAATCCGTCACAGACCTGCTGGTTCAAGGAAATATCATTCGAGGGTGTGGAAATTATGGGATAGAACTCAACTCTTCGGGGGAAGGCGTTTCGATTGTTGGGAATACCATCGTGAATACAGGCATCCATGGCATATGGATCAAACCTAACGACGATGAAAACGAAAACATATGGATCAAGCCCAAACAGCTTGTCATTTCGGGAAACATCGTGAATGGGAGCACCCAAGACGGAATACACATTGAACGAAATAGTACAACTTCTTCAGCGTACAACCCGCCCTACCTGATCATCGTGTCTGACAACCAAATTGTGGGAAATGCCTACAGGGGTATTTGGTGCCAAGGTTCACATATCACCATCACGAGAAACCACCTGCACTACAACTGCACCTCAACAGCCGGGCATTACTCAGCCTTGTTCGTATCAGGCCACAGCGTCGAATACTCCGAATACATATCGATCACTGAGAATCACGTCGTCAATAACGGTGCGAGTGGCAAGACGAACATTGGGATCACACTTTCAAATTATGTCAGATATGCCAACGTTTTGGGAAATCAAGTTTCTGATGATCAACAACTACCCAACAAAGACAACCAAACATACGGGCTCTGGTTTGATCAGTATACGGATGAGATCGTTGTCAAAAACAACAGATGTGAGGGTTTTGCTACGGGACAGGCTATTTACGCTCATTCAAGTGCAGATATCATCGGGGAAACTGTCGTTTGCAGGCTCGGCTCGGTTGAAGCAACAACAGACGATGAACTCCCTGTATTTCGAGCTGCATCGATGGGCTGCTTCCTTCACGCCTACCTGATCAACCAAGCAGATATCACCCAAAGTGACACAGAATACATAGAGCTCGAACTCCTCAATAAAGGGACGAATGGCAGCGGAAGTGCGCAGGTGTTTGATATAGACACAAAAGCCACAGGTGGTGTTGCGATCACAGCTTTCGGAAATACCTCCATGGGAACGCCAGACAGCACCAACAAATACTTCATTGAAGACGAAACCGTCAGCTTCAAAAAGACGAGTTACGGGACGACAAGCAGAGCCCTTAGTCATGCAATGCTCAGGCTCGATTATCTGACTTTCTGAGCAACTTCACAACAGAAGAAACAGGCACCGAGCCCAAGAGGACGATCATGACAACTTACAATCCCGAATCCCTCGACAACAATTACAACAACGACCTCGACGACAGCGCTCTTACAGGACTTTCTCAAGAAAAAACTATCATCATCGAACAAACCACAAATACCCTGTTAGGAACCTCAGATCTCAGCGAAAATGCATATTTTCAAGTGGTTGATGGAGGGGTTATGGATATCAGCGGTACCCTCAACGTTTACTCTCCCTCCCATATCGTCGCCCCACCCAACATGCAGATCAAAACAGGTAGCGGTACGCTTCAATTTCGTTCAACAGGCGCTGGAGGCATTGTCCATTCTGGCTGGTGGGGGAGTGGCATTTCCGGGATCCAGCAAGCCATCGATGCCATCAGCAACGCAGGTGGTGGTATTGTCCAACTCCCCGCAAAAGAGATCAGTATCCCTGCATCAGGAACGATCAGCTTAAAAAGCAACATCACCCTTCGAGGTATGGGAGGAGCAACCATTCTCAAAAGCATCGGTACACGAACAGGCCCAATCCTCAAAATCGAAGATGTCACAAATGCTGTTGTAGAAGATCTTTGCATTGACTGCACGAATGACACTGCAACATTCGGACAAGTCGAGTTGACAGGAAGTAGTCACGACATCACGATCCAAAACTGCGCCTTTCAGAACGGTTACGCAGGGATTTGGTCACGTCCTGATGACAGCACGATTGAAAAGATCATGTTGTTCAATAACGTCTTGGAAAACTTTTCCTACGCGATCTACTTGGGAAGTAGCAACGCACAAACTCTGAAAGAGAGCACAGCCCTACAAATCATCGGAAACTTCATCCGCAAAACACAAGGTAGCGGCATTTTTGTGTACCAATCCATCACGGATCTTTTGATCCAGAACAACATCATCCAAAACTGTGGAACGTATGGCATCGAACTCTCCAAGTCAGGAACACGAGTAAGTATCATCGGCAATGAAATCGCTCAAAACCGTAAACATGGAATCTTCATAGAGCCTAACCTAGCAACAGATAGCGAGGATTGGGAGCAAGCAAAAGAGATCGAAATTCTTGCCAATATCATCCGCGAAAACCAGGAAGATGGGCTCCGAATATCCCGACCAAACAACACCTACGCTTGGCCGTACCTACTCAACATTTCCAACAACGACATTTACAGAAACTTTCAACACGGGATCTGGTGTCGCGGACGTCAGATCAGCATTGACGGAAACACCATCTCCCACAATTGCACCTCTAGCGCAGGACATTACCCTGGCGTTTACATAGGAGGAAGCGGATCCGCTGATGACCAACGTACAGAATACATCTCCTTCACAAACAACCATGTCGTGAACAATGGCACCTTGAGCACAACGATAGAGATCATCAACTCAGGACTCACGATCTCCGACTATGTCAAATTCATCAACGTTGAAGGAAACACGGTTACCAATGACATCCACATGCCTAACAAAAATGTCCAGGAATACGGGATCTGGGTACAAGGTACTGTCACAGAACTGTTACTCAAAAATAACCGAGTCGAAGGGCATGACACAGAAAAAAATATCCACATCGTGGACGGAGCAGGAGTGACAGGAGAAAGATTCGTCTGCAAAATAGGATCGTACACGAGCGGCGATACAGGAACACGCCCTCTCTTTGTCGCTCCATCCAACCTTTGTCTTGTCTCGGCCTACTACATCAACGCAGCAGATATCACAAGAGGAACCAACTACGCTATCTTGAACATCGAGCAATACGTGGACAAAGATACGAACAACACAGTATTTTCAACCGACACTTCAGGTTCCGGAACGATCGATGGGTTTGAGGCTCTATCACTCGGAAATCCCGATGCGACCTACAAACACATTTTGAAAGATGAAGTCCTTGCCTTCGAAAAAACCAACGGTGGGACAGGGCATGCTCTCGATGAAGGCTGTGTCATCATCGAGTACATCACCATTTGAAGGAAAAAACATGGTACAGTACAAGTTTGAAAAGATCACAGACTTAGCCGCAGCCATCGCTTCTGAAGGCTCAACTCCATTCACAGGTGTCATCGACACATCCTTAACAATAAGTGCTGACCTGGAAATCCCACAAAGCTTCAAAATCATCTTTGTGGATGAGGGTGAACTCAACATCAACACAAGCGTTCTTGTGAAAATCGCCAGTCCTTCCAACATATCTGCTCCTCCCGCGATGAAAATAAAATCGGGTAGCGGAAACCTCGTTTTTGCAGAGGGTGGAGAAGTCCACATGGGATGGTTCGGTACCACACAAGAAGCTCTCCAAGAAGCCACGAATTCTCTCCGGGGTTGTTGCAACGGTGGGGATGTCCTGATTCCCAAAGTCACCATCAACATGTCCACTTCGACATCGATCAAACTCTATGGAAACGTCAACCTTCGTGGTCAGGGGAAGATATCGACCTTTGCAGGAGGGACTCCGAGAACAGCACCCATGTTTGAACTCATCGGAGCATCCAACACAACAATTGAAGGCCTCTCCCTCTCGGGGGCTTCTGGAGGTGGTCAGGGTCAAATCGAGATTACAGGGAGTTGTGAGAATATTTTGATCCAAAAATGCTACTTTCATGGAGGTCACGCTGGTATCTGGATCAATCCAAATGCAGGAGACAAGATCAACAATGTCACCTTTCTGGACAATTACGTTCATGGACATCACTCGATATATGTAGGAAATTCCGAGTTGGGAGGCATCGCCGAAGAGGAGATCCGCGATCTCAAGATCATCAGTAACTTCTGCACTGGAGGCGTCAACGAATCCTCGGACGGTATCAAGTTGACGAAATCTGTCAAAGACGTTCTGATTCAGGGTAACATCTGCTCTGAGAATGAGGGGGATGGAATCGACCTATTCGCATCGGGCGATCGAGTCGTTATCATCAACAACATATGCGAAGGAAATGGTGTACAAGGAATCGACATCAAAACAGACGAAACCAACTACCCTCCATACACCCGGGGCAAAAACCGTCAGGTCATTGTGAAGGCCAACATTCTCAGAGCAAACAATGAAAGTGGCATCAAAGTCATCTCTGTTGCGCTTGACGGAGAATGGCCCTATTTCGTCCAAGTTGTCGACAACCAAATCTATGAGAACCAATTCTATGGGATCTGGTGCAGTGGCAGATACATCGACATCATCAGCAATCATGTATTCTTGAACTGCCAGGACGAGGATCTTGACACCAACTCTGGTGGAATCCAAATCCAAGGAAACGATACAAAACAAGTCTATTCTGAATATATCACAGTCGCTCATAACCATAGCGTGAACAATGGAAAAGCCGCAATTCCTCCCAAAACCTTTCCAGGTATCAATATCACTAACTATTCTCGAAATGTCCGTCTTACTGGAAATTTTCTCGCAAATGATGAAACGTTACCAAACGATGGGCTCCAAACCATCGGCATCAACATCGCTGATGGTGCACAGGACATCTTCCTGAAAAATAATCAATGCATAAACCAAGACAAAAACATAAACATCGGAACAGCTGGCATCCAAGGAGAAACTGTCTCTTGCAAAATAGGAAACGTCCCAGAAACAGATGCATCCAACGAGTACCCGCTATTTTCAGCCCCAAGCGATATTTGTTTGTTGTCTGTATTCCTTGTCAACGCTTCCAAACTTGAAGCAGGCTCTGACCGGGATATTCTGGAGATCGTCAAAGATCCGTCTCCCCCAACAGGAGGAACAAGCATCCTCACACTGGATCTCAACACAACAACTGTCGAGGCATTCGTTGCAACTTCGATGGGAACGCTGATAGATACTTCACCAAGATATCTGTCCAAAGGACAGGTGCTTGGTCTCAAACGAACAAATGGCTCAAGTGGACAAGGACTGACGGAAGCTGTCATTGTACTCAACTACATCACTTACGGAACAAAGGCCTCCTGAGCAAGATTCTGAAAAAAAGAGTGTAATCATTCACAACTTTAAGAGTAACATCTTAATGTAGGTTGTTGAAACCCAACAACATCCTTTGATGGATAAAAGGAGGCTCTCTCATGAAACCCCACCCACTCGCCCTGCTCGGTATTTTACTACTTGGGCTGTTTGGAGCCTGCTCCAGTACTTCCCCTGAGTACAGCGTGCTCGGACAACAAGTCGTCGGAGATTGTACTGTCACACTCTCTGCCGCCCCGACAGCTCCCCAAGCTGTCGGAACCTCCATCACATTGACCTCCTCGGCCTCCTGCATAAACGGTACACCCGAATACAAACTATACCTACGTAATCCCTCAGGCACATGGAGCGTACTTCGTGATTGGGATGCCTCTACCACCTTCTCTTGGAATACAACGGGCTCGAATGCTGGTACCTACCTCATCCAAGCATGGACACGACGACAAGGCCAAAATCTCGCATACGAAGGAGCATCCTCTTCTCTTTCCTACGAACTC